>NZ_JBQSUZ010000001.1:0-585017 GCF_052375975.1 Halomonas sp. TP35 | reverse complement strand
TTCCCAAGCAAAAAAAGCCCAACGGCACGATCCGTTGAGCTTTAGACTGGTGAATTAGTAACTTACTAATTCAAACAGCAGAGATTCTTTCAATATGATTTTGCTCTTTATGCTCGGCTTGCCATAGGTCGTAGTTGGTCTGCATGGTCATCCAGTGCTTAGCGTTACCAATACCGCCATGCTCAAGCCTAACCGCAAAATCAGGGGAAATGCTGGCATGCTCATGCAAAACGCGGGATACCGCTGTGCGGGACATACCTAGCTTCTTGGAAAAATCAGTGACATTCAGCCCCAGCGCGGGCACGATCCGGCGGCGTAACAAGCTGCCTGGGTGCGGCGGATTCATCATCGTCATCACGTTATCCTCATCATAATCATCATCGTCATGCACAATATTTTTAATCTGTATATTTAGAGGCTGTGCAATCGTGGCTACCGCTCAAGTGGCGAAACCATCCGGTGGCCCTTGATAACCGTATCGTGTCGGTTATCAAGGAGCGCCGCCGTCAGTGGTAGTCTAAATAGTCAACAAGGTGTGCATCTTCCCCATCAAACGTAAATATCACTACCCAATTACCGTTTACATGCACTGAAAAAAAGCCCTTCTTATCACCTTTCAAGCCATGGAAATCAAAACCTGGTAAATCCATATCGTTTGGCTTGGTTGCGGCATCCAGTGCTGCCAGTATGTCTCTTAAATCGTCTACATGGTTAGGCTGTACTCCTTGGGGCTCCCCCCGCTCATAAAGCCGTTTCAGGCCTTTGTGTTTGATTTTCTTTATCATCGCATCGCTTTGCCTCCCTTGCCGTCGAATCTACACACATTGTAGCGCGTAACGCTACGCGTTGCAATGTGTGTAGGCATTATGGGTACACCCCTTATACCCCTCCTTTTTATATATACGGTTCATCCCCACGCCTGTGGGGAACGGCGAATGGTTCTGTGCCTCTCTCCAAGCCTGTGCGGTTCATCCCCACGCCTGTGGGGAACGGAATTAAGGGTGGAATGCCCCGGTAATCCAGCACGGTTCATCCCCACGCCTGTGGGGAACGGTCTAATTGTAGATGACTGTTCTGCAAGATAAAAATAGGCAGTAGAAAATCCACCAGCGATTTAGGTCAATTTTTGATCAGAAAGATATTCTTAAAGAACAGTAAAATCAGAATGTTGCAGGAATCTATAAAAATCGCACCAAGCCTCGGCCAAAGGTATAAGTATGCATCGTTTTTATGAAGAGCGACCTCTCTTATGGCATATACATTCGCCAACGGCGGGTTACTCGTGAAGGGCGCTCGTTAGTAGTGCGTATTGGATGATTCATTGGCTCAGCTACGCTCTCAAATATGCGCCCACCGCGAACGTAGCCGCCGCCAGTTGCTGACACTTGATGACCGGCTGCTAAGAGATATTGGCATCACCCGTGCCCAGGCACAAAGGGAGGGCCGTAAATCCTTTTGGAAACACACAACTTGAAGAGACCAGTATGAAAATCGCTGAATATTACTTACTCGATGTATTTACTCATCAGCCTTTCACGGGCAATCAGCTGGCGGTATTTTTAAACACCGACGGGCTGACAACAGCCACCATGCAGGCAATCGCCAATGAGCTTAATCTTGCCGAAACGGTGTTCTTAAGTGCGCCCATTGAGCCAAACCACTACCCGATGCGGATCTTTACGCCCACCCAAGAGCTACCATTTGCCGGCCACCCGACCGTCGGCACCGCGCAGCTTCTAGCCGAGCTTGGCTTGATTAGCCGTACGCAAACGCTGGTGCTTCACCCGCCGGTAGGCGAGTTACCCATTCGCTACTCAGGTGAGAACGCCGTGTTTACAACCGCAAGGCCCGCCAGCATTACGCCAAGCACACTGGACCAGCAATCGGCGGTGGCATTACTCGGCTTGCAACCCCATCAGGTCATCGGCACGCCGGTTATCTCATCCTGCGGGCTGGCGTTTCATCTGATCGAGCTGAGCGCCCCCGCAGCCCTAAAAAACATACACATTTCAGCAACCATATGGGCAGAGACCGTTGCCCCGAGCGGTGCGGAGCAAATATATCTTTACGCAACAGAAGCGGCTGACCGCTCAAAAGCTACGCTTCGAAGCCGCATGTTCTCCAGAGAACATGGCCTTTGCGAAGACCCCGCAACCGGCAGTGCCGCAGCGGCATTAACCGGGTATTTGGCAGCCCTTAACGAAACGACGCACTGGACACTCTATCAAGGCGTTGAAATGGGCCGCGCCAGCGTTATTGAAACCACCCTGTATAACGGCCTGGTTCAGGTAGGCGGCAGTGCTGTACTGGTGGGCAAGGGGGAGCTTTACTTGAGAGATTAACAAGCGGCTTGAAAGCCAACTAATCGTTCACTGATTGATCCAAGCATCGTTATCCTACCCAGCATTAAGATCAGCAGCGTATCCTCTATAACGCTATGGCAGAGACCCAAAAAGCACAGCGCAAGCGGCATAAGTTTGATACGTCGGTACCGCTCATCGGCCAGCGTCGCGAGTAGCTCCACGGCCAAGACGGTGTGGCTTCAATAGCAGCACCAACGCCACACAACAAAGCAGCGCCACGATTAGATCAAACGTTAGCGCGGTGATTTGTTGACCGGCTACTATCCCCAGTAGGCCGATACCGACGACGGGCAGCGAGATCGCCACATAGGCAACAACGAAAAAAGACGATACCGTTGCCGCTTTGTGCTGAGGGGAGCTGGCCGCCGATATCGCGCCCATGCCCGCCCGGAAGGTAATGCCCTGACCAATGCCCGCAACAATGGCGCCCAGTATGAAACCCAGCAGTTGCTCGTAAGCAATCCCCCACGCAATGATGAGCACACCGACAAGCAGCACAGCACACCCAATCGGCAATCTTCCAGGCTCAGGCAGCCGCCCCTGACACATTTGCCCAACGGTCGAGGCGATAAACGGCAGCCCTGCCACACACCCTATCAGTGCATGATTGGTGTAGCCCATTTGCTGGCCCAGGAAGGCGGGGGTTGCTGCGGTATAAAAACCGAACACCATAAAACCAGCAAACGCTGCGATAGCCGCGGGTATAAAAACGCTGCGCACCTCAGGAGGGATTTTAGGTGTTTGAACGCGAAGCTTGATATTCGCTGGGCGCGTAACCGTTTCAGGCGCTCGCCAGATACACACCACCGCTACCAGCGCTAACGCGAAGTGAATAGCAAACGGCAGCACCAACGGTGCCGCAAACAGCACGGCCAGCGCCCCCGCAAGTATCGGCCCGACACCTAACCCGACCATATTGGCGGCGGTAGCAACCAACGTGCTGGAGCGCCCCCAGGAACGTGGTGCCAGCTCCATGACAGCCACGGTGGCAGTACCCGTAAAGATGCCCGCCGAAAGCCCCGAAAGTACGCGGCCGGTAAGCAACATGCCTAACCCATCGGCTTGCCAAAATACGATATCGCTTACCGCTGACAGGAAAAGCCCGGCAAGCAGCAGCGGCTTACGCCCTAGCTGATCAGACCATTGCCCGGTAATCAATAACGCTGAAATGACCCCCACCGCATACGCCGCAAAGATGACCGTAATCATCAGATCCGAAAAACCAAATTCATGCTGATAGATCGGATAAAGTGGCGTGGGCAGCGTGGTGCCCACCATGGTGATCATGAAAGCGAGCGCCGCCCCTAAAAATACGCCTGCGCGCCGCGTATCCGGCGCTTGAGAAGAGCTCATAAATGTCCTTATCAAAAATAAAGAGATCCACCTTCTCAGAAGGCGAGTCGAGAATGGAAACTCACATAGCCAACGAACGTTAATGGATGCGTTTTACATCACCGCCAACTGCTCTTGGGCCAGTTTGGCAAAGTGCGTGCGTGAGGGCTTTAGCCCTTTCACCGAGGGCCACGCCAACCATGCATCGGGCACCATAAAGCCCGGCAGCGCCTCGCGCACCCAACGGGCCAGGGCCTGATCTTCGCCGCTTTTCGCCTGCCAATCAATAAAGGCAACGGGGCGCTCACCCCACTCGGGGTGTGGCACAGCAACCACCAGCGCTTGGGCGACGCTAGGGTGATCCACCAACCGCTGTTCGATGCTTTCCGGCTGAATGTTCTCACCGCCGGAGATAAAGCCGTTATCCAGCCGCCCTTCAACCACCAGTTCCCCCGCAGAATTGAAATACCCCTTGTCCCGCGTGGCAAACCAACCCTCATCATTTAGGGCTGGGTCCAGCGCACCATTATTTAAATAGCCGCTAAACAGGGTATCGCCCCGCACCTGTATTTCATTGTTGATAATCCGAACATCGCGCCCCGGAAGTGGCTTGCCGACAACACCTGGTGCCGAGGGAGCACCGGTACAGACCTGGCTTGCCATTTCAGATAGCCCATAACTAACTTTTGGCGCCAGCCCCAGCGAGGTCATGTGTGCCACCAGCGGTGCGGGGATTGCCGCGCCGCCCAACAGCAGTTCGCGCAGCTGTGTCCTGGCGGGGTCAAAGCCCGCTTGTAACAAGCGCCAGAGCTGAGTGGGTACCAGTGAAAGGTGCGTAATAGGCTGTTGTTCCAGGCGTGCAGCCAGCGGCGCATCACCATCATCCAGAATGACCCGGCCACCTGCGAGAAATACGCGAAAGGGAATCGCGTAGCCGCCAATATGAAACAGCGGTAGCGACAAGAGCCAGCCGCTCTGTTGGTCAACAGGAATTAAGGCTGCCGAACCATTGGCCGAGGCCAGATGATTCCCCAGCCGATGCAGTACCGCTTTAGGCATGCCGCTGGAACCCGAGGTAAAAATCGTGTTACAGCGCTGTTCGGTATTCAGCTGCACCGCTTGTTCGGTAATTAGCTCTTCGGAAAAATCGAGGGTAATCGGCGCTGGAGCAGATGACGTTACCTGCGCGTCGCCCTGCTCACCTTCCGTATAACAAATGCGGCTGGCCTGCAGGCGCTGGGCAAGCGCGTGCTGCTGGGCGCTTGGAAAGGCCGGGTTAAGCGGGCAGAAAACCACCCCGACACGCAGACAAGCCCAGGCCAATAATAGCGAGGCCAATGCGCCTTTGGCCGGGGCCATTAATTTGTCCCCAGGCTGAAACCCCTTTTGCGCCAGCTGTCGCGACAACGCGGCGATACGCCTGTCGAGCATTCGATAAGTAAGCGTCACTGAGCCACTGTGTAGCGCAATATGCTGCGGAGTTTCGGTGGCCCAATAGTTAACGGGGCAAGGCTGCATCACTCGGCACGCTCCTGGTTATTCCTGCATAGCTTGATAGAGACACGTCGCTTGATAGAGGCACGTTAAGCGCCCGGCAACGACATCACCTGTCGTGGTGGTTACCCGTTCAGCCAGCCAGTTTCCGGTATCCAGCCCCGGTGGTTCTTCGGGCGCCCATTGGCAGGCCAGCCGAGCCAGCAAGCCCAGGCCAAGGTCAGACTCGAAACTTGAGGAAATAACCACCCGCAGATTATCTGCCCGCGCCCGCTGTACAAGTGCCTCGCAGGCGCTTAATGCGCCTATCAATGTAGGCTTAATCACTAGGGCGGCAATATGAGGATGGGAATACCAGGGCGCGTTACGTGACAACGTTTCATCCAGCGCAATCTTCACACCCGCTGCATCGGCCACGGCAATGGTGTCAGCAAAAGTGGAGCAAGGCTCTTCCAGGTAGTCGATCTTTTCACGTGGTAGCTGTCGACAAAACCGCGTGGCCTCTTCCCTTGTCCAGCCGCCGTTGGCATCCAGAATCAGTTGGGTAGCGGGCAGCTTTTCAGACAGCCTGGCAATTAGCGCTAGCTCGTCGCTCATGGCGTAACGCGCTACCTTGAGCTTGAGACGCGAAGGTGGCGGCTGCCCGCCCTTCAGTATGTTGTCTAACGCGCGATCCAGCATCGCGATCAGCGATACAGGTTCGCCTTGTAATAGTGGGTAAGGCGCTAACGCGGCGGGACAGTGTTGGGGCCAAACGTGCTGTGCACAGCCGAACCCGAACTGTACCGAAGGGAGCGTGGGCACTGCTTTTTCACCGCGCTTCAAGGCGGTTAGGCAGGCCCTGCTTTCAGTCTCGGCATCGGTTAAGGTTTCAACTGAAAAGCCGGGCAGTGGCGCAATGTCACCCCACTGCCCGTTAACCGACACCAACAGCCCTTCACGCTGCGTGATCCACTGGCCGTTAAGCAGCAGCGGCTGGCGAAGTGGCAGCGCGTAGTGGTAAAGCGCTAATGGCATTAAGGGTTACGCGGATAACGTGAGAAATCCGGGGGCCGCTTCTCATTAAACGCGTTACGCCCCTCCTGGCCTTCATCAGTCATGTAATAGAGCATAGTGGCGTTACCCGCTAGCTCCTGCAGCCCGGCCTGGCCATCGCAGTCGGCATTCAGTGCCGCTTTCAAGCAGCGTAACGCCATGGGGCTGTGCTGCAGCATCTCCCGGCACCAGCGCACGCTCTCTTTTTCAAGCTCATCCAGCGGCACCACGTGGTTGACCAAGCCCATCGCCAGCGCTTGCGCAGCGCTGTACTGGCGGCACAAAAACCAGATTTCGCGGGCTTTTTTCTGGCCCACAATGCGCGCCATATACGAGGCACCGTAGCCGCCGTCGAAAGAGCCTACCTTGGGGCCGGTCTGACCAAAAACCGCATTATCCGCCGCAATGGTCAGATCGCACATAAGATGCAACACATGCCCACCACCAATCGCGTAGCCTGCCACCATGGCGACAACCGGCTTGGGACAGGTACGAATATCGCGCTGAAAATCCAGCACGTTCAGGTGATGAGTGCCCTGCTCATCCTGGTAGCCGCCATAGTCACCGCGAATACGCTGATCACCGCCGGAGCAGAACGCTTTATCGCCTGCGCCGGTGAGCAAAATCGCGCCGACGCTACTATCGTGACGTGCGCGACCAAGCGCCTGAATCATTTCGCTAACCGTTAAGGGGCGAAAGGCGTTACGCACCTCTGGGCGGTTGATGGTAATGCGCGCAATGCCCTCTTTGGAGATATGATACCGAATATCCTGGTAGTCGCCGGAGTGGTCCTGCCACTCAACCGGTTGATAGAGTTCCGCTTCTGTAAGTCCGTGGATCATTCAAAGTTCCCTGATTTATTAGGTATTGGCGTCTTTCGGGCTTAGCGCAACATACCTGCCACGACCAGCCCTAGTGCCAGAAGGCTTAACAGCGCCGCAGCGCCATACATCAGCTTTTTATTGGTAGTGTCGCGGCCCAAAATAAGGTCAAACATTCCGTGGCGCAGGCGATGGGCGGCATGAAACAGCGGCAAACAGACCGCCGCACCAACAAATAGAAAGCCTGGCACGCTGAATAGCAGTGCCGATGCACGCTCATGGCTGAGTGCGTTGGCAGGTAGCCAGCCCAAGGGAAGCAGCACGGCAAAAAACAGGATGGCAGAGGGCAGCAGCACAGCAAAACAGACGCCACCTGCACTGAATAGCCCCCACCACAGCGACTCATCGTAGGCCTGGTGGTGGAGTGGCTGATTCGTGCGCTGGCTGCCTGCGCCTGACGCATTCATGGTTGGTTTAGTCATACAGACGCCCTCCCAAACAGCCAGATGAACAGCAGCAGTACGGCCAGAACGCCCGCCCACTGCCCCGCCACAATCGCCTTATCCGGCAGTTGGTAGTTACCGATACGCAGCGGCATAACGCGAGGAAACAGCACAAAAAAGGTCGCCGCGTGAAACAGGCTGGCGGCTAGCGCCAAAAGGTTGAGCAGCAAAACGATGGGAGATCCCATAAAGGCGATCCATCGTTGCCAACTCTCTGGGCCCTGGAGCAGCGCGACCATGCCCGCCAGTATGCAGAGCAGGAAAAAAACCAGCGGTAACACCGTCGCTTCACGCAGCATATAGAGTTTAAAAAAGCGGAGTTTCAGCCACCAGTTACGTTTTAACGGCACAAAGCGTTGAGATGTCGACTTATCCATACCCTTTCTCCTAGCCCTTAAACAGCGCAATTAGCGTGTGCTTAGCGGACGCCACTTTGCTCTGATTGATAGCCGCCGCTGGGTCAACGTGCTTGGGACACACCTTTGAGCAAAAGCCCACAAAGGTGCAGCTCCACACACCTTCATGGCGGTTCAATTCGGCCATTCGCTGCGTGCTGCCATGGTCCCGGCTGTCCAGGTTATAGCGGTGCCCCAGTGCAATGGCTCCTGGGCCAATAAACTCAGGATTAAGCCCAAACTGCGGGCAAGCGGAGTAGCAAAGCCCACAGTTGATACAGTTAGCGAACTGCTTGTAACGGGCAAGCTGTCTGGGCGACTGTCGATAGGTTTCTGGCGCCTTCGGATCAAAGGGCTTTACCGGATTGTCGTCTATCAGATAGGGCTTAACGGCGGCCAGGTGATCGAGGAATATCTCCATATCAACCACCAAGTCGCGCTGCACGGGAAAGTGCGCCAATGGTTCAATGCGGATCTCATCGTCGAAGTCGCGCAGGAAGGTCTTACAGCCAAGCTTGGGGACGCCATTCACCATAACGCCACAGGAGCCACAGATCGCCATGCGACACGACCAGCGGTAGCTCAGAGTGCTGTCGAGCTGCTCTTTGATGTGATTCAGCGCATCCAGCAATGAGGTGCTGTCGTCGACTGGCAGCTCATACTCCTGCCAATAGGGCTCGGTAGAATTGTCGGGTAAATAGCGTTTGACGCTGATGCGCCGGGTGGATACCTGCTGAGTACTCATGCCTTGCCTCCCTTGGACGCATCCCCGTAGGTGCGTTCTGCGGGCGCGGAAAAACGCACGTCAACTTCCTGCCATGCCAACCTAGCGTGTGCATCGCCCTGATAAAACACCTGGCTGTGCTTGAGGTAGTTAACGTCATCGCGCGTTTGCATGCCGTCATCCAAGCGCTGGTGAGCGCCGCGGGACTCACGCCGCTCCAGTGCGCCAAGGCAAGATGCCTCGGCAATATCCAGCCCGTAGCCAAGTTCAATGCACTCAAGCAACTCTGTGTTGAATATTTTGCTGGTGTCGTTGACACGAATCTTCTGATAGCGCGCCCGCAGTTCACGAATCGTCCCCAACGACTGCCGCATACCCTCTTCGGTACGATAAATACCGCAGCCACTCTCCATGGCCTGCACCATGGCATGCTTAAGCGTCACCCACGTCTCGCCGCTGCCCTCACCATCACAAAGATGCGCTAGTTTTGCCTGCTGATGGGCAGCCTGGGTTTCCAGAAGGTGCGTGTCTGCCCACTCGGTTTGCGCCGCGCGCTGGCTTGCCTGCTCCCCTGCTAAACGGCCAAACACCAGCAGCTCAGTGAGCGAGTTGGAGCCTAAGCGATTAGCACCATGCAGCCCAACAGAGGCACATTCACCCGCCGCATAAAGCCCGGCAACCGACGTTTCACAGTAGGGATTGGTTTCAATACCGCCCATGGTGTAGTGCACCGCCGGGCGGATAGGGATCGGCTCTTTGACCGGGTCAACGTTAATGTAGGATTTAGCCAGCTCGCAGATAAAGGGCAGGCGCTCAAGAAGGTAGGCTTCGCCCAAGTGGCGCAGGTCAAGATAGACCACATCGCTATCGCCAAAGGTGCCAGTGCGGCCCGCCTGCTGCTCCTGCCAAAAGGCCTGTGAGAGCTTATCGCGAGGGCCCAGCTCCATGTACTTGTTTTCCGGCTTGCCCAGTGGGGTTTCCGGGCCCAGCCCGTAATCCTGAAGGTAGCGGTAGCCATCCTTGTTGAGCAAAATACCCCCTTCGCCACGACACGCTTCGGTAATTAAAATGCCGGAGCCGGGAAGGCCCGTGGGGTGATACTGAACAAACTCCATGTCCCTAAGCGCCACACCGTGGCGATAGGCCATCGCCATCCCGTCGCCAGTCACGATCCCTGCGTTGGTATTAAAGCGAAACAGGCGCCCGGCACCTCCTGTTGCCAATATCACGGCTTTGGCGCGCAGCAGAATAAGCTCGCCGGTGGCCACTTGAAGGGCAATGACGCCAATAACGGCCCCTTCGTGCACGGCAAGATCAAGGACAAAATACTCATCGAAGCGCTCAATTTGGGAATATCTGAGCGAGGTTTGAAACAGGGTATGCAGCATGTGAAAGCCGGTTTTATCGGCGGCAAACCAGGTACGTGCGGTTTTCATGCCGCCAAAGCGGCGTACCTGCACATTGCCATCTTCCTTGCGGCTCCAGGGGCAGCCCCAGCGCTCCATCTGCACCAGCTCCTGGTAGGCATGATGCACAAAATAATCCACCACGCCTTGCTCAACCAGCCAGTCGCCACCCGACACAGTGTCGTCAAAATGTGCCTGATGCGTATCCTCCTCGCTGGTTACCGCCGCCGCACCACCCTCAGCAGCAACGGTATGGGAGCGCATAGGATAGACCTTGGAAATCAGTGCGATGCTTTGAGAAATGCCCTGTGCCTTGGCGCTTTCTGCCGCGGCGATAGCGGCACGCAAGCCTGCGCCGCCTCCACCCACAATCACGATATCGAAATCTCGATGCTGCATGATGCTCCCTTTCTGTAGCCAGGCCAAAGGCGGTAGTGACGACACGCTTCGATGCGGTGTCTTTGAACTTATCACACTCCAGGTACGTGCTATCCCCGCATGCCAGGCTCTATTGACGCATATCAAGAAATGCACCTTTAAGACAGGCGATGCTTTAACAAGAGTAGTTAAGTTTAATTTCTCATTTATTAATTTTAATAAAGAATTCCAACTACAATTTTTAACTATTAGTCGCTATCGCCATTCTCTGCAATGTATGTAACCGCAAGCAGATGAAAATCAACAGCGTTAGCAGTGAAGAGATTCGGCTGCTTTCGCAGCCAATAAGAGGGGGCAGCTTGATATGAACAGTAGCGTGCAATCGGCATTTGACTGGAAGTTGTTGGCGCCGCTTGTAGTGGCCATTATCGTTGCGTTGATACCCACGCCTGAGGGGGTTGCACCTCACGCTTGGTACTTCTTCGCTATTTTCCTGGGCTGTGTGGTTGGGCTGATTTTTGAACCCTTGCCAGGCGCGGTCATTGGGTTAATCGGCGTGACTCTGGTGGCACTGCTCTCCCGTTGGGTGCTGTTTTCACCCGAACAGCTAGCAACCGAAGGCTTTAATGCTGCCAACCAGGCCTTTTCATGGGCAGTTTCGGGGTTCACCAACTCGACTGTATGGCTAATTTTTGGCGCGTTTATGTTCGCGCTGGGGTATGAAAAAACCGGCCTTGGCAGGCGCATATCACTTTGGCTGGTCAAGGCCATGGGCAAGCGCACATTAACGCTGGGCTACGCGGTAATGATCGCCGATGCGGTGCTGGCGCCTTTTACACCTTCCAACACGGCGCGTAGCGGGGGCACCATTTATCCAGTCATTCGCAATCTACCACCACTTTACGACTCCCTGCCCAATGACCCCAGCATGAAACGCATGGGCAGTTTTCTGATGTGGACAGCGATCACCTCTACTTGTGTGACCAGCTCGCTGTTTCTAACCGCGCTTGCCCCCAACCTGCTGGCCATTGCTCTGACAGAAAGCGCTACCGGTATCCATATTAACTGGGGGCAGTGGTTTATCGCCGTAGCGCCCGCTGGCATTCTGCTGCTGTTGCTGGTCCCACTGCTCTGTTACTGGCTATGCGCGCCAGAAGTGAAAGCCGGTGAAGAAGTGTCCAACTGGGCGCGGGATGAGCTGAACAAACTGGGTGCGCTTACTCGCAACGAGATACTGCTGGTCATCATGGTCGTCACTGCGCTACTGCTGTGGATTTTTGCGGGCGATGTTGTGTCCGCATCCCTGGTAGGCCTGGTGGTGATTTGCTGCATGCTGCTGACCGGCATCGTGAGCTGGAACGATATCCTCGACAATCGAGCTGCCTGGAATACCTTTGTGTGGTTTGCAACACTGGTGGCGCTGGCAGGCGGGCTGAGCCAGGTCGGGTTCGTCAATTGGTTTGGTGGCATGGTGGGTGAACAAATCAGTCACTTTAACCCCGTCATGGCGATGGTGGCGCTCACGGTGATTTTCTATCTCCTGCACTACCTGTTTGCCAGCGTCACGGCCCACGTTACCGCCCTATTGCCGGTGATGCTGGCGGCGGCTTCCGGTATTGCAGGGTTGGATATGCAGATGTTTATCCTGCTGCTGCTCCCCACCTTGGGCTTTATGGGCATTATTACTCCCTACGGCACCGGCCCAAGCCCGGTTTACTATGGCAGCGGCTATCTGCCAAGCGCCCTTTATTGGCGGCTTGGGGCTATTTTTGGTCTGCTGTTCTTAGTGGCCTGGCTGGCTATCGGTTTGCCGTGGCTGCTGTTGATTAACTGAATCCAGGTGAGCGAGCCGTTTAGCCGAGGCGTTGATACCATCGGCTAATCGGTTCGGCGATGCTTTTCGCTTGCTCTGTATGCAGGTTATGCCCACCTTCCAGCGCCATAAGGTGCACACGAGGGGCTACGTTAGCCAAGCGGTCGGCAAGTGCATGAAATTTAGTATCCTGCCGACCTGAAAAGTAACCAATGGGAAGTGACGTTTCAGCCAGCCACGGCCACTGAGATGACTGCCTGCCGAGCGACGTGCTTCGCAGCATTGTCGCCACGGACGGGCCATGATTGGCCAGCCGTCGTTCAATCTGCCGCGCTCGCTGCGTATGCGTAAGGTCAGCAAAGACGGATTGCCGATACCAGTCGGTAAGCACGCGTTCAAGAGGTTCCAGTGCAAAACGTTGTGCCCAGCGTGCATCATGAGCAATACGCTCATCGCGCTCGCTTTCCGGCAAGCCTGGATGAGCGCTCTCCAGCCAAAGCGCCTCAAGCCCCGCAGGTTGGCGGCTGGCGTGATCAAGCGCCAAACGCCCTCCCAGCGAGTAGCCCAGCAAGCAATAGCGGCGAATATCCTGCGCGGCCAACGTATCGGTTAGCCAGTGATGAAAAGCGGAGAAAGAGTTGACCGCCACCTGGTGATTTTGGCCGTGGCCCGGTAAATCCAACGCCAGGCACGGCACATCTTTCAACGCGGCGATGACCTCCGCCCAATCGTAGCGATCACCTAACAAGCCGTGCAGCATAACCAGCGTTGGGCATGGCTGGGCGTGCTCTTCATGTTCAGTCTTCATGGTTATCGAGCCTACCCAGCGTTGCCGCCAGCGCCACAAGATCGTCTGCAACCTGCTGATGCGGCACGTTAATCTCAATCAGTGTAACGCCACTTTCCAAGGCTCGGGCATAGGCCGCATCGAAACTTTCCAGCGAGCCAGGTGCAGCGTAGGCAAGCCCAAACATTTGCGCCACGTACTCAAAGTTCAAACCGTGTGGCTGACGGAAATAATGCTCAAGTAGCTCACCTTCCTTAGGCACTGGCAGCATATGAAAGATGCTGCCGCCGTCATTGTTAAGAATGATCACCACCAGCGGTTGAACGGCCTGCTTCAACAGCGCCAAGCTATTAAGATCATGCAGCGCGCTGATATCGCCCACGATCAGTGTGGTGGGCTGGTCACTGGTAGCACTGGCGCCGTAGGCCGTGGCGATCAGCCCATCGATACCGGAAGCCCCGCGGTTGGTAAATACCCGCAAAGGCGCTGTGCGGTACGTACCCAGCATGTTCATCAGCCTTGCGGGCATACTGTTACCGACAAACAGCTGCCCGGCTGCCTGCTGCAACAACCGATGACAAATGCCCAGCTCTGAAAAGGTGTTACAGCGTTGATTCACGATATCGCTGATGCGCTGTTGGCACTGGTTAAGCTGGTGCCAAGGCGTGCGCTCAGCACCTGTCCCAGTCTCACGCTCATGGTTATTTTCAGGTTCAAGCGCGGCCACCACAGCCTCGGGCGGGCAAACGAAGCGGCGCTTAACGCTGTAATCAGGGTCGAGCCGCTGGGGGCGCGAGTCCACCAGCCAAACATCCTGCCACGAATGGCGAGCAATAAACTGCGTCAGGCGCTTGGAGATAAGACGCCCACCAAATTGCAGCAACACATCGGCCCGCTCCAACTCCTCGACAAAATGTGGATCGTGCAGCGCCAGGTCAAAATGAATCACGTTTTGGCGGTCAAAACGTATCTGGCTTTGTAGATCCGCCAACAGTGGCCAGCCTAATCGACGTGATAACGTCACCACCTGCTGCGCCTGGTGCGGGTCATCTATACATCCCGCCACGATAACGCCTCGCTGACACGAAAAATCTGCCCACTCGGTAGAAAACACAGGCGCTTGCGTACTGGATACCCACTGGCTCCACGGCACTGAAGAGGCCAACCAGCTTCCGAGAGGCGCCAGATAATCCGAGGCATCCTCTCTCTGGTGGCCGGGGTAAAGAGGCTCGCGGTAGCGGCAGTTAAAATGCACAGGGCCTGGCGTACGCTGCTGTTGATCAATGGACTGATCAATAGTGCTGAGTAGAAACGCGGCGCTCAGTTCAGGGCCTGGGGGCGGAAGGTCGTGATGCACCACGGTATGACGAGCAAAGATATCGCGCTGGTCGATAGCCTGATTACTGCCGTTATCCAGTAGCTCAATAGGACGGTCGGCTGAGAGCACTACCAGCGGCACACCCATTAATTTGGCTTCCACAACGGCAGGATACAGATTGGCAACCGCCGTACCCGAGGTGGTGATAACCGCTACCGGGCGGCCGCTTCCGCGCGCAAGACCCAGTGCCATAAAGGCCAGGCCACGCTCGTCAAAATGGCAGTGGCAGCGAAGTCCGGCATGCTCGCTGGCCGCCATGGTGAGCGGCGACGAGCGCGAGCCAGGCGCCAGCACAATGTCGCGCATGCCCAAGCGGTAAAGCTCCTCAAGCAGCAGCGCGGCCCACACATGGTTAAAGGTAGCGTGCTGAAGCGGAAAGCCGCGCGGCATGGCGTTCGCGGTCATTGGTATTACCCCATGTTGAGCAGCGACATAATGTCGGCAATTTTGTTGTCCAGCTCGCGCCACTCTGCATCAGGCTGAGAGCCCGCGACAAGGCCCGCACCGGCATAAAGGCGAATTTCATTAGCGCCGATATGAGCACACCGGATCGCCACCGCAAGCTCCGTACTGGCCAGGCTCACCCGGCCAAACACACCGGCGTACCAGCCCCGCTGGTGGCGTTCGTGCTGTCGAATAAACGCCAGCGCCAATGCGCGAGGAACACCGCCTACCGCTGGAGTAGGCGGCAAACTGGCAAGCAGCGCCTGGTCCGTCACCGTGTGATGTAACTCAGCATGAATAAGGCGGCGGATATGCTGCACAGAGCGCAGCTTGAGAACATGGGCCTCCCCGGTTTGAACAACGTGAGACAAGGGCTCAAGCCGGGCAAGAATATCCTCATAAACGCACTGGTTCTCCAGGCTATTTTTCGTATCTGCCAGCAGTGCCTCGGCAAGGTATTGGTCCTGCTGTGCATCAGCGCCACGATGAGTGGTACCTGCTAGCGCCTCGGTTACCAGCTGCGTACCTTCTCGCTGATAAAGGCGCTCCGGTGGGCAACCGATAAAGGCGGTCTCTGAATTCCACTGAATGCCCAGTTGAAAGCACGCCGCCGCCTCTGCCTGCCAGCGGCCCAGCAGTGCCCAGGGCGAGGGTGTTTTCGATGCGTCGTCCGCGATGACCAAGCGTGTCTCTCGTGATAACACCACTTTGGGCGTATGGCACAGCTGATCAGCGTGGGTCACTTGGGACACCCATGCTGACCACGCCTGCTGGGCAGGGGCGTCATAACGTAAATAGGCATGCGGACGCAGAGGGGGTAGCGGTTGTTCTTGCTGGAGACTGGCTAAAAAGGCGCGGGCTTCGGCTATTTCGTGATCGCCGCAGCGGTCGTCAAAACGCAGATTGAGCGTCAATAGCGTCCCCTGTTGTGAGCGCTTGAGCTCAACACGCGGCAATATAAAACAGCAGTTTTTGAAATGCGCCCAGCCGGGTGATGTAGCATCAAACGCCATACCGCCGAAATAGTCCGGCTGCTCACCTGGCAAGGTCGCGAGTTTGGCAAGGTCGGCCTGCAGCATCTCAAGCGAGTCGGCCGCGCTGACCACACCTAACGTAGCGTACTCAGGTGCACCGGCGTCACGCGCTTTCCAGTAGCCGCGCGGAAAAACCGTTTGCGCTTCCAACCATCCCATCAGGCTATCAACGCGGTAAGGCACGCTCAGACGTATAACACCCTGAAGGGACGACACAGACAATGCATCAAGCCGGTCCATAAGCTCAGCGACAGCGCTTTGGCTGTTCATATGCGCCAACCCGTAAGCGACGCTGCTGCCTGTTACCCAGCGCATATGTTCAGACAATCAGTGGCCCCGCGTCTCAGGTAAACCGGATGCGGCGCGCAATGCCCAGCCTCTGCTTGATATAGGGCAGAACCCAACGGTCCCCCCCAAAATGGCCAGCGTTCGCGCCCGCTACCAGTAAGAAAAAGGTTAACGCAATCATCCATGGATTGGTGGAGACCGTACCCGCCATCAGAAACGACATATTCATTACAATAGCGAAGAAGCCTGCAAAGGAGGTCAGCACCCCCACGATCAAGCCCAACCCCACGAGTATTTCGCCCAGTGGGATCACCACATTAAACATACCCGCATAGGGCAGCGCAAAATGCTCCAAAAAAGCAACGTAGTTGGGATACACCATGCTCCCTTCCCGCATCACAGGATTCGCCACCGCGTTACTCAGGAACCCTTGCGCATCAAAACCGCCCGTCAGTTTGCCGATTCCCAAACTGAGCCAAGTAATCCCAAGATAAAGCCGGAAGGCTAGCCAAACAAGCGCTGCATATTTGCTTTGTCTAAATAAGTCGCCGATCATCAAATTAACTCCTGTTAAGAGGGATTAACAATAGTTTGCGATAAGACACCGCTGCTTCTTTTGACGCAGGTCTGCTTTTTAGCACTTAATAATACAGTGACACGCACGCCCTTTTAGTCATTTAACGTCATCACGACCAGGACACCCAAGCAATGGATCAACCCGACAAGCACCGCCCGTTCCAGGTTTGGTTATTAGCGGCCCGGCCTCGTACGCTTCCCTTGGCATGCGCCTCTATCCTACTTGGTTCAGGCCTTGCGGCGCACGCACAGGGGTTTAATCCGAGCGTGCTACTACTTGCCCTGCTAACGGCGATTGCCCTGCAAGTGCTTTCAAACCTGGCGAATGATTACGGCGACGCGGCGACGGGAGCGGATGATCACCAGCGCATAGGCCCTGTTCGCGCTGTCTCGTCAGGGTTACTGAGCCCTCGCGCTATGCGCGGTGGAATGGTGGTGATGGCAGTCGTTGCCGCCCTGTGTGGGCTGTTGCTACTGCTGACGGCTTTTGGCAATCAGTGGGCGTCCATTCTCATCTTTATTCTTCTGGGTGCTGCCGCGCTGCTGGCCGCGGTCACGTATACCGTAGGGCTGGGCGGTACGCCGTATGGCTATCGTGGACTGGGAGATATTGCGGTCTTTATCTTCTTCGGCTTGTTAGGGGTACTCGGCACGTACTACCTGCATGCACAACAACTGGACGGGCTTACACTACTGCCCGCGGCCGCTTGCGGGTTACTGGCAACCGCTGTATTGAACGTGAATAACGTGCGCGATATCGAAAGCGACGCGCGCAACGGCAAGATCACCCTGGCGGTGCGCTTGGGCCGCGCTAACGCCATTACCTACCACTGGATATTGCTGGCAATGGCGCTGCTGCTCACCGTGATTTATCTGGTCGCACTGCCCGCCCCCTGGCTTAGCTGGAGCTGCCTGCTGGTTGCCAAACCGTTAACAGACGCTGCCAGAACGCTACACCACACCACCGACGGTGAAACGCTTACCGGCATGCTGAAAAAAACCGCGCTATCGACGCTGATTTACAGTGTACTGCTCTCGCTCGGCCTGGCGCTCTATTAAAGAGGCCAAGCCGCTTGCCCCGTGCTTAAAGCACGACCTCATACCCTTCAAATTTGGGCGGGCCCAGATAGATACCTTCCGGTGACTTGGCGCCCGCATGAGCCTTGCGAAACGCCTCTGACTGGGTCCAGGCGCGGAAAGCCGCTTCCGACTCCCATACACTGTGAGAAATAAATACGGTGTGCTCTTCCTGGCTTGCGCCCTGCAACATCTTGAACTGCTTGAAGCCGGGTACTTCACTCAAGTGCGAATCACGCTTACGCCACACCTCTAGAAAATCCTCTTCGCGGCCTGGGGCAATCTGAAAACGGTTCATGGCGATATACATGACAACTCTCCTGCTGGGTTGATCCTGCCAAGTTAGTTACCCGGCGACAACTTGATGGTAACGTCACCATCAAGTAACGAACAGCTTAGGCTTTTGAAGAAAGCTGCTTGCGCTGCTGATAGTGCCCACGCTCTATTATCTGCCAACACCAGCGGATGCCAACAAGCTTGAAGTGCTGGATTAACCTTCTCGTTGCCTGATCGGCAGGCGGCAGCCAGTGGATTGGCTGTCGCTTGTTGATGCCCTAGCCCGTCCCCCAGCAAGCGAATGCTGTTGGCGGGGGCAGGCTATAGATACCTAACGCGGCGTATTAGCTAAGCGCTTCCAGCGACTGCTCGATAATGCTTAAGCCTTCTTCCAGCACCTCGGACGACACGGTCAACGGCACCAGAATACGGATGCTGTTGCCATAGAAGCCACAGGAAAGCAGGATCAACCCTTTCTCGCGCGCTTTCGCACAAACTTGCTGGGTCATCGCAGTGTCGGGCTTGCCGTTACTATCCAAAAGCTCGAACGCGGCCATGGCGCCCAGCTGGCGGCCGTGCGCCGCGGAGGGGAAGCGCTCTTCCCAGACGCCAAAACGTTCAGCCAGCAGGCGGCCCATCTGCGCGCTGCGCTCAAGGATATTTTCTTCCTCGATCACGTCAATGACCGCCAGCGCCGCGGCGCAGGAGAGCGGGTTACCACTATAGGTGCCGCCGAGCGAGTTGGGGCCAGAGGCATCCATCACCTTGGCACTACCCACTACGGCAGACAGCGGCATGCCGTTGGCCAGGCTCTTGGCAGTCGTCAGAATATCCGCCTCGATGCCGCTATGTTCCAGCGCAAACAGCTTGCCGGTGCGCGCAAAGCCGGACTGCACTTCGTCAGCAATCAGCAGAATACCGTGTTCGTCGCACAGCGCACGCAGCGCTTTCAGGTAATCCGGTGAGGCAATGTAAAAACCTCCTTCGCCCTGTACCGGCTCAATCACGATCGCCGCCGTGCGGTGCGGGGCGATATCGGTCTTGAACAGCGTGCGAATGGCATCAAGTGACGCTTCTTCGCTGATGCCGTGCAGCGGGTTCGGGAACGGGGCGCGGAATACGTCACTCGGCATCGGGCCGAAGTCGTTCTTGTAGGGCAGCACCTTGCCGGTCATAGCGAGTGTCATCATGGTGCGGCCGTGGAAGGCGCCATCGAAAGTGATGATGCCGGTGCGGCCAGTGGCGGCGCGGGCGATTTTCACGGCATTTTCCAGCGCTTCGGCACCGGTGTTGACCAGCATGGCTTTACGTTCAGGGCCACGTACCGGGGTCAGTTCACACAACTTCTGACACAACTGCACATAAGGCGCGTAGGAGATGACCGCAGCGCTGGTGTGCATGACCTTGTGCAACTGCGCTTCAACGGCGGCAACGATTTTCGGATGGCGATGACCCAGGTTGAGCACGCCGATGCCGCCCGCGAAGTCGATCCAGCGGTTACCGTCGGCATCCCAAAGCTCGGCGTTTTCAGCACGCTCGGCAAAGGCCGTATTCGGGGTCGCTGCGCCGTTGGCCACATAGCGGTTTTTGAGTTCGTTCAGTTCGTGATTAGTCATGTTCATTCCCCTTATAAGCCGCCGACGCAGACGTATTTCAATTCAGTAAATTCATCGAGACCGTGATGGGAGCCTTCACGGCCAAGGCCAGACTCCTTCACGCCGCCAAACGGCGCCAGCTCGGTCGAGATCAAGCCTTCATTAACGCCAACCATGCCGTACTCAAGCGCTTCCATGGTGCGCCAAATACGGCGGTAGTCAGTGGCGTAAAAGTAGGCTGCCAAGCCAAACGGCGTATCGTTGGCCATCTGGATGGCCTCTTCATCGCGCGTAAACCGGAACACGGGCGCGACGGGGCCAAACGTTTCTTCATCGGCCACGGCCATGGCGGTGGTCACATCGGCGAGTACCGTAGGCGTAAAGAAGCGCTCGCCGGCTGCATGAGGCTCGCCGCCGCACATAAGGCGGGCGCCATTGTGCATAGCGTCGTCCACGTGGTGCTGCACTTTATCGACCGCGGCCTGATTGATCAGCGGACCAATCACGCTGCCGTCTGCCAGACCATCGCCTACTTTCAACGCTTTCACGCGCTCGGTGAGCTTACTGATGAACGCATCGTAAATGCCGTCCTGGACCAGAAAACGGTTGGTGCACACGCAGGTTTGCCCGGCATTGCGGAACTTGGAAGCGATAGCACCGTCCACCGCAGCGTCCACATCGGCATCGTCAAACACGATAAACGGCGCGTTGCCGCCCAGCTCCATGGCGGTCTTCTTCACGGTGCTGGCGCACTGGGCCAGCAGACGCTTGCCCACCGGCGTGGAGCCGGTAAACGACACCTTACGCACGCGTGGGTCGGTGGTCAGCACTTCGCCGACTTCTGCGGGTTTGGAGGCGGTCACCACGTTGATGGTGCCCGCGGGCAGGCCCGCTTCCAGCGCCAGATAAGCCGCCGCCAGTGCGGTTAAGGGCGTCGCTTCAGCGGGCTTAATCACCACGGTGCAGCCGGCGGCAAGAGCCGGGGCGCACTTGCGGGTAATCATTGCCAGCGGGAAGTTCCACGGCGTGATCGCAGCAACAACGCCGACCGGCTCACGCAGTACTAACAAGCGCTTGTCGGCGCCGTGGCTAGGCAGGGTTTCCCCGGCCATGCGCTTGGCTTCTTCAGCGAAAAACTCGATAAACGAGGCGCCGTAAGTGACTTCACCCTTGGCCTCTACCAGCGGCTTGCCCTGCTCAAGCGTCATCAAGCGGGCGAGATCATCGGCGTGCTCGATGATCAGTTCGAACCAGCGACGCAGCAGGGCTGAGCGCTGCTTGACCGGGGTGGCGCGCCAAGCGCTACCTGCTTCATAAGCAGCGGCGACCGCATCACGGGTATCTTCCGCGCCAAGCTCTGCCACACGGGCGATGGTTTCGCCGGTGGCAGGATTATCCACGGCAAAGGTCTCTGTGCCCTTGCGCCACTCGCCGCCTACCAGGGCGGGGACGGCTTCGTGCAACCACTGTTCGATAAAGCTCATGCAATGCTCCTGTGAATGTCGTAGGACGGCTTACAGATCCGCCATCATGTGTCGGTCGCTATAGGCGCGGCCATAGGTGAAGAGCGCATGGATATACAGCGCGATGCCCAGTACCGACCAGCCAGCGAAGATGCTCCACTCTGCACCACTCAACGCGGCCGGGCTGCCCGGCAAGTAGAGACAGGCCATGCCGAAGGACAGAATGATGGCCAGGGTGCCGCAAAGCTTGCCGTGACGGATGCGGAACGGTCGCGGCATATCCGGCTCGCGAACGCGCAGCACCATAAAGGAGATGGCTACAAAGAGGTACGCGATCACGATGCCTAGACCTCCGGCGTTAACGATCCACACTAGCGCCGGGCGGCCGAAGAATGGCGCGATGCAGGAAAGAAAGCCCATCAGAAAGATAGCATTGGTAGGCGTTTTATAGCGTGGATGCAGCTTGCCAAAGGGGGCCGGCAGCATGCCGGCTTTAGCCAGCGCATAGATGGCCCGCGAGCCGCCAATGTAGAACGCGTTCCAACTGGTAATGATACCCGCGATACCGGCCATGACCATCAGATTGCTGGCCCAGGGAGCGTTAAATAGCGCGCCCATGGCGTCCGGTACACTTAAGGAGCTTGCGGCAAGCTCAGAACTGTCAAGCGCAAGGCTGGTCGCCAGAATGATCAGCGCATACCACACGACCGCCAGAATGACCGAGAGCATCAGCACCTTGCCGATGGCCTTATAAGGCAGATTGATCTCTTCTGCGGCCTGGGGAATCACGTCAAAACCCACAAACAGAAAGGGCACCATGACCAGCACTGCAATGATTCCGGCTACGGTACCGTTATCGCCATGGGCAAAAAGCGGCAGCATGTTGATGGTTTCGCCTTCAAACAAGGCACCGGTCACAAACATCACGCCTGCCAGGAGAATCATGCCGGTAACGACTTTCTGTACCAGCGAGGCGGTAGTAACGCCAAAGTAGTTGATCAGCATCATGGCAAGCGAGCCACCCACACCTACGGCCACCCAGGTGGCTTTTACTTCCCAGCCGGCAATCGTCCACAGGTGCCCGACGGCGTAGTTAGGCGCTAAGTGTTCGATAACCGTGGGCAGTGCGACGGCTTCAAACGCCACCACGCTTAAGTAGCCAAGAATGATCGCCCAGGTGCATAAAAAGGAGGGCAAATGACCCAGAGCGCGATAGCTATAAACGTGCTCGCCGCCCACTTTGGGCATGGCGGAGGCGAGTTCGGCGTAGGTCAGGCCCACGAGTACAATGGCTAAACCGCCCACGATAAAGGCTAGAATAGCGCCCAAGCTGCCAGCCGATTGAATCGCCGTGCCGGTAAGAACGATCCAGCCCCAGCCAATCATGGCTCCAAAGGCGAGTGCCAATACATCGCCACGGGCGAGTACCCGTACGAGCTTATCCTGTTCAGAAGAGGGAGTGTTCATGGCAAGATTCCTGCAGGTTATTGGATGTTGTCGTTGGCGCTCTATGGCGCAGTATCCTGATGCCGTTTCAACGGTATCTAAACACGCTAGCAGGCTGGACGCAGAACGCGTACACACCACTTTCGTGTTTGACTAGACCACTTTTCACGCGCACCAGCTTGGTGCGCAATTGACTCGCGTTAATCGTTTGAAAGCTTGCGCTATTAGGGCTTTTGGAGGAGGTAAAGGAGCTTTTCATGGAGCGTGAACAGGTCGTGCACCAACTTGTGCATCTTTATGCACTCCAGCCCGAACGGCTAAGCAAGCAGGTGCGTATCGAACAGACACTGCGCTATGCGATTACCCAGGAGTGGCCTGCGGGGATGCGCTTACCGGCTCACCGCAAGCTAGCGGAAGGCCTAGGTGTCGCCCGTCAGACACTGGCATTAGCGATCAATACGCTACTTAACGAAGCCTTGCTTAAAACGGCCCACGGCCAAGGCACCTGGTCCCGCAAACCAGCAACCAAACCTGCTGTTTTTACTCAGGAGCGTCCACTTTCCCAACGCGCACAGAAAGTGCTCCAAGGCCCAGGAGCCAGCCTTATCCAAAGCGGGGCTTTTGTGCCCGGCATCCCGGATATCGCCCAATTCCCCATGCGTAAGTGGCGCCAGCTGTATGCCAGCGTGACCGTGCCGCAAAACGCTTTGCTGCTCTCCTACTCGACCGGCGGCTATGGGCCGTTAAAGCGTGCGATACGTGATTTTCTGGAACGCTGGCGCAATATTCGCTGCGACATTGATCAAATTATTATTACCGATGGTACGCACAACGGTATTGAACTGTGCGCCATGGCCTTGGCGGATGTTGGGGATACCGTGGTAATGGAATCGCCCTGCTACTGGGGGGCACGCAACGTATTTACCGCCGCGGGTTTAAACATTGAAATGTTGCCGTGGCAGCCCGGCCAGGGCCATAGCCTGCCCGCAACGTCTGGCCCTGTGCAGCTTACTTATCTCACTGGCTCCCACCACTATCCGCTCAGTGTGCCTACCAGTGCCCACGACAAGCAGCGCCTATGCGATGCATTAGCGCCTGCGTACATCATTGAAGATGATTACGAGTTCAGCCGCGACGACCATACCAATCTGCTGTTTGATCCACAGTCTGAGCGTCACTTTTTGGTTGGCTCTTTTTCCAAAATGATGTTCCCCGGACTACGGCTGGGCTATTTGGTAGTACCGCGTCAACTATCCGAACCCATGAATCGTCTGCGTAGCGAGCTGTTTCGTGAGGGGCGCATGCTGGACCAGGCGGTGCTTGCCCAGTTTATCTTCGATGGTGATCTTGACGCTTGGTGCCGCCGTATTCAGCGCGACTACCTAGGCCGCCAGCAGGTGATGCATGATCAACTGCGTACCTTGCCGCAAGTGAAGCGTATTTCACCGCCCAGTAGTGCCATCAGCCTGTGTGTAGAATTTGAACCGCCTATTGATGACGTACAGCTTGCCCAAGCGCTGCTTAAGGAGCATTTGATCGTGCGTCCTTTAAGTCCGGTATGCGCCGCGAATGATTCACGCGCTGGCTTGGTAATGGGAGTGGGTATGCTTTCAGGTGAAACGCTGGCCCGCGAGGCGCAGCGGCTGCGCCGCTGTCTGGAAAACCTGTTACCCTAGCCGCTTATAAAAGCCTGATATTAATAATCATAAAAAAGTCAGTGACGACAATATTATCCACAAGGAACTCATCATGCTGCGCCCTGTTGATAGTTTTTCCGCTGCGACTTTATCTTGGTGCATAATATTACGCACCTGGGGACTGGTAGGCATCGTTCTGCTGCTCTCTGGCTGTGCGACCTTTGCCCCCAACCCACCACAAGACCAGAGTAATATTTGCGAAATTTTCCGCGAACAGCCCACCTGGTACGACTACGCGCGCGACTCTCAGGAGAAGTGGGGAACACCCATTGCGACACAAATGGCGTTTATTCAGCAGGAGTCTTCCTTTAAAAGCCACATTCGTCCTGACCGCAAGTATTACCTGGGCTTTATCCCCGGCCCCCGCCCCTCTTCGGCAAAAGGTTATGCCCAAGCGCAAGACCCGGTATGGGGAGAGTACCGGGAGCAGGCAGGTAGCTTGTTTGCGCGCCGCACCAGCATGAAGCACGCCACCGACTTCATCGGCTGGTACAACCACCGATCTCAGCAACAAGCTGGCATTTCATTAACCAATCCTGAGCATCTCTATTACGCCTACCACGAGGGCGCAGGCGGGTATCGACGTGGCACGTACCGAAATAAGCCTCAGGTAATCAACGCAGCACGGCAAATCGTCACTCGCACAAACCGTTATCAATCCCAGCTCAATGCCTGTGAAGCCGAGTTTCAATGCCGCCGCTTTTATCAAGTCTGGCCCTTTTGCCGTAGCTAAGAAGTTTTATTATGTCCCTACTAATCGGTTCGTTCTTTGTTTTTGTAGTTTTTTTTACCTCGATGTTATCGGGTATCTTCGGCATGGCGGGCGGGCTGGTACTGATGTGGTTTCTGCTGCTCGCGTTCCCGGCGGCCAGTGCCATGGCCGTGCATGGGGCCATTCAACTGACCGCTAACGGGTCGCGGGCATGGTTATCGCGGCGGTTTATTGTCTGGCGAACGGTCGCGTTTATGACGCTAGGCGTAATAAGCGCCGCCGGGCTACTGATGCTGCTCGGCTATAGTGCTAATGCCGCCACGGTGTCACTGTTAATTGGCTTGATGCCCATTCTGGTGTGGATGCCCAAACGTTGGTTCCATCTCAACGCCAACCGAACGAGCCACGCACTGCTTTGCGGCATGGCATCGGGTGGGTTAACCATTGCCGCTGGGGTGTCCGGACCACTGATCGATATCTTCTTTGTACGCTCTCGAATGGACCGTCGTGAAGTGGTGGCCACTAAAGCAATGATTCAGGTGGTCGCCCATAGTATTAAGATTCTCTTCTACCTGAGTGCTGCGTTGGCACTGGGCGCTGGGGATTGGGGCATGGTATTGCTGGCTGCGCCGTTGGCTATCCTGGGCACTCAAGTAGGGACACATGTGTTACATCGCCTTACCGATGCCAACTTCCGTACATGGACACGCTGGATTGTGACCGGTATTGGCATTTTCTATTTTGCCCAGGGGGCATATTTGTTGAGTCAGTAAATTGACCGTTCCGGCGTGAGTACATTAAGGCGCATACCATTTATTGACACCTCCATTAACTGGCGCTATCGTCTCGATAGATGAAAATGAGAAACACTCTCTTTCTCTTATCGACGACTTGTTGACGAAGTGCAGGCAAATGACATGACCAGTGAGCAGCGACAGCTTCGCCAAACTCTTGGGTTCTTACGAACCTCGTTCGAGGCGATTCAACACTCAATTGCAGGCCGCCTAAACGACCCGCTGCCCTGCTGGCTGGATACAGGGATGCTTTCGATGCTGGCCGGAGAACTTAACCGCTGCTGCAAAGAGGCCAAACCGCTATTTTCCCCTCAGGTAGTTGAGCAAATTTTTCTCGCCGCCCAACAGTGCGAGCTACTGCTGAAACAGTGCCCTGGTGTACTCAGTAGCGCTATCTGCCACCGGCAGTTAGCCGCGATTATGCTCCCGCTCAACAATGCCCTTCAGCTAATCGTCATGCCTCCTAAGCGGCGCTGGCCTTGGCAACGAGATTGAGTACATCACTACTCAGACACTTCATTAGTCCGCCACGCTGTTAATCGACTGCGCCATCAATGAGTCATTCAAACCCCATCTTTATCAAGGTGGGGTTTTGTTTTGTGCCTGGTGGCCTCATAACAAACCACACAGAAGAGTGGTTGGCGCTTACTAGTAAACTGGTCTATTCTGTCATCACTTTGAAGCAGTGCACGCAACAGGAGTTAGCTGAATGGCATTTGAAGCACTTTTTACCCCGGCCCAACTCGGTAGTCTGTCGATTCCTAACCGCGTCATCATGGCGCCGCTCACTCGCGCACGCACACCGGATAGCGTGCCTGGCAAACTGCAGCAAGCCTACTATGGGCAGCGGGCTGGTTCAGGCCTGATTATTAGTGAAGCAACCAATATCTCTCCCACTGCCCGTGGTTACGTCTACACCCCAGGCATTTGGACCGATGAGCAGGAAGCGGGCTGGAAGGAGGTCGTCAACACGGTGCATGCCAAAGGTGGCCGAATTGCTCTGCAACTTTGGCACGTTGGGCGTGTTTCCCACGAGATGGTGCAACCCAATGGCGAACAGCCGGTCGCGCCCAGTGCGCTTAAAGGTGAAGGCGCCCAGTGTTTTGTTGAGTTTGAAGACGGTAGCGCAGGCCAGCACCCCACCAGCACACCGCGCGCGCTGGAAACCGACGAGATCCCCGGCATTGTGGATGACTACCGCCAAGCGGCGGTGCGTGCCAAGCGTGCGGGTTTCGACATGATCGAAGTGCACGCGGCCAATGCGTATTTGCTGAATCAGTTCCTGGCCACCGGCACTAACCAGCGTACCGACCAATACGGTGGCTCGCTGGAAAACCGTGCGCGCTTCCCGCTGGAAGTGGTCGATGCCGTTGTTGGCGTATTTGGCGCTGACCGAGTTGGCATTCGTATGACGCCGTTTATCGAGCTGTTTGGATTAACCGACGACGAGCCTGAAGCGATGGCGCTCTATATGGCGGATCAGCTTTCCAAGCGTGGCCTTGCCTATTTGCATCTTAACGAGCCTAACTGGGCCGGTGGCGACATTCAGTTCCCTGACGGTTTTCGCGAGCAGATGCGTGAGCGCTTTAGCGGCAGCCTGATCTACTGCGGTAACTATAACGCCGAACGTGCCGAGGCCCTGCTCGATTCAGGTAATGCGGAAGCCGCCGCCTTTGGCCGTCCGTATATCGCCAATCCCGACCTGGCTGAGCGTTTTTATAAGAACTCACCATTGAATGAGCCTGATCACGCCACCTTCTACGGTGGCGACGAGAAAGGCTATACCGATTACCCATTTATGGATAACGGTTATGATCGTATTGGTTAATATGCCGACGTAAATTGCGTGTTCATAACAGCAAAAAGCACCACTTGTGTGGTGCTTTTTGCATATATCTTAGTGCTAGAACGCTGTTAATATACAAATTCTGGTTACCAGTTCACTTAAACGTCATAACTACCGCTGCTTTTTAAACAGGTTTGAATGCCGATGGATAATAATAACACCACTGTATTACTACTTTCTGTGGCCTCATTGCTACTGGCTGGCATTGCTACCGCTATTTTTATCTACATTGTGGTGCCTTGGCATAAGCGTCGGCGCGCCCGCGCTATCGCACGCAAAATAGCGGCTAAAGCCGCCGCAACCCCGCCAACGCCTGAACCTATCGTTGAGCCAGAAGCAGCAGCTAAGCCCGCCCAAACGTTTAAACAGCATTCGCTGTTTATTCTTTTTAATCAGCCGGGAGAGAGTACTGACCAGCGTTTGGCCGAGTGGCTGAAAAGCCATAATGCCCAGTACGATTCGCTCAAGCACGTGTTTTTGATTAGTGGCCAACAGCCTGCCAACCCCATCACCGTCACGAATGCTTTTTTGCCGGGTGAGCTGCCCGACTTGTACCGGGATGAGCAAGGCACTGAAGCGGTTCGGGGTATCAGCTTGATCGTTAAACCACCGCTGCACAAACGCCGTAATCAGCAGATGCACGTGTATGTGGAGCTTGCCAAAGAAGTAGGCAGCCTTTTAAACGCGGATGTATTGGATATCCACCACCAGCCGGTAACGGAAGCGACCTACGCCACCATTATCGGCTGATGAGTTCACGCTCAATACCTTAGCCGTTGATGAGTGCGCTGTTTACACCACGCCCTGGCTGCGCAGGTAATCGTCATAGCTGCCGCTGAAGTCGACAATGCCGTCGGGCTGCATATCGATAATACGTGTGGCGAGCGACGACACGAACTCGCGGTCGTGGCTGACAAACATCAGCGTACCAGGATAGTTTTCCAGCGCCAGGTTTAGCGCCTCAATGGACTCCATATCCAGGTGGTTGGTCGGCTCATCCATCAGCAGTACATTGGGGTTGGTCAGGGTTAACTTGCCAAACAGCATGCGCCCCTGCTCACCACCGGAAATGACCTTGATGGACTTTCCAATATCGTCGCTTGAGAACAGCATGCGCCCCAGCGCGCCGCGTACGACCTGCTCGCCACCCTGGGTCCACTGTCCCATCCACTCGAAGAGTGTCATATCGACGGCAAAGTCGTCGGCATGATCCTGGGCAAAGACGCCTACTTCGGCCGCATCGGTCCACTTCACTTCGCCTTTATCGGGGCGCAGATCACCTGCCAGGGTTTTCAGCAGGGTCGTTTTGCCTATACCGTTGGGGCCGATGATCGCAATACGCTCACCGGCTTCGACGGTCATGGAGAAGCGCTCAAACAGCGGCGCACCGTCATCGTAGCCTTTGGTAATCGCGTCAACATTGACCGCATTACGGTGAATCTTCTTGTTCTGGTCAAAGCGGATAAACGGACTTACCCGGCTGGAAGGCTTGATGTCTTCGAGCTTGATTTTATCGATCTGGCGCGCCCGCGAGGTGGCCTGCTTGGCTTTCGAGGCGTTCGCCGAAAAGCGGCTAACAAACTGTTGAAGCTCAGCAATCTGGGCTTTTTTCTTGGCGTTATCCGAGTGCTGACGCTCACGCGCGGCAGTTGCTGCCGTCATGTAGTCGTCATAGTTACCCGGGAACAGAGTGATCTCACCATAATCCAGGTCCGCCATATGCGTACATACGCTGTTCAGGAAGTGGCGGTCGTGAGAGATGATAATCATGGTGCTGTTACGCGCCGTCAGAATATCTTCCAGCCAACGGATCGTGTTGATATCCAGGTGGTTGGTAGGCTCGTCGAGCAGCAATACATCAGGGTCTGAAAAGAGTGCCTGGGCAAGCAGCACGCGCAGCTTCCAACCGGGAGCCACTTCACTCATTGGGCCGGTATGCTGCTCAATGGGAATCCCCAAGCCCAGAAGCAGCTCACCGGCACGGGATTCGGCAGTGTAGCCATCCAGCTCAGCGAAGCGTACTTCCAGGTCGGCCACGGCCATACCGTCTTCTTCGCTCATTTCCGGCAGGCTGTAGATGCGTTCGCGTTCCGCTGCAACCTTCCAAAGCTCGGTATTGCCCATGATCACAGTGTCGATGACCCGCTCATTCTCATAGGCGAACTGGTCCTGGCGCAGCTTGCCCAACCGCGTGCTGTTATCCAGCATGACCTGGCCGGAGGTTGGCTCAAGCTCGCCACCCAGAATCTTCATAAAGGTCGACTTGCCGCAACCGTTAGCGCCAATCAGCCCGTAGCGATTGCCGTTGTTGAATTTGACGGAGACGTTCTCGAACAGAGGCTTGGCCCCGAACTGCATGGTGATATTGGCGGTTGCGATCAAGATGGTGACCCTGGTTAGCGGAGTAATTGCGCGTACAAAGGCTCGCGATTCTACGCGCTCTTGGGCAACGTTACACCCTTCGCCTAACGCAGCGTGTTATCGGGCGCGGGTAGTTCCAGCAGAAAGCGTTGCCCATCAAGCGCTTGGCATAGCCGAGAGTGCAAAATTTCGACAATACCGGAATGTTCACCGACCAGCCTTGTGGTCGCAACACTAAGCGTAGGGTGACGCTGCTGAGCGTCCTGGCAAATCTCGGCAATATCACCCTCTTCCCCAGCATGCCTGCCCGGCGAGAGAAACAGCATCGCCAGAACGACCGGCCTATCGTGAAAATCGGGGTTATCCAGCAGGTTTTCCAACAACGGCTCGTTAAAGCGATACGCCTCACCCTCACGCCGTTCCATGGACGCCGCGGCCACGCAGGCAACCTCATCCGCTAACAGCACACTCAACTGCCCAGCCAGCCGATTGCGCACGGCAGTCACTTCAGGGATAGGGCTGCCGTGGTCGACAAGCGCAATCCGGGGGGGCGTGCCATTAAGATGCTCGCGTACGTTGTCAGCCAACAGCCTGGCCAGCCGCAGATCGTTATCCCCCCGTTCGTCCACCAACGGCTGGGCAACTCGCACACTCACGTTAGGAAAGCGCGCTTGTAGGGTCGCCATACGTTCGGGTAGATAGCCGGTCAAGGCCTTGCTTGGCCCAAAAAAGAACGGCAAAACGATGATCTCTGTAGCCCCTTGCTCAGCGCTGCACTCGGCAGCTGGCCCAAGGGTAAGTGCGGGAATACCCTCCAGTTCATCAGCCGGGATTTTATGGGAGTGAAGCAGTGACGCGGCGTGCACCGTCTCACCTGCCTGTTGGCTGAGCAGAGCCGCTACACGGCGTAAATTGCGGGTGGCGGCCGGGCGTAATGAGCCATTATCGACCAGAAAAATAGCGCGCATGAGTGCTCCAGGGGAGAGTGCCCGATCATGTTACCATGGCATTTTAAACGACATTTTTTATAACCATGTAGAGTTTGTTGGGCCCATGTTGATCGATACTACTGCCATCAACCAGCAGCGCCACTGCTTCGATGCAGATGCGGAAATCTGGATTTTCGGGTACGGATCGCTGATCTGGAAAGCGGATTTTCCCTTCCTGGAAAAACGCAGTGCTTATATTACCGGTTGGGAGCGCCGCTTCTGGCAGGGTTCGCATGATCACCGTGGCACGCTGGAAGCGCCTGGTCGCGTTGTCACCCTCACGCCTGTCCCAGGGGCTATTTGCCACGGCATGGCCTACCGCATTACTCCCGAGACATTAGCACCGTTGGATCATCGTGAGAAAAATGGCTACTTGCGCGAGTTAACGCCCCTGTTTTTTACGGACAATTTTACAGATAACGATTCAAGCACTAACGAGGGTGATCAAACGCAAGGGCTGGTGTATTTGGCAACCGACGATAATCCCGCCTTTCTAGGCCCAGCGCCGCTTGATGATATGGCCCGCCAGATTGCTCACGCGTCTGGCCCTAGCGGCCCCAACCGTGACTACCTGGTTAACCTGGCCCAGGCACTGCGGCATTTAAACGTCGATGATGCGCATATTTTCGCGTTGGAGCAGCAGTTAAACCGCCTTTAGTTGCACTATCAATCGTACGGACACTACCAATAGCGCGGATAGCGGCGATGGCGTGCCAGGTTATTAACCAAAATTGCGATCGCCAGCATCACCACGCTGCCCATACCAATAGGGAGCAGCGGGTACCACCAGCCCAGATTATGCACACTGGCACCGCCACCTACCGCAATAAGCGCCGCCGCAGCGCCGGGCGGATGCACCGTATGGGTTAATTGCATAATCAGAATGGAAAGCGATACCGAAAGCGCCATGGAAAGAGGCGTTGCGCCCAAGAGCTGGTAACAGCCCACCCCAATACACGCTGACAGGACACTGCCAAACAGCACATGGCTGGGCTGCGCAAACGGGCTTTCCGGTGCGGCATAGATCAGTACCGACGTTGCCCCAAACGAACCCACAATCAGCAGCTGCTGGGAAAGCCATGCCGAGCTTAACCAGCAAATCACCGCCATACCGGTAAATGCGCCCACCCATGACCATACAGCATCCTGCCAACCTACCCGATTGCGCTGAATACGTTCGCCCCGCATTTTGCCAAGATACGTTTTCATCTCGCTCTCATTGCACTAAAGAAGTGCGAAATGATGGCAAATTGCACCAAATAGGCAAATGATAAATGGTCATAGCGTTATGAATGCGTTTCAAAACATTATCGGGCGGACTGATTAACGCCATCAATACAGATACTTAGCAAGCTTACTTGCATCATCATTATGATGACGCTAATCACATAATGAGCCAAGAAAGAATAAATAGCGCCAGTAAAATCCGTACAATGGCGCCAAACAGCGATCCGCGTAACAGCGCTTGCACACCACCCCACAATAGATAAAGCCCTATGATTAACACCAGAAGGCTAAAAAATGACGCGTTGATCCCCAGCGAACGACTGAGCCCATCGACAAACTCTTCAAGGGCACCGAAGAAGTTGGTAAAAATAGCCAATAGGAACTCAACCACTGTACGAATTACATCGCCGATGGTTTCCCCCACCCTGTCAAAAAAACCGTTTGCCTGCATGCAATGTCCCCAAACGTAACCATCGTGTTGGTTGGCATTGTCAGCTAAAACCCAGCAACGAGCAAAATAATGCGCTCGGCACGTGCACATGCCAACGACGTTGAGCCGCTGACAGCGCCCTTATCTGACGCGAAGATACAGAGCAAAATAGCCATCAGGCCACCATTAAGCCTTCAAGAAGCCAAGCAAAACAGGCTACATTAGGGCTGAATCTATTGTGTCCGCCCAATAAAGGAGTCTTCGCAATGCCCAGCGTTTTAATTACCGGTGCAACGTCCGGCTTTGGTAAGGCCGCCGCCCAGCGTTTTGCAAAAGCAGGCTGGTCATTGATTTTGACTGGCCGCCGGGAAGAGCGCTTGAAAGCGCTTGAGAGCGAGCTTTCACAACAGGTGCCGGTATTAACCCTGACACTTGATGTACGCGATAGCGACGCGGTCACCAACGCTATCAGCAATTTACCTGAGCGCTTTTTGCCGCTCACCTGCTTGATCAATAATGCAGGCTTGGCACTGGCGCCCGAGCCTGCGCAGCAGGTCGACCTCAACGACTGGCATACCATGATTGATACCAACATCACCGGGCTGGTCAACGTCACTCACGCCGCGATGCCACTGCTACTGGCGCATGGTAAAGGTGCCAGCATCTTGAATCTTGGTTCTGTGGCAGGCCAGTGGCCTTACCCTGGCGGCCATGTATACGGCGCCTCCAAAGCGTTTGTTCAACAGTTTAGCTACAACTTGCGCTGCGATTTATTAGGCACTGGCGTACGGGTTACCGACCTTGCCCCGGGCCTGGCGGAAACCGAATTCACCCTGGTACGCACGAAAGGCAATCAGGAAGCCTCCGATGCACTGTATCGCGGTACTACGCCGCTTCAGGCCGAAGACATTGCCGAGCAGCTCTACTATCTCGCCACACTGCCCGCGCATATTAATATTAATCGCTTGGAAATCATGCCCGTGCGCCAGGCATGGTCGCCGCTTAATGTTGACCGCGACCCTGAATAACGTCTCAACCCGTTAACACGCGTCTGCTTTTTATGCTGCTGCACGGGTGATACAACGCTTCTCCTTCACCAGTATTCACTCGTACAGCAGCCCTTTATTAGGCTTCTCTGCCTGTCCTTTTTTGCTGGCTAACCCGCTATTCTCACGCGCTTTTCTCCAAGCCTTCACCTTATGTCTACCCCTGCCACGCTTGACCTAAATATTTTAAACCTCTATTTGTTATATATAACAAGGCGCCTAATAAATTTCTCTACGCCGTCAAGCGTGCCCTGCCAAGGGACCGCCCATCCAGAGGTCGATGTGCATGAATGTGAACATGACGTTTCTTCAAGGGCTACTCTCCAATATCAGTACGCGTACACGTCTCTTGGGTAACGCGTCTAACACCGCACAAAGCAGTGGTGCGCACTTGCAAGCTCTCTCATCAGCCTGTGCAACGCTGATGGAGCGTGGCGGTGAAGCCTCCCAGATAATGACCGCCCAGCGTGCGCTCACTCATTATCAGCAGTTGGCGCCTGAAGAGAGACTGGCGTTCTTTTCGCTGCTGGCCAGCGACTATTCCGCTGAGCCTAGCGCCATCCATAGCGCCTACAAAGCGTACTGTGCGTCGGAGGATAACGCCGCGCTGGAACAACTGTTTAACGCTTGTGAACCGCGTCGTCAGGATTTATTGCGCCGTTTGAACCTTTGCCCAGGCGGCACCTTCGAGCTGGTCAAGATGCGTGCCGACTTGCTCAAGCAATTGCGCCATACGCCAGAGCTTGCCGCGCTCAACAGCGACTTCTCGCATCTGTTTAATTCCTGGTTTAACCGGGGGTTTCTGGTGCTGGAAAGCATCGACTGGAATACGCCCGCCGCCGTGTTGGAAAAGCTCATTCAATACGAGGCGGTGCATGCCATCAGCGACTGGCGCGACCTGCGCCGCCGCCTTGATCCAGATGATCGCCGCTGTTACGCCTTTTTCCACCCGGCCACCGGCGACGAGCCGCTTATTTTTGTGGAAGTGGCGCTTTGTAAAGGTATCCCCGACAACGTTCAGCGTATTTTGGAACATGGCGAAGAAGTGCCGCTGGAGGTAGCCGACACTGCGGTGTTCTACAGCATCAGCAACTGTCAGGCAGGACTTAAAGGGGTGTCGTTCGGCAACTTTTTGATCAAGCAAGTCGTACAGGAGCTTAGCCGCGAGCTGCCGCAGTTGAAGAACTTTGTCACGCTTTCGCCGGTACCCGGTTTCGCCGACTGGCTCGCCGAGCAGCGTGCCTCGCAGTCACTGGTACTGCCAGAGACGCTAGGCACCTTTTTACAGGACCATGAAGCAACCGAGCTGCCCGCCGCCGCGCATAAAGAGTTCATGCGCCTGGCCGCCTATTACTTAACCGAGGCCAAGCACCGTAGTGGCCAACCGCTCAATCCGGTCGCGCGTTTTCATTTAGGCAATGGTGCCAGCCTTCATCGGCTGAATTGGCTGGGTGACACCTCATCCAAAGGTCTGCAACAGGCCCACGGCCTGATGGTTAACTACCTCTATCAGTTGGAGCGTATTGAGCAAAACCACGAAGCCTATACTCGCAACCATAGCGTGGTATGTGCCAATGACATTCGCCGTTTAGCCAATCAGGCAGGCCAGTATTTCAACAGTGAAGCGAACGCCTAACAGCGAGCGCTTTGGATAATAAAAAGGACCCTTTCATGAACCACAATCTTTATCTCAAGTTCTATCCGCATTTTGAACGTCAGCCCAATAAGGTGCTGATGGATACGCTCAACGGCAAGCGCTACCGGTACAGCGATGTTCTCGCTACCAGTCGAAGAATGGCCAGTACCCTGATTGAGCTGGGCGTTTCACCGGGCGACCGAGTGGCCGTACAGGTCGACAAAAGCCCTGAGATCGTGATGCTGTATCTTGCCTGCCTTCAGGTCGGCGCGGTGTATTTGCCACTGAATACCGCCTATACCGACAGCGAAATCGCCTACTTTCTGGAAGATGCCGAGCCACACGTTTATGTTTGCCGCCCAGAGGTGCTGCAACATGCCCGCGCTATCGCCAGCGGCGTTGCCCATGTAGAAAGCCTGGGCACCAACGCCGACGGCAGCCTGATGGAGAAGGTCGACAAGGCCTCCGAAACCGAGCAGGTGTGTGAGGTATCGGCCGACGACCTGGCGGCCATCCTGTACACCTCGGGTACCACCGGGCGCTCCAAGGGCGCCATGCTAAGCCACCAGAATCTGGCCTCCAACAGCCAGGCGTTGAGCGAGGCGTGGCACTATTCCGAGCACGATCACCTGATTCATGCCCTACCGATTTTCCATACCCATGGGCTTTTTGTAGCGTGCAACATTACGCTAATTAACGGCGCGTCAATGACGTTCCTACCCAAGTTGGACGTGGATGAGCTGCTTGACCTGATGCCCCATGCCAGCGTGCTAATGGGCGTACCCACTTTCTATACCCGCCTGCTCGCTTCGCCGCGTTTAAACCGCGATGTCGTTGCCAATATGCGCCTGTTTATTTCGGGCTCGGCGCCGCTGCTGGCGGAAACCCATGAAGCGTTTGAAGCACGTACCGGCCACGCCATTCTTGAGCGTTACGGCATGACCGAAACCAACATGAACACCTCCAACCCCTACAATGGCAAGCGTCGGCCCGGCACCGTGGGCAAGCCCTTGCCAGGCGTAGAAGTACGGATTGCCGACCGTGAAAGTGGCGCCGCACTTGCCCAAGGGGAAACCGGCATGGTTGAGCTACGCGGGCCTAACATTTTTCAGGGCTATTGGCGCATGCCCGAAAAGACCAAGGCGGAGTTTCGTGATGACGGCTTTTTCATTACCGGCGATTTAGGCCTGATGGATGACCAAGGCTACCTGAATATCGTGGGCCGCGATAAGGACCTGGTGATCTCCGGCGGCTACAACGTCTACCCGAAAGAGATTGAGCAGTTGATTGATGACCTGCCCGGCGTAATGGAGTCGGCCGTTATTGGTGTGCCTCATAGCGACCTGGGCGAAGGGGTCGTCGCCGTGGTGGTCCCCAGTGCTTCAGACGCCGTTAGCGAAGCACTGGTACTGGCCGCGCTGAAGGACCAGGTAGCACGCTACAAACAGCCCAAGCGGGTTTTCTTTGCCGATGCGCTCCCTCGCAACGTTATGGGCAAAGTGCAGAAGAATCAGTTGCGTGACACCTACGCTGACACCTTTAAAAAGGAGCACACCGCCGCTAACGCTTGATGCTGGATCCCGCGCCGCAGGGGAAGGGCTAAGCCCTGACTGCGGTTAAAGATAGCTCCATACAACAACGATAAAACAGGAAGATTGCCATGGTGATTTACGGAGTTGCCCTGCTCGCAGGGTGTATGTTGGTTGGCCTATGGGCAGGTGATGTGCTGGGCATGCTGCTGGGCGTCAATTCCAACGTAGGCGGCGTCGGCATTGCCATGCTGATGCTGATTTTTCTGGGCGGCTACCTGATGGACAAGGGAAAAATGCCCAGCGGTACCGAAAGCGGCATCACCTTCTGGAACGGCATGTATATCCCCATTGTGGTGGCCATGGCGGCGAGTCAAGATGTTGCCGCTGCCTTTGATGGTGGGATGATCGCGCTCCTGGCAAGCCTGGTGGCCGTTGCCGCAAGCTTTGCATTGGTGCCCTTCCTCACTCGTCTCGGTCATCCGAAATCCTCATCCACGACAGCGGTTGCGTCTGCTTCAAGCGCCAGTAAGGCCAGTAAGTCTCGGGTCAAAACCTCTTCATCTTCTCCGGCGTCTGCGCGCACGCGCACGGCCCGCTAACCTGAGGCTATCGTTATGATTGAATCGTTCGTCACTCAGCTCGAAAAACAGCACCTAATCGCCGCCTTTGCGCTGGTAGGCGGTGCAATGTATATCTCTTATCTGGTCAGCGACAAGCTGACCAAGGGCCGCGTTCACGGCTCAGCCATTGCGATTATGGTGGGCCTCGCGCTCGCTTATTTTGGCGGCGTTCATACCGGCGGTAGCCGTGGGCTTGCCGATATCAGCCTGTTTGCAGGGCTTGGGCTAATGGGTGGCGGGATGCTGCGCGACCTGGCCATCATCGCCACAGCTTACGGGGTGCGCTTTCAGGAAATTCGTGCAGCGGGAATCAGCGGTATCATCGCGCTGTTTTTGGGCGTCATTGTGTCCTTCGTGGCGGGTGTGGCCGTGGCTTACGCATTTGGCTATCGGGACCCGGTCTCGCTCACCACCATTGGTGCCGGTACCGTCACCTACATTGTTGGCCCCATTGCCGGCGCCTCCATTGGCGCCTCTTCCGACATTATTGCGCTTTCGATTGCAGCAGGCCTTTTCAAATCGATTCTGGTGATGGTGCTGACCCCCATCGCTGCCCGCCATATCGGTCTGGACAACCCGCGCTCTGCGATGATCTTCGGTGGCTTGATGGGCACCACTAGTGGCGTGGCGGCAGGCCTTGCTGCCACCGACCCGAAACTGGTGCCTTATGGTGCCATGACGGCCACTTTCTATACCGGGCTGGGCGCACTGCTTGCCCCTTCAGTGCTGTACCTTGCTGTGCGCGCCGTTTTTTAAAGGCGTATCTAGCTGGCGATGGGCAACCGTTTGCGGCTGAAGGCCGTTAGCCCGACCAATAGTGCCGTGGTGGTAAAAATCGCCACGGCGCTCATCGCCATTCCCACTCCCGGTGAGCCCTGCTCGAATTGTCCAAATACGAATGTCGATACGGTGCTCATGCCTGCCGGCGCCACCATCAGTGATGCCACCAGCTCTCTAGAAGCGATGGCAAACACCAGCAGCATGGATACCAGAAGACTCGGCGCCAGCGCCGGCAGCAAGATACGCCGAAACGTCGTGACAAACCCGGCACCACACACTCTGGCAGCCGCTTCCAGGCTCTCCCCCATCTGCCGGAAAGTCGCACTGGCATAGCGCACAGGGTAAGGAAGCAGCAGACACGCATACGCCAGCAGCAGCATCGCCCCGGTGTTGTACACCTGAATGGGCCAATGGCTCTGGTTCCACGCCAGAATCAAACCTACTGCGACAACGACCCCAGGCAGGGTGTTGGGCAGCAACGACAGTAAATCGAGCAGCCCTTTGCCACGTACTTGAGCGCGCACCACCATATAGCCAACCAGGGCTCCCAATACGCCTGTGAGCAAAGCGGCGCCAACGGCCAGGCTCAAACTTGTCCCCAATGCCTGCATGGCACCGCCACGATTGGCAAACAGCGCCTCGAAGTGGCGTAGCGACAGGTTATCCAGCGTAAGTCCGCCCGACAGCGTTCCCGTCAGCGCTGTCGCCAATACGGCCAGCAGGGGAACGGCAACCGAGATAAACGCCACGGCTGTAAAAAGCACTAAGGTCGGCCACTTCCATTTTCCAAGCTCGGCGCGCTCCCCCGTCGCTGGCTTGCCGGTCTGGCTGATAAACGAACGCCGCGTTACCAGCCAGTGCTGGACGTAGAAGGCGGCCATCGCCAGCATCACAAGCAACAGTGACAGCACGGCGGCACCGGGGATATCGATTGGCCAGTCGGAAAAGCGCTGATGAATCCCGGTCACTAAAACGTGATAGCCCGCCTGAGCGCCCAGCGTGGCTGGCGTGCCGAACTCCTCAATCGTGAGTGCAAAAACCAGCAGTAGGCTGGCCGCAATACCGGGCGTCGAGAGTGGCAGAGTGACGCGCCAAAGCGCCTGCCATTTGCCCGCGCCACAAACGCGGGCAGCCGACGCGTAACGCCCGCCCACGCTCATCATGGTGCGCGAAACGGCAAAATAGACCACGGGAAAGACGTTCAGCACCATCACGAACACAATGCCGTAGAAAGAGAACAGAAAATGGCTCGCGTCGATACCCATTAACTGCTGCGCATAGCCGCGCGGCTGAAGCGTCAACATCCAGGAAAGCGCTGCGATATACGGCGGAATCATAAACGGAATCAGAAAAATCAGATCCCAAATAGCGCCGCCCGGCACACGGGTAAGCGCCCGCAGCGCGCCAAGCGGTATGGCCAACACGGCACAGACCAAGACCACGGCAAGGCCCAGACGCAGCGTATTGCCCAGCAGTTTAAGCAGTGCAGGGTCGACAAGCGTTGGCACGAACAGTGTAAAAGCACCAGAGAGATCACCGCGCGACCATAGCGGAAAGATGGCCTGCAAAACGATATACAGTAGCGGCAAGCCCACTAATAAAAGCAGTATCAGCACCGTGAGCAACAGCACGATACCTGCCCCGTCCAAACGAGGCAGGTTGAGGGCTTTGATCGATTTCATCACCCGCCCGTCAGCTCACGAAAGCGTTCCAGAATGACGTCACGCTGCTCGTTCATTGCTTCGCTATCGATATCAATCAGCGTCAGTTCATTCAGCGTCGGGCGCTGTGCTTCGATATCACTACGTGCTGGCATCAGGTAGCTTTCAGCAACCCGCTGCTGGCCTTGATCAGAGAGCACGTAATCGATGAACTGCTCGGCCTCATGTTGCATAGCGCTGGATTCGAGAATCATCATCGGGCGCGGCGCGATAACCGTACCACTTTCGGGGAAAATGACCTCAATCGCCTCGCCGCTTTCCTGTTGGGTAAGCGCAATATAGTCGACGGCGCCAAACACAACAGACTTGGCGCCCTGCAATACGGGGTTCAGCGCGCGAGCATTAGGCCCGGGCACCACCATACCGTTGTCCATCAGTGCTTCCAGCAGCGACCACGTTGCGTCTTCTCCCGTCGCTGTCAAAAGGCCGGCCACCAGCTCAAAAGCGGCCCCCGACTGAGCGGGATCAGGCATAGTTACCTGGTCGGCGTAAACCGGGTCAGCCAGATCAGACCAGTCGCTGGGTGGCGGCGTATCACTATTTTGGTTCCAGACCAGCGACAGCGCCGAAACGCCCTGGGCGACGTAGTCATCCGCCTGCAGGAAATCAGGCACAGTGGCCGCATTAGAAGATCGATAAGCGTGCAAGAGACCATCTTCCGAAAGCGACGTAGCGCTATCCCAAGAAGCAGAAATGACGACATCTGCCAACGGATTGGCACGCTCGGCTTCCAACCGGGCCATTACCTGGCCTGTCGTACTTTGAAACACATTCACATCGATATTGGTTTGCTCGGTAAAATCGGCCGCCAGACGTTCAATCAGCGAGTTCGGCCCTGCCGAGTAGACCGTCAACGCCTGAGCATGAGCTTGACTACCCAGACTAAAAATTGCGGCGCCCGTAAGCGACACCAGCCCAGAGCGGGAAAGCAATCGAGAAAGCATGCGACATTCCTTATAGTGGGATAAATGTGTTAGCAAAGCTCCGCAGCATGCAGAGGGGAACAGGAAAGCGCCTCGCCAGTGGGTAGCCAGGCGCGTAGTGATGTGACGTCTACCGTCAGGCCAACGGATTCCGGTGGCACCAGCGTGCCATGTACGCGCAGTTTTATATGGGTATGTTGATTAAGCGACAGCGTTAGTGCGGTGTGGTCGCCCTGAAACAGCCGACCTTTTACCTTGGCAATCACATCAGCCTGAGTTGGCGACGTCAGTGTAAGTGCCCGGCGAGGTAGCAGAAGGCGTGCCAGGCCGGTGTAATCACGGTGAGCCATGACGCGTAACGTTTGGCCAGCAACATGAAAGCCATCTGCATCGAAGTGTCCATCAAGCACCGCACCGGCATCGATAAACGCGGCAATCGAGGGGGTAGCGGGCGCTTGATAAAGCGCTTCCGGGGAGGCCACCTGTTGCAAACGCCCCTCTTGCAACACTGCCACCTCATCGGCCAGAGCAAAGGCTTCGTGCTGATCGTGGGTGACAAACACGGCCGTCAGGGCGAGCTCTTCAATTAGGGCTCGGATTTCCAGTACCAGATTGTCGCGAAGCCCTTTATCCAGATTGGAGAGCGGCTCATCCATTAGCAAAAGCCTGGGCTTGGCCACGATGGCGCGTGCCAGCGCAACGCGCTGCTGCTGCCCGCCGGAGAGCGACCCCGGCTGGCGGTCGGCATAGTCGCCAAGGCCGACCAGCGACAGCGCCCAGGCTACCTGTTCTTCGCGCGCTTTGGGGTTAACGCCTTGCATTTCCAGAGGAAACGCTACGTTTTGCGCCACGCTCATATGCGGCCAGAGTGCATAATCCTGAAAGACCATGCCGAGCTTTCGATCGTTGGGGCTCAAATGACGCTGAGGCTGAGCCACAAGCTGCCCATTCAGGGAAATATGCCCGCTATCGATGCCGGTTAGCCCAGCGATACAGCGCAGTAATGTCGTTTTACCACAGCCGGAGGGGCCTAGCAGGGCCAGCACTTTGCCGCTCGATAGGTGAAGGTCGATACCATCCAGCGCTTTTTTATCACCAAACGATTTATGCAAACCTTCAATAGCAAGCGCAGGAATGGGCATAGGGTTAGCACCGTCATCAAAGGAAACTATCCTAACCAAAAATGATGACAGTCGTTTGACAGCGCTAGTGATTATAAAATCGGCACCAGCGCCTCTTTTGCTTCACGGCAAAGGTGGTGCGTTAACCCGGTTAGCAGGCGGCCTCCACTGCGCCAATAGTGCCAATAAAGGGGCACCTTAATGGCGCGCCCCGGCATCAGTTCCACCAGTGTACCTTTGGTCAATTCATCACGTACCTGAAGCTCTGGCACCATCCCCCAACCGAGACCGCTCTCCATTAGCCGTACAAAGCCTTCGGAAGAGGGGCACAGGTGGTAATCGAACCCACCCGTTACGCCAAGTTCTGCCAAAAATCGATGCTGTAGCTGATCATCGGTTCCGAACACAATCGCGGGTACGCGGCCTAACGCCTGGGCAGTGATACCGCTTGCCAAGTAGCGCTGAATAAAGGCAGGGCTTGCCACGGCAAGATAAGGCATGGCACCTAACGCTACGCTATTGGCACCCGCAACCGGGCGTTCGGCGGCACAGACACATCCTGCTACTTCACCAGCGCGCATGCGCTTTAGTCCTACCTCTTGGTCCTCCACCACCAGCTCCAGCAGCACGTTCTGGTTGGTACAGAAATCCCCTACCGCTGATGCCCACCACGTCGCCAGGCTATCGGCGTTAATCGCCAGGCGCAGGCGTTCCGGTACGGCCTCGCTTAATACCGGCACCTGACCCTTTAAGTCGCGTTCAAGTAAGCGCACCTGCTGCACATGGTTAAGCAGTTGGCGTCCTACCTCGGTGGGCGCAGGCGGTGTGGCACGCACCAGAACGGGCTGACCAATACGCGCTTCAAGCAGCTTGATTCGCTGGGAGATAGCTGACTGCGATAACCCCAGCACCTGCGCGCCTCGCTCAAAACCACCCTGCTCTATGACGGCGGCCAACGCCGCCAATAATTTGTAATCCAGCAATCACTTTTCCTAATGAGACATCAGCATTATTCGTTTTTCTTATACAGGTAATCTCTGCACACTGGCCAGCGATATTCATAACAGGAAAGAGAGCATGTGGCAGAGTTACAGCAACGGCCTGCTGGTTGGGATGGGGTTAATCATGGCGATTGGCGCTCAAAATGCGTTTGTGCTTTCGCAAAGCCTGCGCCGCGAACATCATATTCCGGTCGCTCTGCTGTGCATTGTTTGCGATGCCGTGCTGGTGACCGCAGGCGTGTTTGGTTTGGCGAATCTGCTGGCTCAAAATCCCCTTCTATTAGCCATTGCTCGCTGGGGCGGGACTGCATTTCTGCTTTGGTACGCAAGTCAGGCACTACGCCGTGCCTGGCGCCCTAACGGACTTGAGGCAGGCGGTACGCCGCCACGCTCTCTTACTGCGGTCATACTGGCGACACTTGCGGTAACGCTGCTCAACCCGCATGTTTATATTGATACCGTATTGCTGATCGGCTCACTCGGTGCTCAGCAACCTATTCCCGGCGCCTATGCCATGGGGGCTGCCAGTGGCTCAGCACTCTGGTTTACTGCCTTGGCACTAGGCGCTGCCTGGCTGGCGCCTTGGCTGTCACGCCCTCTTACCTGGCGGCTAATCGATATTGGGGTTGCGATGATGATGTCGACAGTTGCCATCCAACTGATGATAAGTGGTTTGTAGCCCCTTCATACAATAAGTATCTGTGAAGTTTTAACGCAGGTTAATACTATTTCTACAATAAAACGTTTAACCACGTACCAACTGATTTTCAATTTAAAGCTTAAGGAAACTGGCAGAAGCCAACGTTAACAAAAAAGCGGGGTAACTCCGCACGATTCCCATTTTGATCTCTGCCTGCCCTGGTTTGGCCTTAGCCAACCCATAGTCGATGCTTGAGTTAACGCAAGCAGGCTGATATCTTATCGATAATAACTATCATTAGCATAGGGAATTTCATCTCATGTACAGCATGGAAAAAAGCACTTCGCGGGAGAAAACACCGCCACCACGTGAAGTGGAAAGTCGAGAGCTACTGGGGTCAGAAGGCCAGTTGGTGATTCATCACGAAAACCGGCGCTATCTGCTACGTTTTACCAAAAGCGGAAAACTTATTTTAACGGCTTAACAACTGACCGTTACGCCCCCTTAGCATTTGCTATTAGTACGTCCCAAGCTTAATGCCAGCCAGGTAGCCGACGCACCCAGCCAGCACCTATTACCTTCTTCTTGCTGGAATGGTCTGGCCCATGAAACGCGCTTACTCGCTTTGCCCGCTTTATCTTACGTTTTGCCCTCTATTGGTAGCACCTGCCTTGGCGCAACCAGAGATTGAGCCTCACTCCTTTGATCCTGTCACTGTCACCGGTACACGAGCGCCCACGGATCTTTCCCGTGCCCCACTCATCATCGATATTATTGAGCGCGATGATGCTGTGTTGGCCACCGCAAGTCGAGTGGAAGACATACTAAGCCGTCAGCCTGGCCTACACGTTGCAGGACAAGGGCGCCGCAACGGCCAAACGCTGAGCCTGCGTGGCTTTGGCCGTGAGGGCGTACTGGTCCGCCTGGATGGTGTTCGGCAAGATATTTCCACGGGTCATATCGGTAACTTTTTCCTTGATCCCGCCTTGATTCAAAATGTCCAGATTGCTCGCGGAGCGCTCTCTAGCCTTTACGGTAGTAACGCGATGGGCGGTGTGGTTAGTTTTAACAGCGTAGATGCCGATGACCTGCTTGCGCCCGACGAGGAAAGCGGTGTACGGCTTTCTGTCGGTGGCGCAAGCGCCAGTGACGAGTTACGTGGCAGCCTTACCGCTTTTGGTCGTCGTGATACATCAAGTGGCCGCGTCGATGGTCTTCTATCCATAGGCCGTAGCAAGTCCGGTGATATTCGTCGCGCCGGTGGCGAGATGGCCGATGAAGATGCCTCGCTCAACAGCCTGTTACTAAAAGGTGGCTGGCAGCCGGATGACGACCAGCGGGTGTTTGTTAGCTGGCAACATTACGACGAGCACACCACCCAACCCGCTAATCCGCAACAGCGCTCTACAGATGCCAGCAACCCACTGCGCGACCGCGACGTTCAGAGCAACAATGTGCAGCTCGGCCACCGCTGGCAGCCAGATGCGGCTACCGAGATCACCTCACGACTCACCTTTAGCCAGCAAGATATTGATGAGCCAAGGGCCAGCCGCACTCTGGAGCATGCGGGGCTGCAAAGCGACGGCTATCACCGAATGGAGCATGGCTGGCTTTCTCAAACGCTGGTATTTGGTGCTGAACTGGAGCAGGCCCGCCAACGTCCTGAAGGCGATGCGAATGGTTTCCCACATGCCAACATTGATACGCAAGCAGCCTACCTGGATACAACGCTCACCGCCGGCCGTTACCTGACGGAGGGCGGCGCGGGAGCATTCGACATTGGGCTAGGCGCCCGCTATGACCGTTACGATGCCACCGGCCAAGGCGAGGCCAACAGCGTACATGACCAGATTTCCCCACGTTTTCGCGTTGCCTGGCGGCCCGACGACGCATTGATGCTATTTACCGGATACGCCGAGGCTTTCCGCGCCCCGAGCCTTTCTGAGTTATATGCTAATGAACGCCACTTTGCGGGTTTCTGTGCCGGGCCGTTCTTCTGTACGCCCGACAACTATTGGATACCCAACCCGGATCTTGTCCCTGAAACCAGTCATACCTGGGAGAGCGGCGTGGTTTGGCATCAGGGAGATTGGCAAGTGCGTGCCAGCTACTTTGATACCCGTGCCAATGACTTTATCGACACTCAGGTCGATATTATGGCAGGCACCACTCAAGCCGTGAACGTTCAGCGCGCCCAGCTGTGGGGCTATGATGCCCGCGTTTTCTGGCAGCCCAGCGCTTTTTCTTTCCTTACCAGTTTTGCAGGCCTTTCCGAGGTCTCCGGCAAAGACCGCGACACCAGCGCGCCGCTAGGCAATCAAACACCGCTGGAAGCGACCTTAGGCAGTGATATTGCACTGTACAACGGTAATGTTCGCTTGGGCTGGCAAGGTCGGTTTGCCCGTAATTTCGACAAACAAGGCGATGACGAGCGCTTGCCAGGCTACGGGCTACACGATGTACACCTGGCCTGGCGCCTCACTCCCGCCATTGATACCTCGCTACGCCTGGCCAACCTGGGCGATAAAGTGTGGTACCGCCCCGATGGCAGCTTAGGCGATGGGCGCAGCCTGTTCGCCACCCTCAACTGGCAGTGGTAATGCCACACCATGCACCCGATGGAGGTGAGCTCATGACGCAATCCCAACAGATCGCTATTCTGGAAGCCTTTGATGCTGCGCGGGCGGCCCAGCCGCGCCTGCCCGCCATCGACATTGCCGAGCGTCTGGCTATTAGCGAAGGCGAGTTACAGGCGGCTCGCCTGGGGCGTGATGTATGGACACTGCCCCTGCCACCCAGTGAGATCGCAAGCTATCTGCCCACGCTTGGCCGCGTAAAATCGCTGACCCGCTCGCGCCTGGCCGTCCTTGAACAAACCGGGGACTATCCTGAACTGCGCGGTGGAGCCCAAACGGGACTACTGCTCGACCCCTGCGGTTTGGATCTTCGCTTGCTGTATTCCCACTGGCACTGGGTGTGCTTGATTCGCGATGCCATGCCTTCACAAGATGGCTCGGAGGAGTGGCGCTGGAGCCTGCAAATATTTAACCAGCATGGCTGCGCCGTGCACAAATGCTTTGCGCTAGAAACACCGCTTCCCAGCGCCTGGGACGCGTTAGCAGCACTCGGCACCCAGGACACTCCGGCGTTCACCCAGAGTGCACCACGCCTTAAACGCCCGCTTCCCAACGCCCCCGACCTTGCGAGCGAATGGGGAGCGATGCAGGACGTGCATCAATTCTTCGCTCTGCTGCAGCGCCATCGCCTGGAGCGTATTGAGGCCAACCAGCTGATGGAGGGCCACTACACCCGGGCGCTACCGGCTAACATACTGGAAAACCTGCTCCATCAGGCAAGCCAACACGCCTTGCCGCTCATGCTGTTTGTCGCCAGCCCCGGCTGCGTACAAATCCGCACGGGGACGCTGCCTACGCCCCAGCGCGCACGGGGTTGGCTGAATCTGTTTGGCGATAGCTTTACCCTGCACTTGGACGACACCGCCATTGATCAGGTGTGGCAAGTGTCTAAACCCAATCGTGATGGAGGCGTCACCAGCATTGAAGCGTTTGACGCACAAGGCGCATTAGTCCTGCAAATATACGCCGAGCGCCGAGAGGGCAATCCCGAATCCAGCGCCTGGCGACAGTTATTGAATGAGCTGCATCAGCGTGAGGCCGTGGCATGAAGCAGCCTGTTCGACTGCTGCCCGGCGTTTTGTTTGCGCTGCTGTTCAGCCTGGAAACAAGCGCCAGCGAACGTTGGGTTGTGCTGGGCGGCGATATTGCTGAAACGCTTTCAGCCTTGAAGGCTGACATTAACCTGGTCGCCCGTGACGATACGGTTCTCTATCCTGAGACCCTGACAGCGCTGCCCTCTGTGGGTTATTTACGCCAGCTCTCGGCCGAAAGCGTACTGTCGGTTCAGCCTGACCGTATCCTTGCCAATCAGCATGCCGGCCCTAAAGAAGTGCTTGAACAGCTGAACGCTGTCGGCGTTACGCTGGATGTGGTTAGCGCACCCGCGACGCTAGCGGCCATTGCTGAAAAGGTTCGCGCGGTGGGTAGCTACACTGACCGGCGTGAACAAGCCAACGCTTTAGCGCAAACCTTGACTGACAAGCTTGAATACCTGGCCGATTTGCCCCCCTTACCTTCAACCCGGGCGATGTTTATTCTCCAGCATAGTGGCTTAACGCCGCGCGCTGCCGGAAGCCAAACCGCGGCGCATACGGCACTTGAAGCCGTCGGGATGGAAAACGCCTTTGCAGCGATGGAGGGCTACCACAGTGTTGGCGCCGAGGCGTTGGTGCGCGAGGCACCTGAGCTGATCATTATGTCAGCGCGCGGTTTAGACGCCATGGGTGGCCCAGAAGCCTTATGGCAATTACCCGGCATGGCTCTTACTCCGGCAGGCCAAGCGCAGCGGTTAATCGTTATCGATGATCAGGCACTGCTGGGCTTTGGGCCACGGGCGCCCGACCAGCTGTTAGCCTTACGCCAGGATGTTGAAGCGCTGCTCAACGCCTCGCCCACTGCACTGGCTGCGCCGTAATGGTCAGCTTAACGGCTTATCGTCAGCGTACGATGCAACCGATGGGGCGCGCCCCACGAGTCCTTATCGGTCTAACGCTTGCGCTATTACTTGCCTTGGCATGGGGCGCGGCGTCGGGAGCGTTAGGGCTCTCCCCATGGGCACTGCTAAGCGGCAATGCCGATACACTCAGCACACAGGTTTGGTGGCAGCTGCGCTTACCGCGCTTGCTGCTGGGGGTTGTCGTAGGCGCCATGCTTGCGGGCAGCGGCGCTGCCATGCAGGGGCTATTTCGTAATCCTTTAGCCGACCCAACGCTGCTCGGCCTTGCCAGCGGTGCCGGGCTATTTGTGGCGCTATGGATCGTTATTTTTCAGGATAGCGCCGTCAACAGCCTTTACGGCCAGTTTGCTGCTGGCTTTTTGGGCGCGCTGAGCGTATGTGTCATCGTGTTTGGCTTGGCCAAACGTCAGGGTGGGAGTGCCGCCGTTATGACCCTGCTGCTAGCGGGCCTGGCGATTAACACTCTGGCCGGCGCTGCAGGTGGCGTCCTTGCGTTTATCGCCAGCGATGAACAGCTGCGCCAACTGAGCCTGTGGGGCATGGGCACGCTAACCCATGCCTTATGGCGAACCACCGCTATCGCCTTGGTACTGATTAGCTTGGCACTATGGATGCTAATGCGCAGCGCCAGCGAGCTTGACCTGCTTCAACTAGGCGAAACCACGGCCCATGCGGCGGGGCTGGACGCCAACCGCCTCAAACGCCGCATTGTCGTGGCCACCTCACTTGGCGTCGGGCTGTGCGTAGCCCTCACCGGTGTCATTGGCTTTCTTGGCCTGCTGGTTCCCCACTGCCTACGGCTTTGGCTAGGGCCCGGACACAGGTTACTCCTGCCTGCCTCAATGCTGGGCGGTGCTTTGTTATTAGTGGTCGCCGATACCTTGGCGCGCACGGTAGCCGCTCCTGCCGAGATCCCGGTCGGGCTGCTAACGAGCCTTTTGGGCGGGCCCTACTTTCTGTATCTGCTTATGCGCCGGAGCCCGTCATGCTGACCCTGCATCACGCGGGGCTAACCTCAATTCCCGCACTAGCGCCCATGAATGGTGAGATCCATCCAGGCGAACTGCTCGCGATTGTAGGGCCTAATGGCGCAGGCAAGAGCACGCTGCTCAGCATGCTGTCAGGCTATCGCCGCTGCGAGCAGGGCACCGTACAGTTGGATGACCACTTGCTACATAAATGGGAGATCACCGCGCTCGCCAACCGTCGTGCGCTTGTCGCTCAGCAGGAGCCTGTCGGCTTCGATTGGCGAGTGGAAGAACTGGTGTGTCTGGGGAGCAACCCCGATAAAGCACTCATCGCCGAACTACTCGATGACCTGGACCTCGTCCCGCTCGCCAAGCGCAGCGTACTCTCGCTTTCGGGCGGCGAGCGCCAGCGAGTGATGATCGCCCGCGGCGCCTGCCAGTTACTCTCGCGGCGCTCAGACGCTGCCAGGGATGGCGGCCTACTTCTGCTGGATGAACCCACCAGCGCCTTGGATATCGGCCAGCAGCAGCGGCTAATGCGTCAACTACGCACTTGGGCCACACGGCATCATATGGCCATCGTATGCGTCCTACATGACCTGAACCTGGCCGGCACTTACGCCGACTGCGTTTGGTTACTGCAAAAGGGACAGCGTATAGCGCATGGTAAACCCCGACACGTTTTAAAGACTACGACCATCGCCAAGGTGTATGGAGCGGAACTTTACTGCATCCAAAGCGACATGGCGTTGGCTCCTCTTATTACCCTTGCGCCGTGATTTTTTTATTAATGAGATGAGCAAGCCTCGCATGACCAAAACTTCTTCTGCTCTGCTTCGCATGTTTCTTAACGAGCGGCATCGTCTTATAAAACGTATCAAGCAGGTTGTTGGTAGCACTAGTGTTGCAGAGGATCTGGCACAAGACACCTTTGTTAAGCTGTGGCAACGCCCCTCTAAAGAAACAGATACTGCTGGCTTGCTACACCGCACGGCGCACAACCTAGCGCTGGACTATTTACGATCCCAAGGGGTGCGTAAGCGTCATCAAACTCAAGAATTTAATGCCACTATTGATGAGCCCCCTCAGGAGCCAAGTCCAGAACAAATTGCTCATAAGACTCAACAGTGGCAGAAACTAATCGATCAATTAAATACCCTTCCCCCCAGAACTAAACGCGTATTCCTACTCAATCGAATTAGCGGTGAGACCTATCAGGCTATTGCCGAGCGCTTGGGCATTTCTGTTAGCACGGTTGAAAAAGACATGATGCACGCGATGCGCCAGTGTCGTAAATGGAAAAAACAATCAATCAATGAGGAAAACATTCAGTCCACTCGTTGTATTAATAACAACAGGCCACGTTCCCAGGAAGGGTTAGACCGTGACTAAACCAAACGAACCTTTGAGCCAGCCAGCGCCATCGCCTGCAATAGATGACGCCACCATGGATGATGCCATCGCTTGGTATCTTAAACTCAAGGATGCAAGCGTCACCCAACATGATCAACAGGCGTTCAACGCGTGGCTACAACAAAGCCCGCTTCACCACTTTGCGTATCAAGAAGCGAAACAGCTTTGGCAGGATATTGAAGCCCCCATTCGCCTGTTTCACCTTCAACAGTCTGCCACGCCATCCAAACGGCGGAATGAACGACCGTGGGGATGGGCAGTCGCTGCCCTATGCATGCTCGGCTTGCTGTTGAGCCTTGAACTATGGCGTGAACCAGCCAACTGGGATCGACTGACAGCCGATGCCGTCACGACACCAGGGCAAATGAAACAACTTCTACTGGCAGACGGCTCGTCTCTTTTACTGGATGGGAATAGCGCGCTGGACATTGAGTTTGACGAAACCTACAGAGGACTAACGCTAAGACGCGGGCGATTATGGGTTGATGTTACGCAAGATGCCCAGCGCCCCTTCACCATTACCGCTGGCGAAGCATCGATAAAGGTTATCGGTACTCACTTTGCTGTGATGCATAGCACTGACAGTGTCACCGTGACGGTGGCAGAGGGGCAAGTAGCCATTACAGACAGTCAAGGACACCAAGCCCTGTTGGGTGGCGGTAAGCAAGTGGCACTTATCAATGGCGAACTTGGCCCTGTCTCACCGGTAGCTCTGCCTGTAGCACTTGGCTGGAAGGAAGGAAGAGTTGTATTCGATGACGCAGGAATGAGTGAGATCGTTGCTCAATTGGAACGCATGCTACCAGGCCGCCTACTACTCGATACTCACGCTTTTTCTGACGTACGTCTTTCCGGAAGCTTCCCTGTCGACCAGCCGGAGGCTCTGCTTTCAGCCTTGACTCATGTATCTGACATTGAGGTTCATCGCTTACCCGGCGATTTACTGTGGCTACGCACGGGGTGAAGTACTCATAGGTAATACACGCACACACGGGGATTGCGCCTCCATTTACGTCCCTGATTTCATTCATCTCACTAAAGAGAACGACTCATGGAAACACTTCTTTCCCCTTCAAGAGAGACGAATACTCTCCCCTTGAGCAAGCGTCTAAAGTTGGATACCCATACTGCTCATGAACATGTTGATAAAGCCATTATGGAACTCGCCCCTTTTGCCAGCCTGGAAGGCTACAAGAGATTTCTAACGGTTCAATATCAGTTCCAACGTCACACTGAAGTGCTTTATCTTCAGCCTGAGCTGAACGACTGGCTGGAAGGGCTGGCCGAGCGCAGTCGTTACCAAGCAGTGATCAGAGATTGCCAGGATCTTGCCCTCAACCTCGATGACTTGACTGACGATGCTCTCTCAGTACCCGCTATCGAATCTCAAGCGGCTGCGGTTGGCTGGCTTTATGTCAATGAAGGCTCGAACCTGGGTGCGGCTTTTCTGCTCAAATACGCCAGCCAACTTAACCTCTCCATCAATTTTGGTGCCCGTCACCTCGCCCCCAGCGATGCAGGACGTGGGTTGCACTGGCGCCGCTTCACTGCACAGCTAGACGCCATCCCGCTCTCTGAAGAACAGGCAAACGAAGCCTTAAACGGCGCCAGAGCGGCCTTTACTTTCGTTAAATCGCTGGCCTCTAACGTACTAACTAATAACCAAAAATAACGCCAAAAGAAGCGTTACTAAAACGATATAACGGGGAATTTTAGTGAACCAGACTCTACAGGGACACTCGTCCAGATTGCTTGTATACGCCTTTCCTGCCGCCTCTCTGTTGCTCAACTGGTGGGCAGCCAGCTTATTCATGATTTCACTGATAAGCGGGTGTTTAGGCTCACTCTATGGGCTAATGACAGAAACACCTAGCGTATGGATTTCGCTAATGATCGCCTTGGCAAGCGGCGTTTTTCTGCATAGCGTGCTGATCGCAGTTGCATTGACGATTGCCGTGACCGCCGAACAAACCTGCTGATGCAGTTCGCTCAACTACAAACGGCGGCTGCAGAAACTGAGCGCAACACCTTAGCGAAATGCTCAGGTGTTGCACTCAGTTTTTGCAGCCAAGCGGTAATGTACGCCGAGATAAGGCACATAATTGCGGAAATTAAACACCTTGGACTCATGAATAGTCACCAACCCGTGCACTTCTTTTCGTGTTATACCCTCTTCATTGGGAGTTATAAAACCACCATCGTTAAAAACGATACAATTACTTCCGCCATGAATGACAAAAATATCGTCGCCCATGCCACCCATTCGCATACCGTCTATGGTGAAGCCTCCACCAAGATAAACGCCTGAACCATGCCCGCTCCCTCATACCGGGAGGGAGGCATACGGTGATATCATCCCACTCGATTTCCTGAGCCATACCATCCCCCCCTTGAATGTACCTAATCTGCCTTTGATTTGATCACCATAAAATATAAACAATCTCAAATATAAGCAAATATCAATTGCAATTGATTATGATTAACCCCGAAGTTGAACGAGGGGTATATAACGCATGCTCGTATGCCCAGAGGGAAACCTGCATGCATGGCATGCCACGCATCGCGTCCCATACCACGGCCCCACAAAATAATTTGGCAAAAAATTTATTTCAGATGAGGGAAATTCTCATCCCAATCGTTAATTAAGATACAAACGATTATTATTAGCGTAACAAGGGAGCTTTATTTCAATGCATTTTAAGGTTTTTTCCCGATCCCCAATCACTGCCGCTGTGATACTGGGCCTGCTTGCCGCGCAAACTCAGGTATTGGCACAGGCCCAGCCCTCTGTACCGAACTCATCCAAGGCGCTGCAGCAAAATCCTTTGCAGCAGCGCTACACGTTCGACCTGCCCGAACAGCACCTGCTCTACTCGCTGGGTGAATTTACCGCTACCACGCAGATTGCTGTCGTCCGTCAGGATGGCCAGCCCATCAACGGTACCGCACCGGCCTTACGCGGCGAAATGACTGCCGATGAAGCACTTCGCACACTGCTAGCCGACTCATCACTGACCTTTTCATACCGCAATGGCAGAACGGCAGAACTACTGGAACCAACCACCTCAATCACCGTGGGCAACCAAACAGCCTTTAGCACTCTGACCGTATCGGCAGACCGTATCGGTGACGACTGGGTCTATCATGAGCCACGCTCGGTAAGCGTGATCACGCGCGAACAGATTGATCGCACGCCGCCGCGCCACGCCGCCGATATGCTGCAGGAGACCCCTGGTGTCTACAGTGCCGTCAACGCCCAGGACCCGGGGCTCTCGGTCAATATTCGGGGCATGCAGGACTTTGGGCGCGTCAACATGATGGTCGACGGCATGCGCCAGAACTTCAACGACAACGGTCACCAACAGCGTAACGGCACCATGTATGTCGATTCCGAGCTGCTCTCGGACGTGGTGGTCGAGAAGGGGGCCAGCACGGGCGTGCATGGTGCGGGGGCCATCGCCGGCAGTGCCAACTTCCGCACCATCGACGTGGATGATGTTCTTCTACCGGGTAAAGATATCGGCGTGCGCTTACGCGGCATGACTGGCGTCGGTGGCCGCAGCAATGGGGTCAACTTCATCGGCAGCGCAGCCGTGGCGGGACGCTTTGGCGACCGTTTGGAGCTCTTGGCGGCACGCAGCAACCGCAACTTTGGCGAATTCGCCCCCGGCCGCCGTCGACCAAACTACGATTTTCTTACGGTAGGTGTTCAGGATGAGTTTCATAAAGACATCGTTCAGGATGTCGACCGAGTCCGCTTCACCGACAACGAGCAGGACTCAAACCTGTTCAAGGCACGCTTTCATATCGATGACGACCAGTCACTGACGTTTTCCTACCTGGGTACCGAACTCTCTTACAACAACGTCTCGGATCGGCAGATAATGAGGGCTGGTGAGGTGGTCGACGGCGATGATGCCTGGCGCCGCTTTGGCGACGCCAGTACAACCTCCGACTCGGTCAGCCTGCGCTATAACCTTAACCCCTCCTCCCCTCTGATCAACCTGGAGGCTAACGCTTACTTCGTTTCAACAGAAGGGCAGCGTTATACCGAAGCTGGCCGGCCCGTGGTGCTAAACGGCACCGATATGACCGAGCTTAACTGGATGATGGGCGTCTGTGAACAGAATCCCATCCCAGATAATGCATATAGCGCCTGCCGGGCGGGGCTTGACAACAATAACCGCACTCAAATCGATACCTACGGCTTTACGCTGGAAAATACTGCACATTTTGCACTCGGCGGGATTGATGGTTTCTCTTCCAATCACGGGGTCGAATACTTTATCGACAAAGGCGAATCGACGACGACGCAAGAACGCGGCGGGCGGCAGTTTGGTGCCAACGACAACACCATGCAGCCCAACGGTGAACGCAGTATTGCCAGCGCCTTTGGCAACTTACAGTGGGAAGATGAGACGTTTACTCTGGCAGCGGGGCTGCGCTATGACTACTACAAGCTCAAGGGCTCAACTCAACTGCCGGGGGCGGAGTGGACATATAATGATCGCTATGCAATGGCGCTGAGATACGCGCAGTCCAGATTAAATAGCGCAGAAAGTAAGTGTCGCAGTCCGTATCTTTCAGAGGCGCAACGCCAAAGAGCGTGTGATCGAATTCCTCAAGAGCAGGCATACGTCAATGATCCAACCACTTTTCCTAACTATCAGACCAGCAACAACTTCAATCCAATGTGGCAATCAGAAACCGTGCTGCATGACTATGACGTCGATAACAGCATGGACAAGCTTCTGCCAACGCTATCCGCAGCCTACCGTCCTAATGAGAACATCGAGCTATTTGCCAACTGGGGCCGAGGCTGGCGACCACCGGCACTCACCGAAACTCTGATGCAGGGCAGCCACCCTGGTGACCCTTTTGCAGTGCTATTCCCTAACCCCCATGCACAACCGGAAACCTCGCGCAGTTGGGATCTAGGCGCCAACTTTACTGCCCAGGATCTGTTTAAGGGTGGAGATCGTTTCTTCAGCAAGCTCTCCTACTACGATACCCGGGTGGACAACTACCTGATTACCTCCATGGTTAACGTAATGCCGGGGCAGCCGGGTACGGGGCTGGGCCACACCATGTTCGTGCCCAACTTGCTGCCCATGGACTTCCGTGGTTTGGAGCTGGAGATCGATTATGACGCCGAGCGCTGGTACACGCAGGCCAACTATACCCATGTTCTGGGCAGCGACAATGCCTTCTGTCAGAGGATCTACCCGCTGGGAAGCGGATGGATTCAACAAGATATGCCCAATGAAGATGGCAGCTACCCTGACGCTCACTATGAAGCAATCGAAGCGGGCTACGAGTCCCGCGAGGATCAACTCGATAACCAAACCTATTGCGGCATTGATGTGATCGGTATGAACAGCGCCCGTCAGTTGCCGATGGATCGCGGCAGCCTCACCTTCGGTACCCGCTGGTTCGGCCAGCGCCTGGATGTAGGCACCCGCCTTAACTACAGCGCCGCGGGCGGCCCGGAGGATTTCGACTTTGACCTGTGGCCCAGCTACGTCACCTGGGACCTCTACGCCAGCTATCAGGTCAACCCTAACCTGCTGCTGCGCGCCACCATGCTCAACGTCCGCGACCGCAACTACGTGACCGGCTACTCGGATATTTTCTCCAAGAGCTATGGGGCAGGCCGCACCCTAATGGCCGGGGCAGAACTGCGTTTTTAATTTCATGACAGCGCTATTGTGCTGTTAACGAATATGCCCGCCAAGCGGGCATACAGGGCAGGTAACTCACCTTGCCTGCCAACTCACGGCCTCAAGGCCAACATTGTTATATAAAGGAGATTGAAAATGTCTATTAGCTATACCTACGATGAAAACAACTTCCCAGAGCTTTTCATCCCTGGCTCATCATTGGAAAGCCTACTACTTGAATTTGAGGAATCAGGCGCACCCGGCGAGCATAGTGACGATAACCCGGGCGGTATCAATGAAGGTGGATTCTTCACCAACGGAGTAGGCTCGGGCCTAGCGGGTGATACCTATGCCATGGCCAATAACGAAGGTGCGTTTGCCTTCTCAGCCACCGGGGATCTCTCCTATAACTTCGCTGATCATGCTCTGACCGGCACCCTAGAGAGCCTCACGCTGGGCTCACATCTCCTCAATGGCGAAGTCGTCAATGACTTCATTACCTTCACCTTCGACGATCCCATCGTCGCCAGCCATAACGGTCGTGGCAACGAAGTGCACGACATCATCTGGGGCTTGATGAACGGCTCGGTGGAAGGTGCCGATGACAGCGCTGGCACTGGCACCAACGGCGGCTTATTGGCGGTGCTGGACGATGCAGGCCTTCTCGGCGATGCCATCCCAGCTTCCGTCACTGGCGTATCTACCAGCGAATTCGATTTCGCCCTGGCTGCGTGAACAACGCCATCGCTATAAACACCTAATAAAAAAGGAAAGGGGAATCCCCTTGCCGCAACGTTCAAACACCGCGTCAGGGGCGTTATGCCTTGGCGCGGTGCCTCGGCATTCTCGCCAGATAAGACGAGAAGTCAAGCAGAGACGTGACCAAAGCACTAATGAGAGAACGAATTCGAGACGAATGGCTGGGCCTCAAGGTTCAAGCACATTCGTTGTTTTGTCATGTCATTTTCAGGACACGCCACCATGCCCGCGCCCCCTCGCCGCCAGTCAGGTAATGAACTAAATCAAGCACTCGGCCGCTATCGCGGCACACTGCGCTCGGTAGGGCTGTTCAGTGCGGTTATCAATCTGCTGATGCTAGTGCCGCCGCTGTATATGCTGCAGGTCTATGATCGCGTACTGGCTTCCGGCAATACCACCACGCTAATGATGCTAACGGGCATGGCGCTGGGGCTGTTGGCGTTAATGGGTGCCTTGGAGTACATACGCAGCCTGGCAGTCATTCATATTGGCGAACGCTTCGATGAACAACTGGGGGAGCGGGTTTACGCGGCGGCCTTCGAGCGCGGGCTAAGCGGCCAGGCAGCCCAGGCGGGGCAAGCCACGCGGGATCTTGATTCGCTGCGCCAATTTATCACCGGCCACGCGGTATTTGCGTTCTTCGATGCCCCCTGGTTCCCACTGTATTTGCTGGTGATGTTTATGTTCCACCCGTGGATTGGTTGCCTAGCGCTAGTGGGTGCCATCGTGCTGATCGGTCTGGCATGGCTCAACGAGCGACTTTCCCAGCCGCCGCTACGTGAAGCAGGCAAGCTTTCCGTACAGGCGAATGCCATGGCAGAAGCGCAACTGCACCATGCTGATGCCATCGAGTCGATGGGTATGCTGTTGGCCTTTACCCGCCGCTGGTCGCACCTGCACGATGGCTTTGTCGCGCTGCAGGGGCTGGCCAGCGAGCGTACCGCGCTGGTTACTTCTATCTCCAAGAGCCTGCGCATTGCGTTACAGTCACTGGTATTGGGGTTGGGCGCTTGGCTAGCGATTGGCGGGCAGATCAGTCCTGGTACGATGATCGCCGGGTCTATTTTAATGGGCCGTGCGCTCAGCCCTATTGATCAGGTGATCAACGCTTGGCGGCAATGGACCTCTACACGGCTGGCTTACCAGCGCTTGGGTAACCTGCTAACAGTACACCCGGCCCGCCAGCCAGGCATGGACCTCCCTGCCCCGCTGGGCAAGCTTAATGTGGAGCCGGTAAGCGCCATGCCGCCAGGCGGAAAGATACCCACGTTGGTTCAAGTGGGCTTCCAATTGGAAGCGGGCAGCGTGCTCGGTGTTATCGGGCCTTCGGGGTCAGGCAAATCTACCCTGGCCAAACTGCTAGTGGGTGTTTGGAAGCCGAAGGTCGGCACCGTGCGGCTGGATGGTGCCGATATCAAGGGCTGGAACAGAGCGCTACTGGGGCCACATATCGGCTACCTGCCTCAGGATGTCGAGCTGTTTGCAGGTAGCGTGGCGGAGAATATCGCTCGCTTCAGCGAACCGGACCCCATGAAGGTCGTCGAGGCCGCCAAAACCGCGGGCGTACACGAACTGATTCTGGCCCTACCCAATGGCTACGACACCTACTTAGGAGATAGTGGGATCGGCCTTTCGGGAGGGCAGCGCCAGCGTATTGCCCTAGCGAGGGCGCTCTACGGCCCCCCAGCACTCGTCGTGTTGGACGAACCCAATGCAAACCTTGATGACGCCGGTGAAAAAGCACTATTGGAAGCGTTACAGCGACTGCGTGAATGCCACGTTACGGTGGTGCTGATTACCCACCGCCCTCAGGTACTCAAGGCCACTTCTCACTTGCTAGTACTACGTGAAGGCCACCTGCAGAAGTTCGGCCCCACTGAAGAGATCTTGCAAGCCTTGAACACTGCCCGCCAAGCGGTAGCTCCTGCCAATGGCGCGATGGCCACTCCGTATGCGCAAAGCGCTTATAGCTACGGCAATGTTTCCATCAATCGTCAGGAGCAGCGCGCATGACCCTTCGCGATATCTCGCAGTCGCCACCTGATGCAAAACCACACACCTCCTCAGCCATACCGGACTGGCAAGCACTCGCCATGCGCCGTAAGCGACGACCGCTTCGCATAGGGAGTTGGCTGCTACTGGGAGGCTTAGCACTGTTTGTGGCCTGGGCAGCCTGGGCACCGCTGGATAATGGTATCGCCGTGCCTGCCACGGTGGTGGTGTCGGGGAACCGCCAAGCGATCGAGCATCCTACCGGGGGCACGGTCGAAAGGCTCTGGGTGCGCGATGGTGATCGAGTGGATCAAGGGCGGCCGTTGGTTAGCCTGGATACCACGCAGCTGCAAAACGAGGCCGAGGTGCTGCGCTTGCAGCACGCCTCGGCGCTGGCGGAAACGGCGCGCTTGGAAGCCGAGCGCGATGGGCAAGCGAGCATCACCTTCCCACCCGAACTCATGCCCTCGGGCGATGCCGATATTGATACTCTCGTCAGCCAGCAGCGCCTGCTCTTTGCCAGCCGCCGCAGTGCCCTCGACGCCGAACTCGCGGGGCTTGCGGCCAGCCTTGCCGGGCAACGCGCTCAAGTGACCGGTCTCGAAGCTTCGCTCAGTCAGCAGCGAACACGCCTTGACGTGCTCAGCGAGCAGCGGCGCAACCTGAGCGAGCTAGCATCGGGAGGCTACATACCACGCAACCGAATGCTGGAGTTCGAAGGCAGTTACGTCCAGTTGCAAGGCGACATTGCCAGCGCCAACGGCACCCTGCAGCAAACCCAACGCCAGATCGACGAGCTTGAGCTGCGCCTGACCCAGCGCCAGGAGGAGTATCAGCGCGAAGTGGGCGAAGCGCTGGCTCAAGCCCGCCTGCGCGGCCAAGAAGCCGCCGGGCGCATGGCCAACAACGCCTACGAACAAGCGCACGCGGTGATTCGTGCCCCGCGCTCGGGCCGCGTGGTGGGCTTGGCCTTGCACACCGAGGGCGGCGTGGCACAGCCCGGCAGTCTGCTGATGGAGATCGTCCCGCAAGACGAGCCATTGCGCGTGGAGGGGCAGCTTCCCGTCGACCAGGTCGACCGCGTAGCACCGGGCCTGCCGGTAGAGCTTGCCTTCACCGCGTTCGAGCGCAGCAGCACGCCGCGCGTTCCGGGCACGGTTACGCAGGTCTCCGCCGACCGCTTGGTCGACGAGGTCAGCGGCCTGCCTTACTACCGCCTGGAGGTCGAGGTCGCCAACGACGACCTGGCAGTGCTGGGCACAGCGCCGCTAAAGGCGGGCATGCCAGTGGAAGCATTCATCCGTACGGGCGAGCGCTCACTGCTCAACTATCTGCTCAAGCCCCTGTTCGACCGGGCACGCATGGCATGGGGGGATGCATGAGGTTGTTACGTTCAACGGCGGTGAAACTTAGCATCGGCTGCTGGCTCTGCCTACCACTGGCTGCCCAGGCACTGGATTTCCAGACCGCTTACGACTACGCCCGCCAATACGATCCTACTTGGCTTGCTGCACAAAACGCCCGCGATGCCGGGCAGCAGGAGCGTGCCCTGGGGCGCTCGCGGCTGCTGCCTACGCTCGGCTACCGCTACTCCTACGCGCATAACCACTCTGAAGTAGAGCAGTCGACCCCGCTGGGCACGACCACCAACGACATGCGCTACTCAAGCCACACCTCGGCAGTGACTCTGACCCAGCCGCTACTGGATGCGGCGGCTTTCGCCCAGTATCAGGCAGGCAGGGCGCGTGCCGAAGCTGCCGAGGCAACGCTCGACCGCGCCTATCAAGCACTGGCCGTTCGTGTGCTCCAAGCCTATACCGATACCCTCTACGCCGAGGACGACATCGCCTTGGCCGAAGCGCACCTGCGGGCATTGGAAGAGGAGTCGGAGAAAAGCACCCAGTTCGTCGCCTATGGTGAGGGCACGCGTACCGATCAGTTGGAAATTGCCGCACAGATGCGACTGGTCGAAGCGCGCCTAATCGAAGCCGAGGACCGCTTGCAGGACGCACTCAACGCACTCGACCTGCTCATCGGCCAACGGCCTGCTTCCCCCCTGGCACCGCTTCGCCCAGACGCCTGGGCAGTGCTGGCGGAGCAGGCACAAGCCAGTGCCTCCACGTTAGACGAGTGGCAAACCTTGGCACTGGCCTACAACCCGGAGCTTGCGGCACAGCGCAGCGCCCTGGATGCCTCGCGCCATCAGGTGCATGCCCAGTACGCAGGCCACTTGCCCACGGTGCAGCTTTATGCCCGCAGCCAGATCTCCGACTCCAGCAGCGAGAACACCATCGGCCAGCGCTACGATACCAACAGCATCGGCGTCGAAGTCAACCTGCCGCTCTATTCGGGTGGGCGGGTCGTGGCCGCCAGCCGCCAGGCACAGAGCACCTTCGAACAGCATCGCCACGAGTTGGATGCGACCACAGCAGAAATTCTCAACGACGTAGAACGCCAGTACCGGCTGGTGCGTAGCAGCCAGCGGCGCGAAGAGGCGTACCGGCAATCCGTCGAGGCCGCCACCCAGCGCGTGGAAGCGACACAGCGTAGCCTGGAAGGCGGCGAGCGTACCCATCTGGACGTGTTGGATGCCGAACACCAACGCTTCGAGGCGTTGCGCGATCTGGCGCGGGCTCGCTACGATTACCTAGTGGCCTGGCTGAGCCTGCGCTGGCAAGCGGGGCAACTTGACGACAGCGATATCGCCCAGGTAGCGAACTATTTCTAAACGATTTCCGGCGATACTGCCGAAGCCTAGAGAGCCACGACACATGAAAGAAACGCCCCCTTCATCGACATCGCCCCAGCGTGAGCCTGCACGCAGCCCGCTGGCCCGCGCCCTATGGGTAGCACTGGCCGCGCTGAGCTTCGGCATTGGAGTCGTAGGTATTTTCGTGCCACTACTGCCGACTACCGAGTTCATGCTCGGGGCGATCTACTGTGCTTCCAAGGGCTCGCCACGCTTCGAAGCCTGGATTCGTTCGCGGCGCTACGTGGGGCCATTGATCAAGAACTGGGAGTGCGAGCGCGCCATTTCACGTCGCGCCAAGTACGTGGCGGTGAGTAGCATCATCGCCAGCGCCATGCTGCTGCTCTGGCATTTGGGGGAAGGCTGGTTGCGCTGGGCCATCATCGCACTGCTGGCCGGGGTGGCGGTATGGCTGGCAACGCGCCCAGAGCCCACCAAGCAGGATTGATGTGGCAATAAAGATTGCCCAGGACGAGACTAGAGGGTCAGGTTTTCCGGCTGACCGATATCTTCCTCACCGTTCGTGTACTTTATCCACGTTTTACCCAGATGGTTGCGCAGTTCATCGCCGACGCGTGCGGCGTCGCGGGCCTCCAAGGCCGCCATGATGGCCTCGTGCTCCTCCATGGCTTTCGCCCATTTATCGTTCTTTTGATTGGACAGATAGCGCACCCGATAAAGCTGCCGACTGAGGTTGGCGTGTATATCAATTAGGGTCGTGTTCCCCGAAAGCGCCACGATCCGGTTGTGGATATCCTGGTTAAGCCGAAAGTAGTTCTGCCGATCCCTTCTTAAGAACGAAGCTTTCATTTCGTAATGCAGCGCCTGTAACTCAGCAATATCTTCGTCGCTAGCCCTGACACACGCCAGTTGCGCGGCTGACTGCTCAAGGACGCTTAATACATAGGCCTTTTCTTTCATATCCGCAGCGCTGACATCCGCAACCACAGCCCCGCGGTTGGGGGAAATCACCACTAAACCTTCTGTCGCAAGAATCTTGAGCGCCTCGCGTAGCGGCGTACGCGACACTTGTAACTCAACTGCCAGCGTGCGCTCGGGTAACCGCTGTCCCGGTTGGAAATGATCCATGACGATATGTTCGCGCAAATAATGCGCGACTTTTTCAACAAGCCCGGCGTTATGGGTTGGAGCGATATCTTCCATGGAGTTGTTCACTTTGATTAGCGTCTATTAATAATGGCATACCAAAAAACTCTTTTCAAATAATCACATATAAAAAAACACTCCCTCAATAACACTTAAGCCATTGATTTAAAGAAAAACAAATCTACCAACGACTAAAGTATCATCCTTCTAGCGTTGACCTCTCTAATGGTATACCACTAAATTTCACATCTATATATTACGCCTACGTTGAAAAAAGAAGCATCTATAAGTTCATGGCCACTGTAAAAATACTTTTGCCAAACATGGAATGCCATTATTTATGAATTACTTACAACACTTTCATACGACCAAAATAGTTGAAGTCTGTATCGCGGGCGCTGGTGATTTTGGTCGTGGCGTATTGCGTCAAGCCCGCCAGATGCCAGGATTGTCAGCGCGTATTGCGATCGACATCAATCCTGAAAAGGCGGCTGAAGCCTTTCGCCACGCGGGTTTTCCCAGCACAAAAATAATGGTATGCCACTCTACGAGCGATGCCGAAGACGCTTGGCAGAAAGGCTTTTTCATTGCCACAGCTTCTTTCGATACGGTCGCGGCACTTCCGTTCGATATTCTGGTTGAGTCTACCGGCATTCCTGATGTCGGCGCCCATTATGCAGAAGCGGCCTTACTGGCGGGTAAGCATGTCGGTATTGCCACCAAGGAAACCGAGTCGGTTGTCGGACCCTACCTGACTCGCCTGGCCGAAGACCAAGGACGCCTTTTCACGCCGCTGGATGGCGACCAGCCAAGCCTGCTGATTGGCCTTGTCACATGGGCCAAAACGCTGGGGTTTGAGATCATTTCTGCTGGCAAGAGTAGCGAATACGACTTTATCTGGGATGAAGCGCAAGGCACCGTGACCTGTAATGGCACCCAGTACGATGCCACTGAAATTGCCGCCCTCTGGAAGCTTGACGATAGCGATGCACGCACCACAGTCAAATCCCGCGGCGAGGCCTTGTCAGCTATTCCGCAGATTTCCGTGCCTGACCTGTGTGAGATGGTCAATGTTGCCAACGCTACAGGCCTACAGCCAGATCTGCCTGAATTTCATGCCATGGTGCTCAGAACCATAGAAGTGCCCACGCTTCTGGATACCCAAGCAGAAGGCGGTGTTCTAAAAGGTAATGAGCGCCTTGAAGTCTTTAACTGCCTGCGCCGCCCAGATGAGCTGAGCTTTGCTGGCGGTGTGTTTGTAGTGGTGCGCTGTGAAGACCCGCATGTCTGGACACTGCTGCGCGATAAAGGTCACGTACTAAGCCGCAGCGGCAATAGCGCCATGGTATATCTGCCACGCCATTTGCTAGGCCTGGAAGCGCCCATCTCGCTGCTGGATGTGGTACTCAACGGCTTAACGTCCGGTGGCGGCCATGCCACCACCCCTAAATTCGACCTGACTGCGCGCGCCACCCAAGCGATCAAGGCGGGCCAGCGGCTCGAGATGAAGGGCCATCATCGGCACATCGAAGGGCTGCGTCCGGAGATTCACCCCGCTGCGGCGCTTTCAGATGACGCCAAAGTCCCTTTTTATCTGTTACCAGGCGCCGAAGTTATTCGCGATATCGCACCTAACCAACCCATTACTTTAGCCGATGTCACGTTACCACCTTCTCGACTACATAAGCTGCGACTTAAACAGGACAAGCTGTTTTACGCAGGCGACAGCCAGTAACTAACGGTAGAGTGCCTTTAAGGTGCTCTACTTCGCATATTGATGGACCCTAAAAGCAACAATAATCACCTTGGAGAAAATTATGCTTATCAAACATAATGTTAAATACGCCACTTTAGGTCTTGCCATGCTCGGCGCGGCTACCAGTGCCAGCGCCAGCGATGCCGACAACTTCCCCAGCAAGCCAATCCAGTTCCTGGTAGCCGCAGGTGCTGGCGGTGGTACTGATAACTTTGCTCGGGTCGTTCGCCCGATGTTTGAAGAAGCCATTGGCGGCGCGAGTATTACAGTGGTTAACCTGCCAGCCGCGTCCGGTGCTTTAGCCCATCAGCGTGCCGCCACGAGCGAGGCTGATGGCCACACTCTAGACTTTGCGTCCACTACGCTTGTGACCTCACTTGCGGCGGGCCAAAACCCCGTGGGTCTGGATCAGTTAACGCCGGTTGCGCGCATGCAGTCTGACGTAATGGCGCTTTTTGTTAATCCTGAGCGTTTTCCTGATTTTGATTCTTTCGTGAAATACGCTGAGGAAAACCCCGGTAAAGTCACCGTTGGGGGCACCCATACGGCAAGCCCAGATCATGTAGCTTTCCTGTCGCTGCGTGATGCGTCTGGGCTAGACATAAATTTTATCCCTTACGACAGTACCGGCAACGCCACTGCCAATGTGCTGGGCGGCAATATTGATGCGACCACCACCTCGCTAAGCCCGCTATTAAGCTACATCGAAGCCGGCCAGATGATGCCAATTTTGGTCTTCAGCGATGAACGCCTTGAAGACTACCCAGATGTGCCGACCACGGTTGAAAACGACTGGGACCTGACAGACGGTAACGATCGCGCCATATTTGTGCATGCTGATACGCCTGCGCCGATCATGAAGCGTCTGGAAGATGCCTTTAAAGACGTATATGACTCTGAGGAGTACCAAAGCTACGCAGAGCGCGTAAACCTTGATTACCGTGAAGGCTGGATGAGTAGCGACGAGTATCGTCAGCGGCTTGAGAACAACTACGAGCTTTACTCGCGTTTGCTGCAAAACGACTAAACCAGCAGCTACTGGTTGGTGGAAGGGCATGTCCCCTCCTATATCCATCTGAAAGATCGGCCTCGCGGGGCCGTTCTTCCACTATCCCCATCAAGGTTTACCATGCACGCTAGGATCACTCTTTTTGCGCTTGGGGTCGTGTCACTCGCGATGGTGAGTCTTTATCCCACGCTGCAATTCCCAAGCTCTGCGCAGGTGTCCACGTTTATCGGCCCTCGCGTTTGGCCGCTGACCCTGCTGATCGTTCTGTTTGTGCTGGGAATTGTCCTGCTCGCCATTACGTGGCGTGACCGCAAACAGGCACTGGTCAGCGACCCCCAAGCTGATTCGCCCCCCCCAACTGAAACGGCACCAATCTCATCATGCTTCTCCCTTGGCCGCACCCGCCATTGGTGGTTTATAGCAGCGGCTATCACCTACACGCTATTGATACAAAGCATCGGCTTTTTAATCGCCAGCCTGATATTTACGTTTATCGGTACGCTGTTGCTGGGCGCCCGTTCGTGGACGAACATTGCCATTACGTTAGTTCTTGCCGCTGTACTGATGCAGGGCGTTTTCGTGTCGCTGCTTGGCATTCCCATGCCGTAAGGCTGATCCATAACAGACCCAACCTTCCAGGGAGTCGACCATGCTAGAACATTTTTTGGCCGGGTTAGCCGTGGTGATGCAGCCACTCAATCTACTGCTCTTAACCTCTGCCGTGTTTATCGGCTTTATCGGTGGTGCACTGCCCGGCGTTAGCGGCGTTATTCTAGTGGTTATCCTGCTGCCAGTTACTTATGGCATGGAGCCGACCACAGCCTTTATGGTGCTGACCGCCATCTATGGCGCAACGGTCTTTTCAGGTTTGATTACGGCCATTCTATACCGTGCCCCAGGCACGCCTGAAGCGGTAATGACGGCGTTTGATGGCTATCCCATGACTCAGCGTGGAGAGGCAGGCAAAGCCTTGGGCATCGGCGTTTTAAGCTCGGCTATCGGCGGGCTTGTGGGTACCGTCGCGCTTATTATATTCACGCCCATGCTTGCCAAGATGGCCTTGAAGTTTTCATCTCCTGAGTACTTTGCCTTGGCGGTACTCGGTTTAACAGTGGTGGCTTCACTAGGCGGTCGCCTCATATTTGGCTTGATTGGTGCGGCGCTAGGCCTATTCATTGCGACCATTGGTATTGACCCGCTCACCGGCACCAGCCGCTTTACCTTTGGCAATCTTAATCTGACCGAAGGCGTGGGCTTGATTCCGGTCATTGTGGGTCTGTTTGCCGTTTCAGAAGTCATGAAACGTACACTGGACCATGAAAGCCATCAGCCCTTGAAAAAGGTGAAGGTCAAGATTTTCGATCTTCCTATCCTGCGCCAGATCGGCATGACCCTGTCGCGTTCATCTATTATCGGGGTCGTCATCGGTATCCTGCCGGGTATCGGGGCCAGCACCGCGGCGATGGTGAGTTATAGCGAAACGGTCCGCTGGTCCAAGCATCCCGAGAAATTTGGCAAGGGTGCGCCGGAAGGTATTGCCGCCCCTGAGTCTGCCAATAACGCAGCGGCCATGGGTGCACTGGTACCGCTTTTTGCACTGGGTATTCCGGGTAGCGGCACTACGGCCGTTATTTTGGGCGCGTTTATCATGCACGGCCTGCAGCCTGGACCAATGTTTATGCTGACTAGCAGTGACTTAATCTATGCGGTGTTTGCCGGGCTATTTATCGTCAATTTCATGATTCTGCTTTTCTCAAAGCCGTTCATCGTGCTGTTTACCAAGCTGCTGAATGTACCTTATTCCGCACTCGGCCCCATTATTATCATGTGCTGCATCGTGGGTACCTATTCGGTGCGCAACTCCATGTTTGATGTATGGTTGATGATGGGCTTTGGCGTACTGGGCTATCTGCTTGAGAAGATCAACTTCCCTCTGGTATCCATCATTTTGGGACTGGTATTGGGCCCTATCGCAGAAAGCGAGCTGCGCCGTGCGCTATCCATGTCACAAGGCGACTTCAGCATCTTTATTGAGCGTCCTATTAGCGCCACGCTACTGAGTATTGCTTTCCTTTTGCTGGCCGTCACGCTGATTACGCCGCTGATCAAACGCGCACGTCGTAAGGCCACTACCTGAAGCCCGTATCCTGGAGAATGCTATGACCATCGTACTGGGCGCTATCGCCGACGATTTCACCGGCGCCACTGACCTTGCCAATAACCTGGTACGCGGCGGCATGCGCTGCGTTCAAGTGATTGGCGTGCCGACCACCTCGCCCGATTTAAGCAACGTGGATGCCGTGATAGTGGCGCTTAAATCGCGCTCCTGCCCGGTTGAAGAGGCCACTAGCGATTCACTGGCAGCACTTGACTGGTTACGTGAACAGGGTGCCCGGCAGATATTTTTTAAATACTGCTCGACCTTTGATTCAACCGATAAGGGCAACATCGGCCCAGTTGCCGATGCACTACTTGATCGACTCGGCGTCTCGCGAACCGTGATGGTCCCGGCATTTCCGATTAATGGCCGGACGGTATATCAAGGGCATCTGTTCGTTGGCGATCGCCTGCTTAACGATAGCGGCATGCAGCACCACCCGCTGACGCCCATGACCGATGCGGATCTTGTACGCGTGCTTTCGCGCCAGACTTCCCACGCCGTTGGCTTGGCCAGCCGCTCCACGCTAGCCAAAGGGGCCGAAGCCACTCGCCAACACTTTGACGCTCTGGCGGCTAAAAACGTACGCCACGTGATTTGCGATACCGTCGATGATAGCGATCTGGACGTCTTGGCGGAGGCAACGGTAACGATGCCCTTGGTAACCGGCGGTTCGGGGCTAGGCCAAGCCCTGCCTGCCCAGTACCGCAAACAGGGTTGGCTTGCCGAGATAGCCGAGCCCGGGCGTCTTCAACCCGCCTCGGGTAACATGCTGGCACTGTCTGGCAGCTGCTCACGGGCAACGCTTGCCCAGGTTGCTGATTTCCTCGAACACCATCCTGGCGCTGGTTTTGCGCTTGACCCGCAGGCTCTGGCGAAAGACGACAAACAATGGGAGCAAGCCCTGGCCTTCGCGTTCGAGCGTCTTGAACAAGATGCACCTGCCTTGATCTATGCCTCAGCTGATCCTGAAAAGGTCAAGGCTGCTCAGGTGGAACTGGGCGTCGATAAGGCCGGCCTCATCGTCGAAAAAGCGCTAAGCCAGCTTGCCGTTACTCTGGTCAATGAAGGCGTTGGCCGACTGGTAGTTGCCGGTGGCGAAACTTCAGGTGCGGTGGTGTCTGCCCTGGGCATTTCAGCGCTACGTATCGGCGAGCAGATCGATCCCGGCGTGCCCTGGACACAGGCGGCACTTGCCAACCGCGAGGCCCCACTTTCTCTGGCACTCAAGTCGGGCAACTTTGGCAGTGTGGATTTCTTCACACGCGCGTTTGAGGTATTGGCATGAGTACTCACGACCAGAACTGCCTGCGTGAACAGATCAGCACGCTGGGGAAATCGCTGTTCGATCGAGGCCTGACCATGGGCTCCAGTGGCAATATCAGCCTGCGCCTGGATGACGGCGGCTGGCTGATGACGCCTACCAACGCTTGCCTTGGGCGTCTGGACCCTGCACGCATCTCGCACCTGGATACCCAAGGCCAGCTAATCAGCGGTGATAAGCCCACCAAAGAGCAGTTTCTGCATATGGCGATGTACGATGAGCGCCCTCAGTCCGGCGCTATCGTGCACCTGCACTCCACGCATTCGGTGGCGGTTTCCTGCCTGCCGGGTATCAACCCTTGCGACTGCATTCCGCCGCTCACCGCCTATTACGCCATGCGCGTAGGCAAGCTTCCCCTGGTGCCTTACCACATCCCGGGCGACCAACAGCTGGGCGAAGCGGTACGCGGCCTAGCAGGCAAGCACAGCGCCGTGCTACTCGCCAACCACGGCCCGGTTGTCGCCGGTAAAAACCTTGAAGCGGCGGTGTATGCCACCGAAGAGCTCGAAGAAACGGCCAAGCTGTTTCTGCTGTTGCGCGGCGAAAACCCGCGTGTGCTGACGCCTGAACAGGTTGCTGAATTGGAAGCCCGGTTTCCGAGGGACTAAAGCATTCCGCCACCGCACTTGAAACATAAGGGCAAAGCTCATTGAGTTTTGCCCTTATCGATGACTCCTCATATAACTACTATCCACCATTCATCACCGTGGTCAGGATTCAGTGCTCCTCTAGCAAACGAATCAACTCCGGCACCGCCATGGTCTGATCCTCCACGCCTGCGTACAGCGCCGCTACCGCGCCGGCGACGCCTCTTGTCGTATTAAGCTCATCGGTCATGGTGTGGTAGTAGCCGAGATCTTTATGCGCGTTCGCCACGCTAAAGCGAAACCCCGAAGCATCGCCTGATTCAATAAAGGGACGTAACCGTTCCAGCACCACGCCGCCCCCGCCGCCCTTGGTCAAAACCTCCAGAAAAGCGTGGTCATCGATACCCGCCCGCCGGGAAGCCGCAGTCGCCTCGGCCAGTACGGCTGAAAATCCCAACGACACGTAGTTATGCAGTAGCTTAAGAGTATGCCCTGAGCCTACGCCTCCCGCGTGGGTAATGACCTCAGCGAAACTTTCGAGTAGCGGGCGCAACGCTTCAAACAGCGTTTCGGATGCACCGACGATAAGGTTCAACCGCCCCTCCTCAGCTTCCTTGGGCGTGCGTGTCATCGCCGCATCGACCAGGTGGCCACCCGCTTCTGCTACCCTGGCGGCAACCTTAGCCGTGGAACTTGGCAACGAGGTAGAGCAGTCCACCACGATGGAACCCTGGGCGAGCCCCTCCAGCACGCCATCCGGCTCAAACAGCACGGCCTCTACTTGGGGTGATCCCGTTACGCACAGCAATACCACGTCGGCTTTTTCGGCCACTTCCCACGCGCTTGAGCACGACACGGCGCCTGCCGCCAGTAGATCGTCCACGGGCTGGTTCCCAGGGTGGTCCAGAAAGGCCAGGGAATACCCCGCGTTGAGAATGTTCTTGGCAATGCCGTGGCCCATTAACCCTACACCCACCATGCCGATGCGATGCTCTGTACGAACGGATTGATTCATGAATAAGCTCCTAGCCTAATGTAGTTACGATTTTGTTCTAGCCATGGCGAATAGCGACCGTTTTTATCCGGGTATAGCTGCGCAGCCCCTCGAAGCCTTTTTCCCGCCCGTGCCCGGAACGCCCGACACCGCCGAAAGGCAGTTCAATACCGCCGCCCGCACCGTAGTTATTGATAAAAACCTGGCCGCTGCGAATGCCTCTCGCCAAGCGCAATTGACGACCACCGTCGCGCGTCCAGACACCGGCGCACAGCCCGAAGTCGGTTGCATTGGCCAAGCGCAACGCTTGTGCTTCATCGTCGAATATCTGCACGGCCAGCACGGGGCCAAACAGCTCTTCGTGCAGCACGTCATGTTCATCGGGAATGTCCGTAAGCAGATGCGGGACGACGAAATGCCCGGCCGGTGAGGCATTTTTAGCGAGCTGCCCTCTTGCCGCAACTCGAATACCGTCCGCTTCGGCCATGGCTAGCCGATTATCGAGCTGCGATTTTTGACGGGCATTGATCAGCGGGCCGCAGTCGGCATCTTCCTCGCCCGATGCACACTGTAGCGCCGAGAAGCGCTTTATCAGACGATCCGTAAACATTTCCGATATATCGCGCTGTACTAACAGGCGACTGCCCGCCGAGCAGGTTTGCCCGGCATTCTGAATAATCCCACGCACCACTGCGTCGAAAGCCGCATCTAGATCGGCATCTGCAAAGACAATCTGCGGCGACTTGCCACCCAGCTCTAGCGTGACGGGCACGTGATGCTTTGCCGCCGCCTGGGTTACATGGGTGCCGGTCTCAGGAGAACCAGTGAATGAGAGATGATCAATCCCCGGATGCGCGGCCAGGGCAGCACCGGCTTCACGCCCAAGTCCCGGCACCACATTGAGCACTCCGGCTGGCAGACCGCAGGCTATCGCCAGCTTTGCCAAGCTCAAGACGCTCAAACAGGCATCTTCGGCAGGCTTAAGAACGATAGTATTGCCAACAGCCAAGGCGGCTGCCACGCAGCGGCCAAATATCTGTGACGGGTAATTCCAGGGAATAATCTGCGCGCAAACACCATACGGCTCACGCAATGTCATGACGGTGTAGCCCTCTTCATAAGGCAGGGTCTCGCCATGTAATTTATCGGCGCCACCGCCGTAAAAGCGAAAGTAATGCGCGCAGGCTTTAATATCCGCACGCGCTTGGGTTAAGGGCTTTCCAGTGTCCAGGCATTCTAAAGCCGATAAATGCTCATGGTTGGCCTCGATGGCATCAGCAAAGTCAAATAGCCAAGCGCTGCGTTGGCGGGCACTCCACTGCGCCCACTCTCCCAGCTCACCTGAAAAGGCGCGCCGCGCTGTGGCGACGGCATCATCGACATGCTCCGGCGTGCAGCGGGCGATATGCGTGACGACTTCGCCACGAGCGGGCGCCTCTACGGGTAGCGTCGCGCCGGTATCAACCCAGATATTGCCTATTAGCGCCGCCTGGGGTGGAAATTCGGGCAAATCAATCATCAACATACTCCTTAGCCATACAGCAGGTTAACCAGGCCCATCGAGATCCAGGGCATATAGGTAATTGCCATCAGACACGTCAGCACCACCAGCACAAATCGCACCAGCCAGGGCAGCATCTGATCAATGGAAATCTTCGCCACTGCACACGCGGCAAACAGGTTTACGCCCAGCGGCGGAGTAATCATTCCCAGGGCCAAATTAACCACCATGATCAGTCCGAAATGTACCGGATGAACGCCAAACTGCATGGCGATCGGCGTAAGGATCGGTGCCAGTACCAGGATCGCCGCGCCGGTCTCGATAAACATCCCCACCACAAGCAGCAGGGCGTTGACGGCCAGCAAAAAAGCCCAGGGGCTTTCGAACATCGCCGTGACTCCAGCGGCGACTTGGGCGGGAAGGCCGGAACGGCTAATCAGGAAACTAAACAGAGCGGCCGCTGAGATAATCAGCATCACCGCAGCGGTAGACACAACGCTTTGACGCAGTACGGGAATTAGGTCGACCAGCTTAAGCTCTCGGTAGCAAGCACCGACCACCAAGGCATAAAACACCGCCACCGCCGAGGCTTCAGTGGGTGTGAAAATTCCGCCATAGATGCCGCCGATGACCACCACCGGCATCAGCATTGCCGCCCAGGCACGCTGGAAGGCCGTCGTAAAGCGAGTGCGGTCATTGCGATCTTGAAGACCAAAACCGCGCAGCTTGCAGAAAATATAAACAAAGACCAGCAGCGCACCACCAACCAATAACCCTGGACCAATGCCTGCAATGAACAGCTGGCCAATCGAGGTATTGGTACTTACCCCAAATAGAATCAAGGGAATAGAGGGCGGAATCAGCACCCCCAGCTCTGCCGATGAAGCCTGGATGGAGGCGGCCAAGGGTTTGGGATAGCCGTGCTTGACCATTGCTGGAATAAGAATCGCACCGATAGCAAAGGTCGTCGCCACACTGGAGCCTGATACTGCCGCAAACATCATGCAGGTCAGTACGCAGGTCATCGCCAACCCACCCTGAACGCCACCCACGATTGACTTGGCCAGATCAACCAGTCGGCTAGAGATACCACCGGCTGCCATCAGGTTGCCCGCCAAGATGAAAAAAGGAATCGCCATCAGCGGGAAGTTATCCAGCCCTACAAACAGCTGTTGAGGCACCATCATCAAGGGAAAGCGCGAAAAAAACTCAATGCCGATGATCGATGCCAGCAGAATGGAGATTGCGATCGGCACGCCGGTGGCGAACAAAATCAACAGAGAAAGACCAATGGCTAAGTTCATAAGCGCGGCTCACTCGGGGTAGCAGGCGGCATGCCGGACGTTGCTGCAGCCTCTTTCTCGACTGTCTCATCATGCATTGGCCCTAAAGTTTCAAGACCGCAACTTTGGGCCAGCAGCCGCGCAATAACGGCCAGCATCGCAAAGGCACTGCCCACTGGAATAGCCGCATATGCCCAGGACATCGAGACCTCAAGCGCGGACAGCGTCTGATTGCTAACCCGCTGGGTCATTTGGATGCCGTAGAATACCAATACAGAGAGCACCAGAAGACAGCACAGACCGATAAACCATTCAAGCGCCAGCAGGGTGGGCTTGGGCACGAGCTTGTAGATAACCTCTACGGCCATCATAAAGCCGCCGCGGAACGTGGCGGCAGAGGCCATAAACACACACCAGATCATCGTCGCCCGTGACAACGTCTCCGACCACGTCGAGGGTGCATTGAAGAGAAATCGTGTAAGCACTTGATAGAATCCCAACGACACTGAAACGATCAACATCAAAATAGCAATCGCCAGCGCTAACCGAGTCAACACATGTTCGACACGCAGAAACCAGGACACCATAAATCACCTCACCCCGTCAGGTTATGGGCAAGTGGCGCCCAGAGGGCGCCACGGGATGGGTTCAGCAGCTACTGTTACGAATGCGCTCTAGCATCTCCTCGCCATACTGCTCAATAAAGTCAGCATGAACGGCCTCTACTGCTTCCTGGAACGGTGCTGGATCGATATTATCAGTGACCGTCATACCCTGTTCTTGCAGGAAAGCCACGCCCTCCTCTTCCAAACGTGTAACCTCAGCGCGGGTGGCTTCGGTAGCAGCTTGAGCGGCCTCATTAAACCATTCACGCTCCTCCTCGCTCAGCCCATCAATTAGCACCGGTGAGCCGAGCACAATGGCAGGCGAGTACACATGGCCGGTCAGCGATAGTTGATCCTGGACCTCATAGAGGTTCGCAGCCACAATCACCGTAATGGGGTTTTCCTGACCGTCCACCGTACCCTGCTGCAGGGCGGTAAACAGCTCCGGCATGGCCATGGGCGTCGGGCTGGCCCCTAGCCCTTCAAAGGCCTGCTGATGAATACGGTTCTCCATGGTGCGAATTTTTAAGCCACTAACGTCTTCTGGCTTTTCAATGGCTTTTTGGCTGTTGGTGATATGGCGGAAACCGTTTTCCGACCAGGAGAGGCCGACCAGGTCGTGGTCGCCCATCTTATCGAGCAGTTCCTGACCGATCTCTCCGTCAAGTACGCAGCGGGCTTGTTCGTAACTGGTGAACAAAAACGGTAGATCGAGAACATAGGTCTCGGGGACAAAGTTACCCAAGGGTCCGGAAGAGGTGATCACTATATCGACGGTGCCGATCTGCAGCCCTTCAATCATGGCCCGCTCTCCGCCAAGCGAGCCACTGGGATGATCCGTCACGGTAAAAGCACCATCAGAAAGGCTTTCAAGCGTCTCTTTAAAGGCGCGGGAACCAGCGCCATAGTGGGAGTCGCTGGAAATGGCGTAGCCAACGCTTACCTCTGTAGCGGCCTGAGCCTGAAATGCCAAGCCGGCCAGGGCCAGCGTGGTAGCGGTGCCAATAGCGGTCGCAAGCGTACGCCGAGCGAAACGAGTGGTCATGGTGATACTCCTAATTATATTTATTGGTAAGAACGATGGGGAGTAGTAGCCCCTTATTGCTCGCCCGTCAGGCAGGCGAAGATCCATTAGCGATGCTCTGCCACATAGGCATCGATAATCTGTTTGAAATCTCGGTCACCGACAAAACCCAGCTGGTTCGCTTTAGCAGTTTCAAAGCGCGCGGGCCAGCTTGCCACCAAGGGTTCGATACGCGGGTCTGGCTCATGACGTACACGCGCCACCGCTTCTGCGCCCGCCACCTCACGCAACGCCTCAAGCATTTCGGAAACATCGGTCGTGATGCCCGGCAGAATAAATGCGCGAAACTTACCCAACGCTTCTTCCTGCACTTCGGCGCCATGTATCAACGCTTCGATCACCTTATCAGGCGACATAACGAAAAGCGCCTGATCCAACGGTACGGGACAAATGGCCTCCTCCCCGTTTAAGGGTTCGCGCAAAATGCTGGACGCAAAGCTCGACGCCGCGGCATTCGGCCGCCCAGGACGAATCACAATGGTCGGCAAACGCAGTACCCTGCCGTCAATCAGGCCGCGTCGGCTGTAGTCGTTGATGAGAAGCTCACACATTGCTTTTTGCGTGCCATAGGATGTTTGCGGCTGCGAAGCCGTCATGTCATCCAGCACATCAGGCAGATCCCCGCCGTAAGCCGCCACGGAGCTTGCCATGACTAAGCGTGTCTTATTCAACTGCCGGGCACGGCAACCTTCCAGCAAGGCGCGAGTAGCATCAAAATTGACCGCCATGCCTAGGTCCAGATCAGCCTCAGCCGCAGAGCTTACGACCGCAGCCAAGTGGAAGATGACATCGGGCTTTCGATCAAGCGCACTGCCCAGCGCATCTGGAGCAGTAATATCCACAGCATCGTTGCGGATCGTTATATCAGGCGCGTCGGGTACGGCAGCTTGGGTTTGATCGACCAGCGTTAAGTGGGTGATCGGCTGACCGCACAGCTCTTTGCGGCTAATCAGTCGATGTAAAAGACGCTTTCCCAAAAACCCAGCGGCGCCCGTGATTAAGATATGCATGATTAAGGTGTCCTCGCTTTATTGTAGGTTGTTAGCGTTTGAGACCATGTTTTGGCTACTCGATCATGAGTGAAGCCCATAATGTCGACCCCAGCCCAGACCTTGGCGCGTATCGCCAGCTGGCCTGTATTCACAGCCAACCCAGCCGCTATAGCCCAGCGCTTCTAGCCTGGCAAATAGTGCGGGGTAGTTGATCTCGCCAACATCGGGCTCGTGCCGTTCCGGCACTCCCGCCACTTGAACATGACCGATAGCGCTGAACTGTCGCTCAAGATGGCGAATAAGGTCCCCCTCCATGATCTGACAGTGGTAGAGATCAAACTGCAGCTTAAGATTGTTCGCCCCCAGCGCTTTCAATACCGCCATGGCTTGCGCTTGTCCCGACAAGAAGTAATGGGGCATATCACGGGTATTGATGGGCTCGATCAATATGCCCTTGCCCAGTTTGGCGGCCTCAGTAGCAGCGAAGTGCAGGTTACGTAGGTAAGTAGCCTGATGATCGGCCAGGGTCGTCGCATCGGCATCCTCAGGTAGTAATCCCGCCATGGCGTGAACGTGTGGGCAGTTAAGCGTCTCAGCATAACGTAGCGCCTCGATAACCGAATCACGAAACTCGGCTTCGCGCCCAGGCAGGCTGGCAAGCCCTCTTTCACCTTTTTCCCAATCACCCGGCGGCAAGTTAAACAACACTTGTTCCAACTGTGTTTCGTCAAGCGCCTGGCGTAGCTCTGCAGCGCTATAGGCGTAGGGAAACAGGTATTCAACCCCTTTAAACCCCGCATCAGCCGCCGCTGAAAAGCGGCCCATAAAATCGTGCTCGTTAAACAGCATACTGAGGTTGGCGGCTAATCGAATCATGGTGTATCGGTGCCTCTTTGTTTTTATCGCAATGCGGGCTAATCCCGAGGAAACCGCGCCTCAAGCTCCGCGACCTGTTCAGGCGTTAGCCCCCGTGGGTTTTCGCCGCGCAGTAGCAGAAACAGTTTGGCCGTCTCTTCAAGCTCTTCGGTGGCGTACACCGCCGCTTCCAGATTCTTGCCTGCCACTACCGGACCGTGGTTGGCAAGCAGCACAGCGCTGTGTTTACCCGCCAGGCCCCGTACCGCTTCGCCCAGTTTTGGGTCACCGGGGATGTGATAGGGCACAATCGGCAGTTTGCCCACCCGCATGACATAGTAGGCGGTGAGCGGCGGAATGCAGTCGCAAGGGTTCACGTCCGGCAAACACGAAACCGCCACCGAGTGGGTAGAGTGAAGGTGCACAATAGCGCCCGACCGAGGGCGCTCTGCATACATCGCCATATGCAGGGACTGCTCTTTAGTAGGCTTATCGCCACCAAGTAGCTGGCCGTTATCATCCAGATGGGCGATTCGCGCCGGGTCCAGCCGCCCCAGGCAGGCGTTGGTGGGCGTCATCAGCCAGCCACCGTCATCCAGGCGCACGCTAATGTTGCCGCTGGACCCCATGGTCAGGCCGCGATCAAACAGCGACTTGCCAAGCGTGCTGATCTGCTCGCGCAGGCTGTTTTGATGATGGTGGCGTAAGTGGACGCTCATGCCAACACCTCAAAGGCTCGGGTAAAGAAATCGACACCGCCAAAGTTGCCCGACTTCAGCGCCAGCGAGAGCGGCGCTTCACGACCTTCCAGCGGAGCCTGGGTCCAGGGCACGCCGGGATCAATCTGCTCACCTATACGTAGGGTGGAAATTCCCAGCGCCGAGACCACTGCCCCCGAGGTTTCGCCCCCGGCGACCAGCAACTGACCAACGCCTTCGTTAACCAGCGTTACCGCCAATTGGCTCAGTGCCTCTTCGACCAGCGCCCCCGCACGCGCAACACCCAATGCTTGCTGGGCAGCGCTGACTTTCTCTAGATCCGCCGAGGCGTAAATCAATACCGGGGTCTGTTCTGAGAGCCGCTGTCGCGCAAAGACCAGCGCCTGCTCCAACTGTCGGTCACTTTCGGCAAGCGACAAAGGGTCTAGCGCAAAACCGCTGTTAGGATGGCAAGCCAGAAAATCGGCTACTTGTGCCAGGGTTGCTGTAGAACAGCTCCCGGACAGCACCAACACGCTGCCTGATGCAGGCTGTAAACGCCCCGGTTCCGTAATGGGCTTAAGCCAGCCTTGGGCACGGTACTGGACGGGTAAAGCCTGCCCCAAGCCGGAGCCACCGGTCACCAACGGCATCAGCACGGTAGCTTCTGCCAATATATCCAGATTCTGCTCATCAAGCGTGTCGCAAATCACATGGCGAGTGCCCTGCTCGGCAAGTGCGGATAAGTGGTCAAAAGCGGCGCCGGCGCCTTTGGCTATTACCGAGTGACCGAGCAAGCCTACCGGGAAGGGTGTTTGGCGGGATAAGACCCGCACCAGATCGGCGTCCTGCATCGGGTTGAGCGGATGATGCTGCATACCGCTATCGTTAAGCAGGCGATCACCCACAAACAGATGGCCCTGATAAACCGTACGACCATTAATTGGAAACGCCGGTACCATCACCGTTTGAGAGGCACCCAGGCGATCCAGCAGCGCATCGGCCACGGGCCCGATATTGCCTTTATCCGTAGAATCGAAAGTAGAGCAATATTTAAAGAATAGCTGTCGAGCACCCTGCCCACGCAGCCACTCAAGAGCCGTGAGAGAATCCGTGATGGCTTCATCAACCGGGCAGGAGCGCGATTTCAAAGCTATCACCACCGCATCAACGTCCTGGAGATCAATCGTCTCCTGCGGCACGCCGATCACCTGCAGGCAGCGCATGCCACCGCGCACCAAGTTATTGGCAAGATCGGTTGCCCCGGTAAAGTCGTCGGCGATAGCTCCAAGGACTATGCTTTCAAGGGCTATGTTTCCAAGGGCTGTCTTTTCAAGGGCTATGCTCTGCACTGTGCTCATGATTAGGTTTCCTGAGCATCGTTCGCCGCTTCAGGCAACGTAATGCCTGATAGCCGCTGGTAGACTTTGATAACCGCAGAATCATCTTCTCGACCAAAGCCTGCCCCACTGGCCGAGGTGAACTGCTGCAACGCGCTGGCAGCAACCGGCGTTGCCATCGAAAGCTCGCGCCCGGTCTGGTGCACGATATTGAGGTCTTTAATAAAGATATCCACCGCTGAAAGCGGCGTGTAGTCACCTTTGAGAATATGGGGCACACGATTCTCGAACATCCAGGAGTTGCCCGCCGAGTGGGTAATCACCCCAAAGATAACCTCGGGGTCAAGCCCCATCCGGATACCCAACGCCATGGCTTCAGCGGCCGTCGCGATATGTACGCCTGCCAACAGTTGATTGACCAGCTTCATACTGGACCCCACGCCGGGGTCATCGCCCAGGCGATAAACCTTGGCGGCCATGCCATCAAGCACGTCACTTGCGTAGCTAAATGCCTCCGCGGCGCCCGATGCCATAACTGATAGCTCACCGCTTTTGGCTTTTGCAGCACCGCCGCTAATCGGTGCGTCCAGCATCATCAATCCCTCTGCTGCCACGCGCTCACCAAGCTGTTTCGCCTGACTGGGCGCCACCGTGGCGCACTGTATAATCAGGCTGCTTGGCGCTAGATGGCCCACCACGCCCTGCTCACCAAACAACACCTGCTCAACCTGGCTACCGTTGACGACCACTACCAGCACAATATGACAGTGAGCAAGCTCCATCGGCGTTGCCACACTCTTGCCCCCAGCTGCTATAAAGGCATCGCGTGCCTCAGCGGCAATATCACATCCAGTTACGTTAAATCCCTGGTGATGTAAGGCAGTAGCGGTGCCCATTCCCATCGCACCCAGGCCAATAACGCCTACTTGACGTGATTGCTTATCGTGTTGACTCACCGGTCGACACCTCGCTGTTGTTGTGTGGGTTACTAGCGTTGCGATGCCTTATTTTTTCCTTGGGTCTTCTCTTATTGCCTATCATGACAAGGAAAATGGTAGCGCTGTCATGATAGCGCTACCATTACTTCTAGATTACTCTCAGCGTATCGACAAGTTGAACATCAAGGACGTGCGACTAATGTCTAAAGACCTCTCGGCCGCTAACAAGTCACGCCGTCGCTCCGATCAAATCACGCTCAGTCAGGTGGCGCAGGCCGCAGGGGTTTCCCCGATTACGGCATCGCGGGCACTGAACCACCCCGACAAGGTGAGCGACAGTACCCGCCAAAGCGTTTTGGAAAGCGTAGAGCGTTTGGGCTATGTGCCCAACCTAGTAGCGGGTAGCCTGGCATCTTCCCGCTCCCGGCTGATTGCCATCATCGTGCCGTCGCTGATCAACAGCGTGTTTGTGGAAGTCATAAAGGGCCTGCAGGAAACACTAGAAGCGCAGGGGTATCAGATCCTGCTCGGCAATACTGATTACGATCTGGACCGTGAGTATCAACTGGTGCGTACGTTTTTAGGCTGGTCATGTTCGGCTTTGGTCACCGCCGGGCTACGCCATAACGATGCGTGTCGGACGCTATTAGCTAACTGGGGCCATCCGATTATGGAAGTGATGGAGCTCGGTAAAGGCATAGATCTCAACGTGGGGCTGGATCATTTAGCTGCCGGCCGGTGCATGGCCAGCCATCTTATCGACAGAGGCTACCAGCGAATTGTGTATGTTGGCGCACGGCTCTCCCACGATTATCGCGCGGGAATGCGCTACCTAGGGCATAAAGAAGTACTGGAGGCAAAGGGGCTTGAAGCCCCCTTGCTAGAACTGGACACTTTGGGCAGCCTGCAGGCGGGCGCGGAAAGCCTAGCCCAGGTTTTGAAAGGCTACCCCGCCACGCAGGCCATCCATTTTGCCAACGATGATCTTGCCGCAGGTGCCTTGCTGGCCGCCCAACGCCAAAATCTTCTTGTGCCAGATGATATTGCCATTGCAGGCTTCAACGGCTTACCGTTAGGTCAACATATCACGCCGAAACTCACTACCATTCTCTCCCCACGCGAAGACATGGGCCGTCTGGCCGCACAGGAGCTCATTCGCAGACTTCGCGGTAAACATGTTTATCGCCGACAACACGATGTAGGCTTCACGCTTCAAATCGGTGAAAGTACATAAGAGACCGCAAAACATTTTCGCTAACTCCAAGCCCCGCCCACGCGTTTTTTCCCGCTAGGCGTTTCAACTTCAGGCTTTTTAGGAATTGCCATGCTGCCGGACTACTCCATTATCGCTTGGCTATTGATCGGATTTTCGGTGTATCTGACGGGCGTCTCAAAAGGCGGCTTTGCTGGTGGTTTTGGCACGCTTTCGGTGCCGCTGATGGCACTGGTGATTAGTCCCACGCAGGCCGCAGGCCTATTGCTGCCGCTACTGCTGGTAATGGACGTATTGGCAGTGAAAGCATGGTGGGGCAAGCATGACATGGCCGAAGTATGGCGATTTTTGCCAGGGCTCTTCGTCGGTGTTGCGGTGGGCACGCTGCTCTTTGGCAGCCTGAGCGAACAGGGCGTTCGCCTGGTATTGGGTGCGATCTCAGTGGTGTTTGCTGCGTATATGCTGTTAAAGCCATTGGCCGCCAAGCCTATCTCAACGCATTGGGCGCTGCCTGCCGCCAGCGTGTGTGGCTTCACAAGCTTTATTGCCCATGCAGGCGCCCCACCACTCAATCTTTACCTACTACCACGAAAACTGCCTAAAGAGACCTTTATCGCCACCTGCGTTGTCACCTTTACCGCGGTTAACGTGATTAAGCTAGGCCCGTACCTGTGGCTTGGCGAAATCAATATGGCCAGTGCCTGGGCATCGCTACTCCTGGTGCCAGTCGCGTGGGTAGGCGTACGTAGCGGCCTTTGGCTACAAAGCCGGGTTAATGAGCAGTTGTTTTATCGCCTGGTAATACTGGCCATGTTCCTAGTGGGTGTTAATTTGATTTGGCAGGCATTAGCGCCTTAAGAGATAAACGTCTTCCAATACGACGTTTGCGCAGAGGGTCTTTACAACCGGCTGCTTTGTAGCGGCCAAGTTCGCCAGTCCAACCGTTGCCATCCTTCAAGGCTTGCGACCTCAGCCAGTACCGGGTCGGGATTAACGACCACGGGGCAATCGACATATTGCAGTAGCGGTAGATCGTTGCGGGAGTCCGAGTAAAACACCGTGTGGCTGGGCGTAATTTGTTGCTCCGTTAGCCACTGCTGCAAACGCAACACTTTACCGCCGCGGTAAGAGAAAATGCCCTCACTCTCGCCGGTATAACGCGCTTTTTCTGCCTCTTTATCAATGCTTAGGTCCACCGCCAGCACGTGGGCGATACCCAGCATCTTGGCAATGGGTGCGACCAAGTGGTGCGATGAGGCAGAAATCAGCACTAACGTATCGCCCGCCTGACGATGAGCCGCCAGGCAGGCCAAGGCTTGAGCGAATATACGCGGCTGGATATGCGTCGCAACAAAACGCTCTACTTCTTTTTCGACGTCAGTAACGAGCCTGTTCTTAAGTGGCGCCAGCGTCATCGTCAGGTACTCTTCCAGCTTTAATTGACCCGCATGATAAGCCTGCTGCATCTGCTCAGCCCGGGCGAGAAAGGTCTCGGCGTTGCTGATCCAACCCTGCTCGAACATCCATAAATTCCAGCGGTCGCTACAATCTCCATCCAAGAGAGTATCATCAAGGTCAAACAAGGCCAGCCGCATAAAGCACTCCTATCGTCGCGGATTGACGGCGCGTAGGATATGCCACGAATCATGGCAAAAAGATGACAACCGCAAGCCATTCGTTGTTACTCACCCGCTGTACAAGCGCTGTTCATTGCATCAGCATGGAAGACGTCGACGCCTACGGGGTATATGATTAACGAAAGTACTGACAGCCGCTGCCCGCTACGCTGACAACACACAAGGAGATTATCCCATGACGGGCCCTTTAGTATCAGTCGATACGCTCTACATAACACTGACTGATGAACTGCCAGCGTTTTTGAGCCAATCACTTTTACAGTGCAAGAGCCTACCAACGCTACCGTCTGTAGCGCTTAAAGTGCTTGATATAGCCCGTTCATCAAGTTCAACCTTGAGCGATTACGCCAAAGCGATTGAGCACGATCCAGCGTTAACACTGCGCCTCATTGCGCTCGCGAATAGCGCCTATTACACGCGCTCAGCGCCACCTGTTCAAACCTGTATTGAAGCCATGCAGCGCCTTGGTATAAACGCAACGCTGCCCGTTATATTAGGGTTTAGTTTGTTTCAAGAAGCGCCTAATCGTCATCAGGCTTGGCAACGCACCATCACTGCGGCCCTGGTAGCCCGCTATTTGGCTGAGCAGCTATGCCCTGACGAAAGTGGCAGCATATTTACACAGGCGCTACTACAGGATATTGGCATATTAGCGTTACAGGCAGCCTACCCTGAAGAAGCCGACAAACTCTATACCGATACTTCCTTATCGCATGCTGAGATAACGCAAGCAGAGCAACGCTGCTTTGGCTGCGACCATACACTGGTTGGCGCTTGGCTAGCCTCTAAATGGGGAATGTCCAATCACGCGGCAATGGCCATACGCCAAAGCCATGAAAGCTTTTTAGTCAGTGATAAAGCACTTCTCTGCCTTCGTTTGTCAGGACCCATTGCCGATGCCTGGCTATCCAACAACCCAGCATCTCAACTGGCGGCCTTGTTATATCAACTCAAGACCGTTAGCTATGCCGATACGCTGCAGCTCGACGAAGTGCTTTATAATGTTCAGCATCAGACCAGCCTGATTGCCAACGCGATGAACATGAATACGCCCATAGAGGTCGATAGCACGGCCCTGTTGGCGGAAGCTCATCAACTGCTCTTTCAGCACACGCTGACGCTTGGTTCTCAACTAGAAGCCCAAAAACAAGCGTTAATCTCATTGCGCTACCCCAATGACAACACCAGTCCCAAAGAGCGTATCCGACGGGATGCTTCTCTTGATGCCAAGCGATCAGGGCTAGTACGCAAGCATAAAAAATAGATAAACCGCATTTTGACCCATGCTAAAAAAACAGGCCGTGATTAAGCGACCTGTTTTTTAAGTATATTGTTATTTTCACCCTTATCTTTTCTCGTCGACGAAACATTTCAAATAAACAGCAATAAAATAAAGCATTAGATATCAGCGATCGATAAAAGTGGGCCTAATTGAAGTTGATTTTAACCGCTACGTGATCATAAAAGTGTATTCATAAAGAAGCAGCGGCTCGCGCGGCCTGATCATAAAGACCTGACATGGCGCGCAAAATACCTGCCACGCGGCTGATTTCGGCCCGTTCAATTCCCATGGAAGCGAGTGAGTCAATCAAGCATGTTTCTCGTATTTCAGCATAACGGCTACACACACCGCCTCCTTGTTCAGTTGTACTGAAATACGTCTCTTTACCCTGCTTTTCGCCTATCACCAAGCCAAGTTTGGTTAGCTTTTTAAGCGCGTAAGTAACGGTATGCGTATCTTCCACGTTAAGTACCAGGCAGATATCAGATTGGCGCTTGGCTCTCCCTCGATGGTTCACCCGATGCAACACCAGGACATCCAGAGCGCTCAATTCAGGGTATCCGGTCGCCGCCATGCAACGCACCATCCAACGATTAAACGCATGGCTCGAAATAATAACGCCAAATTCAAATTCCGAGAGTTCGTGAGCCTTATGAGATAAGTGCTCCGAAGAGACGATCGGCTCTCGACTACTGACTACTGTCTGGCTTGATTCTATCATCGCTAACATATCCATTGTCTTTGTTCGTAAACATATATTTACGCTGCTTGATCGCTCGCTAGGGAACCATACTCTACGTAGTTTCGGATGTTTGGCAACTTGTTATCAATGCCGGGGTTGCTTACAGAATAGGAAAGGGATAAACACTGCACGATTGACACGCAGACATCTTACGGATAATTTCTATATAAATTACATAAAAAATACAGGTAAACACTCTGTGCCATCACAACCGCCCTACCCGCTGCTATCCGTTAATTCGTTAGATATCGCCTTCGGCTCAAACCGAGTCGTCAAGAACCTATCTTTCGATCTCTACCCCGGTCAAACGCTTGCGATCGTAGGAGAGTCCGGGTCAGGTAAATCCATGACCTCACTGGCTATCATGGGTCTGGTTCACTATCTCAATGCCACCATTGCCAACGGCAGTATTCTTTTTCAAAAAAACGTCGATAGCACACCTGTCGACCTGACCCAGTTATCTGATCGCCAGATGCGCAAGATCCGTGGGAAGGATATTTCCATGATCTTTCAAGAGCCGATGACATCGCTTAATCCGGTTTACACGATTGGTGATCAAATCACCGAAGTTTTGCTACTTCACGGTGATTACACGCGAGCATCAGCACAAGAAGAAGCACTGCGACTATTACGCTTAGTGCGATTGGCCGATGCCGAGTCCTTGCTAAAGCGCTACCCCCACCAACTATCTGGCGGCATGCGGCAACGCGTTATGATTGCAATGGCACTCGCTTGTAAGCCCAAGGTACTGGTCGCCGATGAACCGACGACAGCACTGGATGTCACGATCCAAGCACAAATTCTAACGATTATTCGCGACCTGCAAAAAGAACTGGGCATGGCAGTGATTTTCATCACCCATGACATGGGCGTGGTCGCTGAAATTGCCGATCATGTAGTTGTCATGCGTGATGGAGAAAAGGTTGAAGAAGCGGATGTTGAACCTCTTTTTAAGCATCCTCAAGAAGCCTACACCCGCGCCCTTCTAGCGGCTGTGCCTACGCTGGGCAGCATGAAAGGACAAGCGCTCCCGTGCGCTGACCCACTCGTTATCTTTGACGGCACAGAGATCGTTACCCACGGTGAACCTACCGTTCAGGATACGGTTCGTGTTCAGGAGGAACCGATAGTACGCGTCGAAAATCTGGTAACGCGCTTCGATATCAATAAGGGCTTTTTTGGAGGCGTTAGCCATCGCGTCCATGCCGTAGAGAACGTTAGCTTCGCTATCTCTCCAGGCGAAACACTGGCGCTGGTAGGTGAGTCTGGCTCAGGAAAGTCGACCATTGGCCGCACTATCCAGCAGTTACAAAAGAGCAACAGTGGTGACATTATTTTCTCTGGGAAGCCTGTCTCACAGATGTCCCGCAGCGAGAAAATGACGCTTCGTCAGCAAGTACAGTATATTTTCCAAGACCCCTTTGCATCGCTAGATCCGCGCAAAACGGTAGGCTTCTCCATTGCTGAACCCATCCACACCCACTATTTAATAAGTGATAGCAAACGTATTAAGCAACGGGTGAGTGAGCTTCTCGAACGGGTTGGCCTTAAGCCAGAGCATGCCAAGCGCTATCCGCATGAGTTTTCCGGCGGCCAGCGCCAGCGCATCTGTATCGCTAGGGCGCTAGCGTCTAAACCCAAGCTTATTATTGCCGATGAAGCGCTCTCAGCACTGGACGTCTCTATCCAGGCACAAATTATTCATCTCATGATGCAACTACAGCGTGAAGAGGGGTTGGCATATCTCTTTATCAGCCATGATATGGCCGTAGTAGAAAAGATGAGTCATCGCGTTGCCGTACTACACCTGGGCCAAATTGTTGAAATGGGGTCACGCCAACAGGTGTTTGACTCCCCCAAGCATACTTATACCCAAAAATTACTTTCTGCCGTCCCGGTAGCGGATCCACTTCACCACCGTAAGCATCTGTTATTGGAGGGTGATATCCCAAGTCCCATCCGTAAAGTAGGCGACGAGCCCGCCATTTACCCGTTGGATGAAGTAGCGGCAGGACATTTTGTGTCGCGTAGCGGCACGTCGTCCCGCCTGTAATTGCTCGTTTTGTTAACACAAATAACAAGCCCTTGGAGAATGATACTAATGAAAAAGACAAAACTGTTCCAAGCATGCACCCTGGCTGCTGCCATGGCTGCTGCAAGCACCAGCTACGCGGGCTCAATCACTATAGCCTCACCGCAGGATCCGGGCAGTTGGGATCCGATTGACACCTTTTTGGTGAACTGGGCCTCAGTGGCCACTAACATCTTCGATGGTCTGACCTACCGAGGCCCCGACCTTGAGTTAGTACCAGGCTTGGCCACCAGTTGGGAAGAGCTGGATGATGGTAAGCGCATCCGCTTTACGCTGCGTGAAGGCGTGGTCTTCCATAATGATGAACCGTTCAATGCTGAATCGGTTAAGTTCACCTTCGACCGTCTGCTCGGAGAAGAGGGCTCACGCGGGCCACAACGCTCTAACTACACGGCTATTTCTCATGTAGAGATCATTGACGACTATACCGTTGATTTCTTCTTATATAATGCGGATCCCGTGCTGCTCACCAAGTTGGCCGGGTATGGCGCGATGATCGTACCGCCTGGCTATATTGAAGAGCATGGTGACGACCACTTTAATACTCATCCTGTCGGTACCGGTCCTTTTAAATTAGTCGACTACACACCACGCTCTGATGTGAAGCTGGAAGCGTTTGCGGATCACTGGGGTGGCGCACCCAAGCTCGACAGTGTGACTTACCGTTTTATCTCTGAGCCTTCCACTGCCGTTGCCGAGCTACAGTCCGGCCGAGTCGACTTGGTACTACCGCCCACTATTCCGATCGGCATGATCGAATCCATCAATAATCATCCTAATGCGGAGATTGTCAGCGTCGCTTCTCCTACGGTAGAAGCTCTGCGTTTTAATACCCAGTCAGGCATTACCGCCGATGAGCGAGTACGTCAGGCGATTATCATGGCGGTTGACCGTCAGGCGATCGTCGACGCCGTACTCGCAGGTGAAGGCAATGTTATCGCCAGCTTCCAAGGCAGCCAGTCGTTTGGCTTTGATCCCTCGCTTGACCCCTACCCCTTCGATCCGCAGCGCGCCCAGCAACTGCTCGCCGAAGCGGGTGTTGAACCTGGCACCTCACTGCAGATTGATGTACGCGGAAACGACTCTACCTTTTCCGAAGTCGCTCAAGTAGTAGCTTCCTACCTGCAAGGCGTTGGGCTTAATGTCTCTATCCAACCTTACGAAACCAACGTATTGCTTAATGACATTATTCCAGCGGGACGTACCGGCGCAATGTTCCAGCAAAAGTGGGGAGGCTGGACGTTTGACTTCGATAACACTGCGTATTTGATGTACCACACTGGCGAACGTTGGAACCCCTACGACAGCGATGCCCAGTTGGATGAGATGCTGAACACTCAACGCGGCATTACTAACCGCGAAGAGCGCGAAACCCTGCTTCAGTTCATCGCACGTTATACCAAAGAGCGTGCCTTGGAGATGCCTCTGTATAGCCAAAATGCGCTGTACGGCGTGGGTAGCCGTGTGACGAACTTTGAGCCAGCCCCTGACAACCGGATACGTCTCACTAACGTCGACGTCAGCGAGTAAGCCTAATTCGCCGTCGTCCTTGTGGGCGGCGGTGCCTATTTTGAGTGGGGAGGCCACGTGGCCAAGTTTCTTTTCTACCGACTGCTACAGGCGCTGTTTGTGCTTGTAGCCGTCACGTTGATCGTGTCGTTTGCGATTCGCCTCACCGGCGACCCGGCCGTTATGCTCGCCCAAGGTGCAGGCAGCATTACCGAAGCAGACCTGGAGCGTATTCGCGAGGCTCTTGGACTCAACCAACCGTTTTTAGTGCAGTACCTGGAATTTTTAAAAGGTTTGTTTACAGGTGACATGGGACGCAGCTTTATGGGCGGCACATCCGTAAGCGAGCTGATTAGCCGCGCCCTACCAGCCACCCTGGCGCTGGCCTTTGCATCCCTTTTCATCTCAATTGCGCTGTCGATTCCTTTAGGAGTAAAGGCCGCTGTTTCACGCGGTAAATGGCCCGATCAGGTCATTCGGATTGTTTCGCTGGTGGGGCTCTCCTTCCCCAACTTTTGGCTAGCTATCATGCTGGTATTAGTGTTCTCCATTACCTTTAATCTGCTGCCCCCCAGCGGTATGGAGGGCTGGCAGAGTTTCATTATGCCGGCGGCGACCATGGGCATTATTCTTACCGCAACCAACGTGCGTCTGGTCAGAACAACCATGCTGGAAACCCTACGCTCTCAGTACATCATGGTGGCGCGTGCTAAAGGCCTATCCAATTCTGTAGTGCTCTATAAGCACGCACTGCGCAACTGCTCTATTCCATTGATTACCTACTTCGGCCTGCAATTCGGCGGCCTACTGGGCGGTATTGTTGTGGTTGAGCGTGTTTTCAACTGGCCTGGGCTGGGTACGCTGGCCTTTGATGCTGTTGCTGCCCGCGACTACCCCGTACTGCAGGGCGTTATCACCGTCCTCTCGCTGATGATTATCTCAATCAACCTGCTGGTCGATATCGCCTATGGCTTTGTTGATCCCCGCGTGCGCAAGAGCTAGGTATCATTATGTCGGCAAACTCTCTGGATCTAAGACATTTTAAAAGTATTGAATTTATCATGGGCGCCCTGTTGGTGGGCGGCATCACCTTGGCCGTTCTGCTATCAGGCTGGCTATTTCCAGACGGCGGCAGCGGTATCAATCTCGCCATGCGCCTCACGCCTCCCTTGGTCGACGGTAGCTTTCCGTTAGGTACTGACCCACTGGGACGCGATGTATTAGCACGCGTGGTCATCGGTGGTGAAATATCGCTTAAGGTCGGCTTTTACTCCGCGTTAGGTGCTGTAGTGCTGGGTATTATTATGGGGCTTTTATCGGGCTATTATGGCGGCATTGTCGATATGCTCGTGATGCGCTTTGCCGATGTGCAGCTTGCGCTGCCCTTTATTCTGCTCGCCATTACGTTCATCGCCGTCATCGGTGGTGGGCTGACCAACATGATCATTCTGCTCATCATCTCACAGTGGGTGCAGTACGCTCGTTTGGTACGCGGCTCGGTGCTATCACTTAAAGATCGCGAATTTATTCTCTCGGCACAGGCCATTGGTGTGCGTGACTGGCGAATTCTCTTTCAGCACTTGCTGCCGAACTTGCTTGGCCCGGTTGTTGTACTGATGACACTTAACGTCGCCAACAACATTCTTCTGGAGAGCAGCCTAACCTTCCTGGGCTTGGGAGTTGACCCCGTTATTCCTAGCTGGGGTGGCATGCTGGCAGAGGGCCGTACTTATCTGCAAACCGCGTGGTGGGTCAGCGTATTTCCTGGTGTGGCGATTTTGCTCACCGTGCTGGGTCTCAATCTATTGGGAGACTGGCTACGCGATACCCTTGATCCTACTGGGCGGACATCACGATGATCACATTACTGGAGACTTCGTTTGAGCGCAGCGTAGATGCCATCGTTTCACAATACCAGACAGTGCTGTCGTCTGGCGATACGCTTAACGCTTGGGTATTTGATGACCTCGCCGCACGTCAGCAGGCTGAGCAAACACTTGCACAACATGGCATTAAGGCGCACTTCTACAGCGCCTATAAGCCCTTGGTGCACTATGTTATTGAGGTACTGCCCGAGCGGTCGCTACGGGCTATTCATATCCGCTACCCAGCACCTTTGGAAACGCCCCAGCGTTTTTTGTTGGAAGCCTACCCGCTGGCAGGACTGCTTGATGCCAACGTAGCACTCAGCTGGGAACCCGTAGCATGTGACACGCAAACCCGACGTTACCACTACGAACTGACACTTACCGATAGCGATGGCGCACAAGAGCAGGTCCGTGTCGCGGCCCCTAACCGCCACCATCTGGACCACATCAATACCTGGCAACTCTCTCCTTGCGGCTGGGTCGAGTGGAGCACTGGCGATGGCAACACCGAAAGCGCTTTGCCGATGTGCAGCTTGCGCTGCCCTTTATTCTGCTCGCCATTACGTTCATCGCCGTCATCGGTGGTGGGCTGACCAACATGATCATTCTGCTCATCATCTCACAGTGGGTGCAGTACGCTCGTTTGGTACGCGGCTCGGTGCTATCACTTAAAGATCGCGAATTTATTCTCTCGGCACAGGCCATTGGCGTGCGCGACTGGCGAATTCTCTTTCAACACTTGCTGCCGAACTTACTTGGCCCGGTTGTTGTACTAATGACACTTAACGTCGCCAATAACATTCTTCTGGAGAGCAGCCTGACCTTTCTTGGCTTAGGAGTTGACCCCGTTATTCCTAGCTGGGGTGGCATGCTGGCAGAGGGCCGTACTTATCTGCAAACCGCATGGTGGGTCAGCGTATTTCCTGGTGTGGCGATTTTGCTCACCGTGCTGGGTCTCAATCTACTGGGAGACTGGCTACGCGATACCCTTGATCCTACTGGGCGGACATCACGATGATCACATTACTGGAGACTTCGTTTGAGCGCAGCGTAGATGCCATCGTTTCACAATACCAGGCAGTGCTGTCGTCAGGCGATACGCTTAACGCTTGGGTATTTGATGACCTCGCCGCACGTCAGCAGGCTGAGCAAACACTTGCCCAACATGGTATTAAGGCGCACTTCTATAGCGCCTATAAGCCCTTGGTGCACTATGTTATTGAGGTACTGCCCAAACGGTCGCTACGGGCTATTCATATCCGCTACCCAGCACCTTTGGAAACGCCTCAGCGTTTTTTGCTGGAAGCCTACCCGCTGGCAGGACTGCTTGATGCCAACGTAGCACTCAACTGGGAACCCGTAGCATGTGACACGCAAACCCGACGTTACCACTACGAACTGACACTTACCGACAGCGATGGCACACAGGAACAGGTCCGTGTCGCGGCCCCTAACCGCCACCATCTGGACCACATCAATACCTGGCAACTCTCTCCTTGCGGCTGGGTCGAGTGGAGCACTGGCGATGGCAACACCGAAAGCGCTTTTTACGCCTGTGACTACGCCAAGCTGTTTGAGGCGGCGATAGAAGCTGTCACCCGAACTGATTGGCCCACCGAGCAACCGTTCTTTGAAGAGCTAAATATCAGTGTCACGCTGCCAAGCCAGGATACACGCTTACCCTTTGGGCTAGAGCACATCAGCTTGGCCGAGGCTCTGCATGAGGAATTATACTTTTCTCTTCTTGAGTATTATCAGCATCTTGCAGGCTTACCGCTCGGCGACCGTTCAATTCAGCCGGGCCAAATTGTGCCTGAAATCAAGACTCGCCCGGACGCATCTCCTTCCCTGAACATTACCCTGCGCCCGCTGAATACCACAGAGGCACCCGCCAAGGCAGAGGTTGAGCTCGATACGGCCTCCCACCCACTGAGCGTTGGCCAAATCAGCGCACAGTTGGAGGCTTTAGACGGCGAAGCAATCCACACAAAAAGCCGCAGCGGACGACAACTCTCTGCACGTTACCGTCAAGGCAGCGATCGTGCAGTAATGATTAGCGCAGCGCAGCACGCCAACGAGCCGTCTGGTATTGTTGGCGCACTTCGGGCCGGGCGCGACCTGGCGCAGCAGGCTGAGGCGCACTTTGTACTTTCACCGCTTGAGAACCCTGATGGCTATCGCTTGCAACAGCGCCTGGTCGCCGAGCAACCGACCCATATGCATCATGCTGCTCGATATACCGCCTTTGGCAACGACCTCCAGGCACAGCCCGCCAACGGCGAGTTTGAGCTAGCTATCCGCGAGCGTGCCAAAGCATTAAGTGATGCTTACCTGCACATTAACCTGCACGGCTATCCCGCCCACGAGTGGACTCGCCCATTGACCGGCTACGTGCCGCGTAACTTTGAACTATGGTCCATTCCGAAAGGGTTCTTCCTGGTCATTCGCTATCATCAAAAGTGGGAAACCCAAGCCAACGCACTGCTTGAGAGCGTAACCGCTCACTTGGCAAACGTACCGGGTCTTGTCGCCTATAACCAACGACAGATTAAGGCTTTTGAAGCCCATGCTGGTCCTCTGGAATTTTCCACGCGTCGCCATATTCCTTATTTACTGACACGTGACGAGCAGCAGTTAACCCCTTTGCAACTGATTACCGAGTATCCCGACGAAACGATTTATGGCGACGACTTCGTAATGGCACATCAAGTGCAGTACGAAACTATTTTAAGCGCTTATCAGTGCTACCAAACGATGGCCTTGCCCAACACGCCATGCTGATCGACCGCTCACCAGGAGAGTCAATAATGACCGATAAAAAGCTCCCCACGCTCAACTGCGACATGGGTGAAAGCTTCGGTAACTGGACACTTGGGCTGGATGCTGAGGTCATGCCTTTTGTTGACTGCGCCAATATCGCCTGTGGCTACCACGCCTCCGACCCTCACGTAATGCGTCGTACCGTGGCATTGGCTGTTCAGCATGGGGTGCGGATCGGCGCGCACCCAGGCTATCCGGATTTAATCGGCTTTGGACGACGCTCCATGGCCTGCTCGGCGGCAGAAGTTGAAGATATGATGCTCTACCAGGTCGGCGCACTGGCCGGTATTTGCCGTGCGGAAGGCGCTGAGCTTTCCTACATCAAACCCCACGGGGCGATGTATAACGACATAGCCGCCAACCCTGAATTGCTGGAAGGTGCAATGCGCGCCGTGCGAGCCTTTGATGCCCGCCTACCGATAGTGGTCATGGCAACGGCCATGCCTGAACCCTTTCGTGAACTGGCCACCAGCATGGGCGTGACACTGTGGTTTGAGACATTCGCCGACCGCGCCTATGAGCCTAACGGCCACTTGGCATCGCGACGCCTGCAGGGTGCCGTTCACCACGACCAATCGACTATCGTGGCCCAGGCCATAGCGCTTGCTAAAGGCGACGCTCTAACGGCCCGCGACTGCTCATCGCTGCGACTTCCCTGCGACACGCTCTGTGTTCATGGTGACAACCCCGAGTCGATTGCCGCCGTACGTGCGATCCGTGAAGCCTTCAAGGTGTTGGAGATCGCGTGAAACTGCGTCTGGAAACCGCTGCCATGGACGCCCTCACGGTGCGTCTTTTTGATGAGATTGATGAGCGCAATATGGGCTGGATCATGGCCGCAGACACTGCCCTGCGCCACGCCTTTAGCGATGCGCTGATCGATCTCATTCCTTCTTATACGACCCTGCTCGTTCACTACGACTGCCAACGCATGACCTTCGTTGAGGCAACGTCACGAATCCGCGAAGCTCTCAAGGGTCTTCAGCCTGCCGATACACAGCAGGGTCAACTGCATGAGATCCCGGTGTGGTACGACGTAAGCGTGGGGCCTGAACTACCGGCAGTGGCCCAAGGCGCCGGGTTAAGTATTGAGCAGTTGATTGCGCGTCACTGCGGTCACGACTACTGCGTTTTTGCGCTTGGTTTTGCACCGGGTTACGGCTTTATGGGGCTGGTGGATGAAGACCTGGCCACCCCTCGCCTGAAAACCCCGCGACGCCGGGTGACAGCCGGGAGCGTAGGCATCGCCGAGCGCCAAACGGCGATTTACCCGCTGCTTTCGCCTGGCGGCTGGAATATTCTCGGCCGCACGGCGGTACCGCTTTTTGAGTACGCAAAACGCGGCGAACCGCTGTTGCGACCCGGCGATAAGGTACGCTTCAAGGCCATCTCTCAAGCCGAATTTGAAGCTGCCGGTGGTGATACGACCCCGCTAGAGGAGCGCGTATGAGCCAAGCTAGCATCACCGTAAAGCAGGCAGGCCCCCTTGCGCTTATTCAGGATAACGGGCGCTTCGGCGTCGGCCACCTGGGCGTTACCCAAAGCGGCGCCGCCGACTGGATCTCCTTTCGCTGGGCCAACTGGCTGCTGGGCAATCCGCTTGAGAGCGCCGCGCTAGAGATTGTGATGGGCGGCAACCTGACATTGGAAACCGACGCAAGCGTGTGCCTGGCGTTGGCCGGTGCCGACCTTGACGCGCGTATTGATGATAAGCCGCTGGCAGTTAACGCGCCCTTCACTCTACGCCCTGGGCAAGCACTCACGTTTCGCCAGCCACGTGCCGGGCTGCGTGCCTACCTCGCCTTCCCCGGTGGGCTTGAGGCGCCAGTCGTATTGGGTAGCCGCGCCTGCACGGCCCGAGAGCAGCTGGGCGGGCTTTATGAGGATGGCAGACCCTTACAGCTCAATGACCGCTTGTATTGGCAGGGCGCGTCCGTGACGCCACGCCGACTTCCAGCAAGCGCTCAGTTGCCGATTCCCAACGGTCGCTGTTGGCTGCCAATGGTACTAGGTGCCCAGGCGGCCCTCTTTGCGGGCCGCAGCCTCTATCAATTATTTAATCAGCCCTGGCGCGTTGATCAGCGCGCTGACCGGATGGGCATTCGACTTACTGGGCAAGCGCTTGAAAGTAAAGTAAGCGGCGTGATCTCAGAAGGCATCCCACTGGGAGCTGTACAGGTACCGCCCGATGGCCAGCCGATCATTTTGATGAATGATCGCCAGACCATTGGTGGCTACCCACGCATGGGCGCGATTACCCCCAGCGCCTGTGCCCTGCTCTCCCAGTGCCTGCCCGGCACCGAGGTGTGGCTACAGCCGGTTAGCGCTACCCAGGCTCAGGTGAGCCATCGCCAGCAGTTGGCAGAATGGCGTTAATCACCGGGCTTATACCTGGGCAGATACTTTTACGCCGAGGATGCGTCAACCTTCACACGCTTATTGCGCTCCAGCACTTCTGTGATTGCCGCCAAAAAAGCATCCCTTGAGGCGGCATGAGGGGTGGTGATGAAGCTTACGCCCACAAAAAGCGCTGCCGCGACCACGATGCCCCAAATACCGGCCGGCAACCCCAGCAGCGAATTACCCGTGGCGTACATTAACAGCACAAAAACGCTGGTCCCCACGATACTTGCCAACGCCCCCGCCGCGGTGCCTCGCTTCCAGTAAAAAGCGCCGATAATCGCGGGCACCATGGCGACCAACCCTGACGAAGCTGCCACGGAGAGTACCGCAATTAAATCCAGCTGCAGCTCAGCAAACCCAAGCGCCAGCAGAGCAATAACCGGCACAACGATCTTGCCCACCAGCAGTTGGCGCTTTTCATTTACGCCGGGTTTGGCGTTGGCGTAAACATCCCGAGAAAACATGGCGGCGAGGGTTAACATGATGGAATCAATCGTTGAGACCGCTGCCGCCATAATGCCCACCATCACGATCACTCCCAACACGGGGGGCACAAAGTCAGAAGCCAGCAGTGTGGGTGTAGCGAGATCAGCCCGCGCAAGATCAGGAAACGCTGCCAGTGCCGAGAATCCCCACAGCACGGACACCAGCGTATAGAGAAAGCCAAACACCAAAAAGCCAATCAGCATTTGGCGCATGGCGCGCAACGACGCAGGCATAAACAGACGCTGGCTGACCTGCGGGTTGGAAAGGCTAAAAAAGAACCAGGGAATACTCAGCCCCAAAAAGGTCACCAGGCTAAAAAGCCCCGTGCCAGGAACGGTGAGGGCCGCAGGATGCTCCGCCTCAAGCGTGCCAAACAGGCCGCTGAAACCGCCCAGCCCTTGGATTACCAACAATGCGACCAGCGTTGAGGCGACAATCATCATCAGCGCCTGTAACGAGTCGGTCCACATCACCGAACGAATACCCGCAATATAGGAAAAGAAAACGGCGATTAACGTCGCCATTACCACCCCGGCGGTAAACGTGATGGCGCCATCCGTCATGCCTTCCAGCAGATAGCCCACGCCGGCCAGCTGCACAGCAGAGTAAGGGATCAGAAAGATACAGCTGGTGATAGCAACGGCCATGGCGACAGGCTTACTGTGATAACGATACCCCAACATTTCGCTGGGAGTAACAAAGCCAAATTTTTTGCCGACAGCCCAAAAACGCGGACCGAAAACAGCCACCAAAGAAACACCCGCAAAATAGATAATTTCAAAGCCTAGTGCACCGACACCACCGGCGTAGGTTAGCCCCGCCAGCCCCACCATCATAAAGGCGCTATACGTGGTTGCGCTGTAGCTTAGCGCCGAGACAAACCCATTCATCTGCCGATTACCCAGGAAATAGCCCGACATACTGTTCGCAGCCCCCTGCCGCGAGAGAACCGCAATCCCGACCGCTACCAGTAGATAAAGGGCAATAGCCCCCCAGATCATCGCCTCAGTCACGATCGTGTTCCTTAAAATCTTGGGTAATAAAGATATTGAGAGCAATCACCACGAGCCCAGCACACGCCCAGAAAAGAAAGCTGCCATACCAGGCCGCGGTATTTGTTAGAAGGGTGTAGGGCACTACGCAACTGAGCAGTACCACTAGCCAAACGGCCACTATCCACTTGCCTCGTTTCACGGTTCACCTTGGGTTGTCAAAGCTGGGAGAAGACGTATGCAGCGCCACTATGGTTTATAAGCCACTCCAACGCACTGCCCGGGTTTGTCAGAGTAGCGATTTGCCTGCATCTTGTGTACGTCTCCTGAAGACTAATTGCATAACTAATGCTTTCTCAGGCAATAAAAAAAGCCCGCATCTTTCGATGCGGGCAAGAGGGGGTACACCAATAACAATGACTGCTCACGCGCCCCTTATGGGACGCATGGCATTACGCTAAATCAAACCGATCAGCGTTCATTACTTTTGTCCAAGCGGCAATAAAGTCGCTGGCAAACTTCTCGACGTGATCATCCTGGGCGTAGATTTCGGCATAGGCACGCAGAATCGAGTTGGAGCCGAACACCAGATCAACACGGCTGGCTGTCCACTTCACCTGACCCGTTTGACGATCACGAATCTCATAATGGTCGCCCGCCGGATGCCAGGTATTAGCCATATCCACCAGGTTCACGAAGAAGTCGTTGGTCAATGCGCCTTCGCGCTCGGTGAACACGCCATGCTGGGTGCCTGCGTGGTTGGTGCCTAATACGCGCATACCACCGATCAGTGCGGTCATTTCAGCAGCCGTTAGGCCGAGCAACTGCGTGCGGTCCAGCAGCATCTCTTCGGGGCTAACCACGTAGGCATCTTTCTGCCAGTTGCGGAAGCCATCCGCCAAAGGCTCAAGCGCCTCAAACGACTCGGCATCGGTCATTTCATCCGTTGCATCACCACGGCCGGGGGCAAAGGGCACCGTGGCGCGTAAGCCAGCAGCTTTTATTGCCTGTTCGATACCTACGTTACCCGCCAGCACGATGGTATCGGCAAGGCTTGCGCCGCTTTCCTGGGCGATAGGTTCAAGCACTGCCAGCACGCGGGCCAAGCGCTCGGGCTCATTACCTTCCCATTGATTCTGGGGCGCCAGGCGAATGCGTGCGCCGTTGGCGCCACCGCGCATGTCAGAGCCACGATAAGTGCGTGCGCTGTCCCAGGCGGTGTTAACCATGTCGCTGATACTCAAACCACTAGCGGCGATACGCGCTTTCAGGGCGTCAACGTCGTAATCGGCCGGCCCAGCGGGCACCGGGTCTTGCCAGATCAGGTCTTCTTGAGGCACATCTGGGCCTGCGTAGCGCACTTTCGGACCCATGTCACGGTGGGTCAGCTTGAACCAGGCGCGGGCGAAGACATCATCAAAGTACGCCGGGTCCGCCATGAAGCGCTGGCAGATCTCGTTGTAAATTGGGTCGACCTTCATGGCCATATCGGCATCGGTCATTATCGGCATGCAGCGGATGGAAGGATCTTCCACGTCTACCGGCATGTCCTCTTCCTTAATGTCGACAGGCTCCCACTGCCAAGCCCCGGCGGGGGATTTCTTCAACTCCCATTCGTGACCAAACAGCATCTCGAAGTAGCCCATGTCCCACTGCGTCGGGTTCTTGGTCCAGGCGCCCTCAATACCGCTTACCAGGGTGTCACGGCCAATCCCACGACCCTTGGTTTTCATCCAGCCAAGGCCCTGAAGCTCGGGGCCAGCCGCTTCGGGTTCCGGGCTTAGATCGCTGGGCGTGCCGTTACCATGGCACTTGCCGATAGTGTGGCCACCCGCCGTCAGGGCCACCGTCTCTTCATCATTCATCGCCATGCGTTTGAAGGTTTCACGCACCTGGGCGGCCGTCTTGAATGGGTCAGGCTGGCCGTTCACGCCTTCCGGGTTCACGTAGATCAAGCCCATCTGCACGGCGGCCAGCGGGTTATGCATGGTGTCGGGCTTTGCCACGTCGCCATAGCGGCCGTCCGAAGGTGCCAGCCACTCTTTTTCAGCGCCCCAGTAGGTGTCCTTTTCCGGGTGCCAGATATCCTCGCGACCAAACGCGAAGCCGAAGGTTTTCAAACCCGCGACTTCATAGGCCATGGTGCCGGAGAGAATCATCAAATCGGCCCAGGAAACCTTGTTGCCGTACTTCTTCTTGATCGGCCACAGCAGGCGGCGGCCTTTATCGGTATTGGCATTATCCGGCCAGGAGTTCAGTGGTGCAAAACGCTGATTGCCGGTACCACCACCGCCACGGCCATCCGCCAGGCGATAAGAACCTGCTGCATGCCAGGCCACCCGGGCAAACATGCCTACGTAGCTGCCCCAGTCCGCTGGCCACCACTCCTGGCTCTGGGTAATCAGTTCGCGAAGGTCCGCTTTCAGTGCCTCTACATCCAACGTTTCCAGCGCTTCGCGATAGTTAAAATCTTCACCCAGCGGGTTCGTTTTTGTATCGTGCTGGTGCAGGATGTCCAGGTTCAGGGCGCAAGGCCACCAGTCGGTGTTGGACTTGCTGGCGGCTGTGTTACCGCCGTGCATTACCGGGCATTTACCACTCATGCGTTCATCTCCCCTTATTGCTCTTCCCCCTGGCGTAACCAGAGGAACACCCAATGACGTCTCTCGGCATGACGCCTTCAAAACGCGCGAGCGGGTGACTCATTGACATGAGACTGTTTTAAAGCACATTAGCTATAGCTACAACTTGCATTTAGCAAATAACGTGATAGTAATTTTTAATCCACAAGCAACAAGGCCCTTTCCCGGTAACCATGACAGTGATCGAGACGTGCCGATTAAACGCGAACAGGGCGCCCTTGGGCGCCCTGTTCATTGGGTTGCACTGCGTTGTGGAGCGTTAATCGACCAGCGGTAGCAATGCGGTCAGGCTATCGCGGGCATCGCCGTAGAACATCCGGCTGTTCTCCTTGAAGAACAACGGGTTTTCGATGCCCGAGTAGCCGGTGCCCTGGCCACGCTTGGAGATAAACACCTGCTTGGCCTCCCAGACCTTCAAGACTGGCATACCGGCAATGGGGCTGTTCGGATCTTCTTCAGCGGCCGGATTGACGATATCGTTGGAGCCAATCACGATCACCACATCGGTGCTAGCGAAATCGTCATTGATTTCATCCATCTCCAATACAATGTCGTAAGGCACCTTGGCCTCGGCCAGCAACACATTCATGTGCCCCGGCAAACGGCCCGCCACCGGGTGAATGCCAAAGCGTACGTTCTTACCTGCCGCGCGCAGCTTGCGCACCAGGTCGCTGACCGCACCTTGAGCTTGCGCGACAGCCATACCGTAACCCGGCACGATCACCACGCTATCGGCATCGTTAAGGGCACTGGCCACGCCACCTGCATCAATCGCCACCTGTTCGCCTTCGATCTCTGCCGCTGGCCCAGTACTTCCGCCAAAGCCGCCCAGAATCACGTTAACGAAGTTGCGGTTCATCGCTTTACACATGATGTAAGAGAGAATCGCCCCGGAGGAGCCGACCAGCGCGCCGGTCACGATCAACAGATCATTAGAGAGCGTGAAACCGATAGCCGCCGCCGCCCAGCCGGAATAGCTGTTGAGCATCGACACCACCACCGGCATGTCCGCACCGCCAATCCCCATGATCAGGTGATAACCGATGAAGAAAGCCAGTGCGGCCAGCAAAATCAACGTCCAGAAGCCTGCACCGTTGAGATAAAGCACCGCCAACAACAGTGAAAGCACTGCCGCCCCAGCATTCAGCAGATGCCCGCCTGGCAGTTGGCGCGGCTTGCCATCCACCTTGCCCGCCAGCTTGCCAAAGGCGATCACGGAGCCTGTAAAGGTGATCGCACCGATAAAGATGCCCAGCACGACCTCAATCTGCAAAAACGTCAGCTCATCGGGGGCCTTGGTAGCCACCAGCGCGGCAAACGCCGAAAACTCTTGCATGGCACCATCAGCCGCACGGGCAGCCAGCACTCGGCGGCGCTCCAGGTCCGCACTCCATGCCACAAACACGGCAGCCAAACCCACAAAGCTGTGCAGGGCGGCAACCAGCTGGGGCATTTCGGTCATTTCGACCTTACCCGCCATATAGGTACCGATGCCTGCACCGATAATCATCATCGGGATCAACCACCAGTAGCCGCCAATGCCCGGCCCAAAGGCGGTGAAAAACACCGCAACGGCCATCCCTACAATGCCGTACCACACAGCGCGCTTGGCTTTTTCCTGATTACTAAGCCCACCCAGCGATAAAATAAACAGTACGCTTGCCGCAATCGCCGCGGCAGATACGAATCCTTGACCTAACATATCGTCTCTCCGCCGCTCAGGATTTTTGGAACATGGCCAGCATCCGGCGTGTCACCAGGAAGCCACCCACAATATTGATCGTTGCGATGAGTACCGAAATAGCCGCCAGCACGCTAACCACCGCGCTGCCTGAGCCAATCTGCAAAATCGCCCCCAAAATAATGATGCCGGAGATCGCATTGGTCACCGCCATCAGCGGCGTATGCAGCGAGTGGCTAACTTTCCAGATCACCTGGAAGCCGATAAAGCACGCCAGCACGAAGACAATAAAGTGCTGCATAAAAGAGGCGGGCGCGACCTGACCGAGCAACAGCATCAGCGCACCACCGATCGCCAATATGCCGACCTGGCGTTTGGTCTGGGACTTAAACGCCGCCGCTTCTGTGGCTTTTTTCTCTTCAGGCGTCGGCTCTTTTTCTTTCTTCTTCGGTTTGGCCGCAGCAATCGCTTTTACTTTGGGCGGAGGCGGCGGAAAGGTCACTTCGTTCTGGTAAGTCACCGTCGCGCCACGAATCACGTCATCATCCATATTGTGATTGATCACGCCATCTTTCTCAGGCGTTAAATCGGTCAGCATATGGCGAATATTAGTGGCATACAGCAAGGATGACTGGGTCGCCATGCGTGAGGGGAAGTCGGTATAGCCGACCACAATCACACCGTTATCGGAGACGATACGCTCATCGGGCTGGGTTAAATCGCAGTTGCCGCCTTTTTCAGCCGCAAGATCGACAATCACCGAGCCGGGCTTCATGGCCGCGACCATATCTTCAAGCCACAGCTTGGGCGCCAGGCGCCCGGGGATCAGTGCGGTGGTGATGACAATATCCACATCAGGCGCCTGTTCGCGGAAACAAGCCAGCTGTTTTTCGCGAAACTCGGGGCTTGAAGGCGAGGCATAACCGCCGCTTGCCGAGCCATCCTGGCTGTCTTCGCTGTCTGCAAAATCCAGGAACAGGAACTCAGCTCCCATCGACTCGATCTGCTCGGAGACTTCCGGACGCACATCAAAGGCACGCACCACAGCACCCAGGCTGGTGGCGGTACCAATGGCCGCAAGCCCGGCAACGCCTGCGCCAATTACCAGCACCTTAGCCGGAGGCACTTTGCCCGCAGCAGTTACCTGGCCGGTAAAGAAGCGGCCAAAGTTATTGCCTGCCTCTATTACCGCGCGGTAACCGGCGATATTGGCCATGGAGGAGAGCGCGTCCATCTTCTGGGCACGAGAAATGCGCGGCACCATATCCATCGCAATCACGGTGGCGCCCTGGGCACGGCACTTCTCAAGCAGCGCTTCGTTTTGAGCGGGCCAGAAAAACGCAATCAGCGTTTGTCCTTCTCGTAGTCGTGCCGCTTCTTCATCAGAAGGCTCGCGGACTTTAATGACCACCTCAGCGCCCTGCCAAAGAGCGTCAGCACTATCCACTACGGTAACGCCAGCATCACGATAAGCGTTGTCATTAAAGCCCGCCGCAAGACCAGCGCCTGTTTCAATCAGACACTCGTGGCCCAGCTTTTGGATCTGCTTTGCGCTTTCAGGGGTAAGCGCCACACGTGCTTCTCCCCGACTCGTTTCCTTAGGTGCGCCTATTCTCACACGGGTACTCCCTACGGTTTGAAAGCCGACAATAAGCTGTCATGGTTTGTTTTGATGCCAAGTACAGCCCGCTTGACGGCAGTTGGTTTCGACCACCACATCTTTATAAAACGTTACAGACTCTCATGTTGCGTTTTAATAAAGCCATTCAACCTTTGATGCATGACATGAGCTTTTCCAAACATCGTCACCGGCAGGAGCAGTATGCGCAAAAATCAAGCGGCATAATTACCTCAATGCGACCTGATCGTAAGCTGTACAAGACGGGCAACCAGTGGCCGTACTACCAAAATGCACACAAAGGCGCTGGGCATGGCTACCCGATAGGCGTGCCATACCTGGCTAAAATAGTGATCACTCACTCCCGCATTAACGGCGGTAATAATCAGGGTCATTAAGAACGCCATAATCGTCGACATGTATAATGCAAATATGACCGGCGTAAAACGTGGGTGCAGCTTGCGCGCTGCCAGCAGGCGCTGTTCTGGGTAGCGGCGGGTTGTCATGGGTGAATTACCTTATCTATCAAACGTGTTTGCGCACTCTACAGTGACTTGAACCAATTCAGAAGCAGGTTCACGATAAGCACAGCCATAAGTTAATATTACGAATGGCGCTAAAGATTAAGGTATGGCTTATGGTTGCGTTACGCGGTATCGAGAGTTTTGTGAAAGCAGTTGAAGCCGGCAGCATTGCGGGCGGCGCGCGCCGTTTGGGTATTAGCGCGGCAGCCGCCAGCCAAAACATCAGCCGCCTGGAAACCCACTTGGGGGTGCGCTTGCTCACCCGCACTACGCGCCGTTTAGCGCCGACGGAAAGCGGTGCTACCTATTACGCAAAAGTGCGTGAACTGGTACAGGAATTGGAGCTTGCCGGTCAGGCCGTCAGCGCGCTGCATGACGCACCCAGAGGGCGTTTGCACATCGCTTCAACCGGTGCCTTTGCCCGGCACCTATTGGCCCCCATGATCCCAGCCTTTAATCGCCGTTATCCCGACATCACGGTCGAGCTCAGCATTGCCGACCGCCACGTGGACCATATCGCCGAATCGGTTGACGCCAGCATTCGCATTCGTCATGCGCTGGAAGAGGGGTTGGTGGCGCGTCCTATTGCGCGGGTGCCATCCATCTTCTGCGCAGCACCTCGCTATCTTGAGCAGGCCGGATACCCGCACACTCTGGAGCAGCTTAAGGAGCATGACTGCCTGGTATTTCGGTTTCCTTTGGATGGGCGCTATCTCGGCTGGGGTGCGGTACGCAACGGCATACGTTTCGATGTGCCGGTGAAGGCACGTATGATCAGCGACGACATTGATGCACTGGCCCAGATGGCCATTGAAGGTGGCGGCATCACACGGTTAGCGGCGTTTATTGCAGAACCGTTAATTGCGCAGGGCAAGCTCGTCGCACTGTTTACGCCGCCGTTTGCGGCTGATGAGCCCCTGGAGGTTGACCCACTAGAGTTTTATCTTTGTGTCCGGCATCGGCGTGAATTAACGCCCAAGGTCCTGGCGTTTCAGCAGTTTCTCACCGAGACTCTCCCTGCCCACTGGCGGGCCTAGGCCGACATAACGCGTTGCAGCATCCCTTCTGCTTCCGTTTCGCTCACCCCCAGCATTAACAAAATCTGGCGCTGGGTCGCCAATAACACATGCTGACGCTCTTCCTCACCGGGTAGGCTTTTGGCAATGGCCACGGCCCCCACCAGCGCTGCCAGAATAACCCGCGACTTACCGGCAATCACTTCGCGGTCGTGGGCAAAGGGGAGTTTTTTTAGCTTGCTCAAGGCAAGCAAGCGCATTTCAAGCATCTTTTTCATCCGCAGGTAAGACGCCTCAAACATGGTACGAATCTCGGCTTTCTCGCTGCCTATTTCATTAAACAGCACCGCTTCCGGCCCTGGCTGTTGCTTACGCTCAAGCTCCTGGAGATTCCAGTAGTTAGAGACCAGCTCCGTTAGGTGCTGCAAGGAGAGCGGCCCTTTTACCAAGCGTGCCGCCCGGCTGCCATCCAGCGCTTTACGCACAGAGGCATCATACAACGCCTCTTTGGAGGCGAAGTGGGAATAAAAAGCCCCGTGGGTCATTCTGGCCAGCTTCATGACCTGACCGATGGAGACTTTATTAAAGCCGTATCGGCTGAACAGTTCAGTGGCTGACGCCAGGATACGCTCTCTGGTTTTGGCCTTATGGCTTTTGGGATAAGGCATGTTGACCTCGTTATGTACTGCTAAATCGTTCGGCTAAATTGTTTGGCTAAATAATCCTGCTAAATATTATCTTGATCATATAATGCGTACTGCTAGCGTAGCCGTATTTAAAGCACTGAGGAGCCGCTATGCACTCACCTATTGTTATCACCGGCATGGGCATGGTCAGCCCGCTGGGATATAACGTCAAGACAAGTTGGGACACTCTGCTGCAAGGCCGTTCAGGGATTCGCCAGATTACCCGCTTTGATACCGCTCAAACGCCTATCAAAATTGCCGGTGCGGTTGCCCACTCAACTGATGACCCGCAGGCGGGGCTTTGTCTGGATGATATCGCGGATGCCAAAGAGCGCCGCAAGTTGGACCTGTTCAGCCTTTACGCCATGGCAGCGGCAAAAGAGGCGCTTGAGCAGGCTGGCTGGCAGCCAACGGACGAAGCACAACGCCGCGCCACGGCGACCATTATCGGTTCCGGCATTGGCGGGTTCCCCACGATTACCGAGGCCCAGCAAACGCTACAGCAGAAAGGTTACCGTCGGGTGTCGCCGTTTACCGTACCCGCGTTTCTGGCCAATATGGCGGCGGGCAATCTGTCGATTCGCTACGGTTTTCAGGGCCCGCTGGGCTGTCCGGTGACGGCGTGTGCGGCGGGCCTGCAAGCGATTGGCGACGGCATGCGTCTAATCCGTAGCGGTGAAGCCGACGTGGCGTTAGTGGGCGGCGCCGAGGCGTGTATTGACCCACTATCATTAGCGAGCTTCAACGCGCTCAAAGCGCTTTCCACCGAGCATGAGCAGCCTGAAAGTGCGTCGCGTCCCTTCGACAGCACCCGCAACGGTTTTGTGATGGGCGAAGGTGCGGGCCTGCTGGTGATTGAAACACTTGAACATGCACAAGCGCGCGGCGCCACGCCGCTGGCCGTCATTAGCGGCTACGGCACCAGTGCCGATGCCTACCATATTACTGCCGGGCCAGAGGACGGTAACGGCGCCGCCGCGGCGATTCATTCGGCGCTGAAAATGGCGGGGCTTAACGCGGATGAGATTGGCTATATCAATGCTCACGCCACCTCCACGCCCGTGGGCGACCGGGCAGAAATTGCCGCCTTACGGCGTGTGTTTGGTAGCAAACTGCCACACATTCCGATCTCTTCCACCAAATCGGCAACGGGCCATTTGCTGGGGGCGGCGGGCGGTGTTGAGAGTATATTTTCAGCGCTTTCTGCCACGACGGGCCAGCTGCCGCCCACACTTAACCTGACGCACTGCGATGAAGATATGCGGGACCTGGACTTCATCCCGTTAACAACGCGCACCCAGCCCTCCCCGCATGTGCTGTGCAACGGGTTTGGTTTTGGCGGCGTCAACGCGGCGCTGATTATCAGTCAGATGTAGCGCCTGGCCGTCGGCTTTTAACCGCCGTTCGCGTATCCTCTTGGCCTGCTTTTAGCGGTGGAAGAACATGAAACGCTACGAACGCTTTGCCGAGGAAATATCCGAACTTATCCGCAGTGGTGTGCTGGCGCCAGGGGAGCGTGTACCCTCAGTTCGCCAGGCCAGCCGCCACTACGCCATTAGCCCATCGACGGTGTTTCAGGCGTACTACCTGATGGAGAAGCAGGGGCTAATCGTGTCGCGGCCACGCTCGGGCTACTTTGTCCGCGAACAGGCGCAGCAGTTTCTCAACGAGCCCGAAATGACCCAAGGCCACCCTGAAACGGCCGACATTGCGGTAAGTGAACTGGTTTTTTCGGTGCTGGGGTCGCTTCAAAATGTCGATACGGTGCCTTTTGGCTCGGCCTTTCCAAGCCCTGAGCTGTTTCCGCTTCCCCGCTTGGCGCGCAGCATGGCCAAAGGGCTACGCGAGCTTTCTCCCAACGCCATCATCACAGATATGACCGCAGGCGATACGGCACTGCGCCGCCAGATCGCTCTGCGTTACCGGTTGGCTGGCGTGCACCTACCGCCCCAGGAACTGGTGATTACCAATGGCGCCATGGAAGCCCTGAACCTGGGATTTCAGTGCGTGACCGAACCTGGTGATCTTGTCGCCATCGAGTCACCGGCCTTTTACGCAAGCCTTCAGGTATTGGAGCGTTTGAAGTTAAGGGCAGTCGAGATTCCTGTTCATCCGCGGGAAGGAATCGACCTGGACAAGCTGGCAGACAGCCTTGCCAAGTACCCGATTAAAGCCTGTTGGCTGATGAGCCATTTGCAAAACCCGCTTGGGGCGAGCTTGAGTACGGCCAAAAAGCAGGCGCTGTATGGGCTGTTGAAGCAGCATCAGGTGCCGCTGATCGAAGATGATGTGTATGCCGAGCTCTATTTTGGCTCCAAGCCCCCCGTACCCGTTAAGCACTTTGATGATGAAGGATTGGTGATTCACTGCGGGTCGTTTTCAAAGTGCCTGGCGCCCGGTTATCGGGTCGGCTGGGTAGCCGGAGGGCGCTACGCCGAAAGCATTTCCCGGCTGAAACTGATGACGACAATTTCACCCTCGGTGCCCGCTCAGGTAGCCATTGCAGATTACCTTCAGCACGGCGGCTACGACCGCCATTTGCGCAAACTGCGCCTGGCACTGGAATTTCAGCAAACCCGTATGCTCTCGGCGGCGGCACGCTACTTTCCCAAGGATACCCGCGCAACACGCCCGGCTGGCGGATACTTTCTGTGGTTTGAATTTCCCAAGCCGGTGGACTCGCTGCGCCTGTTTCAAATAGCCCTGGCGCAAGGGATCAGCATTGCACCTGGGCCTATCTTCTCTGCCACGCAGGGGTATCAAAACTGCGCCCGCTTAAGCTATGGCCACCCATGGACACCGCGCAGCGAAGAGGCCATGGCGTTTTTGGGCGAGCAGCTAAGAGCAATGCTGGCATCTTGTTAAGCGCTGCTTTTCAGGTGTTCATTTTCAGGCGCTCGTTTTAGCGACTTACGCCTTTTGGCTATGCAGATGACGGTTGTCTGCCGATGTTAACCGGGCAAGCTTTCCAATTTGATACAGGTCGTGCAGATACATATCAAGCCGGAAAATGCCGTGAGAGATGGCGATCAACACGAAGGTTAATAGCATCAGCACCGGGGGTTCATTCAGCCAGGTAAAGGCGGCCGATGAAAAGGGGTATAGCAGCGTATAGATGCTCATTCCACCCAGGAACTGCGCCAGCATGCTGTTCACAATCACCAGTGAAATCATCAGCACGCGGGCATCCCATGTTGGCAGCCGGGTTTTACAGAATGACAAATGCCGCACGCGCAATTCGCCGCTGACATCAAGCTGCCCCCTGCGGCGTAGAAGAGGAATGGCATAGGTGCCCGCTTTTTCCTCTGTAAACGCCAGGAGCGCCATATGATGATTCATCTGAGGCCCAAATGTGTGGGCGACCGCTTGGTCAAAATCGGCTGACCCGCCTGTTTGCTTCGCCAACAATGCTTTATGAGAAAGCTCGCTTAAGCGCACTTTATCGCCGCTTGAAAGCTTCAAGTCATTGGCAAAATTAATATTATAGTTAACCTCATACACCTGGTATAAAGCGGCCGTGACACCTATAAAAATCATAAAATAAATGAAAACAGTCAGCATAGTAGCGCGCCTCTTAAACGTTTTATTACCCTAACAGCCTGACGTCTGGTTAACGAATGTCCTGCTCGCCATCTGTGCGTTTTTGAATTCTGCCTTGCACTGCCGTTTCAGTACAGACTCAGAACGTTACGATAAATACATATCAGCTTAAAGGCTGACCCAGTGCAAGCAAACCCGGCTAGCGTAACACCTTCGCCATTTAGCCAGCCTTAACGATTTTGCTATACGTGAGTAGCGTCATACAGCGCATAGCGCATGAAAGCCATCAAAGACTGAGCTAACATAGCGGCCCGCGATCAGAATCGCTTAAAACAATAATGACATTTCAATAAAATCTCGCTCACAAGGAGCCCACCATGCCCCCTCAAGAATCCAGCACGCTGACGGCTTCTCCTCCGGTCACATCCATGTATGCCAAATACCTGGCCGCGCTTGGCCCCGGCTTTTTATTTGCGGGGGCAGCCATTGGCACGTCTCACGTTGTTCAATCAACGCGTGCTGGGGCGGAGTATGGCATCGGCTTACTGGTCTTTATTTTACTTGCCATACTGCTTAAGTATCCGTCTTTTTTCTTCGGGCCATTTTATGTCAGCGTCACAGGCAAGTCGCTGGTTGAGGGCTACCGCCAGACCTTTGGTAAATCCGTGGTGGCGCTGTTTGCGCTGGTCCAAATACCTGTCTCGGCGATTATTATTGCCGCCATTGCGATTACCACGGCAGGTCTTGCCGGCAGTATCGTGCCTATGACGTTAAGCCCGCCAGCCATCGCCGTGATACTGATTGCCCTGTGCTGCGTGCTGACATTTGCAGGCGGTTACAAGCTACTGGATTGGGTCAATAAAGTCTTTATTGTCATCTTAAGCGTCACCACCCTGTTGGCCGCCCTGGTGGCCGTGCCCCTGGTCGACTGGACCTTCTACCCCGCGACAGCCGTCTCTCCGCTTTTTAGCACAGCCACCTTTATTACCCTGGTAGCGGTGCTTGGCTTGATGCCATCTGATATTACGCTCGCGGTGATGAACTCACTGTGGTCAGAGGCGCGTAATAAAAATCAGGGCGTGCGCAGTGGCACTGCCGCCGAAAAAATCGACTTCAATATCGGCTATATCGGCGCGGCCGTTCTGGCGGCCTGTTTTGTCGTAATGGGCGCTGGCGTGATGCACAGCCAAGCAATAACGCCCGCCGATGGCGCCGTCGCTTTTGCAAGCCAAGTGATTGGCCTTTATACCAACACCTTGGGCGAGTGGAGCGGCGTGGTCGTGGGTATTTCCGCGTTTACCGTCATGCTCACCACACTGCTGACCGTGCTGGATGGCTTTCCACGCATGATCACGGCCTCTTACTATACGTTTACACGCCCGGAAGGCGCCACGGAAGAGAGCCGTACGATTGAGGGCAGCCGCGCATTTTTTGTATGCATGGTGGGCTTATCACTACTGGCCGTGGTGATTCTGTATACCTTGATGGGCAGCTTCCGGCTGTTTATGGACTTTGTCATGGTCGTGGCGTTTTTGATAAGCCCGGTGCTGGCTACCCTCAACCACCTGACGGCAAACGGCTCAACCGTGCCGGTGTCCCAGCGCCCTTCACGCCTGATTAATGCCTGGAGCTGGCTAGCAATCGCTACCCTGGCGCTTCTGTCACTGGGCTATATTTATGTTCGCTTTATTCACTAACTCGTAAGTACTCGCTAGTCAGCGCCTCGCGAAGCCGCTTTAGTGCATGGCTGAGCGCTAACTGGCTTAAGTGCAGTTTTTCGGCCGCGCAGGTATTGATAGGCTCGACCCCGCATTTGCACCGTGCACCGGCACACCGGTATGTGGCGGTATGTCGACCGACTTACTGCTAAAAGTTGATATAAAGAACTATCGCCCTTCATGGTCCTCAAGAAGGGCGAATTTTATGGTCTATTTCCAATCCAAGGCTCTTAAAAATTTGTTTCAAAAACATGACGCAAAAGAGATTTTGGTGCACGTTTCAGCGTTTTCCTTCCCGAAAAAAATCCTATCTAAAATCCGCTATTAACAGGCTTTTTAGAAAGCATCTCGCTTGCCAATCTAACTTTCCTTTTTTTACTAAATTAACCTTGTTAAGATGCTTAGAAAACTAATCAAATCGATTAAAATTCGTTAGGGAACGCTGGTTTTGAAAAATTCAACTTCACTTCCATGCCAAGCTTCTTTTGATCTTGCTTTATTGAAACCACTTTTTTAACGCTGGCTTATCTGAACCAGTCAATGAGTGGTTCCTCAAAGTAAGGTATAGGCATGACATCTCTGTTGCTGCATAGCGGTAAGACAGACCAATATCGCGCCCTTGGCGAGACGGGGCAGCCGGTTTTTCACTCTGCGCTTCAATTACGTAAAACTATTGCACGCCGCCTAAAAGGAAAAGAGCGCCACCTTGCTATACCACAACGCGACCAGCAGGGAGAAGGCGTCGATTGGTACAGTGGCATCCCCGGTGACGTAGTGCCTTGGAAGAATGCTACTGAAGGTGAACGAGAGGACGCGCGTATTCAGTTGGAATCTTTTAAAAAAGAGATTCAAGCTGTCGAAATGCCCGGTGACGGCCAGGGCGGTGACCACGAAGTATTCGCACGCTTAGTCAAATGGTCTTGTCACTTCCCAGATGAAAACCATGTTTATTTGGTGGACGGCACTCCGGTACTCACCTTTTGGGGCTTTATACATCCTGAAGCCGACCGGCACGCTAATCCTTTGCAGTGCCTCTATCCCGAGACTGAGCCAGCACAGGCTCCTGCGCCCATATCCCCGCCTCTAGCTCCACTAGCGGCTGCCGTGCCTAGCAATGAGCCCACTGCTGTGAAACCGCGCCCTTGGTGGCGCCGTTTATGGTGGCTATTGCCCTTGGCTTTACTTTTAGGCTTGCTGTTGCTGCTGGGATTGAAACGCTGTTCTACACCGCCGCTAGAACCCAAGGTTGAGCTAAGTCTACCGACGGTCCAAACGCCTTCTTTTGCTGTTCCTCAACTGCCCTCGCAGGGCTTGAATACTTGGCCTTTTAGTATCGGCCCTAAAAATCTTGCGCTGCCAAATGGCGTTTTTGGGTTAAACGCTGGAGCCAGCATGCCAGCCCAGGGAAGCTCAACTGGAACGCCTGCTATAGCGTTATCTGATAACAGCTTGGCAAACACGATGCCATCTCAATCAAATATGGATTTAGCGCTTTCTGAGCCATTGCCACCTGTCAGTGAGCTGCCCGTCAACGCGTTATCACCCAGTGCCACAGAGCCGCCAGCAGGCAGAGCCAATACAGCCCAGAGCCCAACAGCCCTCCCTGAGCCACTAAACCTTCCTGCCAACACGCCAGATGGAACAGCTGCTTTTCTCGACGGTAATTGGCAAGGCGCAGGCGTAATGGATAGCCAGAGTGGTCAGCCTCTTCAAGTACGCTACGCATTCAACCAAGGCGAAGGACAGATGTTTATTCGCCGCGGTGGGCAGGCTGGTGTGATGTGTTCAGGTCCTGTGACTGCCGTGATGCAAAGTGGTGAACTCCAGGTTGAAGCCCAAGAGCGTGCTCGCTGTGAAGACGGCAGTAATTACGAAATGCCGCGCGTAGAGTGCCATCAAAACGAGGGCGAAATGGCCGACTGCGCAGCCAGCTATGACGATGAACCTTTTCCCATGCGGCTTCAGAAAGCCAGCGAATAGGACGGTAAACGGATTATGTTACCTGAGATTATTAATTTCGAAGAGGTGGCAACTCTGGTTAGCCACTCCGGCGTTCAGTTCCTGGACTTTGGTTTAACACTGGAGCCTCGCAAGGAGCCAGCTGGGGAGTTCATGTATCTGGCCACTACGGACAAGATGCTGACTCGCCTGCTGGTTAATGAAGAAGATGGCTCTTTATTTCATGAAGTAGAGCCTGGCGAGTTTGAAATCGTTAAACGCCCTCAATTCGACATGGCGATGTCGACAAGTCTTGAGCAGTTGGATAAAGCCTGGCTCCCGCTCCCCTTTTTCCGTTTTCGGCCGCCAAGCAAGTTTGATGAAGGCCCTGCCAACTGGGCCCGCATGCGCTTGACGGCCTTGGATGAGCCCGATATCGACGGCCATACTCATCGCCTGACGTTAGCCTTTGATACACAAACGCTGCCGCGTCGTGATAACACCGCATACCTTTGCCCAACGACGGATGACGTCAACTCAGGCACCAACTTCCGCCTGGCCACCAGCACGTCGAACATGCGCTGGTTTCTTGACCAATCCTGGGTAAGAGAATGGCTTGAAGAGCTTTTCCGCGAAGCCAATCCCAAGCTTGATAGCCAGGAAATGCGTGACGCTCTTGAAGAGTGCCAGCATTTTGCACATTACCTGAACGTACTTAGCCTGCTGCGCCAGCCTATCGAAGAAGAGCACAGCAAGCAGGGCAAACGCGTTCATATTCCTGACATCAAGGTTATCGCCCAGAAAGAAGGGGTAATTCCCGTCGACCTAGTGCTCGATGTCGGCAACTCGCGTACGTGCGGGATTCTGATAGAAGATCACGGCCAGTCGGGCATGGGGCTGAGACACAACTATGTGCTTGAGCTGCGTGACCTTGTCGATCCTGAGCGGGTTTATAGAGACCCGTTTGATAGTCGTATTGAATTCTCACAGACCTTTTTTGGCAAAGACCACTTATCCGTCAAGAGTGGCCGTCATGACGCTTTCTTATGGCCTACCATCGCCCGGGTTGGCGTGGAAGCAGGACGTTTGGCCGGACGGCGGCGGGGCACCGAAGGCTCCACAGGTCTATCCAGCCCCAAACGTTACCTGTGGGACGATGAGACATATCACCACGGTTGGCGCTTTAACAGTGCGTATGTGCGTACCGACACGGAGCCACATGCCACCGCCGCCCCCTTCTCTCATCTGATTAACGAGCTGGGGGATGCGCTCTACACGCTGGATGAAGAAGATCAGCTACCTGTCTTCAAGCCGCACTACTCGCGCAGCTCGCTGATGACCTTCATGCTGTCAGAAGTGCTGGCACAAGCATTGATGCAGATGAACAGCCCCGCTCAGCGTGCCCGGCAAGGGCATACCAACCGCCCTCGCCAGCTACGCTCTATCACCCTGACAGTGCCTCCAGCGCTGCCACAGGCAGAACGCAGCCTGCTGGTATCACGGCTTGAGCAAGCGGTTGCCCTGATCTGGAAAAGCCTGGGCTGGGATCACGGTGAAGAAGAGAGTAATCCGTTTGAAGCAGAAGCTGACGGCACCTTACGCGTCCCGATGCCGAGCTTGCGTGTAGAGTGGGACGAAGCCTCCTGCGGCCAGTTGGTTTACCTCTATACGGAAATCAAGGAGAACTTTGCCGGGCATCCAGAAGAGTTCTTCGCAACGCTTGCACGCCCTGATAAACCCCATCGTGAGCAGGTCAGCCTTGCCACTATTGATATTGGTGGCGGCACCACGGACCTGGTCATTACCGACTACCATCTTGACCGCAGTGGATCAACGAGCGGAGGCAGTAATGTCTCCGTCGTACCACAGCAGCGCTTTCGTGACGGTTTCCGCGTCGCCGGAGATGACATCCTGCTTGATGTCATTCAGCTGTTCGTACTTCCCAGTTTTGAGGCCGCGCTCAAGCAGGCAGGAGTAGCATCGCCTGACTCGATGATGTCGCAACTATGCGGGCAGGACAACGCTAATGCCCAGAATCAGGTTCTACGCCAACAGCTTAACCTGCAGGTTTTCACCCCGCTCGGCCTAGCGCTACTTGAGGCCTATGAAAGCTTTAACCCCGAGCAGCCTTGTGGCTCAGAGACACTCACCTACGGTGAACGCTTAGGCGAGCACAAGGTAAGCACATCGGTGCACCGTTATGTCGAAACGGCACTAAGGCACGAGCTGGGCATGGACCTTACGTTTGATTTGATGAGCATTCCGCTTACGTTCAACTTGCTGGACGTTCATCGTGCCTTTTTGCAAGATCGCTTCAACATCTGCAAAACCCTGGCATCGCTGTGTGAAGTGGTTTTCCAATATCAGTGCGACATGCTCTTGATTACCGGCCGCCCATCACGTTTACCGGGTGTCCAAGCCTATTTGCGCAAAATGCTGCCACTACCACCGGGGCGCATCCTGCCACTGCAGGGTTACCGCACAGGCAGTTGGTACCCCTTCCATCGCAACGGCCGTATAGACGATCCTAAAACCACGGCTTCCGTAGGCGCGATGTTGTGCTCACTGTGCACCCGCCATGATCTGTCCAACTTCTTTTTCGATGCTGCGAAGCTGAAACCCTATTCAACGATTCGTCATATTGGTTTGATTGATAACAATAATACGATCCCTGATGCCGATATCACCTATCGCGATATAACAACCTCCGAAGACGGCACCATGATTCATCTGCAAGAAGATGAAACAGGGGAAACGCCCGCAATCGAAATGCGCGGTGCACTTCGAATCGGCTTTCGCCAGCTAGCCGCTCAGCGTTGGTCAGCGTCTCCGCTCTATACGCTGACGTTTACCCCGACCGGGACGGAGAAGTTCGAAAAAGCCAAAGCCAATACGGGCCACGCTTTCATATTGAAGGTACGTTTAGCGGTGGATGAACGGGCCAGCAAAGGCAGCCTGATCAGTGATCGCCTGAAGATCGCCAGCGTTGAAACGAGCGGTGAAGGCAGCTTTAGCTCACGTGACCTGAAGCTGCAGCTCAATACACTTAATGATGCCGGACTGGGCGATACCAACTACTGGCTGGACAGCGGGAGCGTAAAACGCACATGAACCAGTTGACACCCGAACAGTTGTCACCAGGACAGCTGACGCCAGAACAGAAACAGCTCAGCGAAGGCTGGAAGTCCTTTTATCAGGGCGCAGGTGAAGCCCTGGAGTGGATTGACTCAGTGCGCCAAAGCGCCCCTAGCCTCGACAGTGAAGCAGACACGCTGGGGCTTGCCCTTTATCGATCCCGTAACCTTGCGAAAAGCTTATCGCATGCCGCCACGACACCAATGACCGTCGGCTTTTTTGGGCTCTCTCAAGCGGGTAAGTCGTATCTTATATCCGCACTGGCGGCTGGCGAAAACGGCAAATTGGAAACGCGTTATGGCTCGGCTCGTTTAGACTTTATCGAACACATCAACCCTGTCGGTGGTGGTAAGGAAGCGACCGGCCTGGTCACACGATTTAGCCGCACGGCAAGCTCCGGCCCCAGCGAATTCCCGGTTGAACTCAAGCTGTTCAGCGAAGTGGAAGTAGCGAAAGTATTGGCGAATGCCTGGTTCAACGACTTCGACCACGAACGCGAAGACGTTTACGAAATTGATGAAAGCAAAGTCGCGCGCCTGCTGTCGCTTTACGCTGCTGAATCTGATGAAAAGCGCCAATCAGGGATAACGCCGAAAGGTGTAACGCCCGAAAATGTGGTAGAGCTTTGGGACTACCTACAGGCGAGCTTTCCTAAATCCGTCAGCAAACTCAACGCCCGCTACTGGCCGCAGGTAGTCAAGCTTGCCCCGCAACTTACCAGCCACCAACGGGCTGAGCTGTTCTCCATTTTATGGGGCGAACAACCCGAACTTACCCACCTTTATCGCCAACTCGCCCAGACCCTGGATGCCTTGGGCCACGCCGCTCGCGTTTATGCCCCGCTTCGCTGCCTGGTAGTGAGCGATGGAGACGGCTTTAGTCAGCGCGACAGCATCATGAACGTCGACATACTGGAGCGCCTGGGTACCGCAAAGGATTATACGCTTGAGGTTTGCCCCTCAATTGGCGATACCCTGGCCGCGCCGGTTAGTTTATCGGTTGCCCAACTCGCAGCACTCACGGCGGAACTGACCTTTCCTCTGATCGAGCCTACCCGTGACCCGCGGGTAGAGCAGGTGGACCTGCTGGACTTCCCCGGTTATCGCGGCCGTTTAAGCCTACGTAATATTGGTGAATCAGGAAGCCAGGAAGGCCTTTCTCAACTCTTGCTGCGTGGCAAGGTGGCCTACCTGTTCGAGCGCTACACGGACAGCCAGGAAATGAACGGCTTGGTGGTCTGTACAAGTTCAGACAAGCAGAGCGATGTGACAAGCGTTGGCCCGGTCTTAACCCGCTGGATCGAAAAAACCCAAGGCGAAACAGCCGCCGAACGCGGCCAGCGCGATCCTGGGCTGATCTGGGCGCTCACCATGTTCGATAAGCGTATTTCCGGCGCGTTGCAACAAACCGAAAGCCAGTTGCGTGAAGGCTGGGAAGGTCTGATCAAAATGACCATGCTGGAGCGTTTCGGAAGCTTTGAGTGGATGCAGGAGTGGTCACCCGGCCAAGCGTTTAATAATACTTTCTTGGTGCGCAAACCGCGTTTGCCTGTGCCGTTCCTGGTAAGTGAAGAAGGCCGGGAAGTTGCCATAAACGAAGCAACACAAGCAGCCTTGGCAAGCATGCAAAATACCTTCATTGAAAGCCCGACGGTACAGCAGCACGTTCAGCAACCCGCCGATGCCTGGCAAGCAATGCTGACGCTAGATGATGGTGGCATGGCCCACGTTGGCGACTACCTGGGCCGCATTGCAGGCTTGGAGTACAAATTAGGCCGGATCGAAAGCCAGCTCAAGGAAACATATCGTACGCTGGTCACGGATCGTCTTGCTACTTGGCACTTCAATGACGCCGATGGTGAAGTAGAGCAGAAGCGCGCCATTGCAGGCCGTTTCTGGAAAGAGCTTCAGGTGCGCTGGCAATCAATGGGAGAGCTGCAATATCACCTGGAACTGCCCGACGAAACCGTTCGCGACCTCTACCTCAGTGACAGCGAAGACAGCCTGTCATCATCCACAGAAGATGACGACGACGCTAGCGTCGACAATGGTGGGCTATATGGCAGCAGTAGTGCTGGCCTGGAAGCTGACTTTGGAGCGCTTCCTTTTGGCGACAGTCCTGGCGAACCAACCGATATACCCGCCCAGGCACCAAGAGCGCCCGTGCTGCAAAGTGCTGATCACCGCTTTGCCAAGGCCGTCTATCACGCCTGGGTAGGTCACTTGCGTGAGTTTCCCCAGCGCCAAGGGCTGTTACGCATGCTGGGGCTGGATCGTGATTTGATGAAGCTATTGGCCGATGAACTGATTACAGGTGCCAGCCGGTCAAAGGTACAAGAGAAACTGCAAGAAGCCCTGCTGCAACGCATTCAAAGCGGCGCCCGCCGGGATCGGCTCGTGTCACGGCAAGTATTGACGGCCCAGCTCGTGCTGCGTGATTTCATTGCCTGGCTCGGTTTTCACTACCTTCCTGTGGATCAGCGGCCTGCAAGCCTTGTGGGTAGAAAAGGTCCCCTATTTGGCTATCAGCGTGACCACCTACCCAACGGCGAATTACCGCAACTACCTGACCAGCCCGTCAATCAAGCGCAGGTGTATTTTGGCAACTGGCTATCCGGACTTTATCTCATGACTCAAGAAAATGCCGGGCATAGCGGCGGTCGCGAAATCACCATTGAGCAGAATGAGCGCCTCGGTGAGGTACTTGCGTTATTCACTACCAAGGAGAAGGCGTATGCGTAAAGTTGAGCTTCGCCCCCTGTCTGATCTTAAACCCGGTTATGCCCAGCTAGTAATGATCGGTGGCACTCCTCCGAGCGAAGGTCTGTCGGTAGACATTCAGCGCAACCAGGATGAACACTTTTTACAAGCCGATGGAAAGTGGGGAAGCCACTCTTTTAAATTCACGCTGCCAACGCTGCAAACCAATGCGGACGGCCACTCGACGGCTGTGGTCGATGAGCAGATCGTTGACCCACTAATCGAAAATCCGCATGCCACCAATATGGTTCGGTTTTACGCTGCTGATGGCACGGAGTTGGGGCGCGCACGTTTAAAGCTAGCCCGTGACCTGATGCCATCCGGCGCCAGTGGCAGTACGCCCTCATTAGCCGCAGGAGCGGCCCTACATTCACCGGCGGCGCCAGAACCCGAACCAGAGCCTGACCCCATACCGGTTGAGCCATCACCCGCCGAGGTTACAACGCCAGCGCCAGAAGCGCCCCAGACAGCAAAAAAGGGCAATAAGCGATGGCTTTGGATAGTACTGGCTATTGTGCTTTTGGCACTTCTTGCAGCCGCCGCCTGGTTCGGCCTAGCGATGCGCAATGCGCCTTCAGACGCTGCCAGCGAAGCAGAGCAGGAGGAAAGTCAGCCTGAACAGCCGTTGGAAGAAGAGCCTGCTGCCCCAGAACCTGAACCTGAACCTGAATCTGAACCTGAAGCTGAAATAGCTCCGGTCGGTGAAGAGGGCCCGGCAGAAGGGATTGCCGCTCCCTGCTCTCTTCAGCGTATGACCGAACAGGGCGAACTTGAGTTTATTCAGAGCTGCACCTCTGCTGGGATTGATTCTGACGTCATGCTGAGCGTGATTGACGACGCGCTAGCGAATGAGCGTTGCGGCATAGCACGTCGTCTTTACGCCCATGAGGCGCTTAATGGCGATATTGACGCCGCGCTTGGCTATGCCCGCCAATTTGATCCTGAACAGCATGCATCCAGTACCTGCTTCCCAGAAGCGGATGCTGAAACCGCTATCTTCTGGTACGAGACCGCCCAAGGCATTGACGCCACAAATCCAGAAGCTAATCAGCGACTTGAGGAACTTCAGCCATGACACTGCACAGGATACTGCTGAGCCTGACGGTAGGCATGTTGGCAGCTACTCAAGCGCTCGCTGACGACCGACCTTTATTACAAGAAGGAAAGGAAACACTTTACCAACGCGTTTTGACAACGCCAGGCTGTCACCTCGTGCAAGATGCAGGCGGTGCAGGGGGCGAGCTCCAACCTGCCTTTAGCCGTTTTTATGTGTATCAGTTGAGCGAGAAGAGTGGCGAAAACTGGCTAAAGGTGGGCCCCGATAGTTATGGCAGCGCCATTGGCTGGCTGCCTGAATCCTGTACGGTCGATTGGAAAATGCAGCTCACACTGTCATTTACCAATCCTGCTAATCGTGAACGTCTGATGTTCTTTAAAGAACGTGACGGACTGATGCAAATTTTTGACGACTTTGAGCCTTCCGGAAAAGTAGCTCCCTTACGTGCTCAGCTACGCCGTGATGGTGAGGCTTCGGGGATCGTCGCCCAAGAGCCTGAGTACTTTGTCGATCTTCAAGAACAGTTTTATTTACTGCCTATTCTTGAAGGCGAAGAGATCATGACTGAGGCTGGCTTTATGACACGCTTGCTGCGTGTTGCTTCTGTCAGTGAGGCGGCTGAAGAAGGCCAGCAGGATGATACCCAGAAGGATCCTTCAGCGCAGTTACGTGAGTTTAATGCCGGTGTTGTATTTGTCATTGACTCCACCTCTTCCATGGGACCCTACATTGAGCGTACCCGTGAAGCCGTTGAGCGTATATACCAGAGGATTGAGGACCAACAGCTCACAGACCAGGTAAAATTTGGCCTGGTTTCCTATCGCGACAGCGTAGACGCAGCACCCGGCATTGAGTATGTCACCCGTATGTTCGCTAATCCTGCTGATATTGAAAGCGGCAACGATTTTATGGCCCGGGTGGCAAGCCTCAGCGAAGCCCAGGTTTCTACCGTTGGCTGGGAGGAAGATGCTTATGCGGGCATCATGCAGGCAGTCGAAGAGATTGAGTGGAGTAATTTTGGCGCGCGCTACATTGTTTTAATCACTGACGCCAGTGCAATTGACAGTGATAGCGAGCGCTCGTCGACAGGGTTTAGTGCAGACCAGGTTCGTCTGGAAGCCGCCCGTCAAGGTATTGCAGTCTATACCTTGCATTTAAAAACCCCTGGCGGCGAGAGCAACGGGGACCATGCTAAAGCTGAAGCACAATACAGCAACCTCTCTACGTTCGCAGGCACGGGCACCTCACTCTATTACCCTGTTAATACAGGCGATGTAACACTTTTTGGACAGCGTGTTGATGCTTTAGCCTCCGCGATTACGGACCAGGTTCAAGCGGCATATTTAGGCGATGAGGCCATCGGTAGCGCTTTAAACGCCGAGCCCACTGAAGACCCAAGTGAGCAACGTTTGATGGATGATATGCAGGTCATTGGCCATGCAATGCGCCTTGCTTACCTTGGCCAAGTAACGGGAAGCCAAGCTCCACCCGTATTTGAAGCATGGATTAGCGACCGAGATCTCATTGCTCAACATGTGCCAACCATCGACGTGCGCGTACTGCTTACCAAAGGGCAGCTTAGCGATTTGAGTGACGTGGTCAGTGAAATTCTTAACGCAGCAAATGCTGGGCTTATTTCGCCGACCGACATGTTTGATCGGCTCCGCTCTGTGGCTGCAGCAATGGGTGCGGATCCTAATCAAGTACAGCAAAGCGAAGGGCAGCACTTAAGCGAATTAGGACTTATGGGCGAGTACCTTGACGACCTCCCCTATCAAAGCGAAGTGCTTAATCTTGATGAAGAAACCTGGCTGAGTTGGGATGGTTTGCAGCAAGAACGCTTTATCAGACGCCTCGCCACTAAACTACGTCATTACCAGCGCTATAACGAAGACGTTGATAGGTGGGTATCTCTCGCTGAAGGCGCCGACCCTAGAGATGATGTCTATCCGATTCCACTAGAAATGATGCCTTAAGCCTGTGCTGAATCTAAAGGAATTACGTGTGGCACGTGGTGAGGGCGATGAGCGTCACGAAGTCTATTTGCCAGAACTTGCTCTCATCTCGGGACAAGTAGCGGCAATTGTCGGCCCTAGCGGCTGTGGTAAAAGCACCCTGCTAGAAGCAATAGGGCTTTTGCTCGCTCCCAGCACGCTGCAAAGCTATTCGCTTGGGAAGGCAAAGACCGACGTGGCCGCCTTGCTGCATAACAGGAACGAAAACACCCTGGCCAGCATTCGCTCGAAAGACATTGGCTTCTTACTACAGAACGGTGGGCTGCTGCCGTACTTGAGCGTACGCGACAATATTACGCTCCCCCGGCGCTTATTGGGCCTACCCGCTAGTAGTGAACGCATTCAGCATGCCTGTGCCAAGCTGCGCCTGGACGCTCTGTTGGATAAACGCCCTAGTGCGCTTTCCATTGGAGAGCGCCAGCGCACTGCTTTCGTGCGAGCGATGGCACATGAGCCGCAGGTATTACTGGCCGATGAACCCACGGCAGCTCTTGATCCATACGCAGGGGCTCAGCTTTTTGACCTTATGGTATCGCTTGTGAAAGAGCTCGATATGGCTGCACTCGTGGTCTCCCATGACTACACGCTGGTTGATCAGTTCAAACTGCCAAGACTGGCAGCCTCCTTAACGCCAGAGGGGTGTTGTTTTGCCTTCGCGCAGTAACCGATTTTTTCTCATTACTCGTTTAGCGTTGCAGGATCTTTGGCATGATCGCCAAGTATCGTTATGTATCGCGGCCGCTTTAGTAGCAGTGATTGCGCCGCTGTTGCTGCTTTTCGGACTCAAACATGGCGTTGTTAGCCAGCTTCAAAGCGAGCTACTTGATGACCCACGAAACCTCGAAGTGCGCATGCTGACAAGCGGTAGTTATGACGATCACTGGATGACGAAACTGCGCGAACATCCCGAGGTAGGGTTCGCTATTGGGCAAACACGCTCACTGAATACTCAAGCCAATTTGCTGAAGGATCGTCAGCACTTCCTGGAGGGCATCGAATTGATTCCTTCGGCACCTGGCGACCCGTTGCTAAACACCCTGGATCGCTACCCTGAAGGGGCACGCATCATCTTAAGTGAGTCAGCGGCCAGGCGCCTTGACGTCATCGAGGGCGAATCTCTTACTTTAGCGGTTAACAGAAGGCTTGATGAACAGCTTGAGCGTGGTCACCTGAACGTAGAAATTGCGGGTGTACTAGAGCCTGCCCGCTTTTCGCGTCCGGCTGCTTTTGTGGATCTTTCACTGCTTATTGAGTTGGAACACTTTCGAGACGGTCAAGCAAGTCCCCTTTTAGGCATAAATAATGGCTTAGCGCGAGATGATTACCCATTGAGATACGCCCGGGCGCGTGTTTACGCCAAGGATGGCGATTCAGTACAGGGATTAGTGGAGTGGTTGGAGAACCAGCGTATTGATACTGCAAGCCAGCTTGCTGATATTGAAAATGTACGCACCATCAATAGAGTTCTAGAACTCGTTTTCGGTGTTATTGCCGTAACAGCGATTATTGGATGCATGGCCTCCATGAGTGGTGCTTTTTTAGCCAACATTGATCGAAAACGCCGTGAGTATGCTGTTTTACGCTTGCTTGGTTTTCAACGCCCGGCTATCGCCACCTATATAGCCGCTCAAGTGAGCGTGTTAACGCTAATCGCTTTTGTGGCAGGGCTGGGCCTATTTGCGCTGGGTTCCGTCGTTTTTAACCGTGCCCTCGCCACGAGCCATTTAGCCTCAGGCGTTGTGAGCCATATTACCCCCCTCCATGCCGTGATCGCTTTAATACTCGCTTTTTCGGTAGGGCTATTGGTCGTCATGGTCGGCGTGATACGTGCCTACGGAATTCAACCAGCGGAGAGTCTACGTGAAGCTTGAACGTTGCCTTATCTTATTATTGTCCGGACTTAGCGTTTCCAGTATTGCCCAAGCGGAGCAATGGCCTGAAAGACTCTACAACCCAGCCCCTTCGAGTGGGGATGTGGTGCTTCCAATGCCGTGCGGTGGTGCAATGACGTTTCGCCAGGTACATGTGCCCGTCAGCAAACCACTCGATGACTTTCCCGTTCAAGTAGGGCAAGACGGCACAGGATGGGGTTACGTGGAGCAAAGCCGTCCAGCACATATTTCGGGTAGCTTTATAGACGACCAAGGAGCTACCTCCCGGTACTACCTAATGGCCAAGTACGAGCTAACCGAACTACAGTACGAAGCCCTAATGGAAAACACATGCCCAGGCCTCTCTAATCGTAAGCGTCTTCCCAAAGTAGGCATTAGTTGGTTTGATGCCATGCAGGTTGGCGATACTTACAACCTGTGGCTGCGTGACAATGCGGTGGATGCACTTCCTCAGGAAGACAGTGCGTTAGGTTTCGTGCGTTTACCCACAGAAACTGAATGGGAGTTCGCTGCACGTGGCGGTCTTGAAGTAAGTACGGCGGAGTATCGTGATTCTCGTTATCTCATGCCAGAAGGAATTAATGCTTACGAATGGTTTTCAGGCGCTCAGTCTTCCAATGGACGACTCCAGCTAACAGGCCTATTGGCCCCTAATCCATTAGGCCTACATGACATACTGGGTAACGCCAGTGAAATGATGTTTGAACCCTTCCGACTTAACAAGCTTGACCGCCAGCATGGCCAAGCAGGTGGCGTTATCGTGCGCGGTGGCAATTATTTAAGCCCTCGTGAAGACATTCGCACGGCCTTACGTAGTGAAGAGCCGTACTATGATGGTGAAGGCCAATCCCGCGGCCGTGCTACCGGCATGCGCCTGGCTGTCGTAGCACCGACACTTACCTCCCGAGAGCGTATCGCAGAGATCGAAGAGCAGTGGGCAGCGCTTGGACTGGGAGAGGAAGAAGATGGCACGCCGGATACGGCAGTCCAGTTGGCCGCCCTGGCCTCTGGCGTACAAGATGATGCTTTACAAGAAGAACTTCAGTCACTAGAGCGCCAGTTGCGTGCCAGCAACCAACGTCGTGAAGAAGCACGCAACCAGGCAATTCGTGCCAGCCTCAACTTGGGTGCTTTTCTATGCACCAAGTTAGAAGACGATGGCATTTTTTATGATTTTCTGGCGGATAACTATCGGGTTAACTGTGAAAACGACAACCCTGATGCCAGTTGCGGAATGCGGCAAACCCGCCTGGAGGATCAAGAACAGCGCCTTCAAGGTCTTAGCCGTTATTACGCAAGCAGTTTGGTGGAATCCGCCACTCTATATAGTTCCGATTCTCTAGCAGAACAAGTGCAAGTATTTAGCGAAATTCTCTCCCTTAACGCTCAGTTAAGCGAGCTTGAACCCTATCTTCAAACTTACTGGGGGCATCAGCAACAGTTTTTAAACAATCAGAGCATTACCGCCGGGGCTTGGCTTGAGAACTGTAAAGCCATGGCAAAATAATAACCACTATTAAACAACGCAAGGGAACAACACATGTCGCTCTACACCACTTATTTTAAGAAGCTGCTCGTTGGCTCAGCAATAGCAAGCACACTTGCTCTATCTGGTTGCGCCAGCACCGGTAGTAGCTTATTCAACAGTTCTGACAACCAATCAGCAGATCCACGCTTAACGCAAGGCAACGATGCTCAGTTTTTCAATAAATCTGGTTTTCAAGCCTGCGCAGCAGGTGCAGCTGTTGGCGTTATAGGATGTATGCTCAGTGGCTCTAGCAACCAAGCTCAGTGTGCCATTATTGCAGGCATCAGTGCCTGTGGCGTCGCCATGGGTGCTAACTACTATTTAGACCAGCGGCGTAATGAATATGCTTCATCAGCAGAGCGCTTACAGATGATGAGCAAAGATATTCAGCAAGATACTCAGAAAGTTATCGCCCGCACAGAAACGGCCCGTCAAGTTATGGCCGAAGACCGCCAACGTATCGAACGATTAGAGCAGGAAATGGCTGAGCAACGTATAAACCAGGAAATGGCTCAAAACGATTTAGCCGGTATCGACAGTAATATCGAGATCCTACGACGCGATATTCGAAACATGCAAAAAACAGTGACCGAATATGAAGAAGTGGCCCAGTTAGAGCGTCAAGAAGCAAGCTCTTCTGAAATTCAGCAGGTTGAGCAAGACATTGCCGTAATGAATCAGCAGGTACTAGCGCTGCAACAAGAAGTCGATGATCTCTACAGCATGCGTTCTGCGATCACTCTGGGGTAAGAAGACACTATGATGAAGTTTCAACTTATGGCTGTCGCTTGCGGCCTGATACTACTTAATGGCTGTGCCACTTCTCCGCAAGCTTGTGACCCCAGCCAAGAAGCCAGTCTTCTCACCAAGCTATCTTGTGATGCTGGCGGCGGCTATCGGTCACGTATCGATGCTGGCGAGCAGCAAGTGCAGCTTGATAAAGAAGAAAATGCACTGTTTCGTGATATCCAGCGGCAAATTGCAGAGCAGCAACGTGCTACACGAGATGAGCTACGCGTGACTAATCAGCAACAATATGAACTTGAGCGTACGATTGAACACTTAATGGTGCGCTTACAGAGCCGCTCTCAAGATCAGTTAGGGCTACAGCATCAACTGAACGCGTTAGCGCAGCAGAATAACGCGGACTTAGCAACGTCTGGTGCAGAAGAGGAGAGTTTCGCTGAACGACAAGCACGGCTTAAAGCTTTGCAAGAGCAAGTAGACAGACTTCAACAAAGCCTGGGCTATGCACCGTGATGATTCAAAAGATAGCGGCCTCCTCGCTGGAGGGCCTCCATGCAGCGTATTCTGCGTGAGGAAGGGCTTGCTTTGGCAGACCCTCTGCAACCACAGCGGTTGCAGAGGCTCGTCCATCGCTACAGCCCTCCTAGCATAGGCAACTTATTTGCCACGCCTCGCCCGGGAAATTCCGATAGTCTGGAGTGGTGGACGGAGTTACCGGGACAATCCCATCACTTTAAAGAGCTTCCACTCAGTGACCAGCAGAAGCTGAAAGAGCGTCTTGATCAACGCTTATTGGCTTTAAGCAACCTGATCACTGAACTGGAAAAACGAGACAACGCAGCTGCGAGTGAGTTAAGGCAGTTGCCCTCGGGGCCCAGCACCGAAAATCTGTACTCAGTAAATGGCGAACCGCTTTTAGTTCACTGGGTACCCGTGCAGTCGATGGCAGGTCCTGTTACGTCCTCAACGCCAATCAATCAACCTGTAATGGCACGACCAGCAGATCCTCCAAGGCGGCGCTATCACTTGCTATTACCGTTATTACTCTTACCGCTTATGGTTGGGCTAATACTGCTTGGCTTGTGGCTTGCCTTTAATCGATGGGGACCGTTTTCTCTTCCTTGGCAACCAAGCGAAGACGAAACAATCCCTCTTGTCTGCTATAGCGACAACACCCCCCCACCAGAATTCGTAGCTATCTTTGATACTTCCGGTTCCATGAACCTGAATATTCAAACGTCCAGGGAAGATGAATTGTGGTTTTTCAACATGCCCGATGCCCTGCGTGAGTTTCAGATCAATGATCCACGTATGCAGCAAATAATTGCCAGTCCCTCACGTCTCACTGTCGCTCAAGGAGCCTTCACCGACTTAGTGCAGGCGATTGACCCCAGTGTCGATATTGGACTGATCACCTATCAAGGGTGTGACGCTACGGTTATGCAAGGCATGTTCTCTGCAGAGCAACGCCCACAGCTCATAAAGGGTGTTAATCGATTGCTGGCTAATGACGGTACACCACTAGGAGCAAGCTTATTACAGGCCGCCAATATCGTTGATGGCAAAGAGCGTGATGCGGTTATTTTAGCGTTTGTTGATGGCGATGATGGCTGTGGTCAGGACCAATGCGCTATTGCTCAAGAAATTGCCCGCCAACAGCCCAGGCTCAAAATTAACGTTGTGGATATTTCGAACAGCGGATTATCAAACTGCATCGCCGAACAAACAGGTGGGCGCGTGTTCGGATCTCAAGATGCTGAAATGATTAGTACAATGCTATTAGATGCGGGAAGAGAAGCACTTGGTGAGGAGTACTGCACCCCCTAAGTCTAAGCCTTTAAAACCATAGTATTAACCAATCCTAGCGCCTGACAATAAACCCTCACGCCGCTCAACGGGCGTGCGCAACCAAAGCGTTAACAACACCACGGCCAGCAGCACTTCCGCCAGGTCGCCGCCGTAATACATCCATTGGGCGGCGGCCTGTACTTCCTCAAGCGAATGGCCAGTACCACGAGGCCAACCGTAGCCGTACATCAGCTTGCCCAACAGGCTATGAGTGGCAATAGACGCAAACAGTACGCCCATCCGAAAAAGCAGGCTCAGCCGATGGGGCGACACATCAGGCTCGGCCAGAATCGTCCAGCAGAACAGGTACCCGGCCAAAAGAAAGTGCAGGTGTATGACAACATGCACTATCGGGTGATGGAGAGATAGCGCATAAAGCGGCGTTAAATAGAGCACGTACATACCGCCGATATTGAGCACAAGTGCGCTAACCGGGTGTGAAACAAAGCGCACAAACCGGCTGTGTAGCAAAGCGACGACTCGTCTTCCGCCCGCCTGAGGCAAGGCGCGTAGCAGTAACGTAACAGGGGCCGCCAGTACCCAAGCGAGCGGTGCAAACATACCAATTAATAGATGCAAAACCATGTGGCCCACTAGATCATGGTGCGCCCAAGCCATTAAAGGGGGCGCCACGGCGATAGCTATCAGCAGACTACCCAGGCTAAAAAAGATACTTCGCCAAACGCTCCATCCGGCTGTTTGTTGCCGCTGGGCATAAGCGGCCAGAAGATACGCCAGCGTAAGTAGAACGATCAGTGCCACGGGCAGCCAATCAAGCATCGACCCATGAGCGGCGTGATCGTGAGCCTGCATGCTTAACGACGCGCCAAATGCTTGGCGCGAAAAAGCAGCCAGACGCCTACCAACAATAATCCTATCGCCGCGCCATTCCACACCACGTCATACATCAGCGGATCAACCCCATAGCGAATCTGGTGCAGGCGTAAAATCTTGTGGTTAATAACACCATCGAAAAGCTGAAACCCGCCCATCCCCAGAAAGAAGCCCGCTTGAGCCCATGGGATCGACAACCGTTTGCGCTGGGAAAGATCAAGCAGCATAAACACCCCAACCACGATGGCAAGGAGTTCAAAGGCATGCAGCAAACCGTCCGAGAGAATCCCAAACGCAGGTGTGGAGAAATCGAAAAAATGGTGCCATTGAAGCAGTTGGTGGAAGACGATTTCATCGACAGCGGCCATGACACCAATTCCCATCAGAATGGCTGCCCACAGCGAGCGTTGGGTATCAAATACTGATGAGGCGGGGTAGCTAGCCATGGCATCCTTGCTCCTGGAAGTTTCCCCTCAAGTTAGGTACGCCACGCGCTTATCGCAACCAGAAAGAGGTGATCCCAGGCTAATTTTAACCATGTTAAGCCTCATCGTTACCCCCTAGAATAGCCACGTCGGTGTTCTTTCGAGAACCTAATAGAGAATCCGCCGTGGCCTGGCCGCGAAACGGAACTGCCCCCGCAACTGTAGGCGGCGAGCGATGCTCGACAATGCCACTGGACGCTATGTCTGGGAAGGTGAGCTAGCGACGACCCGTCAGTCAGGAGACCTGCCGACACCCTAACCTTCATCGAGCGGGTCGGCTCGGCTGGCTACTTAGCCAGCTACACGCCAGCGGCCTGCTCATCATGCACGGGAGTGTACATGATGTTGAGATTAACCACGGCGGCTGTCGCCAGCCTTTGGCTTGGGCAAACCGCCAATGCCGCCACCGATTACCCCTTGACGCTTGAAAGCTGCGGGCACGAGATCACACTAGAATCGCCCCCTGAGCGGGTAGTGAGTATCGGCCAAGCGCCCACCGAGATCCTTTACATGCTGGGCCTTGAAGATACGGTTGCTGGCACCGCACTCTGGATTAACCCGGTACTGGAGGAGTTTGCTGACATTGACGCTAATGTCGAACGGTTGGCGGATGATGCACCAAGCTACGAAAGCGTGGTGGCTACCAAGCCCGACCTGGTGATATCTGCCTATGAGTGGATGATTGGACCCGCAGGCGTGGTCGGTACGCCTGAGATGTTTGCCGATGTGGGCATTCCCAGCTGGACCATGCCCACGGAGTGTATTGGCAAAAGCAACCACCAGAGCATGGACGGCGCCCGCACAACGCTGTTTGATACCGAACTGCTTTACAACAGCATCGCGACGCTTGCGCAGATGTTTGATGTTGCCGAACGCGGTGACGAGCTGATAACCGAACTGAAGGCGCGTGAAGCTGCGGCCATCGAAAAAGCGGCGGCTCTTGATTTACCGGACGATACTACCGGCGTGTTTTGGTACTCCTCCGCCGACCTGGGCATCGACCCTTACGTGGCAGGTGTTAATAGCGTGCCCGGCTGGATGATGTCGAAGCTGGGCATCGCTAACGTCGTGACATCAGAAGAGGAGTGGCCCACCGTCGGTTGGGAAACCATTGTTAGAAGTGATCCCACGTTTATTGCTGCCGCCAGAATGGATCGCCGTCGGTTCCCAGCCGACGACATTGCCGCCAAGCGGGCGTATCTTGCGTCAGACCCTGTCACCAGCATGACCGAAGCCGTGCAACAAGGCCGCATTATTGAGATTGATGCCCATGCGATGGACCCCTCGGTTCGAGCGATCTTTGCGCTGGAAGCACTCGCCAACCAGTTAGCGGAATTTGACCTATCACCGTGAGGCATTGCGCCGCCACATTGAGCGTGCCCCAAGGGCGCGCTTCTTACTCATTAATGTATGGGCTTACTCACTATGAAAATGATGCAACGACTTATTGTTCTGCTTGGTCTGCTACCGCTGGCGGCTCTAGCCAACACACATACCGTTGAGATGCTGAACCGCAATGATACCGGGCCAATGCCTTTCGCACCGGACTATCTTATTGTTCAACCTGGCGATACGGTGAAATTTCTAGCCACCGCCCCGGGGCATAATGCGGCCACCATTGACGGCATGATCCCCGAAGGCGGCGAGGCATTTGTAGGCAATATTAACGAAGAGATTGAGGTAACACTGAATGCCGAGGGCATTTGGGGCATTAAGTGCTCGCCACATTACACCATGGGCATGGTGATGCTGATTCAAGTCGGCGATACCACCGCGACGGAAGAGGATCTGCCCGACAACCTGCCTGCACCGGCACGCCAGCGTTTTGTTGAAATCCTGTCACGGCAGGCAAACAATTAACTATATTACTTTATCTATTAGGGCGGCTTGCCACATCAAACCGCCTTTCAAGATCAGCATTTATTTATCACCTCGCGAGTTTTGGTCACTTTTGATATGAAGAAGCTCTCTGGGTGAACTATCTAACATGTAATGTTGATCTTCTTTGCTCTCTATCCACTCAGATAACCAAGTGAGCAGACATTAAACATACGACGTTAACACCCACCAACATGCCACTTAGATCGCACATCGCCCCACCATCTCCTTTACGACACCTTGCTATCTAACAGCGACGCCACCATTAAAAAAAGAAACAACTGATAAGAAAAAATAAAAATCACTTTAAACACATCAACTATAGACTTCAAAAAAGTCATAAAAACTTACCGTCAAGATAGACAAGTCTGATTTTTAACTAAATTTGACTTAGATCAAGCCTAAAATCATCTTCTCCCCTCATGGCTTCAGCTATAACGCTCATTGCCGATAAAAGTAAGCAAGCCATTAATGCACAGGCACACGCGCAGGTTATGGTCAGCTTTTCAACGTCGTTGTCATAAATTATCCTTTTCATGTGAGAAAACATAATGCTGAAGGTATTACACCGTATTACTATAGGCCGTAAGTTTATTCTGGTTCTCGCCTTGCCATTGCTAGCCATGACCTGGCTAGCAGTGTCAGGTATTTTAGAACGTAAAGCGATTGTGTCTGAAATGAATCATCTTCAGGAGATGACGGTACTGAGCCAGTATGCCGGTGACCTGGTTCATGAACTTCAGCGCGAGCGTGGTATGACAGCCGCCTTTTTAGGCAGCCGCGGGCAAAACTTTCGCACTGAGCTGCCTAGCCAGCGCAAGGTGACCGATGGACAGATTGAGAAGTTCAATCTTTATACCGAAAATCTTATCTTTTCTGAAGATGACACAAGCGTTCAAGAGCAGGTAGTTCAAGCTAAACAAATTTTGCATGAGATAAACACAATCCGTTTGCGCGCCGACAGGCTGGAAATACCAGGCGATCAATCCAACCGTTATTATACGGACATTAATGATTTTTTAATCAACATTGTCAGCCAACTTACCTTTAGCGTTGAGCGCGGAGAAATTGTTCGACAGCTCAATGCTTATTACAATTTGTTAAACATAAAAGAACTAGCGGGTATTGAGCGGGCCATGTTAACAACCGCTTTTAGTGCAGACGCCATGTCTTCTACCGCGTTCGCCAATTTGCTGTCGATCACAGGCCGATCAGAAGCATACCTTAAAACGTTTAATCAGCTTTCCAATGCCAGCCTGCAGAGCGAGCTGGCAGCTATACTGGAAAGTGATCTTGCTAAAACGCTTGCTGACATGCGACGTACCGCGGTGGAGCAAGGCACGGCTGGAGATTTCAATATCAATCACCAGCAGTGGTTTGACCAACAAACCATGCTGATTGACAGCCAGGCGGAAGTAGGACGAGAAGCGGCCGATCTTCTGCTTGAAACAGCCCAGAGCTTGCGTGACAACGCGGTCAGCGAGCTGGCGTATTATCTGGCGTGCTCCTTAGCGGCGGCTCTGTTAGCGGTTCTGCTTTCTGTGCTCATTGTCCGCAGTATTGTACGCCCGCTAAAAATAGCGCTTGAAAACATCCAGACACGTGGAGGAGATCTGACTCAGCGCTTGGCGATTCCAGGAAGCGATGAGTTGTCACAGCTTTATCAGGCGTTCAACGAATCAACGGCTAAAACGGAAGAGCTGGTGGCCAGCATCAAGCAGGGTGCTCAGTCTGTCGAAGTTGCCAGCAAGGAGATTGCCAAGGGGAATGCAGACCTTGCCCAGCGCACCGAAGAGCAATCTGCGTCGCTTGTGGAAACGGCATCCAGCATGGAGCAGATTACGGCCACCGTGAAGCAAAGTGCAGATACGGCTCAGGAAGCACGTCGTTCTACACAGGACATGGCAAGCCAGGCAAATTCCGCTAACGATATAGCCGAACGGGCGCGTATGGCGATGGAGCAGATCCATGAAGCCAATCAGCAAGTCACCGCGATAGTGGAAGCCATTGATAACATCGCTTTCCAGACCAATATCCTAGCCTTGAATGCCTCCGTAGAAGCCGCAAGAGCCGGGGAGCAAGGGCGTGGATTTGCAGTGGTAGCCTCAGAGGTACGTAACCTGGCAAGCCGAAGTGCAGAAGAAGCCAAGCAGATTCGAAAGCTGATCGACAATAACGTTAAAAGTATAGAAGACGGGGAAGAGCTTGTTACCTCAACAAGCGATACGCTAAAAAACATTGCAGAACGCGCTCAGCATACGGCTGCTTTGGTGTCAGAAATATCCGCAGCAACCACCGAACAGTCATCAGGCATTGAGCAAATTAATCAGGCGTTAACCCAGTTGGAAGAAGTCACTCAGCAGAATGCTGCGCTGGTCGAGCAGGTCGCCACAGCGAGCCGCTCACTGGACGACCAAGCAGGCGACATGGCCAGCATGGTAGGTCGCTTTAAGGTCACCGAGGAAAGTAATACATTCGCATTAGCGCATCACAGCTACTGAGACCCTTTCATGAAACGCCCGCCGACGAAACATGGCGGGGCGTTTCATGAATGACGTGCCAATAATGAATGGCCTATCCAGCGCTCATTTGCCTGCAAGATCAGCTCAGAGTGAGTCATGTGCAAATATCTCCCTGAGCCTGCTAACAGGCATGCCTGCCCTCATGGTATTCGGTGCGCTCGCACTGGTGCACTTCATTGTTCATCTGCGCTTTTTTCCTACATATTGGCTAGGCTAAATCGCACCGGGACGCTCTAAAGCGTATCCTCTTCACCACACTGATCGTGCTTATCATCGTGGCCGGTACGATCTGGATGCTATGGGACCAACATGCCCGCATGATGGGATAGTTCGCAACGAGCCATACTTATGACCAACGTCGCCATCTTTATTGATACACAAAACGTCTACTACACCACGCGGGATGCATATCGGAGAAACTTTGATTACAACCGGTTTTGGGCGCAAGCCACCGCCAACAGAGACGTGGTGGGTGCGTTTTGCTATGCCATTGATAAAGGCGATAAGAAACAGCGCGAGTTTCAAAATATACTCAGAGCCATTGGTTTTGAGGTGAAGCTAAAGCCCTTTATTCAACGCGCCGATGGTTCTGCCAAGGGCGATTGGGATGTGGGTATTGCGCTGGATGCCATCGAGTACGCAGAGCACGCCGACGTTATCGTACTGGTAACGGGTGATGGCGATTTTGACCTGCTGGTGAATAAAATTCGCGTCAAGTATGGGAAAAAAGTAGAGGTATATGGCGTCCCCCAGCTCACCGCTGCGTCACTAATGAACGAAGCGAGCGCGTTTATTCCCATTAAGGAAGACCTGCTGCTGCGCTAATTCTTACGCTTGCCCCGCTCATCTCAAGCCCTATCCCCGCGCCGAAGCCACACGCATCAAGAGGCGCTTTCCCTTGACGTGTCAGCACAGGCGGGTAGCGCCATTACAACACGTAGCCCGCCACCGGTTCGGTTTTTGAGCGCCAATCTGCCGCGATGCGCCATGACGATACTGCGCACAAGTGATCACTCAAGTCAGCACGAAAACGGCGTGGTAACCCCTACGCGGGCGTGGTGTATGACCTCACGGACAATCACTCGCTATATGCAAGCTACACCAGCACATTCACGCCGCAAACCCGTGAAACCACCAGCGGCGCCACGGTTAAACCCATCGTGGGCGACAGCTATGAAACCGATGGCATCGACCTGGAGATCGCCGGCTCTTTGACGCCCAACTGGAATGTTTACGGTGGCTACACTTACCTGCACTTCCGCCGTGTGGACTCGGATGGCAGCAGCGACCCATCGCATCTGTTCAAGCTTTCCACTACGTATGAACCGTCCGGTTTCTTGAACCGCATGACCTTCGGCGGCGGTGTGTACGCGCAAAGCAACACCCATGCGATATCAGGCCCGGCAGGCCAACCTACAAACGGCGTCAGCACAGGTTCCACTGCCGTCAACTGGCCCGGCTACGCCATCGTTAACGCCATGGCAAAATACGATATCAACGATGAAACCAGCGTAACGCTTAACGTCGACAACCTGCTCGACCAACGCTACTACAACCGCTACGGCTTACGGCGCCCCACGTAGTGCCTCGCTTACGTTGAGGACTGAGTTTTAAGGGGTTTAGAGTAAATGAGGCAGCCGCGCGATTGCGCGGCTTTTTATTGAGCTACATAACTTCTAAATCTTGCACTAAAACCATGGATCTAATTTAAATGTTGCTCAAAAAGCAACAAAGATAACGTTCCTGCTTCTCCTTTCCACCCGTGAAGTCACTTAGGGTTAGTCTTCCTAATAACGTTGCCAATAGGCACATCAATAACGGCAAGGACAGGCAATGTTTACCGATAAGCAAATACAAGATGCAATCGTTCTGCGACAAACTCTCCACAAGCAGCCTGAGCTTAAATACCAAGAAACCCAAACCGCCAAGCTAGCCGCCGAACGATTACGCGCGCTTGGCTACAAGGTAACTGAGGGTATTGCGACAACAGGGATCCTGGCGGAACTGGATACCGGCCGCGAAGGTCCTGTGATCGCGTTTCGTGCTGATATGGACGCGCTTCCTATTCACGAAGCCAATACGTTTGGCCATCGTTCGCAGAATGAAGGTCTTATGCACGCCTGCGGACATGACGGACACACCGCCACGCTACTACTCGCCGCCGAAGTCATCATGGAAAAGCGTGATGAACTGTGTGGGCATCTCAAGTTGCTTTTTCAACCAGCGGAAGAAGGCGGCAACGGTGCGGATGCGATGGTCAAGGCTGGGGTGCTTGAAAACCCTAGAGTGGAAGCCGTATTTGGCTACCACAATCGCCCCGGCTTTCCTGAAGGCCAACTGTTCGTAAAGCCCGGTCCGGCTATGGGTGGCAACGACACGTTCAAAGTCATCATCGAGGGCGTCTCTGGCCATGCGGCCATGCCTCACTTGGCCATTGATCCGATCTACGTTGGCGCCTCGCTAGTACAACAATTGCAAGGGTTGGTGGCCCGTCACAAATCACCCTTGGAATCCGGTGTGATTACCGTAGCGTCCTTTCATGCAGGCGATGCAGCCAACGTAATCCCCGGCGCCGCAGAGCTCGTGGTGAATATTAGAAGTGACCGCCCCTCATCCCGCGATGCGCTGGCTGGCAAGCTTGAGCAGGTCACTAAAGGCGTGTGTGATGCCCATGGCGCCAGCTTCAAACTTGAACACATTCACCAGATTCCACCACTATCCAATGATCCCGAATGGTCTGAACGGGTGTTAGCACTCGCCTCCAAATATGTAGTCAGTAACGACATTCAGCAGTTGGATTACATGCCCACCATGGGTGCCGAAGACTTTGCGTTCTACCTACAGGAAGTGCCTGGCTGCTTTTTCTTCGTCGGTAACGGCGACAGCGCTTATCTTCACAACGAACACTACGACTTTAACGACAACATATTACAGGTAGCAGGTGGCATGTTTGTTGCTTTAGCAAAAGGGCTACTGTTACGCAGCTGACAACCTTTTTACAACCAAAAAATTTCTAAAAACAAGGGTTAACACTATGCAGTCTGTACTCGCTTCTATTGAACGCGTAGGTAACAAACTTCCTCATCCGTTCATCCTATTTACCATCCTCGCCGTAGTGGTTGTAGTTATCTCAGCCATGCTCGCCACGTTTGGCGTCTCGGCGATCAACCCACAAACCGGCGACACCGTCTATGTCCAAAGCCTGCTATCAGGCGATGGTTTAGAATTCATGCTGACCAGTGTGGTCAGTAACTTCGTCAATTTCCCACCGCTTGGGCTTATTTTGGTGGTGATGTTCGGTATTGGCTTGGCCGATAAGGTCGGCCTGATGTCGACGCTGATGCAGGTAAGCGTCGCCAAAGCCCCGCCCTCACTGCTAACCTTCTGCGTATTTTTGGCGGGCATCTGCGGCAGTATTGCTTCTGATGCCAACTACCTGATTTTGATACCGCTGGCCGCCATGCTGTATCACTCGGTGGGCCGTCACCCTATTGCGGGCGCTGCCGCAGCCTACGCCGCCGCCGGTGCAGGTTTTGATGCCAGCCTGTTTATTACTGTCGGGGACGCGCTGTTTGCCGGCATCACTACCGAAGCAGCACGGTTGGTCGATCCTGATGCCTATATTTCGCCAGTTGATAACTACTATTTTGTGGCCTGCTCAGTATTCGTGCTTGCCATTGCGGGTACGCTGATTATCGATAAGGTGGTTGAACCGCGGCTCACGCGCACGCTGCCGATGAGCAAGGATTTTAAGACGGATATCGTCAAGCCGGAGTTAACACCGGAAGAGAAGTTAGGCCTTAAGCGGGTCGGCTTCGCCACCTTGATCTATCTGGCGCTGATCCTGATTGCCGTTATTCCTGAAGCATCCCCGCTGCGTAACGAAGAGGGCGGGCTAATTCCGTCACCTTTCCTACGCTCGCTGGTGCCACTCATGTTTGGCTATTTCGTGACCATCGGCCTAGTGTACGGCATTACCACCGGCAAGATAACGACCAGCCGCGACGTCCCCCAGCGCATGGCCGAATCAGCAAGCGACTTGGCGCCCACGCTGGTGCTGTTCTTCGCCATTGCACAGTTCATCGCCTACTTCCGCTGGTCGGAGCTTGGTCAGTACATTGCCATCGAGGGTTCGAACATTCTGCAGAGCACCGGCTTTACCGGCCTGCCGCTGGTGGGGGCATTCATTGCCATGAGTGCGGTACTCAACGTGTTCATGACCAGCGGCTCGGCCCAGTGGGCGCTGATGGCCCCAGTATTCGTGCCGATGCTGATGATGATCGATTTCGACCCCGCTTTCGTACTGGCCATGTTCCGCATCGGTGATTCCAGCACCAATATCATTTCCCCCATGAGCCCGTACTTCTCGGTTGCCCTGGTGTACATGCAGCGCTACAAGCCGGACATGGGGCTGGGCACGCTGATAGCCACCATGCTGCCGCTAGCGGTTACCTTCCTGCTCGCCTGGTCCGCCTTTTTGATGTTCTGGCTAGCCATGGGGTGGCCGATCGGCCCCGGCGTTTACATGATGGCGAACTGATTACTGCATCGTCAGCATCAGCTTCCATAAATAGTCGGCAGCGGGTGAAAGCCTTCTGCCGACTCTTCTTACCAGATTGCCCTGACTGCTGGCTGCCAGTGGGTGCGCCACGGGAATTGCTCTGAGCTGCCCTTCGTCCACCTCATTGCGTGCAGCCGCCGCGGTCATGAACGACACCCCAATACCGGCACTCGCCATGCGCCGTGAAACAGAATGCAGGTTGCAACGGTAGGCGGGCGTGGCGGGTTGCCCGGCGGCGCTAAACAACGCATTTACAAACTGCTGCGACCCCGATACATCGGGCAGAAAAATAAGCTTGTGCTGCAAAAGCTCTGCTACCGTAACACTCTCCTGCCGGGCCAGCGGATGAAAAGGTGCCACCAGGGCACATAGCGGGCCGCGCTCAAAGGAGTGTACCACCAGCCTCGGATCCGAGATTGGCCCATAGGTAATCGCAATATCCACCTCGTCGTTGGCCACCATCTCGTGGGGCTCACGGGGGTAGTAGATGCCCGTTTTGATCTCGATCAGCACGTCCGGGTAATGTTCGGAGACGCGCTTCATCACGTAGTTGATAAAGCTATCCACAAACCCATCGCCCACCGAAACCACGACCTTCCCCGCCTGTAGATTGCGCAACCGGGAAAGCGTATCCCCCAGCTCCGAGTTGAGCCGCCGCTGGGCAAGAAAGCTATCCACCACCAGCAGCCCCGCCTCGGTTAACATCATATGGCGCCCCTGCCGCTCTAATAGCGCCATTCCCAGCTCTCGCTCAAGGCTGCGAACCTGCCGACTCACCACGGAGGGGTTAATATGCAAATGCTCAGCCGCCGCGCGAATACCGCCGCAACTGCTTACTTCCAGCAGGTAGAAGGCGCGTTTATCGAGTATGTTCATTGGTAACTCGTATAGGCTGAGAGATTATAAAATGTGCTAATGAGTTAGCATCTGGCATCGTATCGTTCTCAATGCAATGAAGCGATATCGGTGATAGGAGCAGGCGGTGATAACGCCAGACTCAATTTCATAGCGCGCACCTCCTCTGCAGGTGGCTGACCAAATAGCCGCTTGAACTCCCTGCTGAACTGGGAAGGGCTTTCATAGCCTACCCGGCTCGCCGCAGCAGCGGCGGTCAATCCATCACGAATCATCAACAGCCGCGCATGGTGCAAGCGCGTCGATTTGATGTACTGGATAGGCGAGGTTTGAGTGACGGATTTGAAGTGCGCATGAAACGCCGGAGCGCTCATTCCCACCTCATGGGCGAGCGTGCCCACTTCCAGCGGAGCGGCGTAATGTACATGGATGCGGCGTAGCGCCTTGGCTATCTTCCCGAACTGCCCATAGTGGGATAACGCCGAGCGAACGCTTCCGCCCTGCTCGCCGGTCAGTACCCGGTAGCAAATCTCTCTCACGATGGACGGTGCTAGAATGCGTGCATCCGCAGGCGTTGCCAGCGCATCCAGCAAGCGTAGCGTTGCACCGGCAAGCGATTGATCAAGCGGTGTGGAAAGCATGCCGCGGGGTGGGGTTGGCTGAACATCGACCGTTTCATCCAGCTGGGTGACAAGCTCTGCAATGACCGCTGTATCAAGGCGGATCGCAATCCCCAGCATCGGTACGTCAGGGCTCGCCTCTGTCTCTGAAATAAACGGCAGAGGTACCGCTAGCACCAGATAGTGATGCGCATCATAAAGATACACTTCGCTGCCCAGATAGCCCCGCTTACGCCCCTGGCAGATGATGACGATGCTCGGCTCATATAGCACCGGGGTGTTTTTGAGCGTCCGGTTTGAGCGCATCAGGCGCACCTCATCCACCAGCGACTGGGTATATCCCTCGCGCGGGGCGAGTTGATATAACCGTTCGATTATCCGGCGCTGCACTACCGCATCGCTACTCGCTACCATGAGCAACCTCGTTCAATGCTCTCACTATTCGCCCTCGTTGATCGCCACTGAGACTGCCAGTGTCTGAGCCAACATAAGAGTAATAGTATAGGCTGTTGGGTCAGTTTCCTGCCTCCAGCCCGCCAATTAATAGCTTTAGGCAAGCATGCAAGAGGATCGTCTATATTGCCGTTCGTGGGCATCCCCTACGCTTTCCCTGTACTTTCCCACAACAGGAAAAACGCATGACCAGCCTATCGAACGTCCCCTCTAAAGTTGTTTTATTGACCGGCGCCAGCAGCGGTATTGGTGAAGCCACGGCCCGCGAACTGGCCAAGCAAGGCCATCGCCTAATTATTGGTGCGCGACGTACCGACCGACTGGAAGCACTGGCGCGCGAATTGTGTGCCAACGGCAGCACAGTTGATTACCAGGCCCTGGATGTCACTAGCCGTGAAGATATGCAGGCGTTTGCCGAGTTTGCGATCACCACCCATGGCCGCATCGATGTCATCATCAATAATGCAGGCGTTATGCCACTTTCCCCGCTGGCAGCGCTCAAGGTAGATGAGTGGAACCGCATGATCGATGTGAACATTCGTGGCGTACTAAACGGAATCGCGGCGGTTCTTCCCACCATGCAGGCGCAACAGGCGGGGCAGGTTATCAACATCTCCTCCATCGGCGGGCTGAGTGTCGTGCCCACCGCCGCCGTGTACTGCGCGACCAAATACGCCGTGCGCGCCATTTCTGACGGCCTGCGCCAGGAAACCAACTGCCTGCGCGTCACCTGCGTTTATCCCGGCGTTGTGGAGTCGGAGTTGGCCAACACCATCACCGACAAGGAAGCCGCCGAGGCCATGGAAGCTTACCGCCAGATTGCCCTTAAACCCGAGGCCATTGCTGCCGCCATCGCCCATGCTATCAACCAGCCTGACGACGTCGACACCAGCGATATTGTGGTGCGGCCTACTGCTAGTCAGTAGTTTTTTAGTGGTGAAACGTGCCTGGGTATCGGGCTGAGGTGGTAATCAGGCACGTCCTTGGTGAGCGTTAAGGCACTTTCCGAGGGTGTAATTACTGTATCTAGAGAATTAGCATCAAGCTGGAGAACGAACATCTAACGGCCACATCTGCTTAAGCCGATTAACCGTATGCGACCACTTAGGCGCGGTAGGCTTGCACACCGTATTTTGATTACCAAACAGCCCCACTTCGCTGAACGCCTGCGCACGCTCGACGGTATAGAGCCAGCGCACCGGCACCAGGTACTCAGCGTTGTCTTCCTCGTCATTAAGCTCTTGATACAAGTGCGGGTAATCATCTGGACGCACTATATCGAGTAACGTTTTGGGGCCGTTTTCCGTTTCAAACGGGTATTCCGTGGCCTGGCTGCGCTCGCCGATAACCTCTCCAACGCCCACGTAACCTGTTTTAGGGATATTGACCCACACCCGGTCGCCTTCTGAAAGCATTGCCAGCGTTTTGGAATACCACGTAGCACCGCCACCGGCGATAAAACCCAAGCGCCGAGCAAGCTCCCACGGCCGGTCGTCACCAAATGAGGCGTAGAACTCGCCGTTCCACGGTTCTTTATTGGCTTTACGTGCTACCGGCTTAGGCGGCTCATCAGGGTCAATCATCCAGGCGCGGCTGAGATAGCGATTGCCGTTATCTTCAAACGCGGAGAAGAACATGGCATTGATGGACAGCTGGGCGTGTTCGTTCAGGTAGTTGATAATGCGCTCGCTGCTGGCATCCAACTGCGTAGCGACCACGACCAGTTGATGGCTCTCGTTGAGTGTCACACTATCCAGCGCCATACCAAACTTGGCCTCAAAGGCTTCGCCCAAAGTGACAAGCGTACGCCCATAGCACTCGGCAAACTGCTGGTAAATATCAATCAACTGGTAATCGGCAAGTGTCACCACCCAAGAGGCGTAGTCGATAGCCTGAGCGACGACATCACGCGGGGTTTTATCGCGCTTTAGCTCTATCACAATTACCGTGCCGTTGGCGTCTACGGCCAGTAGATCGATCAGCTTACCAAAGCCGGTACGCACCTGACGGCCGATCAGCAGCCAGTCCCGATTCAGAATTGAGACATCCTGCATAATCTGCTCTTCCAGCAGGCTTTCATCCGCCAGCCCCGTTGGTAGCAGCTTTTGTGGAAGCGCGCCAGGAGTGTTCGCGAGCTTCCAGATTCCTTGCTCAATGGCCATAGTAATTTGCCACCCTACAGGTGTTAAAAAGTGTTGCCTTTCGAAACGTGGGCGCCTAGTATTTACGCCAACACGGCCCCTATCGGTGAAACTGCCACGCAGTAGCATTGCTTAGGGGTTTTTTATTGCCTTGCTTCCCATTCCCACTGCTCCCAGCCTTCTATAATTCCCATGCCTTTTAGATTTAGCCCTGCTTCGCGCAAATCTGGGAAACTGCTTAACAACTCTGATAAGCGGGCCCACCAAGTGCTCGTCGGGTTAACCGTCATCAATAGGTACTGAACAATACAGAACAGTAGGAAAGGACGCGCCTGAACATGGGAGTTTTGCCAGCCCAGGGAAAATAGAGAGGCCTCACTATGGGCGGGCTTACGCGGCTGGTCCGTCATATTGCGATTCCACAACCGACTATGATGGGCACATACATTGCGTAAATAATTCAAGCTGCGCAGCCATGCGTCCGGCAACCGTACTCATCGGAGCCAACAAAGGTAGGCCGCCCTGACGGTCGGTGATGGTCTCGTAGGCGATGCAGGTGGCACAACTTTCGATAAGGCCCCGGGTCAAGGCTTCCTCGGCGGCCAAGAGGAGGTAAGTGAACAGCGTTTGGCCCCCCTTGAGGCGTTTGATTTCTTCGGACTGCGGCTCCTTAACCTTGAGTATAAGCTCAGCACTGCCCCACACCTTAGCCACATCAGCCTCGGTGCGGACGCCTGCGGCTTCATAGGTAGCACCCGCGAAACCAACGCCCTCTCCTGCCCCGGCCTGCACGGTGACGGTGTGACCACGGCTGACCAGCTCGCGGGCGCCGGCGAGGGTCAAGGCGACACGATATTCGTGGTTTTGATTTCCTTGGAAATAGCAATCTGCATGATCATTATCTCTTTTTGTTAGGAGGCCGAGCGCATGACCCTCCGGTCATGCGCTGATATTGGTAGACCCGGCTCGATCAGGAGGGGAAAGAGAACTGTGCGCCCTCACGAACCCCGGCCGACGGCCAGCGCTGGGTGATCGTCTTGCGCCGCGTGTAGAAACGTACCGCATCGGGGCCATAGGCGGAAAGGTCGCCAAACAACGAACGCTTCCAACCGCCGAAGCTGTGGTAGGAGACCGGCACCGGTAGCGGCACGTTGATGCCCACCATGCCAACCTGAATACGGTCGCTAAAATAACGTGCCGCTTCCCCATCGCGGGTATAGATGCAAGTGCCGTTGCCATACTCGTGATCGTCGATCAGTTTCATCGCCTCATCCATGGAACCGGCGCGCACCACCAGTAGTACCGGGCCGAATATCTCCTCTTGGTAACAGGTCATCTCGGGTGTCACCCGATCGATCAGGGTGCCGCCCACGTAAAAGCCATTATCGTGCCCCGGCACCTGAACACCGCGCCCATCGACCACGATGGTGGCGCCCTGCTGTTCGGCACTGTCGATATAGCCGCAGACCTTCTCCTGGTGCGCCTTAGTGATCACCGGGCCGAAATCGTTGCTCTTGTCGGAGAAGGGGCCGACCTTGAGCGACTTCATCTGCTCCTGCATCTTGGCGATCAGCGTATCGGCGGCTTCGTCGCCCACGGCCACCGCAACGGAAAGCGCCATGCAGCGCTCGCCCGACGAACCGAAGGCCGCCCCGTTCAAGGAGTTGACCACGTTGTCCATGTCGGCGTCGGGCATGACGATGGCGTGGTTCTTGGCGCCGCCCAAGGCCTGGCAACGCTTGCCGCTAGCGCTTGCCCGGGAGTAGATGTATTCAGCGATCGGAGTGGAGCCGACGAAGCTGACGGCCTGCACGCGCGGGTCGTCGAGCAGAGTGTCGACGGCTTCTTTGTCACCGTTGACCACATTGATCACGCCGGCGGGCAGCCCCGCCTCTTGGGCCAGCTCGGCAATGTAGAGTGCCGAGCTGGGGTCACGCTCGGAGGGCTTGAGAACAAAAGTGTTGCCGCAGGCGATGGCCATGGGATACATCCACAGCGGCACCATCGCCGGGAAGTTGAACGGCGTGATGCCAGCCACCACGCCCAAGGGTTGGAACTCGCTCCAGGAGTCGATGCTGGGGCCGGTATTCTTGCTGTGCTCGCCCTTGAGCAGCTCCGGGGCGTAGCAGGCGTACTCCACATTCTCGATACCCCGGGCGAGTTCGCCCCGCGCATCATGCACTATCTTGCCGTGCTCTTGGCCGACCAGGCGGACGATTTCGTCGGCATGCTCTTCCAGCAGTTGCTTGAAGCGGAACATGATCCGGGCGCGCTTGGCGGCCGGGGTGTCACGCCAGGCCGGATAGGCGGCCTCGGCAGCGGCAATGGCCTCCTCGACGGTAGCTTTGCTCGCCAAGCTCACCTGGCCGGCAACCTCGCCGACGGAGGGGTTGAAGATATCCTGGGTACGCTCTTCGCGGTCGACACGCACACCGTTGATCAGATGGCCGAGTGTTGTCATGAGTTGCCTCTTGTTGGGTCTGTCGGTTTAGTCTGCAGAAGTAAGAGCTTCAGTTCAGTTCGCTGATGGCATCGCCTATCACATTGACGACGCGGTCGATCTCCTCACGCTCGACGATAAAGGGCAAGCCGAGCTGAATGGTGTCACCGCCGTAGCGCACGTAGAAGCCTTTTTCCCAGCACTTCATAGCGATCTCGTAGGGTCGGCGGGCCGGCTCACCAGGGTAGGGTTCGATCTGCAAGGCGCCAGCGAGTCCATAGTTACGGATATCGCTGATATAACGCGTGCCCTTAAGCCCGTGAAGCGCTTCTTCGAAGACTGGGCTCATCTCGCGCACGCGGTCGATCAGGCATTCCTGCTCGAGCACGTCCAGAGCCGATAGGGCTGCGGCACAGGCCACCGGGTGCCCGGAATAGGTGTAGCCATGGGGCAGCTCAAGCATGTAGTCGGCACCACCCTGCTCCATGAAGGTGTGATAAATCTCACTTTGAACGATCACGCCGCCCATGGGGACCGCACCGTTGGTCAGTTGCTTGGCGAAATTCATTATATCGGGAGTGACGCCGAACTCCTCGGCACCGGTCATAGATCCCATGCGCCCAAAGGCGGTGATCACCTCGTCGAAGATCAGCAGGATATCGTGTTGGTCGCAGATCTCGCGCAGCCGCTGCAAGTACCCCTTCGGCGGCGGGATTACCCCTGCGGAACCAGCCAGTGGCTCGACGATCACCGCGGCGATATTGGAAGCGTCGTGCAGCGCGATCAACTCAAGCAGCTCGTCGGCCTTCTCGGCACCGCGATCGGGCATGCCACGGGTGAAGGCGTTCTCAGCAATCAGGGTGTGGGGCAGGTGGTCAGCATCGACGCCCTGCCCATAAAGCGCCCGATTGGCACCAATACCGCCCACACTGAAACCACCGAAATTGACGCCGTGATAGCCCTTGGCACGCCCGATCAGCTTGGTCTTGGTGGGTTTTCCTTTCTTACGCCAGTAGGCGCGGGCAATCTTCAAGGACGTATCGGCGCTCTCGGAACCCGAGCCGGTGAAAAAGGTGTAATCCAGACCTTTAGGTGTCAGCTCACGCAGACGATGAGCAAGTTCAAACGCCTTGGGATGCCCGAACTGGAAAGCAGGTGCATAGTCCAGCTCGCGCAACTGCTTGCTTACCGCGTCGGCGATTTCTGGGCGAGAGTGCCCAGCGCCACACGTCCACAATCCGGAGAGGCCGTCAAAAACCTGGCGACCCTGGGCATCGGTGAGATAACTGCCCTTGGCACCGGTGATGATACGCGGGTCGCGTTTGAACTGACGGTTGCCGGTGTAAGGCATCCAGTATGCGTCGAGTTGCTCGACGCTGAGCCCGGCAGTAGGGGAAAACTCTTGAGCTGACATATCTATTACCCTCTATAGAGTCTTGTCATTAATGGGGTTTAGAAAACCAGCCTAGAACGCCTCTTTGATAAGTTAAATAAACAACTAGTTTATTTCAAATAACTACTTACTTAACTTTTAAGCACGATGACGCTACGATGGGGGTTACATAAATCTCACTGTGTAGGTAAGGAGCAAGAAAAATATGGCACTTCGGAAAGTAGCGCCAATGGGGCAACCAAGCGACTCTGACCTTCGGCTCCTCAGAATTTATCGAAAAGTCGTGGAATGCGGGGGTTTCTCAGCGGCTGAAGTCGAATTAAGCATTAGCCGTGCTGCCATTAGCATGGCAATGAATGACTTGGAAACACGACTTGGCCTCCGCCTTTGTCAACGTGGCCGTAGTGGCTTTGCCCTAACGAATGAAGGCTCTGAAGTTTACCAATTGTCTCTACAGCTTTTAGCGGCAGTTGAGGGATTTCGCACTCAAGTCAACGGCTTGCATGCCCAGCTCAAAGGTGAGCTCAACATTGGTATTACCGATAACCTAGTAACCATGCCCGAAATGCATATAACTCATGCGCTTAATGCACTCAAAGAGAAAGGCCCCGATGTTCGTATCAACATTCGCATGATTCCGCCTAGTGATATTGAGCTAGCCGTTCTTGATGGACGCTTACATACCGGCGTTATTCCTAATCTCAAAACTCTACCAGGGCTTGACTACCTGACACTGTACGAAGAAACCTCAAGACTTTACTGCTCGACTGAACACCCACTATTTCACGCGAACAATATTACGGAAGAAGACTTACCACATTACGACGCTGTTGTACCCGCTTATGCCCAAACACCAGAAATAAAGGCAATGCATGAACCGCTTAAAGCATCAGCGTCAGCGACCGACCGCGAGGGCGTTGCTTTTCTTATACTGTCTGGGAGCTATATCGGATACCTACCCACTCATTATGCTGAGCGATGGGTACGCGACGGGCAGATGAAAGCACTGCCACCCAATAAATGGCATTACTTCACAGGTTACAGCGCCATCACCCGTAAAGGAGGGTTTTCTAATTTAGTTTTGGAAACATATTTTGATGAGTTGAATAAACTGATCAGCACCTCTCCAAACACTAATACTTAAGCATAATAGAGACGGGGTAATTACGTGCCAAAAACCAACTATGTTAAACAAAACCTTACGTTAGATTAATCAAATACTTATTTAAAATAAAAATTATTTACCCTAGCCTGAACTTCGCAATGTCAAGTTATTTGAAGAGCTTGATATAAATCAAAAAAACCTATTAGTGACAGGAGGGGTAAATCTATTTTTGATTAACTAGAAGTTGATCAAAGGTGGCTTTAATCTTTATCTAGATCTAGAAAACATAAACAGCAATAGCGGATAATTTTCAAGAACTAAAAACCATGCACTAAAGCTCAACACCCAGTCTATTAAGCTAATATATACTATAAAACTCTTCTTAATAAACAAAGTACAAGAAAGGAGTAGTAGAGATGCCGAAAAGATTACCGCTTACGAAGATTCGCACAAGCGTAGCGATTGCAGCCGTTGCTATGGCGAGCGTGGGCATTACGTCCCAAGCGCAAGCTAATGAGCGCTTCATATTGGCACATGCCATGCCAAGCGATCATATCTTCCACGCTATTTCTGAGCGTTTTATCGACGAGATTCAGGAAAGTGAGGAGTTTCAGATTGCCTACCACCAAGGTGGTGATTTAGGAGACTGGACGTCTCTATTTGAGCAATCCATGCAAGGCGTTGTGCCGATGACGCTGACTTGGGGTGCCTCGGAATTTGACGAACGCCTCGACCTCTCATGGCTTGGTTATGTTGTTTCGAACTGGGAAGACGCTCGGGATGTCTATGGGCCTAATGGCGAAATGCTAGAAGTCTATAACAGCATATTTCATGATCTCGACCTGCATACTATCGGCATTATCCCTACCGATTTTGGCTCCCTTGTTATCCGCAAAGGCGTAGGAGAAGTCCCTGTCAACTTCCCCGAAGATGGCAACAATATTAAGGTCCGTGTACCACCTGTCCCTATCGCCATTGACCGCTTCCGTAACCTTGGCTTCGCATCAGTACCTATTCCACTCTCAGAGGTCTATACCGCCCTACAGCTAGGTACAGTCGATGCCCGAGCCTTTTCGACTGCAGTAGAAACTTACCAGCAGCGAGATGTTCTGGAAACGAACATTCTTACCAATGACTACTTTGAAACTGCTTTCTGGCTAGTGAATAAAGACTGGTGGGAAGGACTTTCTGAGGAGAACCGCGACTTACTACAGAGCGCTGCCGACGACACTGTGCTGTGGTCTTGGGATGAGGCTCAGAGCTTGAGTGAAGAATTCCTGGATAAAGTGCGAGATTCAGGCATTGATGTCGTCGAACTCAGTGATGAGCAGATTGCCACTGCTGCACAAATTGTTCATGAAACAGAATGGCCTGAAATGGAGAAGCTGGTCGGCTCCGAAATTATGGCAAAACTGAGACAAGCCGCTGGTATTGAGTAAGACCCAAGGCCCGCGTTTAGTGGGCCTTTCTCTTTGGAGTAAAGTGATGCCAATACAAGAAAAGGAAAAAGACTTTTCCCCTGCGGATGAAAGCCATCAGGTAAGCCAGGTGGCAGAAGTGACTGCCGTGCCAAACTTTCCTGTTAGCCCACTCTATTCAGTTTTTTTAAAGTGTGAAGCCGCTTATGCAATGCTTCTCAAAAGTTCGCTGGCAATATTTAGCATTCTTTTGGGTGGCTTGATGTTTGGTCAAGTGCTAATGCGCTACGTCTTTAACTCCCCATTTCTAGGCATTGAAGAGATTGCGCTGCTGCTAGGAGCATGGATTTATTTTCCGGCTATTGCCTATACCACTAGAGAGGGCGAGCATATACGCGGCGGCATATTAGATCTTATTGTTAAATCTCGTAGCAAGACCCAAATCATCAATCTCTGCATGTCCCTACTGAGCATAGCTGTCTGCGTGGTGTTTGGTTACTTTGCCATTAAGTACGCCATGTTTGATTTCGATCGAGGTCGCTTGAGCTCCTATATGCGCTGGCCTAGGTGGTTGTGGTCTGCCTCATTAGTAGTGGGCTTTTTAGGCACTATATTAGCGTTGCTCATGCAAACGATTAACCAGTTCCTTGACCTTCGTCGCATACAAAAAGAAGAGAGGCAACGATGCTGATTTTTTCCCTAGCTCTCGGGATTATTGTAGCTTTATTACTCTTGGGAATGCCGATAGCCTTCGCCTTTGGTCTTGGTGCTCTTGTCTATTTGCTCAGCACTGGTGCTGATATCTCATTCCTTATTCCTTATGCATTTCAAACGACAACCAGTTTTGCGTTATTAGCGCTACCTCTTTTCGTATTAGCGGGCGTGGTAATGGCCCAAGCGGGGATATCCACACACTTACTCAACTTCATCAATGCCTTCGTAGGAAGAGTTAAGGGCGGCCTGGGAGCTGTTACCGTTATAACGTGTGCTCTTTTTGGAGCCATTTCTGGCTCATCTTCTGCCGCCATCGCAGCGATTGGCCAGATTATGATTCCGCGAATGGTTCGAGAGGGCTATCCTGTTGGCCATGCAACCGCCTTGGTAGCATGCTCTTCGGTACTTGCACTGCTCATCCCACCTTCGGTACCGATGATCGTCTTCGCGATAACGGGTGGGCTTTCCGTTAGCGCTGCCTTTCTTTCCACCGTCATTCCCGGCGTATTACTGATGATTATCTACGTCGGGTTGAATTTCTTTTTCCTGCGCAACAACCCCAACATACAAGTTGATGAAAAACTGCCTGTACGACAGGCTGGCATTAAGATCCTGAAAAGCGGTAAAAGCGCAATTTGGGCACTTCTAATGCCTATCATCATCCTGGGCACCATTTATGGAGGCATAGCGACGCCTACTGAGGCAGCAGCCATAGCCTTCGTATACGCCACCTTTGCTGGATTTGTGCTCTACCGCACTCTTAGCGTCAAGGCATTCTGGAATGGCTTGATTCAAGCCACATTGACGATTGGGTCAATCATTGCCGTGCTTTTCTTTCTCTTCATGATGAGCCGCGCCATGATCCTTCAACAGGTGCCGAGCCAAGTGACAGGCTTTCTACTGGGACTATCAGACAGCCCACTCGTCATTCTATTGCTTATAAATCTCGTTCTGCTTTTAATCGGCATGATTGTCGATGACATTTCCGGCAGCATCTTAGCTGCAGTTGTGCTGCTGCCATTAGCCACTGCTATTGGCGTACATCCTATTCATTTTGCCGCTATTGTTGGCGTCAATTTAGGGTTAGGTAATGTCTCACCACCATGCGCACCTATGCTTTATATGGCTGCAGGCGTTAGTAAAATATCTCTCGATAAGTACTTTGGGGTCACAATGAAGTTTTTGCTCTTTGGCCACCTTCCAATGGTACTGATAGTGACCTTCATACCTGAGTTATCACTGGCCCTACCTAGGTTTATTTTGGGCATTACCTAACAGGTATGCCCTATCGAGTGAGATAAGACGTAAGCTTACTTTTAGTAAAATATGATTCACCGAAACTAAACGTTACCGACCCGGGTCGGGGCAGATCAACAAGATGAAAAGTGGTCTTGTTTCGATCCAGTGCCAAATAGGCTGCAAGAAAAGAGCTAATCACTGCCAAGAAGGTTGTCCCAATTGTTGTGCCAGACTATGCCAAAACCGACGCGCGTTTACAAATGGTCATAGACAAAACAAAAGGGCTTACGAATAAACGTAAGCCCTTGATATGTCTGGCGCGCCCGGCAGGATTTGAACCTGCGACCCTCGGCTTCGGAGGCCGATACTCTATCCAACTGAGCTACGGGCGCATTGGGTGCGTATCGTACCTGTGCGGGCGTGCTGTGTCTAGCCGCGCGGCGGCTTTACTGTTCGCTTAATTGACCGTTTTGCTTCGTGTGATGCATGCTTTGCAGGCACTTTCCTTTATTACACATCCGGAACCTATAAAAATGAAAACATTCGCACAACATGCGCTGGCACTCTCTGTTTCCTTGGCGCTTTGCAGCTCAGCCTACGCGGCTAATTTTGACGATATGGACCCCGTGACTCTGCGCTTGGCGCACGTGGTCAACGAGCAGGATGGCTTTCATATCGCTGCTACCAAGTTTGAGGAGTTGGTGGAAGAGCGCACCGACGGCAAGGTGATCATTGATATCTACCCCAATGCTTCATTAGGCGATGAGCGTACGTTGTTGGAAGGCATGCAGATTGGCACCGTGGATATGGGATTGATTACCAATGGTCCGGTGGCCAACTTTGTCGAAGAGATGGCAGTGTTTGAGCTGCCCTTCCTGTTCCCGTCCCCTGAGGCGGCTTATGGGGTTTTGGACGGCGAAATCGGCCAGGAGCTTTTAGATAAGCTTTCCGACGTTAACCTGAAAGGCTTGGCCTACGCCGAACGCGGCTTTCGCAATCTGACCAATAGCGAGCGCGCAGTGAACACGCCAGCCGATATGGACGGTCTGCGCATTCGTGTGATGGAGAATCCGGTATACACCGATACCTTCCGCGAGCTGGGCGCCAACGCTATCCCGATGGCCTGGACCGAGGCACTCACGGCGATGCAGCAGGGCACCATCGACGGTCAGGAAAACCCGGTAAACGTGGTCTACTCCTTTAAGCTGGGCGAAACGCAGAACTATATGACGCTCTCGCGCCATACCTATGCCCCGGCTATTTTTGTGATGGGCATGTCGGCCTGGAACCAACTGCCGGAAGAAGCACAGGCCGTTTTGGAAGAGGCGGCCCAGGAAGCCGCTGAGTACGAACGCCAGGTTAATGCCGATATGGAAGCCGAACAGCTAGCCGCTCTGCAGGAAGCCGGTATGGAGATTAATGACTCGCCTGATATTGAGGCCTTCCAAGCCGCGGTGGTGCCGGTGTACGAGAAGTACGGCCAGCAGTTTGGTGACTACCTGCCACGCATTCAAGCAGCACTGGCGGAGTAAGCCTCGCCTCACCAATTGATTGATTAATGAACCCAACAGGCCACCTCACGGTGGCCTGTTGGCTGAATGCGATGACTAACCAGGTGCTCAGGCCAGAATTTTTCCGGGGTTAAGCAGCCCTTTAGGGTCCATTGCCTGTTTCAGGCGCTTCATCAGGGCGATCTCTTCTGGTGAGCGTGAAAGTGTCAGGTAGTCGCGCTTTTCCAGGCCCACCCCGTGTTCAGCGGAGATCGAGCCGTTGTACTTCACCAGCGAACCGTACACCAACTCTTCGACCTGACGCCGAGCATCCTGGCTGGCGTCACGCACCGTGACGATGATGTGCAGGTTGCCATCGCCCAGATGGCCAAACACGACCAGCTCGCAGGTTTCTGGCCATTGCGCCTTCAACTTACTTTCCAGTGCCGTTACGTACTCATCCATGTGGGTGATCGGCAGGCTAATGTCGTAGGAGAACATCGGGTCAAGCGCGTGCACCAGGGTTTCTATATCCTCGCGCACGGCCCAGATACCTTCGCGCTGGCTGCTGGAACTGGCCAGCACGGCATCCGTGATCAGCTCTGCTTCGAGGGCTTTTTCCAGTACACTCGCAAACGCTTCGGCATCTTTCTCATCGTCCGAGCCAAGCGTTTCAATAATGGCGTAGAACAGCGAGTTGTTGGCCAGCAATGCGGTGTGTTTGGTCGTCGCGGAAGTCATCAACGCGTAGTGATTGTTCCATAGCGCTTCGAAGGCACTCAGGCTGTTGGCAAGCTCTTTGGAGGCCATTTTCAACAGTGATGTCAGCGCGTCGAACGAGGGCACCGCGACGAACGCGGTCTGCTCGCTAGGCATATTCGGATGCAGGCGCAGCACGGCCCGGGTAACAATCCCCAGGGTGCCTTCGCTACCCATAAACATCTGCTTTAAATCGTAACCGGCGTTGTTTTTCAGCATAGTGTTCATGGAACTGACCACAGTACCATCGCTGAGAACCACTTCCAGCCCTAATACCTGTTGGCGCATCATGCCGTAGCGAATCACCCGAATGCCGCCCGCGTTAGTGGCGATGTTACCGCCAATGGTGCAGGAACCGCGCGCGCCCAAGTCCAGCGCAAACTGCATGTCGATCTCTTGAGCGGCTTCCTGAACGTGCTGAAGCGTCACGCCCGCCTGTACCTGCATCGTGGAGCCCACGGCGTCGATATGCTCAATCTGGTTCATTAGCTCCAGTGACACCACGAGTTCGTCTGGGCTGGCAACGGCGCCATGCACGACGCCGGTTAATCCACCGTGGGTGACCACCGGCTGATTGGCCTCATAACAAAGCGTCATGACTTGGCTGAGCTGTTCAGTGGATTGCGGTCGAATAATTGCTTTTGCCTGACAAGACGCTTTGGTGAACCAGTCGACACTGCGCTGGGCAACGTCATCACCCAGCAGTACGCCTGTTTTTCCTACGATGTCGGTAAGACTATTAATCAGCGTGTCCATTTTCTGTTCCTGTCAGGGCCGGTCGGTGCGGCGTGAAGCCTGGCTATGTATTTATACGTAGGCAGAGAGGCTATCGCCAACGGTGTATTTGCTCAAGGCTACGATCTAAAACGTTTTTTATTGCCAGCGTGGTTTTCCGGCAGACTCTACGACGAATGGCGGGATTACAATCAATTATTTGTTCGCTAAAACCAATATGGTATAGATGACGCGCTGATTAAGGCCTCCCCCCCTCTACACTATAAAAACACAGATCATTCCAAGGAGATAACGTGGATAACGCCCCCTCTTCCCGCACGCCCCGCCATTTACGTAAACACGCTACACGGGCGATTGCCTTCGTAATGAATAGCGACGACAGCTACCCAAGTGCGGCGACACCCCCTCAGGAGCTATTTGGCGAACAGTTCAGTAACCACCTTCCTCGCACCCAGGAGGCACTGCAGTAACGTGGCCACTTTCTCTCAACCTTTATTGGCGCTATTAAGAGGCATAGAGCGCGGTCTAGATACGGTTCTCCAGCCAGTGGTCTTTGCGGGCATGGCGGCCTTGATCGGCGTGATTACGCTGCAAATTGTCTCTCGAGTGTTTTTCACCGCCTTTGGCTGGACCGAAGAGGTCGCCCGTTTTCTGCTCATCTGGATTACCTTTCTAGCCGGCACGCTGGCTTTTCAGCGCGGCCATCATATCGCCGTTACCTTTGCCGTCGACGCGCTTCCCGCTCGTTTACGCCAAATAGCGCGAATACTGGCGGTGATGGTGGTTATCGCTTTTATGATCACGCTGGTAGTGATCGGCTATCGCTACATGCAGGTACAGAGCTTTCAGAAATCCGCCTCGCTGCGCGTGCCGATGTCGTACGTGTATGCCGTAATGCCGATCAGTGCAGCCATCATGGCCTGGTATGCGTTGGTCGATCTGCTTGAACTGGTGCTTGAAGGCAAACCCTCGCAACCCACTGGAGAACAGACACCATGACCATGCTGCTATTTGGCCTGTTCTTCCTGTTTATGCTAATGGGCGTACCAATTGCCTTTGCGATTGGCGCAAGCACTCTGTTTGCCCTGTATCAGTCGGGCGTGCCGCTGATGGTGGTGACCCAGCAGATGTTCCAGGGCATCAACTCCTTCGCGCTGGTGGCGATTCCCATGTTCATTCTTGCCGGTGACTTAATGGCCCAGGGCAAGGTGAGCGAGCGGTTGGTGAGTTTTGCCGATTCGCTGGTGGGCTTTATGCGTGGCGGGCTTTCGGTCGTATCGGTCATGGCGGGCATGTTCTTTGCCGCTATTTCGGGTTCGGGGGCAGCCACCACGGCGGCGGTCGGTTCAAGCCTGGTGCCGGAGCTTAAGCGAAAGGGCTACGACCCCGCATCGGCGGCCAGCCTGATTGCCGCCAGTGGCACGATTGGCGTGGTCATTCCGCCCTCGGTGCCCATGATTATCTATGCGGTGATTGCCCAGCAGTCGGTATCCAAGCTGTTTTTGAGCGGTTTTTTACCTGGTTTGGCAATGGGTTTGGGATTAATGGCGATTGCTATTACCCAAGCCTATAAACGCCAGTACCCCAAGGGGACACCGCTGTCCATCACCACCATCTTGCGCACGTTCAAGGCGGCAAGCTGGGGCTTGATGACGCCGGTGATTATTCTGGGCGGTATCTTCACGGGGATCTTTACGCCCTCTGAAGCGGCGGTGGTAGCCGTCAACTATGCGCTACTGGTATCGCTATTCATCTATCGTGATTTAACCCTGCCCCAGGTGTATCGGCTGCTGATCCGCTCAGCCATCACCACTGCAGTGATCATGCTAGTGATTGCCATGTCGGCGGTGCTGAGCTGGACGCTGTCTAGCTGGCAGGTGCCTGGTGCTATCGCACAATCGGTGTTGTCGCTCTCCACCAACCCGCTGATTATCATGCTGCTGGTGGTCGCCGTCATCCTGCTGACCGGTGTGTTTATCGAAACGGCAAGCGCGCTGATTATCTTAACGCCGGTGCTGCTACCGCTGGTGCTGCAGCTGGGGGTCGATCCAATCCACTTCGGTCTGATTATTGTGGTAGGGCTCTCGATAGGCATGATCACGCCACCCGTGGCGATCAACCTGTACGTTGCATCTTCAGTGACACAGCTACCGCTTGAGCGTATTACACGCGCCATCGTGCCTTATCTGCTGGGTCTAATCGGCGTGCTGCTGCTAGTGGTCTATGTCCCCATATTCATGGGGTGGTCGGGAAATTAATATCGTCCAGATATGCTCTTCAAGGGAGCCTGCCCGGCTCCCTTTGAATCCCGTATTTATCAGTACGCCGCCATTCATGCACAAGGTCACAGGAAACGGCCGCCCTTTTGAAACGACTTTCTAAACTGGCCAGGGGACACGCCAAACAGTTGATAAAAGCAGTTTCTAAAGTGCGAAACACTCACAAACCCTGTTGCCACGGTCACCTCTGCTATCGGTTTATTTGTTTGCTGCAATAGCTGCCGCGCCCGTGTTAAACGCAACTCCATGTAATACCGAGAAGGGCTAGCGACAATATAGTGACAGAACAATCGCTCTAGCTGGCGCCGTGAAATACCCACCCAATTGGCTATTTCAACAATAGATAACGGCTCTTCAATATTGTTTTTCATCAACTGAAGGGCTGTTTTAAGCGTTTCTGGTAACGTATGGTTTTGATCAACGTTAATCGTTGAAATGTCTGGCAGTTCTATTTCCTTGTCACAGCTGAGCATTTCCTCAACCGCACTGGCTACTTGGTCACCACAATCGGCTCTAACAACTTCTAGCATGAGGCTTAGGGAGCTGCTCGCGCCCGCGCAGCTTAATCTCTTTCTATCCACAACGTAGCTTCGAGCAGAGATAGTAACGTCTTGAAACTCCTCAGCCATCATGGCGCGTCCGTCAGGATGGTACGCGCACTGATAGCCACTCAACAGACCTGCGTCTGCAAGAAAGTAGGCGCCATTCCATAAACCACCCAATACAACGCCGTGACTATCTGCCTTTCTTAGCTTATTACGCACAAGCGCTGAGGACTGCGCTTTAACTCTCAAGCCACCACACACTATCAATACATCTACTTTTTCGTTGGAAAGATCAAAATCCGCAAGAGATGCATCAGCGTTAATTTCAATCCCCAAGTCTGATTGCACAGCGGCGCTGCCATTACCGACAACCCTTATGTTGTAAGTGGTCGTTGCGTTCATCAAATTCGTTGTTACCAACGCATCAACAGCACCTGTAAATGCCATCATGGAAAAATTTTCCATCAACAAAAAAACGACTGTTTTCACTTTTGCGGGCACTGCCAGCGTTTGTTCTGGTGGTAAATAGGCCATATTTTTATTTTTCAACAAGCTACAAAACTTATCTTTCATATATTCCCTCAACCTGACCACGACGACGGTGCAAAAGGGGGCGTTTTCAAGATACCAACATAACCTGAAAGGTAATCAATTGGCATCGCATCACTGCTGGCCAGGATAAGTGTGCAAGGAATTGTTAGCCATTCTATGGTCGCCCGTCGCCGTTCATGAATATAAAACAGTGCATGAAGCGTCAATAAGGGTGCTTTAAACATGCTTCTATCATGTTTGCCGCGATTGGCAGCTGATGATTGTTATCATTTATATCGTACCGGGTTGCTTCTTTGATGGCATAACACTACTGCTAATGACGCTGCCTATTACGTTTCCCATGATCACAAGCCTGGGGTTTGATCCCATCTGGTTTGGCATCATTTTATGGATTACCAGCTACTAAACGTTCCTCCATCCAACGCTCCAGGGTGAGCAAACGGCCCGCTCTTGCGTTGAGGGCGGGCCGTTGATTGGGTTATTGATCGCTGGATAAGCGAAGTTCTGCTTTTCTGTCTCCTGGTGTTTAACAGAGCACTCATTTCTTTGCCGTGAGTACATCCTCGGGCCGCATCACCTCACCACACTGGCTTGGGCTATAACCCGGCAGGCGCTTGACCGCTTCCTGAAAGGGCTCACCCTGCAATGCCTTCAGAAAGGCACATAGCCGTGGTTCTTTTAATGAACGGTGATGGCAGGCCAAAAGATAGTCTTCGATAGCCAGCGGTAAAAAATCAAGCCCAAACTTTTGAGCGGCAGCCTCTACACCAAAGCCGCAATCAGCCATGCCAGCGGCGACGTAAGCAGCTACCGCAGAGTGGGTAAACTCCTCTATTTCAAACCCACGAATCTTTTTGCTGGAAACCGCCGCCTCTTTTAACAGGCAGTCCAGCAGCGAGCGCGTGCCTGACGAAGCCTGGCGGTTGACGAACCGCACGGACTTATCAGCCAGCGATGCGACCCCCGTGATACCAAGCGGATTACCCGGCGCCACCATCAGCCCCTGAGTCCTGGCGATAAAGCCAATCACTCGGTGCTGACGCGGCTTTAAAAGCCCTTGGTAAGTATCGCGTACGCGCTCACCGACCTTGCCACGCGGCAGATGAAAACCCGCCACATCGCAACTGCCCCGATGAAGGGCCGTCAGCGACTCTTGCGGGCTGCAGTACTGTAAGTCCAGGGGTATTTCGTGCAGGTATTTGGGAAGTAGCTCGACAGCAAAACCATGGCTGGCGTGCAGCCGCAACACCGATAGCGCCCCTTGCTGCTGCTGTTGAATCGCCAGGTTCAGTTCAGACCCCAGGCTTTCCAGCTGCGGCCCCAGGCGGGCAATCGCACGCTGCTCGGCCCACAACAACTTTTCACCTAGCAGTGAAAGCCGTGCGCCGCGCCCACGCTGCATCTCTACCAGCGGTACGCCAAAGAACTCCCCACTCTGGCGCAAAAGGTTCCAAGCATGGCGATACGAGATGCCGACATCGCTTGCGGCGAGCGTGAGTTTTCCCCGCCGATAAACCGCTTCAAGCAAGCGAAGTAGATGTATATCAAGCTGATTACCCTCCTCATCGCGAAAGCACCAAGAGGGGATAACGCTGATTTTTTGCATGGCTTTTTTCATAGGCATAATCTTTCATATTTTGTACTTATAGCGTTGATGCTAGCGTTGCACTGACCGTGGTGCACGCTCTTTTTAACACATCGCTTAAAATAGGCAGAGCTGTGCATGTTTACTAAATAATAAATCAGCACCAGGAGAGACATGATGAATGAGTCTCGAGAATGGTCGTCGCAGTCGATTCAGGCCGAGATCAATGCGCTACGCCACAAACCAGGCGCGTTGCTGCCGATTCTTCATGCCCTCCAGGACCGCTTCGGCTTTATTCCTCCGGATGCCGTGCCTCTCATCGCCGAGTCATTACAGCTGACCAGCGCTGAAGTACACGGGGTCATTAGCTTTTATCACCACTTTCGGACCGCACCGCCGGGTCGCCACGTGGTGCAGATCTGTCGCGCCGAGGCATGCCAGGCCGTCGGCGCGCGCCAGCTTGAGGCTCACGCCAAAGCGCGCCTGGGCATCGATTACCACCAGACCACCAGCGACCGCGATATCACCCTTGAGGCCGTTTACTGTCTGGGCAACTGCGCCTGTGGCCCCTCCGTTCGCGTGGATAATGGCGTGCGCGGTCGGGTAACGCCTGAAGCTTTCGATGCATTATTGGATGAGCTGCAAACCAGGCCGCTGGAGGTAATCGCATGAGCATTCGTGTTTTCGTACCCCGAGATACCACCGCGCTGGCGCTGGGCGCCGATGCCATCGCCAACCGGCTGGCACGAGAAGCCGCTGCCCATGGTGAACCCATTACGCTGGTGCGCAACGGCTCACGCGGGCTTGCCTGGCTTGAGCCGCTGGTTGAGGTGGAAACACCCACCGGCCGCTTTGCCTATGGCCCGGTGGCACTTGCCGATATCCCCGCGCTGCTGGACAGCGGCATGCTGCAGGGCAGCATCACCCATTCATTGGCCCTGGGGCCAACCGAAGAGATCGATTACCTCGCTCGCCAGCAGCGCCTGACGTTCGCCCGTATTGGTATTACCGACCCACTCTCGATTGAAGATTACCGGGCGCATAGTGGGTTTCGCGGTCTGGAGGCAGCGCTGCAAAGCGCGCCACAGGACATTGTTGAGGAAGTAAAAGCCTCTGGGCTGCGCGGGCGCGGTGGGGCGGCGTTTCCTACTGGCATCAAGTGGCAGACGGTGCTGGACACACCGGCCGATCAAAAGTATATCGTCTGCAACGCTGATGAAGGCGACTCCGGCACCTTCGCCGACCGGTTGGTGATGGAGTGCGACCCCTACCTGCTGATTGAAGGCATGACGATTGCCGGGCTTGCAGTAGGCGCAACCCAAGGCTACATCTACCTGCGTTCAGAATACCCGCTGGCCAAGGAGATTCTTGACGAGGCCATCGCCCATGCCGAACAGGCCGGTTATCTGGGTGAGAACCTGTGTGGCAGTGGCCGCGTTTTTCATTTGGAAGTGCGCTTGGGCGCTGGGGCATACATTTGCGGTGAAGAAACCTCGTTGCTCGAAAGTCTGGAAGGCAAGCGCGGCCTGGTACGCTTCAAACCACCGCTGCCCGCTATTGAAGGACTATTCGGCCTTCCTACCGTGGTTAACAACGTGCTCTCGCTGGCCGCCGTGCCGTTTATCCTCGCTGAAGGCGCTGAGGCTTACGCCTCGCATGGCATGGGCCGCTCGCGGGGCACCTTGGCACTTCAGCTGGCGGGTAATGTTCAGCGCGGCGGATTGGTGGAACTTGCCTTCGGCACCACGCTGCGCACCCTGATGGAGGAGTTCGGTGGCGGCACGTTAAGCGACAAACCGCTGCGTGCCGTGCAGGTGGGAGGCCCGCTGGGCGCCTACCTGCCGGAATCCCAATGGGACTTACCGCTGGACTACGAAGCCTTTGCCGCCGAGAGCGCGGTGCTAGGTCACGGCGGTGTGGTGATGTTTGATGAGAGCGTGGATATGGCCGAACAAGCGCGCTTCTCGATGGAATTCTGCAAGGTGGAGTCCTGCGGCAAGTGTACGCCATGCCGTATCGGCTCAACCCGTGGCGTGGAAGTGATTGATCGTATCCGCGCCGACCAAAACCGCGAGGCCAACCTCGCCCTGCTCCATGACCTCTGCGAAACGATGGTGGATGGTTCGCTCTGTGCCATGGGGGGCATGACCCCCTTCCCAGTGCAAAGCGCCCTGAACCACTTCCCTGACGATTTTCAGCGGGCCGCGAACGGAGACAGATCATGATCGGACACTTTGACCCCAAACAGTACGCCAGAAGCGCCGCCCACGATAAAGACCTGGGCACGCCTTTCCCAACGGGTACGGCGCTGGTGAACCTGGAAATTGATGGTATTACCATCACGGTGCCGGAAGGCACTTCGGTACTGCGTGCAGCGGCGCTGGCCGATATTAATATTCCCAAATTATGTGCCACCGACAGCCTGGAGCCGTTCGGCTCTTGCCGGTTATGCGCCGTACAGGTAGAGGGCCGCCGTGGGCTGCCAGCCTCCTGCACCACCCCCGTGGTGGAAGGCATGCAGGTGACCACCCAGAACGAGCGACTCGCCAAACTGCGCCGCAACGTGATGGAGCTGTACATCTCCGACCATCCGCTGGACTGTTTGACCTGCCCGGCCAATGGCGACTGCGAGCTACAAGACATGGCGGGCAGCGTTGGTCTTCGCGAAGTACGCTATGGGTTTGACGGTGAGAACCATCTTCAGGCCACCAAAGATACCTCCAACCCCTACTTCAGCTTCGACCCCAGCAAGTGCATCGTCTGCTCCCGCTGCGTGCGCGCCTGCGAGGAAGTGCAGGGCACCTTCGCCTTGACCATCGACGGTCGCGGGTTTGATTCCAAAGTGGCCGCGGGGCAAGACGAAGCGTTTATGGATTCAGACTGCGTTTCGTGTGGCGCCTGTGTACAGGCCTGCCCGACCGCCACGCTGATGGAAAACAGCGTCATTGATCACGGCGTGCCGGACCGCAGCGTAGTCACGACCTGCGCCTATTGTGGTGTGGGCTGCTCGTTTGAAGCGCAAATGAAAGGTGACAAGCTGGTGCGCATGGTGCCCTACAAGGGCGGCGACGCTAACCACGGCCACTCGTGTGTGAAGGGGCGCTTTGCGTTCGGCTACTCCTCTCACCCCGACCGCCTGACCACGCCGATGATCCGCGACAGCATCGACCAGCCCTGGCGCGAGGCCAGCTGGGAAGAAGCCATTGGGTTTGCCGCTAATCGCCTAAAAGCGATTCAGGCCGAGCATGGCCGCGAGAGCATTGGTGGTATCACCTCATCGCGCTGCACCAACGAAGAGACCTACCTGGTGCAGAAGCTGATTCGCGCAGCGTTTGGCAATAATAATACCGACACCTGTGCACGGGTCTGCCACTCGCCCACCGGCTACGGCCTGAAAACCACGCTGGGCGAATCTGCCGGCACCCAGACCTTTGACTCGGTAATGAAAGCCGACGCGATTATCGTGATTGGCGCCAACCCCACCGATGCCCACTCGGTATTTGGCTCGTTGATGCGCAAGCGCCTGCGACAGGGCGCGAAGCTAATCGTCGCTGACCCACGCTCTATCGATCTGCTCAAAACGCCTCACCTGAGCGACGCCCAGCATTTGCCGCTGCGCCCTGGTACCAACGTCGCGCTGATCAACGCGCTTGGGCATGTGGTGGTCACTGAAGGTCTTGAAGACAAGGCGTTCGTGGCTAGCCGCTGCGACACCGAAGCGTACCAAAGCTGGCGCACGTTTATCGCCGACCCGCGCCACTCTCCGGAAGCCAGCGAAGCGATTACCAGCGTGCCCGCCGAGGCTGTGCGACAGGCAGCGCGCACTTACGCCACTGCTGGCAACGGCGCCATTTACTACGGCTTGGGCGTGACCGAGCACAGCCAAGGCTCCACTATGGTGATGGGAATTGCCAACCTGGCCCTGGCCACCGGCAATATTGGCCGTGAAGGCGTGGGCGTGAACCCGCTGCGCGGCCAGAATAACGTGCAAGGCTCCTGCGATATGGGCTCCTTCCCGCATGAGCTGCCGGGCTACCAGCACGTGGCCGACCCGATTGCCCGTGGCCGCTTTGAAAGCGTCTGGGGCGTCAAGCTCGACGATGAACCGGGGCTGCGCATTCCCAACATGTTCGATGCCGCCATCGAAGGAACTTTCAAGGCGCTTTACGTGCAGGGCGAAGATATCGCCCAGTCTGACCCCAACACGCAGCACGTTGAGGCTGCGCTGCGTTCGCTGGACTGCCTGATTGTTCAGGATATCTTCTTGAACGAGACGGCCAAATTCGCCCATGTACTTCTACCGGGTTCCAGCTTTTTGGAGAAGAACGGCACCTTCACCAACGCCGAACGACGTATCAACCGAGTACGCAAGGTCATGCCACCGCTAGCCGGTAAGCAGGATTGGGAAATCACCCAGGACCTGGCCAACGCGCTGGGCTACCCGATGCGCTACGCGCATCCTTCTGAAATCATGGACGAGATCGCTCAACTAACGCCGAGCTTTGCCGGGGTGAGCTACGAAAAGCTGGAAGTCTATGGCAGCCTACAGTGGCCGTGTAATGCCGAGTATCCTGAGGGAATGCCGACCATGCACGAAATCAACTTCCCCATTGGCCTCGGGCGCTTTGCGATTACCGAATACGTGCCCACCGAGGAGCGCGCCACCCGCCGCTTCCCACTGCTGCTCACCACCGGGCGGATTCTTAGCCAATACAACGTGGGTGCCCAAACCCGTCGCACCGACAACCAACACTGGCACGATGAGGACATATTAGAGTTGCACCCAAGCGACGCCGAGCTACGTGGCGTGCGCGACGGCGACTGGCTCGGCATTACCAGCCGATCAGGCCATACGGTGCTCCGTGCGCGGCTGAGCGAGCGAATGCAGCCGGGGGTGGTCTACACTACGTTCCATCATCCCGGTAGTGGCGCCAACGTGATTACTACCGATAATTCGGACTGGGCCACCAACTGCCCCGAATACAAGGTTACCGCCGTGCAAGTAGAAAAAGTCAGCCAGCCCTCCGCTTGGCAGCAGCGTTTCTCCTCCTTTGACAAGGCCCAGCGTGGCCACTTGGCCAAGGCGCAGCAGGAGGCGTCATGAGTGCAGTGCGTGAACGCGACGCACCCGCGCAACCGGCTGACGCCTTGGCGCGCCAGTCGGTTGAAGTCCACAGTAGCGCGGCCAATTGGCGCGCTACTGTGCAGGAGGACGCGCTAGCGCTAGAAGTGCCGGTAGCGATGGTCTACAACGGCATTTCCCATGCGGTCATGATGGCAAGTCCTTCGCATCTTGAAGATCTGGCCCTGGGGTTCAGTCTTTCTGAAGGCATCCTGGCCCACTCTCACGAGTGCTACGACCTTGAGCTTCATGAAGAGGCTCAAGGCCTGGCGGTTCACCTAAGCATTGCCAGCCAGCGGCTGGCCGAGCTTAAACAACGCCGCCGTAGCACAACCGGGCGTACCGGCTGTGGGCTGTGCGGTACAGAAGCCCTGGAGCAGGCCATTCGGCCCATCCCTACGGTGAGTGCACCACACCTTGACGACACAGCCATTCAGCATGCGCTTTGTACGCTAGATGACCATCAGCCTCTAAAGGAAGCAACAGGCGCCGTGCATGGCGCGGCCTGGTGTGATCTGCAGGGGCGTATACAAAGAGTGCGTGAAGACGTGGGTCGTCACAACGCACTGGATAAACTGATCGGTTCGCTGGCACGCGATGACGTACCACTCCAGGAGGGCTTTGTACTAGTTTCCAGCCGAGCCAGCTATGAAATGGTACACAAGTGCGCAAGCGTGGGGATCGGCGCGCTGGTTGCCGTCTCGGCAGCTACCGCCCTGGCCGTTGAACAGGCGCAGGCAGCAGGTCTTCTGTTAGCCGGTTTTGCACGCCCAGGCCGTCATGTAATTTATCACCGCCCTGTCACTGCCAAGGGCTGAGCCCTTTACCGCGTTGAGGAGAGACCCTATGTCAAACAACAACGATGCCAATTTGGTCCGTATGACTAACCAGATCGCCACCAACCTGGGCAGCGGTCGTGATGAAGAGGCAGCAGCAGCGGCTATCTGCCGTCACCTGGAAACCTTTTGGGCACGCTCAATGAAGCAGCGCCTTGTTGCCAGCCTGGCACTTGAGAGCGTGGAGTTTTCCCCCTTGGCACGCCGCGCTGCAACACTGCTGGCTACCCGGCTATCAGAACAGCAAGTCTCTCGTTAGCACATCACAATAAAAGCTCAATAACATTAGCTTTTAGTCTTGCCACAGCGACTTACACGAGAAGCTCAATGGTTTTAGCAAAAGTTAATAAAAATCATTATTTCCGTTAAAAATCGGACATTTCGAGTCTACTAGTTGCTATTTTAGAATATAAACCTGTTTCCATAACCCAAGTTAAGGTGTTTACCGAGCATAAGGTGCACTGTGTGGATGTGGTGGCCAAGGATGGCCCGTTTTTGGCAAAGATGCCGACCTACAGTTTAGCTGCCATGACCTTGTACCGCCTGGTCATGGCAGCTTTTTATTGCACTGCATTTTACTTTTTAACGTCACGTTACTTTGGCAGCCATGTCTCAATAGCGGCTGTCCCGCAGCGGATTTTCAACAGCGAACGTTCAAAGACAGCGTTTCAACCACTACGCCAGCGCTGCCTGAGGGCGCCGCTCATCCAGCATTCCTTTATCAAGAATAAAGCGAACAATCTCTTCAAGCCCTACGCCATCGTAAAGGTTGGTAAATACAAAGGGCCGCTCGCCGCGCATTTTCTTTGAATCACGCTCCATTACCTCTAACGACGCGTGCACCTGCTCGGCGATATCGATCTTGTTGATAATTAGTAGATCCGACTTGGTAATCCCCGGCCCACCCTTACGCGGAATTTTGTCTCCCGCCGAGACATCAATCACATAAAGCGTGAGGTCAGAAAGCTCGGGACTAAACGTCGCAGAAAGGTTATCTCCCCCAGACTCTACCAATACCAGCTCAAGCTTAGGATGGCGCGCCTGTAATTCATCGATAGCCGCCAGGTTCATCGAGGCGTCTTCACGAATCGCCGTATGCGGACACCCCCCGGTTTCGACGCCCAGAATGCGATCAGCGGCCAAGGCGTCATGCTTAAGCAGAAAGTCAGCGTCTTCGCGGGTATAAATATCGTTCGTCACCACCGCGATATCGTAATAGTCGCGCAGCGCCAGACAGAGCTGCTTGAGTAGCGCCGTTTTACCCGAACCAACGGGGCCGCCCACACCAATACGTAAACAGTGAGTCATGGTAAGTATCTCCTAACTTCTAAATAGGCGTGAATATTGAGTTTCGTGTAGGGCACTGGCTAGCGCCAGCCCCGGCAATATGGGGCCAAGGTCGTGATCGTCGAGCGTTAATGCTTCATCTACCGCGCTAACCAGCGGCGATCGCAGCTGTTCGATAATCCGCTGAGCGGCCGTATGCCCAAGAGGTAGCGCTTTACAGGCCACCGCCAGCTGGTTTTCAAGCCATGCCCAGGCAAACCCGATCAGCGCCTGACGAATGCTTACGCCTCGCGCATGGGCGGTAAACGCAAACAGCGTGACATAGCCCGGCTGAACCGGTAACAAGGACGGTAGTAAGCCCTCACTGGGTAGCAGGCCAAGGCTACCCAACAGCCGCTTGAGAGAGGCTCCCAAGCGACTGTCTTCAGCGGCAAGCTCGGCGGTTTCCCGCGTGGCACTCAGCCAACCATCCCACTGGGCAATCGCCGCGCTGTCGTGCTGCGTAAACGCCGTATATAAGCGGACAATTACCGGTAGTTCACAGCGGGTCAGGCCATCTTCCAGCACGCCGGAAAGCCACTCGGCCAACGTCTGCTCATCGTGAACCCAGCCAAGTTCAAAGGCACTTTCCAGCCCTTGAGAAAACGCAAAGGCCCCGATGGGCAGTGCCGGGCTGACTAGCTGCATCAGCCCGAGCAGGGCTAGATCAGGCTGGCTGCCCAACGCTGCGGATTCAGTGGGCATGGTGATGGCTGTGGTCGTGGTCGTGGTCGTGGTCGTGAGCATGCGAGTGCCTGTGTGAATGACCATGTCCACCCACCTGGTTATAGGCGCCCGGCTCTGGATCAAACGTGGCCGCGTGACGTTCAAGCGTTGCGCCCAGCAGTTCAGCCAGCTCCTCCAGCACGTGATCGGGCGGAAAGCGTACCCAGCCGCCGCGCTCGTCTTCGCCCAGCGCCAACTGCACATGACGGTTGCCCAAGTGGTAGGCCAACCGCGCCAGGGGTAAGCCAGCACTTACTCGTGCGGTCACTACCGGTTCAATGGCGGCGCATACGCGAATGACCTCGCCGCTTTCCGCTTTTAACCCTTCACCACTGCGCAGTACGGGGCCACGGTCTAAAAATAGCCCCAGCGCCTGGCCATTGTCGCTTTCGGCTTTTAGGCGCCCACGGATGCGCAGTTCAAAGGGAAGTGTGAGCGTATCGCTGGCTGCGCTTTCATCCACCGGGCCTAAACGTTCTATCAGTTTCAGCATCATTAACCTCTTAATCGCCCAATACATTGAACCTTTCCAATCAGCCTACGCCCTGCAGGAGCAGCTCCAGCTAGCGATGCAGTGCGCAGCGCTGCCGGGTTGGTGGCTAACACCATGTACCGCGCCATGCCAACCAAGGGCGGCTGCGCCGCCATCGCCGAGTGAACTCAGCTCCTACCGGTTAAAGTGCATGCATCCCCTGTAGGAGTAGCTTCAGCTAGCGATGCAGTGCGCAGCGCTGCCAAGGCTGGTGGCTAACACCATGCACCGCGCCCCGTCACCCAAGGGCGGCTGCGCCGCCATCGCCGAGTGGAACTCAGCTCCTACCGGTTAAAGTGCATGCCCCCCTGTAGGAGTAGCTTCAGCTAGCGATGCAGTGCGCAGCGCTGCCGGGGTTGCATCTAGAACAAATGATAACGCTGAGCCAACGGCAGCTCTGTGGCGGGCTCGCAGGTTAACAGCTCGCCATCGCAGCGCACTTCATAAGTCTGCGGATCCACGGTCAGCTCGGGGCAGGCATCGTTGAGCTTCATATCCTTCTTACGCACCCCGCGTACGTTCTTGCACGCGGCAAGCGTGCTCTGAAGCCCCAAGCGCTCCTTGAGGCCTGCATCAATCGCCGCCTGGCTGACAAAATTGAGCCGGGTCTGGCTGGCCGCGCGGCCAAAAGCGCCGAACATGCGTCGATAATGAACCGGCTGGGGCGTGGGGATTGAAGCGTTAGGGTCGCCCATGGGTGCTGCCGCGATCATGCCGCCTTTTAAAATCAGCGACGGCTTAACGCCGAAGAAAGCCGGTTTCCAGAGCACCAGATCGGCAAGCTTGCCTACCTCAATAGAGCCCACCTCGTGAGCGATACCGTGGGTGATCGCCGGGTTGATGGTGTACTTGGCGATATAGCGCTTGGCACGCAGATTATCGGCACCAAGCGCTTCATCTTCAGGCAGCAAGCCACGCTGTACTTTCATTTTGTGCGCGGTTTGCCATGTGCGGCAGACCACCTCGCCTACCCGCCCCATGGCTTGAGAGTCGGAGGCGATCATTGAGATCACGCCCAAATCGTGCAGGATATCTTCGGCAGCAATGGTTTCACGGCGAATGCGTGAGTCGGCAAACGCCACGTCTTCGGGAATGTTGGGGTCCAGGTGGTGGCAAACCATGAGCATATCCAGATGCTCATCAATGGTGTTCACCGTGTAGGGCCGCGTGGGGTTAGTCGATGACGGCAGTACGTACTCTTTGGAACACGCAGTGAGGATATCCGGCGCGTGTCCGCCGCCCGCGCCTTCAGTGTGGTAGGTGTGAATGCCACGCTCTTTAAACGCCGCCAAAGTATCTTCCACAAAGCCCGATTCGTTAAGCGTATCGGTGTGAATGGCGATCTGCACGTCATAGCGCTCGGCCACGCTCAGGCAGGTATCAATTGATGCGGGCGTTGTGCCCCAGTCTTCGTGAAGCTTGAGGCCCATGGCGCCCGCTTCCAGCTGGGCCTCCAAGGCTTCCGGCAGGCTGGCATTACCTTTACCCAGCAGGCCGATATTCATGGGCAGGTCATCCACCGCCTGAAGCATTTTGCCAATGTGCCACGCGCCCGGCGTACAGGTGGTGGCATTCGACCCGGTGGCCGGGCCGGTGCCGCCGCCCAGCATGGTAGTGACACCGCTCATCAGCGCTTCGTCTACCTGCTGGGGGCAGATAAAGTGGATATGCGCGTCGATGCCGCCCGCGGTCAGGATCTTGCCTTCGCCCGAGATAATTTCCGTACCGGGGCCAATCACGATATCCACATCGGGCTGCACGTCTGGGTTGCCCGCTTTGCCAATCGCAGCAATACGTCCGTTCTGTAGCCCCACATCGGCTTTGACGATGCCCCACCAATCGAGAATCAGCGCGTTAGTGATGACGGTGTCCATGACGGTTTCATCGTTACGTTGGCTCTGACCCATGCCATCGCGGATCACCTTGCCGCCGCCGAATTTGACCTCGTCGCCATAGTGGGTGGCGTCTTTTTCGACCTCAATCCACAGCTCGGTATCGCCCAGGCGCACCCGGTCGCCTACCGTGGGGCCGTACATATCGGCGTAGGCCTGCCGACTAATCTTGTTACCCGGTTTCATTGTTTATCTCCGTCCAGCGGTCCCATCACCTCGCCACGAAAGCCGTAGATCTCTCGCTTACCCACAAACGGAATCAGCGTGACTTCACGGGTCTGGCCAGGTTCAAAGCGGATTGCTGTGCCTGCGGCCACATCGAGGCGAAAACCGCGGGTCTTGTCGCGATCAAACACCAGCGCGGGATTGGCCTCAGCAAAGTGGTAGTGGGAGCCGAGCTGAATCGGCCGGTCACCGGTGTTCGCCACGTCCACCGTGATGCGCTCACGCCCCACGCATAGCTCAATATCATCTTCTTTTAACTGATACTCACCGGGAATCATCTACTTACTCCTTGTTTTGTTGTGAGGAGTAAGATGTGAGGAGTAATACCGCTTACCCCTAACCATTCACTCCTCACCCCTCACACAATAGGCGTGTGAACCGTCACGAGCTTGGTACCATCCGGAAAAGTGGCTTCGACCTGGACTTCGTCGACCATCTCGGCCACGCCTTCCATCACGTCATCACGGCTCAGAATCTCGCGCCCGTAGCTCATCAAATCCGCCACACTGCGACCGTCCCGAGCACCTTCGATAATCTCGAAACTGATCAGCGCGACCGCTTCGGGATAGTTAGGTTTTGTACGAAAAGTGATATCTGCTAAGTTTTCCCATGCAATAGAAGCATAGGGGGAAATGAATTATGGTTGGCCGGTACGAGATATCCAATGAGAACTGGGCGCAGATTACAGATATTGTGTCGCCAACTCAGGTGATGGGCAGGCCCCGGCGGGATGACCGGCAGGTCCTCAATGGTATTTTCTGGGTGCTCTGTTCTGGTGCCAAATGGCGAGATCTACCCGAGCGGTATGGTCCCTGGTCAACTGCCTATGAGCGCTTTCGAAAATGGCGGGATGATGGCACGTTTGAAGCTATCCTTTCTCGCTTACAGCTCAGGCTGCGTGAAGATGGACTGATGGATCTGGATACGTGGATGATTGATTCGACCTCGATACGTGCCACCCGCGCTGCCGCAGGAGGCGGCAAAAAGGGGGCTCAGAAGAACCGGTAGATCACGCATTGGGGCGTAGTCGTGGTGGTTTAACGACAAAAATCCACCTGGTATGTGATTCCCATGGTTGGCCGCTGGCATTTACCCTGTCTCCAGGACAGCAGGCTGATTCTCGACATTTCATCTCGACGCTGGAGAGTGTTTATCTACCAGGCCGTGTTGGAAGGCCTCGCAAACGTAGCCGCTACGTGGTCGCTGATAAAGGATATGACAGTGATGAACTGCGCCGTTACTGTGACAGGCACGGTATAAAACCCGTTATTGCGCAACGTCAAATGCATCGCAAGACACGCCCTGGTTTGCCGAGGCGTTTTGATCAGCACAGATACCGCCAGAGAAACGCGGTAGAACGCTGCTTTGGATGGCTTAAAGAGTTACGTCGATTTGCAACGCGCTACGAAAAATTAGCGAGCAGTTTCAGAGCGATGGTATGCGTAGCCTGCATAGAGCGTTGCTTGCGAGCCAACTTTTCGTACAAAGCCTAAGCTTCAACCCTCGCGCTTTGCGCCGCTCGGCAAGCTGGGCGGCGGAAAACAGCAGCAGCTTGTCTTTATCTCTTGGGGTTAATTCCATAGGGCGCCTCCATCAGAATCGATTAAGTTAACCAAATACGTGGAATATGGGCCTCGCGCTCAATCCAGCGCGGGCGCAGCAATTGCCAGGCCTGTTCGCACAGCGCCCAGGCTTCATTTCGTGAGTCACCCAGATAGCGCAGCAATAAAACGTCCTGGCGCACCGTTACCGCCCAGCGTGGGTTATCCGGCAGGGCATTACGCAGCTCCTCAATCGCCGCTGGCGCATCACTCATTCCCACCGCCCAAAGCGTGGCCTGCACCGTAGCGCCGCCCTGCCCCCAGCGCCCCATAAAGCGCGGGTGTAACGGGTCTAACGGCTGGCGTTCTAGCCACAGCGGCTTGCCATCCAGCGTCAAACGAAAATACTGCTCAATGCGTCCTGATAAGTATGGCAACTCGCTCGCCGGGCGGCCCAAGGCCATGACTTCCCAGCCTAAACAGCGAGCACTGCCGTGAAGATCAATATGGGTACGCTGTTCGCCTTTAGAGCCATCAAAGGCAATGGTTTCCTGAGGTAGCCACTCAAGCGTTGCGCCATCGGCGACCTCAAGTTCAGTGCGCTGGCTCCAGGCCACGCCTTGGCTATCGGCCTTATAAAGCTTATTCGCCGCCGGGGTGGTCAACAGGGCATGTGCGCCCTGCTCGACGTGAGCCTTGATGGTGAGCGCGTCGCCGCTGACCAATCCGCCGGGTGGGTGCAGTACGTAGATATGGCACGCCTCCTGGCTGCCTTCAGGATAAAACGGCCGCTGGACCCGAAGTGGCCCTTGGTGGCGTGCCTGGATTAACCGCGTGGCGCCATCGCGCTTGGCAAAACGCAGCGCCAGTGAGGCCGCCCAGTGGCGTTCCTGGTCAAAGCGGTGGCCGGAGCCCGCAAGCGGTGGGGCGAGTTCGCGCAAGGTCATGGAAGACAGTCGCATCCTTTTGAATAGGTCATAGCCTTTCAAATGCAAGGAATGCGCCAAAATGGGGAAAAGTGGACTTTTACTATCGCTGCAAAGTTTTAGCCGTCATAACCCATCAGCACTAACGGCTTTTTGCACCAAAAAAGATCATTAAAAGGGTCGGCCGCACCAAAAATAACAAGTAGTTAACCGCCCCTTGTGTGGCAAAAGACCACACGCCCAACACTTCTTATTTGGGAACTTTCCGATACTATTGGGCCATCCTCCGTCAACAGCTTGTCTGTTGCCCACCAAGGTAGATGGCTTCGTGCAGTTACAATGCTCAGCAAACAAGCTCTGGTATCGCATTGCGCTTTGTATGGCGTTTGTGGCGATGCAGCTGCTGTTAGTTGGGCCGCTGATTTCACAGTATCAGTCCGATGGGCAACATCACGCGCATCACGAAGCTAGTCATCACTCTAGCCATCAAGGCGGCGGTCATCATCAACATACTGCCCCTCAAGCAAGCCACCATCATCATGCGGGCCATGCTGAAGAAGTAGAACCGATATTCAACTGGTTCCACCAATGTGGTTACTGTGCCATCTGGCAACAGTTTCCAACGGCGCATACCTCTCTCCCTCCGATCAGCTTGCAAGCGTTTATTACGCATGACCAGCTGCTGACGCAACCGACACAGGCTATAAAGTCCTGTGATAACTACCCCCACGCGCTAACGCGCGCCCCGCCCTTTTTTCGGATCGTATAACGCCACATCGTCAGCCTTTTTAGCCTGAAGTTTGCTTCTGGCTGGCGGCTGTCTACACCAAAAAAAGGGATCATCATGCCGCATCTAACTATTGGGCATGGCGTCGTTACGCCTGCCCGCTTAAAAAACCGTTTTCAACGACACGTACTGACATTAAGCGTCGCTGCCGCATCGAGCGTTGTTGCTCAAGGCGTATGGGCACAGGCGCCTGCCGCTCACCACGAGCATCATCATGCGTTAAACACGATGGTCGTGACCGCTGTACCGCTAAGCTCACCGCTCACGGTGGAAACCGACCCGCGTATACCGCGGCAACCGGCCCCTGCCAGCGACGGCGCCGACTATCTTCAGACCATCCCCGGGTTCTCTGCCATTCGTAACGGTGGCACCAACGGTGATCCGGTGTTCCGTGGCATGTTTGGCTCACGTCTTCGCGTGCTGACCAATGGCAGCCAAATGCTAGGCGCCTGCCCGGCAAGAATGGATGCGCCTACGTCTTATATCTCACCTGAAAATTACGACAGCCTCACCGTCACCAAAGGGCCGCAGTCCGTTCTGTGGGGCCCCGGCGCTTCAGCGGCAACGGTGCGCTTTGACCGCGGCCCGGAGGAGTTCGATGAAGCCGGTGTGCGAGTGGATGGCAGCGTCATGCTGGGTACCTATGGGCGCTTTGATCGCCGCATTGATGCCGCTTTAGGCAATAAAGACGGCTACCTGCGCATTACCGGCAATCAATCCGAAGCTAATGACTATCAGGATGGCGATGGCAACGCCGTGCCCTCGTTATGGGATAAGTGGAACGGTGACATAGCGCTTGGATGGACACCCGACAACGATACCTGGCTTGAAGTCACCGCAGGCCGAGGAAACGGCGAAGCGCGCTATGCCGGGCGAGGTATGGATGGCAGCAAATTTCTGCGCGAAACCGTGGGCATCCGTTTTCAGCGCGAGAATTTAGGTGAACACTGGAAACGTCTGGAAATGCAGGCCAACTATGCCTATGCCGACCATATTATGGATAACTTCACGCTGCGCTCACCGGGCAGCATGGACATGGGTGGTGGCATGGACATGGGCAGCGGCATGGACATGGGTGGTGGCATGGACATGGGCGGCGGCATGGACATGGGCAGCGGCATGGATATGGATGGCGGTATGGACATGAGTGACGGCATGGCCATGCGGCTAGACCGTCGCACCCGCAGCGCGCGCGTCGCATCAACGTGGGAGTGGGAAAACACCACGTGGACGGCCGGTGTCGATGTCGAGCATCAGGTACATCGCAATCTGGATGGCGAACACTGGCAGCCCGACTACGAGCAGACCCAGTTTGGCGCCTTCAGCGAAGTCACCCGTTTTATCGATGAACGTGACCGTCTTATTGGCGGCGCCCGCGTAGACCGCTACCGCGTCAGTGACGAAAGCCTGGACACAGCTACCACAGGCCTCACCCGCCGCGACACTCTGCCCAGCGCTTTTATCCGCTATGAGCAGGATTTAGCCTCAGCACCGGTCACCTGGTATGCCGGGGTCGGGCATGTGGAGCGCTTTCCCGATTACTGGGAATTGAGCTCTAGTCAGGCAGGCCCGGCCGGTAGTTTGAATGCCTTTGACGGTGTTCAACCCGAAAAAACCACCCAGTTGGATATAGGCGCGCAGTATAACGACCAGCGCTTAAGCGCATGGGTGTCCGGGTATGCAGGATACGTTAACGATTTCATCTTGTTTGATTACAACACCGCGGGCATGGGCGGTACTCAGATCGATAACATTGATGCTCAGATTGCGGGTGCCGAAGTGGGCGCTAGCTATCAACTAACCGACAACTGGGTAAGCAATGCCTCGCTGGCCTATGCCTGGGGGCGAAATGCCAACGACGATGAGGCATTACCACAGATCCCACCGCTGGAAGCCAAGGTCGGCCTGACCTATGCACACGATGACTACTCTGTGGGTGGCCTATGGCGTGGTGTTGCGGCACAAAACCGTATTGCGCTCGAAAAAGGCAATGTCGTCGGCCAGGATCTGGAATCGTCGTCAGGCTTCGGGGTGTTCTCGCTTAACGGTGCCTATCAAGCAAGCAACCACCTAACGCTAAGTGTGGGGGTGGATAACGTTTTCGATACCACCTACACCGAACACTTGAATCTGGCGGGTAATGCAGCCTTTGGCTATCCCGCTGATTTGGATCGCGGCATTAATGAGCCTGGCCGCATGGTGTGGGCACGGGCCGACTTCAGCTTCTGATTCATTCAGGTGCTCAGTAGAGCACCTGTTTACCCTTACCGCTTAAAACCACCAGGCTAGATGCCTGGTGGTCTGGAGAGACTTCATGTCGACCACGTCACCCCCACAAGAAGGTAAACGCAAGACCTTCGACCTGTATCGCGCCGTTTGGCGCTGGCACTTTTACGCCGGCCTTTTGGTTCTGCCGTTCATGATCACCCTGGCAATTACTGGGGGCCTTTATCTTTTCAAGGACGAACTGGATGCACTCATACACGCTGATGTGAAGCGCGTAGCCGTTCAAGAGGCGACGCTCCCTCCCTCTACGCTGGTAAGCGCAGCCCTTACGGCTCACCCTGGCACTGCCGTAAAATTCACCGACCCCGCCACGCCGAAAAGCTCGGCGGAGATCACAGTGAATACTGCCTCGGGCGAGCGGTTAGCCGTTTACGTCAATCCGTATACTGCCAATGTGCTGGGGGCGCTGGATGACCGCGGCACGGTGATGTGGACCGTTCGCTATCTGCACAGTTTGAAATACTTTGGACCTACAGCGCGCAAACTGATTGAAATAGCCGGCGGCTGGGCAACCCTGCTAGTGCTCACCGGCATTTACCTCTGGTGGCCACGGCGTAAAGGCAAAGGCGGCGTGATTAGCGTGCGCGGCAAGCCAAAAAGCCGCGTGTTCTGGCGTGATCTGCATGCCGTGCTGGGTATTTTTGTCGGTGGGTTTATCGTCTTTCTGGCGATCACCGGAATGCCTTGGTCGGGCGTGTGGGGCGCGCAGGTTAATCAGTGGGCTAACGGTAACAATTTCGGCTACCCCTCTGGTGTGCGCGTTGAAGTGCCCATGTCGGAAGCGCGTTTAAACGCGCAAAGCCCGACAAACTGGTCACTCGAACAGGCACAAATTCCAGAATCCACACAGGGACCAGGCCAGGCAACGAGCATTGGCCTTGACGGCGCTGTCGCCATCTTCGATGAGCTGGGATTGCATCATGGCTATGCGGTCAGCCTGCCCACCACAGAGACCGGCGTGTACACCGGATCAGTCTATCCTAATGACCTTAGCCAACAGCGCGTGGTGCATCTTGATCAGTACAGCGGCGAGCGCTTGATCGACATGAGCTACTCCGATTACGGGCCCCTGGGTCGCTGGTTGGAATTTGGTATCAACGTGCATATGGGCCAGCAGTTTGGTCTGGCCAACCAACTGCTCTTTTTGACCGTGTGCGTGGCGATTATCCTGCTGGCGGTATCGGCCGCAGTAATGTGGTGGAAGCGCCGCCCCTCACGCGCAATGGGCGTACCGCCACTACCGGCAGACAAACGCGTTTTCCGGGGTCTGATTGCCATTCTGGCGATAGGCGGATTGATTTTCCCGCTGGTAGGCGCGTCGTTGATCGTCATGCTGCTGCTTGATTGGCTGATTGTGCGCCCGCTCCAGGAGCGGAGGCTGGTTAACCAGCCAAGGTAACACCTCAGTTTCTATCACTCCCTCTTTCTGGCCCCCTTGGGGCCAGAAGCTCAGGTTTATCTAAATCTCAATTTACGCCTCTCGCTCTATCTTTCCCGCTACTCACACGCGCCACAGAATAGCCACTATCGGTATGCCTTCAAGTATCGAACGATGCCAGCGCAAGACCCGTTGATGCCTTGGCCAACTAAAGCGATACATTAATAGCGCATTTGCGCTTATTGCCTCATAAACTCATGCCTATTTCAGTCTACCTCAGCACGTTTATCCGCTTGACATTAAATTATTTGCGCCACAAACTTAGCCGAGGCTATACTTGTTTCCACAGCGCAAAATGATTACACGGAGTGACACTGCTTCGTCTACTATCTACCTCATGTCGAGTCTGGAGCTTAATAATGGCAACAAAACATGCTGTGATTCTATTGGGAATGCTGCCTTTCAGTACCTTGGCAGCGGCTGATGAAACGCCCCTCAACGTGGTGGCAACCATTGGCATGATTGCCGATGTGGCACAGGAGGTAGGCGGCGAATGCGTTAGCGTCCAGGCCATGATGGGCCCCGGGATCGACCCGCATCTTTTCCAGGCCAGCGCCAGCGATGTTTCGCTGTTGCGCGGCGCCGAACAGATTCTTTACTCGGGCTACGCCCTGGAAGGCCAGCTGGGTTCGGTGCTGGAAAATTTCTCTTCGCGCACCCCGACGCTTGCTGTCGCGCCCTCTTCGATCGACCCTTCATCGCTGATTACCGCGCAGGATATCTACGGCATCGATCCGCACCTGTGGATGGATGTTTCGCTTTGGGCGCAAACGCTGCCGACGCTAAGCGATACCTTTATTGAAGCGCGCCCCGACTGCGCGGATACTATTGAGGCCAACACCGAACGATACCAGACCGAACTGTTGGCGCTCCACAAGTGGGTCAAGGAGAGTATCGCGACCATTCCCGAGAGTCAGCGCGTGCTGGTGACCGCCCACGATGCGTTTAGCTACTATGGGCGCGCCTACGATATCGACGTTGAAGGTATTCAAGGCATCAGCACCGAAACCGAAACCGGCATTGCCGATATCCGCAACATGGCGACGAGTGTGGTAGAGCGCGACGTACCGGCGGTGTTCGTTGAAAGCACCATCAATCCGCGCACCGTCCAGGCGGTGATCGACGCGGCCAAGCAGCGTGGCCATGACGTTGTGGTTGGCGGCGAGCTTTATTCCGACGCCATGGGCGATGACGGTACCGTCGACGGCACCTATATGGGTATGATCTACCGTAATACCCAGCATATCGTTAACGCACTCGGCGGCACACTTTCCCCACTGCCCGATGAGCTCAACGACTGGGCAAGCGAGTGGCAGCTCGACCAACAGGGATAAAAGGGCATACTCTCGATGGTAACATCTGCAAGTGCCGAGCCCGCTCTCAGCATCAACAATTTGACCGTGAGCTATCACAACCAGCCCGTGCTTTGGGATATCAATCTCGATATCCCGGCGGGCGTGATGGCGGGAATTGTCGGCCCCAACGGCGCAGGCAAAAGCACGCTGATCAAAAGCCTTTTAGGGCTGGTGCCATCGCTTTCCGGCGAGGTGCTGGTGCACGGCAAGCCTTATGCCGCCCAGCGCAAGCGAGTGGGCTACGTGCCCCAGCGCTCGAGCGTGGATTGGGACTTTCCCACCACCGCGCTCGATGTGGTGACCATGGGCCTTTACGGGCGCCTTGGCTGGTTCAAGCGCCCCGGGCGCCGAGAACGTAAAGAGGCGATGGACGCGCTCGACATGGTCAGCATGAGCGAGCTTGCCCACCGCCAGATCAGCCAGCTTTCCGGCGGCCAGCAACAACGCGTGTTTCTGGCCCGCGCACTGGTGCAACAGGCCGACGTTTACTTTCTGGACGAACCCATGGCCGGGGTCGATGCCACCACCGAACGGGCGATCATCGATATACTGCGCCGCCTGCGTGATGCGGGAAAGACGCTTATCGTCGTCCACCACGATCTGCAAACTGTCGGTACCTACTTCGACTGGCTATTGCTACTGAACGTGCGCGTGATTGCCAGTGGCGACGCCAAAGACGTTTTCAAGATCGACAACCTCCGCCAGGCCTACGGCGGCCAGATCGCGCTGCTGGGTGACCACGAGTCATTAACGTTTCCCGCCTCAAAAGTGACCTGACCCATGCAGTGGCTCGAACTTCTATCGGATTATACCTTTCAAAACGTGGTGATCGGCGCCTCGCTTCTGGGCCTGATCAGCGGCCCCTTGGGCTGCTTTGCGGTGCTGCGCCGTCAAAGCCTGCTGGGCGACGCCATCTCCCACGCGGCTCTTCCGGGAATATGCCTGAGCTTCATCATTACCGGCAGCCGCGATATTGGCGGCATCATGATCGGCTCGCTTGCTACCGGCTCTCTTGCCGCGCTGATCATGCTGCTGCTCACCCGCAAAAGCCGCCTGAAAACCGATGCGGGGCTAGGCGTTTGCCTGAGCCTCTTCTTTGCCGTTGGTATCGTGCTGCTCACCTACATTCAAGGCACCAGCAACGCCGCCCAGGGCGGGCTTGAGGCCTTTTTATTCGGCCAGGCCGCCGCCACGCTGCGCTCGGATCTGTGGGTGATGGGTGGCGTGACGCTGGTAACGCTTTCGCTGCTCGCCGCCTTCTGGAAGCAGGCCAAGCTGGTCACGTTCGACGCCGAGTACGCCCGAACGCTTGGCATGCCCGCCACGGCCATCGAGGCGACACTGACCGCCATGGTCGCACTGGCGGTGGTGGTCGGCTTGCAGATGGTCGGCGTCATTTTGATGGCGGCGATGATCGTTGCCCCGGCGGCGGCCGCGCGCCAGTGGAGCCGCCACCTGGGCACCATGCTTGCCATCGCGGCGGGCGTGGGTATCGTCAGCGGAGTCTCCGGCGCGACGATCAGCACGCTGTCGCGCGGGCTTGCTACCGGCCCGCTGATCGTACTAACCGCCACGGCCATCGTGCTGCTGTCGCTGGCGCTGGCGCCAGGGCGCGGGCTTTTATGGGGCATCATGAAACACTACCTCCAGAAAGCCGAGCTTCAAAAACGCCAGCTTCTCTACACGCTATATAAACACCCGGCCCGGCCTGCATCACGGCGTTTATCGCTGAGCGCACGGCTCACCCTTGCCCTGTTAAAACGCCAAGGCTACCTGACCCGCTCACAAGGTGAAGCGGACTGGGGGCTGACGACAACAGGGCAGGCAAAAGCGCGCCAGGTGGTCGCCACGTTCGAGGAGGTCGCGCCATGATCGCAGAGCTTCTCAACAGTACCGCGCTTCCCATCATTCTGGTCGGCGCCATGGTGGGTATCGCCTCATCAGCGGTGGGCACGTTTTTGGTGCTGCGCGGCAACAGCATGCTGTCGGATGCCATCAGCCATTCGATCGTGTTCGGCATCGTGATCGTCTGGATACTGACCAAGCAGCAGAGCGGGCCGGTGCAGCTCATCGGCGCCGCGCTGACCGGGCTTTTGACAGTATTTCTCACCGAGGCGCTGGCCAATACCAAGCGGGTGAAGCAGGACGCCGCCATCGGACTGGTGTTCCCAGCACTCTTCTCCATTGGCGTGTTACTACTCAATATCTACGCCCACGACGTGCATATCGACACCCACACCGTGCTGTTGGGTGAAATCGGGTTTGTCTGGCTGGATACCGTCGAGCTTTTCGGCCTGCCGATTCCCCAGGCGCTGGTCTCGATGAGCGTAATGACGCTGCTCAACTACGCGTTTATCGGGCTCTTCTATAAAGAGCTGAAGCTCGCCACCTTCGATCCCGCGCTGGCCAAAACCTTTGGCTTCATGCCGACGATCCTGTTCTATGTACTTTTGATGCTGACCAGCTCCACCGCCGTGGCGGCCTTCGACGCCGTGGGGGCGGTGCTGTTCATCGCCTTTGCCATTGTTCCCGCCTCCGCCGCCTATTTGCTGACTGACCGCCTGTGGATGATGTTCATTTTCGGCGCGCTGATCTCGATCGCCTCGAGCATTTCCGGCTATTTCCTCGCGGTGCATTTCAACGTCTCCATCGGTGGCATGATGGCGGTAATGACCGGCGTATTTCTGATACTGGCCTTTTTGGGCGGGCCGCGCTACGGGCTGATTACCCAAATGCTGAAGCGCCGCCGGGCGCGGCAGGCGCCGATGGAGCCGCCTTCATTGTTTTGAAAGGCTAAACGCCAGACCAGGGCGCCACTTGCAACGACGAAGACGCACGCTTTTATAAAGGCCCTATCCACGTGAGCGCTCGTTCAGTATTACTAGCGCACCAGTAATAAGCGCTCGCATACCTTCCTCTAATTCCGCCTCCATTTCGGCCTCCTCCAGGCCGCGGCTCGCCCCCTCGACAGGCTCTTTCCCCACTACCGAATAAATCGTATCGGCGACGGAAAAGCATTGAAAAGCTATAGTCGCCAGAAGCCAGCGAGCTTGCTCCTGGGAGATATCATAAACCTCAGCAATATGGTTTTGATGTGCACGAATTTTTTCAATCATGGGCTGAGTGGCAGCCAAGCGACGGATCACATAGGGCGTTAATCCTGGGTGAGCTTTGACAAACTCGCTTATCGATGCGGCAAAAGTGGATAGATACTCTTTCAATTCCCCGGGCGCATCATTGGAAGCTCGTGGAATATTCCAACGTTGAAATATTTCTTCGGCCACTAAGCATTTCAGCGCCTTTAAATTGGGCACATGCTTATAAAGCGCCATATGGCTGATGCCTAGCGCGCTGGCCACCCCGACAAAGGTGATGTTGGGTAGGCCGATTTCGATACCCGCATTCGCAATACGCTCAAGCGTGATGGTAGGCGGCCGCCCGCGTGCTTTAACTGGCTGTTGCGTGGTCATATTGCATCCTTAATCGCTGACGTTCCTTATCTAGCCACTCACTCACTTTAGGGTCAATTAGTTGATTGGCATGCAATTATATTAATTAGTTTATTGCCATGAAACTAATTATCTATTAGCCTATTTAAACGCGACTAATTCTCGTTACAAACTACTGCTATGCAGGTTCGATAATCCCCTATGGCCGAGTCATAACGCTTCATGAGCACGCACGATACATCGAGATCCCAAGGTAAGAGCCCCATCAGCCAAGTGTTGGCCCCTATACGCACACGGCTTTTTGCCGCGGCAATGCTGGCGGGCATCGGCACGATATTAACGATGGTGCCGCTTGCCGGTATGGCACATATCGCCAAGATTCTTGTGTCTGATCCAGGCGCCGCCTGGGAGTTATCAACCGCCAGCATGCGTGAAATCGGCTGGGTGGTAGCAGCCAGCATCGTGAGCCTCTTTGTCGGCATGGGGTGCATGTTTCTCGGCGAGCTGGTAGCGCACCTGGCGGATAACAAACTCACCTACCAGCTACGCTTGGCTGTTATGCGACGCTTGTCCCAAGCACCGCTTGGCTGGTTTACCAGCCGCGCATCCGGCGACGTAAAACAGGCGATGCAAGACGATATTGCGACGCTGCACAGCCTGACCGCGCACTTTTACACGGCGGTAGGACGCGCGTTTGGCGCCTTACTGATCTCGGTGGTCTACCTGATCATGCTGGATTGGAAAGTCGCCGTTATTACGTTACTGCCTCTTCCCGGTTTCTTTCTTTTCCTGCGCCGACTCATGCAAGCCAGCAAAGCCAATATGGGTGAGTTTATTGCCCAGCTTGAGCGCATGAATAACGCCATTAATGAATTTGTCTGCGGCATTCCCGTCGTCAAGGCCTTCGGTACGACCGGACAAGCCTATCGTGGCTACCAAGCAGCAGTGGATAGCTTTGCCCATGCATTTGAGCAATTTACCCGCCCTCTGGTCGCTTCTATGGCACATGTTCATGCGATGGTGACAACGGTGACGATATTGGGACTGGCGCTCACGGTTGGCATATTTTGCGTCGCCAACGGCTGGTCAGAACCGGTCGATCTGTTGCCATTCATTCTAGTAGCCCCCGGTATCTGTGCTCCGTTACTGCTGCTGCATACCTTGCTGCACGACTTAGGCAGTGCCGTTGGCGCCGCCCAACGCGTCATGGCACTGCTTGAAACGCCGGTATTGCCATCAATCCCCTCCAGTGAGTGCCAGCTCCCCAACGATCATGAAGTTCGCTTTGAAAATGTCAGTTACGTCTATAACAATGCCCAAAACGGGCTATCGAACCTGCACTTTACTCTTGCACCTGGCAGCGTTACGGCGATTGTTGGCCCTTCGGGGGCAGGCAAATCCACCCTGGCACGCCTGATGCTGCGCTTTTTTGACCCCACCCATGGGCGCATTACGTTAGGCGGGGTGGATCTGCGCCATCTTGAGATGTCAACGCTCTACCAGCGGATTGGTTTTGTTCTGCAGGACGTGCGTCTGATCCATGCCAGCATTCGAGACAACATTGCGTTGGGCCGCCCTTCGGCCAGCCAACAGGAAATCGAGGATGCCGCTCGCGCGGCGAATATTCACGAACGTATCGCCGCACTCCCTAACGGCTATCGATCGATGGTTGGCGAGGATATTCAACTGTCAGGTGGCGAGCAACAGCGCGTCAGTATTGCCCGCGCCATGTTACTTGATCCGCCTCTATTGGTGCTGGACGAGCCGACAGCAGCGGTTGACGCCAGCAATGAGCTGGCCATCCAGCAGGCTCTGTCGCGTTTAACCCGGGGGCGGACGCTTGTGATTATTTCGCATCACCTAAAGTCGATCATCCACGCCGACCATATTCTGGTACTCGATGGCGGCACGGTTGCTGAGCAAGGCAATCACGACCAGCTACTGGCCAGCAATGACCTTTATGCTCGCCTTTGGGCACTGGAAGAGAAAACAAACTCACTGGAATCGAAGGTGGCAGCGTGCTGAAAATGCTCAATCAACTGCTTGGCGAAGACACCGCGCTCTTGCGTCGCTATCTCGGTCTGGTCACTGTCTATGGTGTGCTAAGCGGTCTGACCATCTTGGCCCTTATCCCTCTTCTCTATTACCTCCTGATTGGCCAACTCAGTGTGGCCACCACATGGCTAGTAGTGCTGCTTTTCGGCATCCTAATCTGTTGGGGAGTGCGATGGCACGTGGAGCAGGCAGGCGTCCGTGTCGGCGTCGCCATCTTGCAGTCGGGCCGCCATCGCCTTGGCGAACACGTGATCCATCTGCCGGTTGGCTGGTTTACCGCGACAAATACCGCGCGCCTTAGCCATGTAACCACGCAGGGTATGATGGCGGTGGCCCAGCTTCCTGCTCACGTCTTTACACCGGTGATCAGCGGGCTTGTCACGCCTATCGTTCTCCTTGCCGCGCTATTGGTGTTGCATGCACCGCTGGGCATTGCGGCGCTGGTCGCGCTGCCGCTACTTTTGGGGGTTTTATTACTCACCGCCAAGCTTGCCCAGCATGCCGACAGGGCCTTCCAGCAACACTTTTCTGATACCAGTCAGCGCATGGTCGAGTTCGCCAGTGCCCAGACAGTCTTACGCGCCTTTAGTGGGAACAACCACAGCACACGCTTCTTAGAACAGGCCATGGAACAACAGCACCGCTCGGGAACAAGGCTGGCTTGCCTATCGGCACTTTCGGCGCTGCTCAATGCCTGGGCAGTGCAGACAGTCTTTGCCGTGCTGCTGATCGTCACAACCCTGTGGATCAATACGCTTTTGGAAGGATCACTGACGGCAGCGAGCATTATAAGCGTCATCATTGCGCTGGTACTGGTAAGCCGGTTCGTCGAACCGCTGCTGGACATCGCTCAACACAGCGACATTTTGCGTAGTGCAAGGGGGCAACTCGAAGAGATCCAGGCGATTTTCGACGCTGCCCCCCTAACCGAGCCAACGGTCCCTCAGCCACCGCGCGATGCCTCCATCGAATTGAGAGCCGTCCGCTTTCGCTATGCGCCGCATGAGCCCGACGTGCTCAACGGGGTTAGCCTATCTATCACGCCCGGTAGCATGACCGCATTGATCGGTGAGTCAGGTTCAGGCAAGACCACTCTGGCGCGCCTGGTCGCGAGATTTTTCGATGCAGATCACGGTAGTGTGCTCGTCGGCGGCGTGGACGTCCGCGATATGTCTAGTACCCAGCTGGCGGATCACGTCAGCCAGATCTTCCAGGAGAGCTACCTGTTTGCCGGCAGCATTGCTGACAATATTCGCTTTGGCCATCCCGACGCCAGCGATGCCGACCTGATGGACGCCGTGCGTCTGGCCGGTGTCATCGAGATCGTCGAACGCCTGCCCCAAGGATTGGACACACCAGTGGGCGAGGGAGGCGCCCGCCTTTCCGGCGGCGAACGGCAGCGTATCGCCATCGCCCGAGCACTCATTAAGAATGCGCCCATTCTGCTGGTGGATGAAGCGACTGCCGCACTGGATGCGGAAAATCAAGCCATCATTACCCAGGCGCTGGTGCGACTGAGAGGCCAACGTACGCTATTGGTGATCGCCCACCAACTCTCTACGGTGAGCATGGCTGATCAGATCATCGTGCTAGATGACGGACGCATCATTGAGCAAGGCGCGCCCGATGAACTGCTCGCTCAGCAGGGGCGATACGCCACGTTTCTTGACCAACGCCAAACCACCAAAGGGTGGCGCATCACCCCGGATAAAACGGGAGAAACCTCACAGTGATGCGCGTGTATCTGCCTCTCCTGTTTGTATTGCTGTGCGGGATGTCATTACTGACAGGCGCGCGGCAGATAAGCGGGTACCAACTTATCACCCTGTCAGATGATGCTTGGTTGACGTTGACGGCCAGCCGACTGCCGCGCCTGATCACGGTGTCCTTGACCGGAGTGGGCCTCGCGATTTGCGGTGTGATTTTGCAGCATATCGTGCGCAATAAGTTCGTGGAGCCCGCCACCTCGGGTGGGCTTGATGCCGCCAAACTGGGCATTCTCGTATCGCTGTCTCTAATGCCTACGGCTGGCGCTGGATCACGAATGCTTGCAGCCCTGCTCTTCTGCTTCGCTGCGAATGTTGTCTTTATCGCTATCGTTCGCCGCATCAAGTTCACCAACACGGTACTGGTTCCCGTCATCGGTTTGATGTACGGCGGCGTGCTAAGCGCCCTAGCCGAGTTCTACGCCTACCGCCATAACATCCTGCAAAGCATGCAGGGCTGGCTGCTGGGAGATTTTTCAAAGATCGTCCAGGGCCATTACGAAATCATCTACCTAATCCTGCCGGTCGTTGTGCTCGCCTACGTCTACGCTCATCGCTTCACGGTGCTGGGCATGGGCGAAGACATGGCGACGAGTTTAGGCGTGAACTATCTCGTCACCTCCGCCATTGGGCTGATGCTGGTGGCCATTACTGTCTCGGTCACGGTCATCGCGGTGGGCGCCATCCCCTTTGTCGGATTAGTGGTTCCCAATCTGGTAGCGCTCTACTACGGCGATAACCTGGCTCGCACCCTACCCGCCGTAGCACTGTCGGGGGCAACACTGCTGCTGGTCTGCGACATTGCGGGACGCCTGCTGATCTATCCCTTTGAAGTGCCCATCGGCTTAACGTCGGCTTGTGTCGGAGGCGTGCTGTTTCTGATCCTGATTGTCAGGAGGGCACAGTGATGACTATCAAAGCTCGCCACACCGTTTGGGCGGCCGTGATCGCTCTTGCGCTCGCTTTTGTCTTTGTACGCTCCGGTTTCGACTTCGAGTATGTGATACCGAAACGACTTGAGCGCTTGGCCACCATGGTGATCGGTGGCATTTGTGTCGCCTGGTCCGCCATTACGTTTCAGAGCCTTACCGGTAACCGGATATTAACGCCTGCCATCATGGGCTATGAGGCCGTCTATCTGCTGTTTCAGGCCCTGTTGATGCTGGTGCTGGGCACCCACAGTCTGATGGTGCTCGGCGAGCATGGCAACGCCGCACTCTCGGTCCTGCTGATGCTTGGCTACTCCTGGACGCTGCATCGATGGCTGTTTAGAGACGGCAGAGACAATGTCTATTTCCTGCTGCTGGTAGGACTGGTACTGACAATGGTCATTACCACTTTCACACAGTTCGTTCAGCTCAAAATGAGTCCAGGCGAGTTTTCCATTCTGATGGGTTACAGCCAAGCCGCTTTCGGTAACGCCAGCACCACACAACTGCTATACGCCACACTGATCGTGGCCGCGATTTGTCTGGTGGGACTGAAAAGCCTCCCAATGCTAGATGTGCTCTTGCTGGGCAGAGAGCAGGCCATGTCACTTGGCATCGATTATCGACGCTGCGTGCAACACCAGCTCTTTCTGATCGCCTCGCTGGTGGCTGTATCGACCAGCCTGCTTGGCCCCACGGCGTTCATGGGCATTTTCGTGGCCAATACGGCCTATGCGCTTGCAGGCACTTACCGTCATCGGGTCACGCTACCGGTGGGTTGTGCCCTCGCCATCGCCCTTTTCATCCTCGCCCAACTGCTGGTCGAACATCTCTTCAACTACACAACCACCGTCGGCATCCTCGTCAACCTCGTATGTGGGGCTTACTTCCTGTCGCTGATGGTGCGTACGCGAGGCGCAGCATGATCACGGTTCAAGACCTTCATAAAACCTACGGCGACCGTTCGGTGCTATCGGCGATCAATCTCTGCTTTCCATCAGGTCAGTTGACGTCCCTGGTGGGCCCCAACGGCGCGGGTAAGACGACGCTTCTGATGATGCTCGCGAGACTACTTAAGCCCTCTCGGGGGGATATTCGACTCGACGGCTCCCAGGTAACGCGCATTCCCATCAGCGAGTATGCCAGGCAGGTGGCCACGCTACGCCAGACGCCTGAGTTCAACCTACGCCTGACCGTCGAGGAGTTGGTCGCCTTTGGCCGCTTTCCCTATAGCCGTGGCACACTCACTCGGCACGACCATCGTGTGATTGACGACGCCCTGTCGTTTCTATCGCTGACGGCACTACGCGGTGCTTATCTGAACGAGCTCAGCGGCGGCCAACGCCAGATGGCGTTCCTGGCCATGACCATTGCACAGCAAACCGATTACCTGCTGCTCGACGAGCCACTGAATAACCTCGATATCAAACATGCCGTTCAGATCATGCAGGCTCTTCGCCGTCTCTGCGACGAGCATGGACGAACGGTCATCCTGGTCGTTCATGACATCAACTTTGCCGCCAACTACTCCGATTACATCGTCGCCATGAAGGATGGGGAAGTGCACTGCGATGGCAACGTCACCGACGTCATCACCGAACGGCGCTTGAGTGAGCTTTACGGACTGAAGTTCGACATCGCCCATAACGAACGCGGTTATCTATGTAATTACTTCAAGCCCTCAGGAAACCTGGAATGAAACGATCTCTAAACAACCGCTTGGCACGCCTTCTCCCACTCGCCTTGGTGGCGTTGCTACAAGGGTGCGATCAGCCCTCAGCCAACAATATGTCCGCACAGGAGGCCATAACACCGATCACGATTCACCACGCGCTGGGAAGCACCGTGATCGATCACCGTCCACACCGGGTAGCGGCATTAGACATGAATGAAGTCGATTTTCTGGATCAGTTGGACGTTCCGGTGGTGGGCATGCCAAAGGACTTTATTCCCCATTTTCTGGAGAAGTATCGAGACGACCCGACGATTGAAGATCTGGGCGCTATCGTACGCCCTAACCTTGAGCGAGTGCATCGCGCTAACCCTGACCTCATTCTTATGACGTCGTTACAGGCCAACGACTATAACGAGCTGACTCAGATCGCACCCACGCTGCACTTTGACGTGGATTACCGCAACAGTCAGACCAACCACATTGACGTTGTCATGGATCATCTCATGGATCTTGGGCAGATCTTTGGCAAACAGAAATTGGCCCGTCAGCGGGCAGCCGAGCTGGTTCATACCGTCGAGGAGGTCCGGCGTGTTACCCAAGGCCGCCCTGAGAAAGCCCTTATCCTGCTGCATAATAATGGGGCCTTCCACTCCTTTGGCGTGCAGTCACGCTACGGCTTCATCTTCACTGAATTCGGCGTTGCCCCCGCCGCTCCCGACATCGATACCGGCCTGCACGGCCAGCCGGTTTCTAGCGAATTCATCCAGCAGGCCGACCCCGACATCATCTATGTCGTGGATCGTACTGCCGTAATGGAGCACCGGCCCACCATGAGTACCGACAGCCTGGCCAACCCCCTATTACGCCAAACTAACGCCTGGCGAAATGACCGGGTGGTCTTTGTCGACCCCGAAGCCTGGTATGTCACCGCCGCCAGCGTCAGCGCTCTGGCGATCATCGCGGATGACATTATCGACGGCTACCGGCACTAGCAGACCATAGCACTAAAGCACTAAAGCACCTAAAAAAACGCTTTCATCGACTGCTTCAATGCGCCTTTTAACAGGCGCTCAATTGAAGCGGTGTAGTTCCTCTGTGTTTAAAAATGGAGATCGACATGCCCTTACATTGCCACCACCGTCCCCTACAGCCGACGAGAGCACTACATTGCGCCTCTTGCTCAAACCCTTTATCGCTCGTCAGGAGCGCATTTCTGCTCGCTCTGAGCGCGAGTGCTGTCATGCTGCTGTCTTCACAAGCTCTCGCACAGGCCCAGGAGACCGAGACCCGCAGTACTACTGCCCTAGCACCCATCACCGTACACGGAGAAGCGACATCCGTTAACGATACGTATGCCGGCGGCCAAGTCACCTACAGCAACCGGGCGGGCTTCCTGGGGAAAAGAGACTTCATGGAGACGCCTTTCAATGCCATCAGCTATACGGATCGCTTTATCCAGGATCAACAAGCTCAGAGTATTACCGATGTAATTGCAGCGACGGATCCGAGTGTCTTCAGCAACGGCGTCACCAGTGCCTGGAGCGAAACCTATTCGATCCGTGGTTTTGACGCCAGCACACGTGACGTCACGTTCGGTGGTCTGGCCGGGATGGCCCCCTACTACCGTACGTCTCCAGAAATGTTCGAGCGTATCGAGGTGCTCAAGGGGCCTTCGGCACTACTCAACGGGATGCCGCCAGGTGGCTCCGTTGGCGGTGCCATTAACCTGGTTCCCAAACGGGCTGGCGATGAACCGTTGACGCGTTTCACCACCACGTATATGTCCGACGCCCAGATTGGCGGGCACCTTGATGTCGGCCGACGCCTGGGTGACGACCAGCAGTTTGGCGTTCGCGTTAACGGCGTATACCGCGACGGCGAGGGGGCTGTGGATAACCAGACACCAAAGGTTCAAATGGGCTCTCTGGGGTTGGACTGGCGCGGTGATCACGCTCGACTATCAGCCGACTTGTACAGTGCGGACGACCATATTGATGGACCCGCTCGAGGTATCAACCTGGCCCCCGGCCTGGCAGTTCCGACGCCTCCCGCCCCCGATACACTGATCAACCCGGACTGGGCCTTTGCCGACACGCGCGACAAGGGGGCCATATTGCGTGGCGAATTCGACTTTACCGACGAGATCATGGGGTACGCGTCAATAGGTCAAAGCGAAACCAATTACACCTACAACGGTGCCATGTCAGCCCAGGTGCTTGATGATCAAGGCAACTATCGCACAAGCGTTGGTCAGCTTGCCTTCGATGTCGAAAAAACATCGGCGGAAGTCGGGGTTCGCGGTCACTTCCAGACCGGCGCTGTCAGTCACGACATCAGCGTCAATGCCACCCATTATGAGCACGAGCAGCACGATTACGGGCGCAGAAGCGTTCCCGATGCGGACTGGATCACCAACCTATACAATCCGCAATGGGGCCCCGCCGCTGATTTCATTACACCGCACATCATGCATACAGAGCTACGCTTGAACAGCTACGGTTTGGCAGACACGCTCTCGTTTGCCGATGATCGCATACAGCTGACGCTCGGCGCCCGACGCCAGGAAGTGGTGAGCGACACCTACAGCGTGATGACCGGCACACGTATCTCCCGCTATGATGAAAGCGCGGTCACACCCGCCGCAGCACTACTTTTCAAAGCGACCGACCAGGTATCGCTCTACGCCAACTATATCGAGGGGCTCAGCCAGGGGGCCACGGCACCTATGACTGCCGCCAACGCTGGTGAGGTGTTCGAGCCTTACAAGACCAAACAGAGCGAGGTTGGCGTGAAACTTGATCTGGGTGATTTTTCACACACGCTTAGCCTGTATGAAATAAAGCGGCCCAGCAGCTACACCGACCTGGCAACCAATATCTTCTCGGTTGGGGGCGAGCAGCGGAACCGAGGAGTGGAGTGGAGTTTCTTCGGCAGTCCTCTCAGCAACCTGCGCCTGATGGGGGGCATCGCTTATGTAAACCCAGAAATCACGCGCGCCGCGAGCGATGAAGAACAAGGCAATCAGGCAACCGGCGTACCAGACCTGCAAGCCAAGCTAGGCACTGAATGGGATCTATCCGTAGCACCAGGGCTGACACTGACCGCTAATGCCACCGCGATGTCAGAGCAGTACATTAATAGTGACAACTCCCTATCAGTACCCGGACACACTATTTATGACGTTGGAGCACGCTACGCCTCTAACCTTTCCGGCTATCCACTCACACTGCGTGCCACTGTTAACAATGTGACCGATAAAACGTACTGGGCAATGCCACAACTCTCAAGCCTCGCATTAGGCGCCCCCCGCACCTTTATGTTTTCGGCCTCACTGGACTTCTAGACGACTGTAACAAGCGGTGCTAATGCCATAACACCGAATATTTTTCACTACTAACTCCGTAAAACCTCCCCACCTACGCTCGCCGAGCGGGCGTAGGTGTGGATAACTTAAACCGTTAGGTGCTGCTTGATCAGCTCGTTGGAAAGCTCGCTGATATCACCTTTGGCCACCGGGCGGCCGCGGTCCATTATCACAAAGCGGTCGGCGTATTTGCGCGCAAAGGGCAGCTTCTGCTCGACCAGCAGCACCGTTAGGGCGTCTTCGGCAATCAGCTGGCGAATCACCTGGCCAATTTGCGCGACGATATTGGGCTGAATGCCCTCCCCCGGCTCATCCAGAATCAAGAGTTTGGGCTCGATTACCAGCGCTCGGCCAATGGCAAGCTGCTGCTGTTGCCCGCCGGATAAGTCACCGCCGCGGCGGTGCTTCATCTCCTTGAGCACTGGAAACAGTTCATAGATACGCTCGGGGATTTTTTTCAGCTTGTCACTGCGTGCAGCAAGGCCGGTACGCAGATTCTCTTCTACGGTGAGTAGCGGGAAAATCTGCCGCCCTTGCGGTACAAAGCCAATGCCCAGCCGTGAACGTGCTTCCACGGCTTTTTGGGTTAACTCAACCGCTTCGCTGCTCGACTGGTAGCGCAACTGGCCACTTTTTACCGCCACTTCACCCATGATGGCTTTCATCAGCGTGGTTTTACCCACTCCGTTGCGGCCCATCACGCAGGTGCACTGGCCAGCGGGTACGTCCAGGTCCAGATCCCAAAGTGTATGGCTTTCCCCATAAAACTGGTTGAGCTTTTCAATTGCCAGCATCAGGCAGCCTCCTCATCGTCAGCACCCAGGTACACTTCGACTACGTTGGGGTCGCTTGAGACCTGATCCATGCTGCCTTCGGCCAACACACTGCCTTGGTGAAGCACGGTCACTTTGCGGGCAATTGAGCGCACAAAGCCCATATCGTGTTCCACGACGACCACCGACTGCTTACCCGCCAAACCGGTCAGCAGTTCGGCTGTACGCTCCATTTCCTGCTCGGTCATACCGGCGACCGGCTCATCCACCAGCAGTAACCGTGGGCGCTGCATTAACAGCATGCCGATTTCCAACCACTGTTTCTGACCATGAGAGAGAATGCCCGCAGGCTGAAAGCGCAACTGAGTCAAACCAATGGTCTCCAGCACTTCGTCGATGCGGTCTTTGATCTCACCGGTCATACGCGCAGTCAGGGTGGGAAAGATCCGTTTGTCGGCGGCCATGGCCAGCTCCAGGTTTTCGAACACGCTCAGTACTTCAAACACCGTGGGCTTTTGAAACTTGCGCCCGATCCCGAGGCTGGCAATTTCCGGCTCGTTCATATTGAGCAGGTTATGACGGCTGCCAAACCATACGCTGCCCTCAGTGGGCCGCGTCTTGCCGGTGATAATATCCATCATGGTGGTCTTTCCCGCCCCGTTGGGGCCAATAATGCAACGCAGCTCGCCGTCGTCGATGGTCAAATTCAGCTTGTTGATCGCTTTAAAGCCATCAAAGCTCACCGTGACGTCTTCCATATACAGAATCGGGCCGTGGCGTACGTCCACCGGGGAGGCGGCTGGCGCTATAAAGTCAAATACCCGGTCGCGGGTTTTGAATGACTGCAGCAAGCTCATGCAATAGCCTCCTTGGTGCCTGCGTTATCGGATTCAACAGCGCGACGGCGCTTGCGCAACAGCCCCGCCACGCCCTTGGGCAGCAGTACCGTGACGAGTACAAACATTGCGCCCAAAGCAAACAGCCACGCATCAGGCATGACACCGGTGAAAATAGTTTTGGCATAGTTGACTAGAATTGCGCCGATCACCGCGCCGTACAGCGTGGCCCGACCACCCAGCGCCACCCATAGCACGATCTCAATCGAGAACAGCGGCGAGAATTCGCTAGGGTTGATGATGCCCACCTGAGGTACGTAAAGCGCGCCTGCCAGGCCCGCGAGCATCGCGGACACCACAAACACGAAGAGTTGAAAGCGCTCTACCCGGTAGCCGATAAAGCGCGTGCGCGCCTCGGCGTCGCGAGTGGCCACGCACACACGCCCCAGCTTGCTGGTCACGATCGCCCGACAGAGGATATAACCCAGCGCCAGCGCCACGCCGGTGGCCAGAAAAAGTCCCAGACGAGTATCGTTGCTGCGCAGGTTGAAGCCCAAAAGTTCGCGGAAGTCGGTCAGCCCGTTATTGCCGCCAAAGCCCATCTCATTGCGGAAAAATGCCAGCATCAGCGCAAAGGTCAACGCCTGGGTAATGATCGAGAGATAAACCCCCGTCACCCGCGAGCGAAACGCCAAAAAGCCGAACACCAGCGCCAGCATACCCGGCGCCAGCAGCACCATGGCAAAGGCGAACCAAGCCATATCAAAGCCCTGCCAGTACCAGGGCAGACTTTCCCAGTTTAGGAACACCATGAAGTCCGGCAGCACCGGGTGGCCGTAAGTGCCCCGGTCACCAATCTGGCGCATCAGGTACATGCCCATGGCGTAACCGCCAATCGCAAAAAACGCCCCGTGGCCCAGGCTAAGAATGCCGAGATATCCCCACACCAGATCAACCGCCACGGCCAGCAGCGCGTAGCTTAGGTACTTGCCAAACAGGTTCACCGTGTAGGCGTTCACATGCAGCGGGCTGCCTTGAGGCAGTGCCACGTGGAGTACCGTCACGACCAGCAGCGCGGTGAACAGTACTCCTAAAAAGACCTGTGTGGCACGCTCACCAAACGGGCGGGTTAGCCAAAACTGGCTTGAAGGTAGTTGTGACATCATGGGTTAGCCCTCCGCAGCCCGGCCCTTCTGCGGGAAGAGTCCACGCGGGCGTTTTTGAATAAACAGAATGATAAAGACCAGCACGATAATCTTGGCGAGTACCGCGCCCGCCCAGGGTTCCAGCACCTGATTGATCACCCCCAATGACAGCCCGGCCACGAGCGTCCCCCAGAGATTGCCCACACCGCCGAACACCACCACCATGAACGAGTCGATGATGTAGTTCTGGCCGAGGTTCGGGCCGACATTGGTAAGCTGGGAAAGCGCCACGCCGGCAAGGCCGGCTACACCAGAGCCGAGTGCAAAGGTCAGGATATCCACACGGGTCGCGCGAATTCCCATGGAGCGTGCCATAGCGCGGTTCTGGGTCACGGCACGTACTTCAAGGCCCAGGCGGGTGCGGCGCATGATCAGCATCAAACCGGCAAACACCACCAGCGCAAAACCCAGTACCACCATGCGGTTTATGGTCAGCGACAGCGCGTCATTGATAATGAGCGACCCGCTCATCCACTCCGGAGTAATTACCGTGCGGTTGAGCGGCGAGATCACCGTACGCACCAGCTGCTGCAGGATCAGACTGATACCGAAGGTGGCGAGGAGCGTCTCCAGCGGGCGGCCTTTCAAAAACTGAATCACGCTGCGCTCAATGGCAACCCCCACCAATGCGGCGACCAGAAAACCTGCCGGAATAGAGAGAATCAACGCCAGCCCCGGCTGGCCGGGCAACAGCTGTTGCATCATCCAGGTAGTGTAGGCGCCCAGCATCATCAGCTCACCGTGGGCCATGTTGATGACGCCCATCACGCCAAAGGTAATCGCAAGACCAATGGCGGCCAGTACCAGCACTGACCCCAGGCTCAAGCCAAAGTAGAGCGTTTCAACCCCACGGTTGATTTTCAGGTTCTGTTCCACGCTGGCAAGCGCGGCGCGGGCGGCATCCGCAGCTACGGTGTCGTCGCCATTGGCCGCACGACTTAGCGCAACTCTAGCGCGTGGATGAAGGCTTCCGGTTAGCGCTTCGATACCCGCCATTTCACCCTGCTCAGCACGGTAAATGGCGACCGCTTGGCTCAGCCGATAACGTACCTGGCTATCCTTTTCTTCCAGAATGAGCGCATTGATGGGTTCAAGCAGCTCACCATCGACTTCACCCAGCAAACGTTCGGCAGAGATACGGCGGCGATCCAGATTGGGCGAGTAAAGGTCCACCACAGCAATCGCGCTGCGCAGCTGGTTTCGCAGGGCGTTATTGATGCCCACGCGGTCCAGGTCGCGGCGTGACATCTCACCCAGCGGTTCATTCGTCAAGGCGTCGGCCACCGGCCACTCTCGGCCACTGTTATCGAGTACGACAACAAACTGACCATCGTCGGCACGCTGCAAGCGGCCATCCAGCAGAGCCTGCAGCCAATCACGGGCGCGCTCGTCGTCGCTTTGCAATATGGCGGTAATCGCCTCGCCTTTATCGCGGTAGGAATCGACATCCAGCGCCTCAAGAAGCTCAAGCGCGGCGTCATTATCAGAAGTATCGGGGCCTGTCTGTGCCTGTACGTTGAGTGTTATGCCCAACAACACAGCGCACAAAAACCCCCAGGAAAGGAAACGCCTCATGGGGTTGTTCCTTTGGTGGTCAAGGTGGAGAGTTAGCGTGCTCCCTTGCCGCCCGATCAGGCGGGCGGCAAGGGGTGGCCAGTATTATTCGGCGAGCGCCGCTTCGGCTTCTTCAGTAGCGGTGCTGCCACCGCATGAGCCGTTCACAACGTTGAAGTTGCCGCACTCCATGGGCTTGCGCCAATCGGCAATCAGGTCGCGCGAGCCGGGCAAGTAGTCGGACCAGGCATCGCCGGCAACGGTTGAGGGCGTTTGCCAGACGATATCGAACTGGCCATTGTCCTGCACTTCGCCAATCAGTACCGGCTTAGTGATGTGGTGGTTGGGCATCATCGCCGCATAGCCACCCGAGAGATTGGGCACACTCACGCCGATAATGGCATCCTTCACCGCGCCTACATCGGTGGTACCCGCTTTACGCACCGCCTCGGCCCACATGTTGAAACCGATGTAATGGGCTTCCATTGGGTCGTTGGTGACCGCTTCTTCATTACCGGTGTGCTCAATCCAGGCGTCGATAAAGTCGTAGTTGTCATCGGTATCCACGCTCATGAAGTAGTTCCAGGCAGCCAGATGGCCAACGAGCGGCGCAGTGTCGATACCGGAAAGCTCCTGCTCACCTACCGAAAACGCAATCACTGGAATATCAGCGGCATCAATACCCTGGTTGGCAAGCTCGCGGTAGAACGGCACGTTGGCGTCGCCGTTGATGGTCGAGATCACCGCGGTAGACTTGCCCTCTTCACCGAAGCGACGAATCTCGGAGACGATGTTCTGCCAGTCGGAGTGGCCGAAGGGCGTGTAGTTGACCATGATGTCGTCGCCTGCCACGCCGTGCTCATCTTTCAGAAACGCTTCGAGAATGCGGTTGGTGGTGCGCGGATAGACATAGTCGGTACCCACCAGAGCAAAGCGCTCAATGCCGACTTCGTTAATCAAATACTCGACAGCGGGAATCGCCTGTTGGTTGGGCGCGGCACCGGTATAGAAGACGTTTGCAGACGACTCTTCTCCCTCGTACTGCACCGGGTAGAACAACAGACCATTGAGTTCTTCAAACACCGGCAGCACCGCTTTACGTGATACCGATGTCCAGTTGCCGAACACCACGTCTACCTCATACTGGGCCAGCAGCTCGCGGGCGCGTTCGGCAAACAGCGGCCAGTTGGAGGCCGGGTCCACTACCACGGCTTCCAGCTGACGACCCAGCAGACCACCGGCTTCGTTCTGCTGCTGGATCAGCATTTCAACAGTGTCTTTTAACGTCGACTCACTGATAGCCATGGTGCCAGAAAGGGAGTGAAGGATACCCACTTTGATAGGGTCATCATTGGCTGACGCATGAAACGATACCGAAAGGGCCAGTGCAGAAAGACCCAGCAGTGCCTGTTTTTTCAAGTTCATGTTTCGCATCCCCAAGCTGCAAGCGGGCAGCTAGATATTTGTCATTAATCAGGTGTACTCAATTGCCTGAAAGCGCCTGTAACTCGTCCTGCACATTGCACGATGCGTTCCACACTTTAAAAAAACATAAAAAATTCAACCATATAAAAAGTATACAAGTTGTTTTACAGGAGTTTTCCATCTTTGATTCAGGGTCTTAAAGCACTTCATTGGTGCTAAAGCGGTCTGATTCGCACGATAAAAGTGCATAAAAACTGTCCATTTTTATCCTTTTATCGCCAAGCTTCTGTTTTTAAAACATTTAGCATTTTCTTGGCCTGTGGTTTGCAAAATGACTTGTATACAAGACCATGGATAACCAAGGGCCAAACATGATGACCACACGCGGCTGGACACTCGAACAATGGCGGCAGGCATATAACGAGGGCGCAACCCCGGGAGCCTTACTCGGTGAATTGATCACGCAACTGGCCAAACTTGATAGTGCCGACAATACCTGGATTTCACTTCTCGACCAGGAGGGGCTGGCTCATGCCCTGGCAGCACTTCAAACACGTCTGGACGAGGCAGACGGCAAGATAGACAAGTTGCCGCTTTACGGCATTCCGTTTGCGGCGAAAGACAACATTGATGCCACCGGGTTTGCCACCACGGCGGGCTGCCCGGCCTACGCCTATCAACCCACCCGTGACGCTGCTCTGATTGACAAGCTGCGCGCCGCGGGCGCAGTACTCATCGGCAAGACCAATCTGGATCAGTTTGCCACCGGCCTGGTGGGTACCCGCTCGCCGTTTGGTGCCGTGGCCAATAGCTTCAATCCTGAAGTGGTGAGCGGCGGCTCGAGTTCTGGGTCGGCGTCCGTGGTGGCACGCGGGCTAGTGCCATTCTCACTGGGTACCGACACGGCAGGCTCCGGTCGCGTGCCCGCTGGCTTAAATAACCTGGTCGGGCTTAAACCCACCAAAGGCCTGTTCAGCATTGATGGTGTAGTACCGGCGTGCCGCTCGCTGGACTGCGTCTCCATCTTCTCGTTGACTGTCAATGATGCCGGGCAGATCGCCGAGCTAATGGCCGGCTTCGAGCCTGCCGACGCTTTCTCACGCAAGGCGCCAAGCGCCCTCCCCCTGGATGCCCCGGCCATACGCCGTCCTGGCCCGCTAGCCAGGCTTGCCATTCCCCAGTCGCCCCAGTTCTTCGGCGACGTGGTGGCTGAAAAGGCATGGCAAACGGCCGTGGAAAAATGGCAAAAGCTTGAAGGGGTAACGCTCGTCGAACTTGATTTTGCCCCCATGCTTGAACTGGCCGCCCTGCTTTATGAAGGGCCGTGGGTAGCAGAGCGCCACGCCGCCGTGGAAACCTTCATGGCCGAACATGCCCAGAACATGAATGACGTGGTGCGCGGCATTATTAGTAACGCGGGTAAATACAGCGCCACCGATACGTTCAAGGCGCAATACCGCAAGGAAGAGCTGGTTAGGGTGATCGATAATCTTTTGGATGATATCGATGGCCTGTTAGTCCCCACCGCCCCTACCGCGCCCACTATCGAAGCGGTTAATGCTGACCCGTTAACGCTCAATAGCCAGCTCGGCACCTATACCAACTTCGTTAACCTGGCCGATTTTTGCGCATTGGCGGTACCCGCCGGGTTCCGCGACGATGGACTGCCTTTTGGCGTTACCCTGGTGAGCGGCGCCTGGAAGGATCGGGAACTGCAGACCCTGGCCAGCCGCTGGCTAAATGCCCACCCGACGCCGCTGGGTGCCACTGACCAGGCACGCCCGCCGGAAACCGTTCATACCACCCTTGCCGTCCCCACCGTTCAGGTCGCTGTGGTAGGCGCTCATCTTTCCGGCATGCCGCTGAATACCCAACTGACCGAGCGCCATGCCTGGCGCGTGGCGTCCACGACAACGTCCGCCAATTACCGCTTGTTTGCCCTGCCCAACACCGTACCGCCCAAGCCCGGCCTGCAGCGCGTTCACGAAAACGGTGCCGCCATCATTGTTGAAGTATGGGAAATGGCCGCGTCGGAATTTGGCTCGTTTGTCGACCTGATCCCCGCGCCGCTGGGTATCGGCAGTGTCGAGCTTGCCGACGGCCGCTGGATCAACGGCTTTATCTGCGAAGGGCATGGAATCACAGATGCTCAGGATGTCACCGAGTTTGGTGGCTGGCGTGCCTACATCAAGGCGCAAACCTCCCACGCATAACGAGGCTACGACCCATGTTCAATAAAGTATTAGTTGCCAATCGCGGTGAAATCGCCGTACGTACCAACCGCACCTTAAAGGCGCTCAGTGTCGGCAGCGTTGCTGTCTATTCCCATGAAGACCGCCACAGCCTGCATGTGGAAAGCGCCAGCGAAGCCGTGACCCTTACAGGCAATGGCGCCAGCGAAACTTACCTGGATAAACGCCAGATTCTGGATGCCGCCCGAAAGACCGGTGCGCAGGCCATTATCCCCGGCTACGGCTTTCTGTCTGAAAATGCCGACTTCGCCGAAACCTGTGAGCGTGAGGGCATCGTCTTTATCGGCCCCACGCCCACACAGATGCGCGAGTTCGGGTTAAAGCACCGTGCCCGTGAGCTGGCCGAAGCAGCAGGCGTGCCGCTAGCCCCAGGCAGTGGGCTGCTCGACAGCGTGGAAGAGGCACTGACCACCGCTGAACGCCTGGGTTACCCGGTCATGCTCAAAAGCACCGCAGGCGGCGGCGGAATCGGACTGACCCGCTGCAATAGTGCCAAAGAGCTGCAAGACGCCTTTGAAACCGTTCAACGCCAGGGCAAAAATTTCTTTAACGACAGCGGCGTCTTTCTTGAGCGCTTTATCGCCCGTGCCCGCCACGTGGAAGTCCAGATTATCGGCGATGGCCACGGCAACGTAGTGGCATTAGGTGAGCGTGACTGCTCACTGCAACGCCGCAATCAGAAAGTCGTGGAAGAGACGCCGGCCCCCAGCCTGCCCACGGCCACCCGTCAAAGGATGCTGGATGCGGCCGTGGCGCTGGGTGAATCGGTCAACTACCGTTCAGCGGGTACCGTTGAGTACATCTACGACGCCGAGCGTGATGAGTTCTACTTTCTGGAGGTCAACACCCGACTGCAGGTAGAGCACCCAATCACCGAAGCCGTGACCGGCCTTGACCTGATCGAATGGATGCTCAAGATCGCCGCGGGCGACCACCTGGACCTGGCTAATTTTACGCTCAGCTTGAGCGGTGCGGCCATGGAAGTGCGCATCTATGCCGAAAACCCGTTAAAGGATTTTCAGCCCTCGCCCGGTGAATTAACCGACGTACACTGGCCCGGTGATGGCGTGCGTATCGACACCTGGGTCGAAAATGGCAGCCAGGTATCCGCTCACTACGACCCCATGATCGCCAAGCTGATCGTGCATGGTAACGACCGCGCGGATGCTCTGGCCAAGCTGCGTAAAGCACTGGATGAAACCCGCCTGATGGGTATTGCCACCAACCTTGACTACTTGCGTCAGGTGGTCGCCCAAGCGAGTTTTGCCGAAGGCAAGGTCTCGACCCGCGCTTTGGAAAGCTTTCACTTTCAACCCTGCGTTGCCGAGGTAGTCTATCCAGGTACTTACACCACGGTGCAAGACTTCCCGGGACGGGTCGGCTACTGGAACATCGGCGTGCCGCCCAGCGGCCCGATGGATGACTTCGCCTTTCGCATCGCCAACCGGATTGTCGGCAACCACCCAGAGGCTGCCGGGCTGGAAGCCACGCTGATAGGTCCAAGCCTTACGTTTCATCAGGCGACCGTCGTGGCGCTGACCGGCGCCGTCACCGACGCCACACTCGACGATACTCCGGTGGATTTCTGGACGCCTATCCACGTCACCGCCGGCCAAACGCTCGTGGTGGGCAAAGCCAACCGAGGGTGTCGCACTTACCTTGCTGTGCGTGGTGGATTTGATGTACCAGTGTATCTTGGCAGCCGCGCTACCTTTGCCCTTGGCCAGTTTGGCGGTCACGGCGGGCGACCGCTGCGCCCAGGCGATCTGCTCGGCATCAGCCAGCCGGGGTTACCTGCCTGCACCACGCCAGCGCCCACCCACGACCCTGCCCCCGTTGACCCGGCGCTCATCCCGAATTACCCGAGCCACTGGGAAATAGGCGTGCTCTACGGCCCGCACGGCGCGCCCGACTTCTTTACCGAAGACTCCATCGAGCACTTCTTTCAACAGGACTGGGAAGTCCATTACAACTCCAACCGGTTGGGCATTCGCCTGAATGGCCCTAAACCTGAATTCAGCCGGGCAGATGGCGGTGAAGCGGGGCTACACCCTTCAAATATTCATGACTGCGAATATGCGATCGGCTCGATTAACTTCACGGGTGATATGCCAGTTATTCTGACCCGAGATGGCCCCAGCTTGGGTGGGTTTGTCTGCCCGGTTACCATCGCCAAGGCCGAGCTGTGGAAAGTGGGTCAGGTCAAACCCGGCGATACTATCCGCTTTGTCGCCATCGACAACGCCACCGCCGTCAAGCTCGCAGAACGCCAGGAGCTGGCCGTCAAGTACCTGTCCGCGCCACCTGCCGTGACCCTAAACAGCGCCGACCTGGCGCCGTTCAACGGCCTCTCCGCCACTGTGTTGGCCCACCTTGAGGCGATGCAGGAGCGCCCGGAAGTTACCTACCGTCAGGCAGGCGATCAGTACATTTTGCTGGAATACGGTCCTAATGTGCTGGATTTAGGCGCGCGTATGCGCCTCCACGCACTGATGGAGGCGATTGCCGATATCCAGCCGCGTGGTCTGCTTGAGCTTTCCCCCGGCGTGCGTTCGCTTCAACTGCGCTACGACCCGCTGACGCTGACCCAGCAGGCATTGATGACCTACCTGCTCGACCTGGAAGCCACCCTGCCACCGACCGACGAGCTGAAGGTGCGCAGCCGGGTGATTCATCTTCCCATGGCGTTTGAAGATAGCGCGACGCTGGAAGCGGTGGAAAAGTATCGTCAATCGGTGCGCGACACCGCCCCTTGGCTGCCTAACAACGTCGATTTCATGCAGCGCATCAATGGCCTCGCCAACCGTGACGAGGTCAAGGATGTGCTCTATTCGGCGCGTTATTTAGTGTTGGGGCTAGGCGATGTGTATTTGGGAGCGCCCTGCGCCGTGCCCTTGGACCCTCGACATCGGCTGCTGACCTCCAAATACAACCCGGCGCGCACCTATACTGCCGAAGGCACCGTCGGCATCGGCGGCATTTATATGTGTATTTACGGCATGGACTCGCCCGGTGGCTATCAGCTGGTGGGGCGCACTCTGCCCATCTGGAACAAGCATCTAAAAAACAAACAGTTTTCAGAAGGCGCTCCCTGGCTACTGCGCTTTTTCGATCAAGTGTGCTACTACCCGGTCAGCGAGGATGAACTGGATAACCTGCGCGATCAGTTTAGGGCGGGTAAGCTAGCTATCGAGATCGAGGAAGATACGTTTGACCTGAAATCACACCAGGCATTTTTAGATGTCAACCAGCAGGCCATCGCCGAATTTCGCGCCCTTCAACAGGATGCCTACGCGAAAGAGGTGGCGCTATGGCGTGAAAGCGAAGAGAAGGCTCTGGACCGTTTGGCCAAAGCACCGCCCCCCGCAGAGGCGGATGACCTGGCTGGCTATGGCGAGCTGATCAGTGCCGAGATTGCGGGCAATATCTGGAAGTGCCTTGTGCAACCCGGCGATAACGTCATCAAAGGCGATCCGTTAGTGATTGTTGAAGCCATGAAGATGGAATTTGAAGTCATGGCGACACACTCTGGCACAATAAGCGCTATGCACGTCACCACGGGCCGAGCGGTAACGCCAGGGGAGCCGCTGCTGAGTATTGAAGTTTAAGGCATTCACATTGCTGCTGGCGTGCCGCCGCATCATGCGGCGGCCTCTCTCAATAAGGCCTATTGCCATGGCGTTGCGTAAATCATCCATCGCTGACCGTGTCTACGATGCGTTGAAAGACGATATTTTCGAGTTTCGCCTTCTTCCCGGCGATAAATTTAGCGAAGGCGATATCGGTGACCGGCTGGAGGCAAGCCGAACCCCGGTGCGCCAAGCGCTTTTTCAGCTCCAGCGAGAGGGGTATGTCGATGTGCTCTTTCGCAGCGGCTGGCAGGTGAAGCCGCTGGACTTCCAGAAGATCGCTGAACTCTACGACCTACGCATTACTCTGGAACAGGCGGCCGTTCACAAGCTTTGTGCCCTGCCTGAAAAGCCGCTGGTGCTGCGAACTTTACGCGATATCTGGAATCCCGCCAGCCACGCTGATCGGGCGGTGGGCAGTACGGTTCGTGCACTGGATGAAAGTTTCCATGGCGATTTAGTGGTGGCCGCTGGCAATCAGGAGATGAGCCGTATTCATCGTGAAATTACCGAGCGCCTGCGCGTCATTCGACGCTTGGACTTCACCCGCGATGACCGGGTTGATGCCACCTATCGCGAACACGCCGCCATTCTGACGGCTCTTGACGAAAACGATGCTCAGCTCGCCGCCCAACGCCTGGGGTCGCATATCCGAAGCAGCCATGGCGCCGTTCAGGAAATCACCATGGAGCGCCTTCGTGAAGCTGCCGAAGAGCAGCGCCAACGCAGCGCTAGCGCTTAAAAAAAGCGCCCTAGGTTAACCCAGGGCGCTTATCAGCCACGCGTCCAATGTTGAGACGATACCGTCTACTCGGCAATAGCGCGCTTGCGACGCTTCTTCAGCAGCGGCAGACCCAGCGACAGCAGGGCAATCAGCAGCAGAGAGAGCGAGATTGGCTTATCAATAAACGTCATCCAGTCACCGCCAGAGATCTGCAGCGCACGGCGCATGGATTCTTCCATGATATTGCCCAGAATCAACGCCAGGATCAGCGGCGCCGCCGGGAAGCCAAACAGACGCATGCCCAAGCCCAACAGGCCAAAGCCCAACAGCAGCAACAGATCAAACACGCTAAAGCTCATGCCATACACGCCGATCATGCAGAAAATCAGAATCAGTGAGAGCAGCAGCGGCTTGGGCAGGTCGAGGATTTTGGCAATCAGCGGGATCAGCGGCAGGTTCAAGACCAGCAGGAAGATGTTGCCGATATACATACTGGCTACCACACCCCAGAACACATCCGGGCGTTGCTCAAGCATCATCGGGCCTGGTGTAACGCCCATCACCAGTAGCGCACCCAGCAGTACCGCCGTGGTGCCCGAGCCCGGTACACCCAAGGTTAAAAGCGGTACAAACGAGCCGGTACACGCCGCGTTGTTGGCTGCTTCCGGCGCCGCAACGCCTTTAATATTACCCTTACCGAAGGTGTCACCGTCTTTGGCAAGACGCTTTTCCATGCTGTAGCCCAGAAACGAGCCAATCGTCGCCCCCGCGCCCGGCAGTACGCCAGTAAAGAACCCAAGTACAGAGCTACGGCTGACAGGGCCTGCAATCTCTTTTACTTCACTTCGAGTGAGTTTTAACGAACCAATGGCATTACGCGGGGCTTCTTTACCGCCACCGCCGCGCAGCAGCATGTAGAACACTTCGGCTAACGCAAAGATACCCAATGCCACGACCAGGAAGTCGATGCCATCCAGCAGTTGAATAGAGCCAAAGGTAAAGCGCTCGGTACCGGTTTGCAGGTCGATGCCCACAATCGAGATGATCACCCCGACCACAGCGGCGATGAGGCCTTTGATCAGCGACTTATCCGACAATGAGACCACGGCGGTTAAGCCCAGCACCATTAATGCAAAGTACTCAGCAGGGCCAAAGCTGACCGCTACCTTGGAGAGCAAGGGCGCGACCAGCATCAAGAAGATAACCGAGATGGTCCCCCCCACAAACGAGGAGTAGGCGGCAATGGCCAGCGCTTTACCCGCCATGCCTTTTTTGGCCATTGGGTAGCCATCAAAAGACGTGGCGACCGTACCTGCAACGCCCGGGGCATTGAGCAGGATAGAGGAGGTGGAACCACCGAAAATGGCGCCATAGTACACCCCTGCCATTAGGATCAAGCCGGATGAAGGCTCCATGGCAAAGGTGATAGGAATCATTAAAGCCAGCGCGCTGATCGGCCCAAGGCCGGGCAGCATGCCGATAATCGTACCGGCAAACACACCGGCAAATACGTAAGCGATATTGATAGGCTCAAGCGCGATGCCGAAGCCGTACATCAAATTATTTAAGGCATCCATGGGATCTACTCTCTTAAAAACTAGCTTAAAAACCAGCTTAAAAACCAGCCCAGAAACAACGCAGGAGGCATTACCACATCGGCATTAGAAGGGGATAACACCGGTCGGCAAGTAAACATCCATCACCCGTGTCATCGTCAGATACAGCGCCAACACAACCCCTAGCGATGTCGCCAGGTTGACCGCATGACGACGATAGCCGTAGTAAGCCGTTAACCCCGTGCACAAAAGCGTTGAGGCCAGTACAAACCCCAATGGCACCAGAAGTAGCGCATACGCGGCAATGGCCAGTGACGTAACAATCACGCGTCCCCATGGCGTCATCAGCAGCGGGCCTTGTTGCGCGTCGTGATCAATCTCATCGGCACCGGCAAGCGGTGAGGGTTTCTCGAAAAACAGAAACACAGAGAGAATCAGCAGCGAAAAGCCGAGTACTTTAGGGAACAGGTCAGAGTCGACCGGTCGCGGCAAGGGAAAGGTGGGGATTTGCCATGCCATGGCGATATACGCAGCCGCCACTAATGCCAACACCAGCGCTAACCACTGATTGGTATTTAATTTCGTCATTGGAGTTTCTCCGAGGAGCACGTACCTAATCGTCACGAACAGGCATTCCCGGCGGCACAACGAGGCCACCGGGATAACACGCTATAGCACTATAGGTTATTTATTGACGCAGTAGGCCCAGTTCGCTTAACACGCCGCTGAACTGCTCTTGCTGCTCATCAAGGAAGACACCGAACTCTTCACTGTTCTGGTAGGCATCGATCCAACCCAACTGGTCGCGAGCTTCCTGCCAGCCATCAGTTTCGAGCATTTCGGCAAACAGGTCCTGATAGTAGGTCACTGCTTCTTCCGGCATATCCGGGGTGCCCATTATGCCGCGCCAAATATCGAAGGTGTAATCCACACCCTGCTCTTGATAGGTCGGCACTTCGGCCAGACCGCCACCCAGGCGCTCCGGTGAAGAGACACCTAGCGCACGGATCTGACTGCCTTCACCCAGCTGCCCCACCGACTCACCGGCACCGGTAATTACCGCTTCGATATGACCGCCCATCAGGTTAGTCATGGCATCGCCGCCGCCGGAGAACGGAATGTAGTTGACACTTGAAGCCTCAAGGCCCGCTGCGGATGCCAGACCCGCAATAGAGATATGGTCCATGGAGCCTGGCGCACTGCCGCCGCCTACACTTAAGCCAGGATTCTCCTTGAGTGCATCAAACAGGTCGTTGATCGTCTCGTACTCAGAGTCCGCCGACACCAGTACAATGGAGTAGTCAGTAATCAGGCGAGCAACCGGCGTGAAATCAGTGTGGTCATAGCGTGAGGCACCGGCCAGAGGCACCAGAATGATCGGCGGGCTAGTGGCAAACAGCTTATGCGGATTACCGCTATCACGAGCGATTTGCGCCCAAGCCACGGCACCGCCGCCGCCTGGTACGTTGATAGCAGCATAGTTCTCGTCAGCAAGCCCTTCTTGCTGAATAACGCGCGATACAGTGCGTACCAGCGTATCCCAGCCGCCACCCGGATTGGCGGGTGCCACGAACTCAACCGATTTGCTCGGTGTCCACTCTTGTGCCTGAACGGAGGCCGTCATGCCTGCCAGGGCAGCCATCGGTAGAGCGATCACGGCTAAGCGCTTCAAGGAAAGTACGGTCATTTGGCGTTCTCCACATATAAATGTTGTTGTGTGGTCCACTGTTATTATGTCGTGGTTACGCCGCGAACGTTAGAAGCGCCGGGCCTTTACGACAAGCTTGTGAACATAAAAAACAAAATGTTCTTTGTGCGCATTTTGTTCATTTTGTTCACAAGCACGTTAACCAGCCAACCTAAAGCGACTTAAGCCAGCTATGGGCGGCCTCAAGCAGCTGATAGCGCCGCTCTGGCCGACCCACATCACCGTAGCCAAGTTCGGCACTGACTCTTTGTTCAGCCACCAGAAACTCCAGGTAGCGTCGAGCGGTTGAGCGACTAGCCCCCATAATGCGGGCAACCTGCATGGCGGTCAGCGGCGTCGCCTCAGCGGCCATGGCCTCCCCCACTCGGCGCAGCGTTAGCCGGTCGATGCCTTTGGGCAGCGCGCTGGGCGTCGGGCGCGGCGCCTCGCCTGGCTGCAGTCTTTTAAACACGTGATCCAGCTCGTCCTGGTTCATCTCGTTACGCCCTGAAAGCACTTCGCGCTCACGACGAAAACGAGCCAGCATCTGCTCCATGCGGGCAGCTTCAATCGGTTTGATCAGATAATCAAATACGCCTCCACGCAGCGCCTCGCTGATGGTTTCTACCTCGCGGGCGGCGGTGACCATCACAATATCCACATGGGTGTAGTCACGCCTGATCGCCCATAGAAGCTCCAACCCTTCTACATCAGGCAGATAGGCGTCCAGCAATACCAGGTGGATAGCGGCAGCCTGTTCCGCCATTAACGCCTTGGCTTCGCTGCCGTTACGAGCAACGCCTGCGATATAAAAGCCTTCGTCCTGTTCAATAAACGCTTTATGAATATCGGCAATGCGAAAATCATCTTCGACAATCAGAATGCCGTATTGAGCTGCAGACATGCTCACTCCTCTTACGGTCGTCATTATTATGGTGAGTAGTGCGTATCAGGTTCAGCGCATAGCGAGCGGTCCAGCACCGCAATAAAGCAGGCTCCGCCCAGTTCGCTCTCCTCAAGCGTGATGGCTCCGCCATGCTGGCGACACAACCTTGCCACCAGCGCCAGGCCGATACCGCAGTGCTTGCCCGTTTTGGTAGAAAAGCCTTCCTCGAATATTGATTCAGCATGTTCGGGTAGCACGCCTGGCCCATTATCCTCTACTTCGAGCAGCAATTGCTCCCCCAGATCGGTGAAAAACAGCCGCACGCTGGGCATACTGCTATTCGGGCCATTAAGCGCGGCATGGCAAGCATTATCCAGTAGATTACCGACCACGCTCATCATGACTTCTTGCCCAGTGGGCGTTAGTGGGCAGGAGAGCGAGCTCTGCTCGTCGATCTCAAGCGTTACGCCCAGCTCGCGCGCCCGGGTAAGCTTACCCAGCAACGTACCACTGAGCACCGTGTCGGCAACATGGCGCATCAAAAAACTCATTTGAGCTTGAGCCCGCTCGGTTTCCTGATGAATCAGCGCCAGCGCTTCATCGATGCGTTCAAGCTGGAGGAGCCCTGAAATGGTATAGAGCTTATTGGAGAACTCATGCGCCTGGGCACGCAGCATATCCACATCGCGGCTTGCCTGGGTAAGCGCTTGGGAAAGATCAACAATTTCGCGGCGGCTACGGAACGTGGCCACGGCTCCTTCGATTTCACCATCATGCAGAATGGGCACCCGATTGACGATGGCCGGGTGATCGCCCAGCCACATCTGCTGGTCAAACTCCTGCTCACCGTGCTTCAGCACTTCCAGTAAACGAGTGTTAGGCACCACGTCCTGAATCGGCAGCCCCAGTATGACGTGCTCATCGGGCAGGTTAAGAAAGCGTTTGGCCTGCTGGTTGACCAGCGTGATGTGGCCATCCCGGTTGACGGCCAGAATCCCCTCGTGAATGGATTGCAGGATCGCTTCTTTTTCCATCGCCAAGCGGGCGATTTCATAAGGTTCCAGACCCAGAATGACCTTTTTAAGGTGCTGGGAAAGCCAGTATGCCCCGGCAAACCCCAGCACAATCATCAGCCCAACCAGTACCCAACCAAAGCTTGTATAACGGGCAACATCCATTTCGACCCGATCCATCATAAAGCCGACGGAAACGAGCCCGATAATATTACCCTCTTCATCCCAAACGGGCGTTTTTCCGCGCATGGCGGTGCCTAACGTGCCGGTCGCCTCGGACACGTAGGACTGCCCATAAATCAGCGCCTGGTCGTTATCGCCGCCCACCATCGCCTCGCCAAGGCGCTCAGGCACGGGGTGTGAATAGCGGATCGACTGCGCATTGCCCACGACCACATAGCGCGCTCCGGTTTCTATACGCACCCGCTCTGCCAGCGGCTGAATAATCATCGCCGGGTCAGGCGTGTCAAAGGCGCTAACGAGCTGTGGCATGCCTGCCACTGTTTTCGCCACCGCCAACGCCCTCTCGCCCATTTGATGGCTGATGATATCGGCCTTACGATGATTGAGATATGCCCCCTGAGCCAGTAGCATGCCGGCCAGCAGTAACCCCACCAGCAACATCACTTGCAAACGAAAACTGCGTTTATACCAACGCCGCTTAGTGCGCGTACGGCGCCAGCGCTGTAATTCAGCTAAGGTACGGGGGCGGGAATTAGTCATGGTGGAACTCAAAGTGCGCGACAGCGTCATTATGACATGCGCGGTAAGGGGGCGTTAATCGCCATCTTTTCTGTCATTAAGGGAAGCGTTGGGTGTTCAGTATATTTAACCGCGTTATTTCGGCGAGCTATTGCCTGTTTGTCAGCGCTACTTTTTTCAGCCTTGTGCTTATCAGTCCTGCGGCCGCTAATCCTTTTTATGCACCTCCGCCGCCTACCGACGACGCGCCGATTTTTAGCGGCGACGCTGAACTTGGCTTTACGCACCTTTCTGGCAACACCAATAGCCAGACACTGATTGGCAAAACCCGCCTGACTTGGCTAACCGGCAATTTTATTCACTCGCTGCGCGGCGAGGTGCGGAACGTGAGTAAGGATGGCGAAACCAGCGCCGAGCAATATTTGCTCGCTGCCCGCGAGCGCTACGATTTTAAAGGCCCGCACTATGTATTTGGATTTGCCCGCTGGGAGAAAGATCGCTTTGCGGGCTACGACCAGCAACTTTCCATGATTGGCGGGTATGGGCGCCAGCTGTTAGAAGGCTCGCGCCATTCACTCTCGCTTGAGGCAGGCCCCGGCTACCGAAATGACCGCTTGCGTGATGCCGACAACGAACAGCTCGCGGTTGCCTATACCGCCCTGGTCTATCATTGGGGATTTTCGGACTACGCCGATATTGATCAAGAAATGTCGGTGGAATATACCGATAAAAACACCACAGGCAGATCGCTAACGGCGCTCACCGCACGGCTCAACTCTCGTATGTCGTTACGCTTGTCGCATGAGGTTAAGCACAACTCTCAACCGCCGGATGATGCCAGCGAACGTACCGATAACACCACCAGTGCCTCGTTGCTGTACCACTGGTAGCAAAAGCGACGATAGGTGTGACTGGCCCGCCAATAGAAGCACCGTCGCTGTTTTTGCAGTGCTTCAATGGGGGGGCATTGGCCTGTTTTCCAGCCCTCATTTTAAGCCTCCCCTTTAATCGCGTTCGACTTTGGTCTAGTGGCACGATATACTAGCGCCAGTTTCCTGTCCTCGCGCCATTCAATGAATGGCGCTTTTTTTTTGCTGCGCTTTCCGCATTTGCGCTGTTTCCTCATGTTCCACCCAAGGTGTTCTTATTGATGAACCAACCAACCTCCGGTGCTGAAAGCCATAAGCACCCATCGCTTGGCGACCCCATCGTACTCACGCTAAGCATAGGATTTATCGTGCTTTTTCTAGCACTTTCCTTTTACGACCTGGACCTTGTCGCCGACTCGATCAGCCAGGGTTTTGCCTGGAGCGCGCTGACCTTCGGCACCTACTTCCAGTTTCTGATGCTGTTGACGTTCTTTATCGCCATCGGACTTGTGCTGACCCCGGCCGGCAACGCCAAGATCGGCAACCTGGATAAACCGGAGCTGAGTACCTTCAAGTGGCTTTCGATCATCCTGTGTACGCTACTGGGCGGTGGGGGCGTCTTTTTTGCCGCCGGTGAGCCGATCTATCACTTCGTGAACGTGCCGCCTACCTTCGACACCGACCCAGGCGTGGCCGCTGCGGTGCCCGGGGCACTGGCGCAGTCGTTCACCCACTGGGGGTTCGTCGGCTGGGCGATACTGGGGTCGCTCACCGCGATCGTGCTGGCCCACGCCCACTACGTGAAAGGCCAGCCACTGCAACCGCGCACCCTGCTCTACCCGTTATTCGGCGAGCGCGTGATGCGTGGTCCGTTGGGTGGCGTGGTGGATACCTGCTGCGTATTGGCGGTAGTAGCGGGCACCGTCGGGCCGGTCGGTTTTCTGGCCACCCAGGTCAGCCATGGCCTTGAGGTGCTGTTCGGGCTGCCCAACACCTTCGTTACCCGGCTTTTTGTTCTGGCGACCCTGGGCATGGTGTACGTGCTTTCCGCGGTCAGCGGTGTGCACAAGGGCATGCAGCTCTTGAGCCGCTTCAATGTCATGCTGGCGCTGGGCATCGGCGCGGTCATCTTTTTGTTCGGGCCGACACTGTTTCTGTTCAACAGCTACTTTGCCGGCATGGGCACGTATCTGGACGACTTCTTCAAGATGGTCACCACCACCGCGGAAACCGCACCGGCGGATTGGATGCAGTGGTGGATCGTGTTTTTCTACGCCTGGTTCATCGCCTTTGCGCCCTTGATGGCGATCTTCGTGGCGCGTATCTCCCGCGGGCGCACCATTCGCGAGATGATTCTGGCCGTGGCGGTCATCGCCCCCATCGCCACCACGGTCTGGTTCACGCTGCTGGGCGGCTCGGGCATTTACTACCAGCTGACCGGCGTGATCGATCTGACCGATGCGCTGACGAACTTTCAGTTCGACATCGCCACGCTCGCCTTGGCCCAAGCATTGCCCGGCGGCACCTGGATGGCGCTGGCGATCCTGCTGCTGACGACCATCTTCGTGGCCACCACCGGCGACTCCATGAGTTACTCCATTGCCATGGTCGGTGCCGGCCACGACGAGCCCAGCCCCTTTCTACGCGCCTTCTGGGGCGTGATCATGACGATCATGGCTGCGGTGCTGCTGGCCATGCGTGAAGGACAGATCGCCGCGCTGCAGCAATTCATCGTAATTACCGCCGTGCCAGTATCGCTGATCCTGCTGCCCTCACTCTGGGATGGCCCCAAAGCAGCGTTTGCCATGGCGCGTGAGCAGGGGATTATTGACTAACCGCTAGCCCAGCACCTGCTGCGTATGAGGCGAATCTGCTCGCCTCATACGCTATGATCACCATGATGAACAGGTGATCAGGAGCCCCCCCCCTTTGGCCTCACGCAACCTTCCTTCAACCGCCGCTATGCAGTGCTTTGAGGCGGCAGCGCGCCATATGAGTTTTACCCGGGCGGCCGATGAGCTGAGCCTGACCCAAAGTGCCGTCAGCAAGCAGGTCGCCCACCTTGAATCAGCGTTGCAACATAAGCTGTTTCGCCGCGTAAGACGCACGCTTGTGCTCACGCCGGAGGGTGCCATCTTTTTAAGTGATGTACGTAAGGTACTCACCCAGATTGAGATGTCGACCCACGCCATCATGACCTATAGCGGCAACAGTGAAGTACTTAAAGTGGCCACCCTGCCAAGCTTTGGCAGCCGCTGGCTAGCGGACAAGCTTCCTTCCTTTTTAGCCGCCAATCCGGGCATTAGTCTGGAATTTCACGACCGGGTGGAAGACTTTGATCTTGAGCAGCAGGATATTGATATTGCGTTGTTTTACGGTCACGGTAGTTGGCCTAACCTTGACTGCCATAAGCTGGTGGATGAGGAGATGGTCGCGGTTGCCGCCCCATCGCTTCTGGCTCGGTACCCCATCCATACTGCGAGCGACTTGGCCCAGTTGCCACTACTTCACCTGTCTACCCGCCCGGATGCCTGGCACCACTGGTTTGCAGGTCAAGAGATCGCCACTGATCGCAGCTACCACGGTACCCGCTTTGAAACCTTTCCCATGCTAGTACGCACCGCCATGGCCGGCGGCGGCGTTGCCTTAGTGCCTCATTTTACCGTGGATGAAGAGCTGGCCGCCGAACGCCTTGTGCTCGCATGGCCGCATCGGTTGTACAGCGAAAGTGCGTATTATCTTGTCTACCCTGAGCACCTGGGCGAGCTGGGCAAAGTACGTCGGTTTGTGGCGCATATAACGGCGAGTGCCGAATGCCGCGTATAAACAACTCAGGCTGCCTGCTAGGCAGCCTGAGTATCAACCGCATGCTGGAAAGTGGATTAAACCGCTAATGACGCCAGCACACGCTGCTTAGAAGCCTGCTCCCTTTCGGCATAAAGCGCCAACTCATCAGTCACCGGGGCGCCGAGCGCCTCTTCAAACGCTTCACGATTGGCATTGCCCGCATAGGCTTCGTTTTCGCCGCCGCCTAGGTTTGACTGAAAGATACCCGCCGCACTGACCGGCAAGAAGTCTTCATAGGTAATCGGCTGTGCTTCCACCAGGCCTTTGGCAATTAGGGCGTCCATATCGGTACTGGCATCGCCTGTAGCAACTTTTCCGGCTTCTGTGAGGTGATAGTGGAAGTAGGCCAGACCTTCGCGGCGCATTGCCTCATCGCTGTCCGGCATGGTGGTAAAGACCTTATCCATAACGGCTTGGTGAGCGTTGTTATCAAGTCCCGCCGTTTGTTGACGACCTTCATTCAGCAGTTGGTCATAAAGCGCGCGTCCTTTCGGCGTTAGCGCCATGCCACGCTGCTCAATTTCGCCAAAGCGAGCAGTGTGCGTGCCTTGGTTATCGCCTGCAAAGCGGATCGACTCCTCTAACGCTTTAAAGCTTGTCTGACGCAGCAAAATGGGCGCTTCACGGCGCGGCGGGCCTTCGATGACAGCCTTCGGGTTCATACCGACGCTTGGCATGCGGCGCTGCACTTCATCGATATCCAACGTGCGCGGCGTTAAATGGTTGATATGCGGTCCACGAAAACACACCACATCGGCGATCAGGCGGTGTTCATCGCTCAGCGCTTGATAAGTATCCAGATCGACCGTGGCATCCTGGTGCCAACGAAACGTTTCCAAGGCCTCTGTAACAAACTGACCTGCTTCCTCTGAGGTTAACCCGCCTTGTGACTCAAAGCGTTCAATCAGCTCACGCACTTTGGGGGTAAAAATATTTCGTTGGGCGAGGATTTCCTCAGCACGCTGGCGCAGCAGCGCACTATCGATAAGTTCCAGGCGCAGCAGCGAGGTAAAAATACGGAACGGGTTACAGGCCAGCGCATCATCCTCAATAGGGCGAAACGCGGTGGAGTGAACCGGCACCCCAGCTTCAGAAAGATCGTAATAGCCCACCGGATACATGCCCATCACGGCAAACAGGCGGCGCAGCGTGGATAGCTCTGCGGCTGAACCCACGCGAATCGCTCCGTGGCGCTCTACGCTCAGGCGCGCAAGCTCGCCCTGAGCCTCCAGGCGACGGCGTAACTCTGGCTGCTGGCGAAGCGTCTCCTGATTGACCTGCTCAACCAACGTTAGCAGCGTGCCGTATTGAGGGACTTCCGTTTGGTACATCGCCGACATGGCGCTGGAGAAGCGATCACGAATAACATTGGTGGCTAAAAACGAAGACTGAGTCATTTTACAGCTCTCTGTGACATCCAATTCAGTATGGACCCCATGGCCGACAAGGGAAGGTTCATTGCCATTATTTTCCTGCCGTTCAGGGGTGAATGGCGTTATCAAAGCAAATTACCAGACAAGACCACAAACGAAAAAAAACGCTTAACGCATGCCAAATTGGAATGCATAAGCAGAGAAGCACGCACTCTAAACCGTCATATCGAAAGGCAGGTCAAAAAAAGGAATGGATAACAGTTATGAAATAGCAGAGCAACGCTACAGGATCTCCAGCAAACGCAGGATCATCTGCGGCTGCTGGTTAGCTTGGGCAAGAATCGCCATGCCCGCCTGCTGGAGAATTTGTGCGCGGATCAAGTTGGAAACTTCCCGGGCGTAATCTGCATCCTGGATGCGCGACTGGGCCGCTGATAGATTGACGATATTGTTGTTGAGCCCGTCGATGACGCTTTCAAAGCGGTTTTGCATCGCGCCAAAGTAACTACGCTGCCCGGCGACTTGCCAATAACAACGTCAGTGACGTATTTATCGGCCTGAACGGGTAAAGCATTAATTATTTTTACCGCTCATGCTTTATTGTTAATGAGCGCCCACTAGCGGCCAACACTTCATCGATAGGGAGCCTGACGTAATCATACTCAAGGTATCCCTGATCCATTAACTCGCCATTCCACGCCACAATATCCAGATCCATGGTTCGTGGGCCTGATTTATTCAGACCTCGTACGCGACCCAAGCGGTTCTCGACCGCTTTTAAATACAGCCGAAATGCTGCATAGGGAAGCGGCGTGCGCACCAATAGCGCGGCATTGAGAAAATCGGCCTGCTGTAAAAAGCCAACAGGGGAGGTACGGATTGGCTGAGAGTGCGTGACCAGGTCGCATTCGCTGTTTAAAAGAGACAACGCTCGTGTGACATTCATCTCAGGTTCAATATTCGAGCCTATCGAGATGAGGCATTCATGCAGCCGTGTATCTCGCCCGGCTCGTAACGCCGTTGTTGACATAACGATTACTCAACTAGAGAGAAGTCGAAATATTCTTAATCACTGTAATGATCATACCTCAGACTAGCGCTATGCTCTAAGTGTGCAAGCAACCAAACAACTAATAACAAACGCAAGATAAACGAAGCACGCCATATAATGATTAAAGACAGGGATAACAATGACGACTAAAGCAGCATTAGTGACCGGGGGCGCTACCCGTTTGGGACGGCATTTTTCAGAAGCGTTAGCAGATGCAGGTTATGATATTGCACTCCACGTTAATAGCTCACGAGATGAAGCTGAAGAGGTAGCATGCACTATCCGCAACAAAGGGCGCGAGTGCGAAATACTGCCCTGTGATTTTTTGCACGATCCGCTGGATACACTGATTGAAGCCGCCATACGGCGCTTTCCGCATTTAGATGTGCTGGTTAATAGCGCCTCCACTTACCAAGCCGCACCCATTGCTCAAACGGACATGGCACTCCTGGAGACGCAGTTTCGCGTCAACCTATTTACCCCGCTGTTGTTAATTCAACATTTTGCTAACGCGGTGTCTAACGGCTGTGTGGTGAATATCATTGACAATAAAGTGGCCTATCATCAATACCCTTATGCGGCGTATTTGTTGTCTAAAAAGGGGCTGAAAGAGATGACCCAAATGGCCGCACTCGAATTCGCACCGCGTATCCGGGTCAATGGTATTTCTCCCGGCGTAGTACTGCCCACTTCCCAGCGTAGCCACGACTATATTGCATGGCGTCTGGAAGGCATCCCCCTTAACCGGCAGGGAACGCCCGCCCACTTAACAAAGGCGCTGTACTACCTGCTGGAAAACGATTTTGTTACCGGCCAAGTGTTATGTGTCGATGGAGGTGAGTCGATCTACCTGGAAGGCAGGCATTCGGAGAACTATCTAGAGTAACAACCAAATTAACAGCCGTTCCAAGAACATTTCTAACAACGTAGAACGCAGTGGGGCCGCCCAAAGGCGGCCCCAAAACGCAAAGTAGGTGTGCTAACGCCTAAGCATTAGACATCGTCACCCGTGGGTAGATTTTGCTCAGTCGTCTCACTAGACTTATCTTTCCGGCGAGGTGAAAAACGGTCATCTACCTCACTTTCACCTGCCTTTGGCTGCCCAGCAGGGCTACCATCGATAGTGAAGTCCTGCTGCATAATGCGCAGGTTGGCAGGCGGCGCTGAACCGGACTTGTCCTGACCGAAGTACATCGTGGTATGCGGGAACGGTATCTCAATGCCCGCCTGATCAAAGCGCAGCTTGACCAGACGATTATACGCCCGACCAACACCCCACTGATCGCCCGGCGTGGTTTTGATAACCACACGAATATTGACGGCGCTGTCGCCCAGGCTTATAACACCGGCGACCGTCAGATCAGCAAGGATCTTATAGCCATACTCTTCGCTGGCTTTCAGATCATTAAAGGCAAGCTGGAGCTGCTCAATCGCATCATCAATGCTCTCACGATAAGCAATGCCGTACTCACCGACATGGTTACCGTAGTCGCGCATGTAGTTAGAAACGGTGTCAACGCTTGAGAAGGGAATGATGTGATAGGTGCCCGAAAGATCCCGAATGCCTACCGAACGAATGCTTAATCGTTCTGCAGTCCCGGTGATGCCACCCAGCGTTACCACATCGCCTGTATTCATGGCATTCTCGATCTGAATGAAGACCCCGGTAATAACATCCTGTACCAGCCTCTGCGCACCGAAACCAATAGCTAAACCCAGTACCCCGGCACCGGCAATCAGCGGGCCGATGTTAATGCCGATTTCGGACAGTAGGATCATCCCGGTAATCGTGAGCATGGCGATAGCCAGCGCGTTGCGGAACAGGCTCAATAGCGTTTTAGCTCGAGGAGAGGGCTCACCACCGCCGGTTTCCGGATTGAGCTTATGCTCAATCAGGCTCGCAAGTCCTAACCACACGCCCAGCGCAACAATCAGAATCAAGACAATGCTGACCAGTCGCCCTACCAGCATCGTTCCGCGTTCAGAAGCGTACCAATTGGCTAGATTGAACGCACCCCAGGCATCCAGCACCACCATGATAACGACGACCAGGATGATGGTGCGTAGCACACGCAGCGCGTTGGGAACGTAGCTGTTAAGACGCGGCTCAAGCAGCGGCAACTTACGACGCAAATCGTCCGACAGGCGAATGCGATGCCCAATCGTTTGGGTCAGGAAGGTCGATACCAGAAGCCCTATAACCACCGCAGCCAATGTTTTCAGTGTTGCAAAAAGCACGAAAGGCAGTGCATCGCCAGGGCGCGTCAGTATCAAAACGAAGACCATTAAGAAGTAGATCAGCGCAAAAAAGTGCCAGGTACGTGCAAAGAGCTGAAGCGATACACGGCTTGCCACCATCGACGTATTGGCCGCCGCATCATTCAAGTGCCCTCGGATGCGAATACGGTTCTTGAGCACCACACTGACCGCATAAACAAAGGCCACAATCATAATTAATGTGCCAACCGCTTGGCCTACGCTGGCAGCCAGGTAGAAATTGATCAGCGGCACGGCAACCATTAGTCCGTAACCGACCATGCCGATAAGACGTGCTATCCAACGGTTCCAGTAGGAGGCTTCACCGGTTGAAATTGGCAACAATCGCAGGCCTTCGTAGTGTGAGGAAAACAGCATCCGCATCACTGCTTTCATCAACTCAATGACCAGAAAGGCATTGAGAAACAGCGAAGCCCTCGTGGAAAGCTCGCCCGTTTCACCAATCGCGAACGTGGCCACCAGGTTACCGCCCACGTACGCAAGCCCTACCAATATAAAGTCAATAAGTGCCGCAATAATGACGCAGCAAATCAAGCGCAGCACTGGCGTCATTCCGGCGCCATTGAGCGACCATTTGCTCACCCGCGTAAAGGCAGACCTGGCCATCCGACGTAGTGCGAAGAAAATCACGAAGGTCGCAACGATCACGAGGCCCAGATTAATCGCGGCCTGGACGAAAGCTGACGAATCAAAAGCACTCGCGCCTTGCCCGGTAAACAGGTTACCCATGATGGAAAAAGCTTGCTCAATCTGCAGGCCAATATTACTGACAACATCGCTTGTCAGCTCCGCCAACTGGCGCGGCAATGAGACATCCTCTGGAGCCAAATCGCTTCCTTGAGCGGCGGCTTCAGGGGATAACTCAGCCTCTAAACCGGCGGGCAACGCGGATGCCTGTTGACGTAATACATCAATTAGCTCTTGGCGCGACTGCTCATTTTCGAGGAGATCAGCAAGTGCTTCGTAAGAAGCGGGCACTTCCGCTGGAGGCGATGCACGATCACTTTCGACCGTCGTCGTTTGGGCTAATACCGGCGTGGCAAAAAACACAAGCAGTGTCATTAGCCAAATACCTAGCCAGGGAAATATACGTATTGACGTCACGCCTGTACCTCCGTTAGAGAAATGCTTTCTTAAATTTAATTGCTAGCCTGCTTTATGCAACTACAAATGCACGCACCAAGCAGGCTGATAACGTATAAAGCGTACAGCGTAACATGGGAACATAATAAGGTCTGGCCGTTAACTTGACGCAACTAACCCGTGATCGCGTGACGCTCAATTCTGACAAAGCGGTAACAGCCACTGATTTGCAAGGCCCAGCACCACGCCATAGCGTACGCCCTTGGCAACCACAATCCACAAAAAAGCACGCCACCAGGGAAGCCGAAACAATCCGGCCAGTACCGTCAGTGGGTCGCCCACCACCGGCAGCCAGGAAAGCAGTAGGCTGGCCTCGCCAAGCTTGTGATACCAGCGCTCGGCCTGGGCAAGGCGTTTGGGCGATGCAGGGAACCACCGGCGATCCTGAAACTGACGTGCATAGCGGCCCATCGCCACATTGACCAGACTGCCCAGCGTATTACCCGCCGTTGCTACCGCCCAGAGTAAAATAGCCGGCTCCCCCAAACACCAAAGTCTGGCAAGCCAAACTTCAGAGCCGCCAGGCAGCAGGGTCGCACTAACAAACGCAACAAGGAAAAGACTCAGCATGCAACGGGTGGCCGAACGTTACTGCGGCACCTGGCCCCCAAGTTGAGCGGTAATTTCATCGGCGACCTGGCGCACCAGCTTACCCAGCGCCAGCAGGCGTGCTTCAGGGATACGCGCCATGGGGCCTGAAACAGAAATAGCCGCCAGCGGCGTGGCGTGCTCGTCGAAGATACAGGCCGCGACGCAATGCAGGCCAATGGCGTGCTCCTCGCGGTCACAGGCAAAACCTTGATCACACACCTGGTGCATTTCGGCGGTCAGTGCGTCTGGACTGCACAGTGTATTGTCGGTAACACGGGTGAGTTCACGGTTATCCAAAAAGCGAGCGCGTTCGTCAGTGGGCATCCATGCCAACAGCGCTTTACCCACGCCAGAGGCATGCAGCGGGGCGCGTGAGCCCAAGCGGGTAATCATGCGCATCATTTGAGGCGATTCGTGCTGGGCCAGAAATACCGCCGTATCCCCATCGCGGATCCCTAAATTGGCAGTCTCGCCGGTTTCAGCGGTTAAGCGGCGTAGAAAGGGGCGGCTTGATGCCACCACATCGCGAGCTTCTAAAAAGCTGTTACCGATACGGAAGGTTTTGACGTCAATACGCCATAAGCCCTGCTCGTTCTCCTGGCTAACAAACCCCTGGCTTTGCAGAGCCTGGAGCAAGCGGTGGGTGGTAGAAGGTGCTAACTCGGCTTTTTCAGCCACGTCTGACAGCGCAAGCCCTAGTGGGCTTGCCGCTAAAAACTCCAGTAACGTTAAGCCGCGTACCAGCGACTGGCTATGCCCGCCACTCGCTTTAGCGGCATTTGCCGGACGCCCGACCGTCCTACGCTTGGCTTCACTCACCCTGCTCTCTCCTAAAGGCGTAAAGAGTAACAGGATAACGTGCCGCAAAGGCCGCTGTCGCGTTTACGGAAACGAATTCCACTAATGGAGGAAGCTAGCGAATGGCAGAACATCGCTATAGATAGAAAACGGCCACAGGCGTGGCCGCCGACATTACGCCACTCCTTGGCGCCGCTATCAGGCCTTCTCGCGATGGTTATAACCCAGCGGATGGGGCTGGCCACGCTCTTTGGCAAGATCAATTTGGCGCTGACGCTCACGGGCGGCGGCGCGAGTTTTCTCGGGCAGCGAGTTGATGCAGTGTGGGCAGCTAATCCCAGGCTCGTAGGCTGATGACTGCATGTCGTCTTCGGAAATCGGCATACGACAGGCGTGGCACTGTTCGAACAGGCCTTCACTCAGGTCGTGACGCACGGTAACGCGGTTATCGAACACAAAGCACTCGCCACGCCATAACGACTGCTCTTCCGGGACTTTCTCCAGATAGTTCAAAACGCCGCCCTTGAGGTGGTAGACCTCGTCAAACCCCTCTTTGAGCATAAAGCTGGAGGCTTTTTCACAGCGAATACCGCCGGTGCAGAACATGGCGACTTTTTTATGCTTCTCTGGGTCGTAATGCTCACGCACGTAGTCGGGAAACTCACGGAACGTGGTGGTTTTTGGGTCAACCGCGCCTTCGAAGCTGCCAATCGCCACTTCGTAATCATTGCGAGTGTCGATCACCAGCACTTCGGGGTCTGAAATCACCTCGTTCCAGTTTTCAGGCTCAACATAGGTACCAACGGTGTTGTTAGGATCAATGCCTGGTACGCCCAGCGTCACGATCTCTTTTTTGAGCTTAACCTTGGTGCGATAGAACGGGGTTTCGTCGCAGTAAGACTCTTTATGGTCGATATCGGTCAAGCGCGGGTCAGCGGTCAGCCAGCCAAGCAGTGCATCAATACCTTCGCGAGTCCCCGCGACGGTGCCATTGATGCCCTCTTTAGCGAGCAGCAGCGTGCCTTTAACATCATGATCGACCATGGCTTGGCGCAGCGGCTCACGCAGCGCTTCAAAGTCATTTAACGTAACGAATTTATACAATGCTGCCACGACAATACGCGGCATATCGCCAGCTTCAGAAACAGGTGCAGACATAACAAGCTCCAGTAGTCACCCTCGTAAAGGGCGGACCGGGTTAATAAACGCGCATAGTCTAGCGCAAACGGCGCAGCGCTTGAATCCTGCCAGATTGACGCAGGTCACTCGCGGTTTAAAAATTCGTCGATTTAATCGACGTTATCGTGCAGAAACCTTCACCCCACGCCGTGCGGTTTCAGGCGTATATTGAGCGCATTCCTTCAACAGCTACTCCTTCAACACAACTGGGAGCACACCATGAAAATTCGTCGCGCGGATGAGCGGGGCTATGCAGACCACGGCTGGCTGCGTTCGTACCATACGTTCTCGTTTGCCAATTACCATGACCCCAAGCATATGGGCTTTCGCGCCCTACGGGTGATCAACGAAGACCGCGTCGCCGGTGGTCATGGCTTTGGTGCCCACCCGCACCGGGACATGGAGATTATTTCCTACGTGCTGGAAGGCGAAATGGAGCACAAGGACAACATGGGCAATGGCGAGGTCATGCGCCCGGGCGATGTACAGCGCATGTCAGCGGGCACCGGCGTTGTGCACAGCGAGTTTAATCACTCCAAAGAGAACGGACTGCACTTCCTGCAGATCTGGATTGAGCCCAAAGCGCTTGGCATTAAGCCCAGCTACGAGCAGAAAGCATTTCCAGCCGCAGGCCGCCAAAACCAGTGGCGCCTGGTAGCATCACAGCAGGGCCGTGAAGGCTCAGTGAGCCTGAACCAGGACGTTAATCTTTATGCAGGCTCATTTGATGCAGGCGACAGCGTCAAGACACCGGCTACGCGCTATGCCTGGCTGCACGTGGTAAAGGGCGCGGTCGAGGTCAATGGTGAACAGCTCAGTACCGGCGATGCCGCTGCGTTTGAGCCTGGCGACGCGATCAGCGTGACCGGCCAGGATACAAGCGAAGTACTGCTGTTTGATCTTGCTTAGCCCTTTTACTCAGTGCTACCCGCCTTAACAACCCAAACGGCCCCCTTTCGGGAGCCGTTTTTTTACGCCATCAGCCCAGTGTTTTGCGTTGTCACCAAGCCTCGCAGCTGCCAATCAATCCTAGCTATTGTGCGCTGAGTAAAGTGCACGGATTTTCAGCGTGTGCTCTACCTGCCTCAATGCTTCCAGCGCTTGCGGACCGTAAGCTTTGTCGACATCAATGACCACATAGCCGACCTTATCGTTGGTCTGCAGGTACTGGCCCGAGATGTTAATGCCGTTTTCGGACAGCACGCGGTTAATTTCCGACAGTACGCCCGGCACGTTGTCATGAATATGCAGCAAGCGGTGCTTATCGGGGTGGGCAGGCAGCGCCACTTCGGGGAAGTTGACCGAGGTGATCGTGGTGCCGTTATCCGAGTAGGTCGTCAGCTTTTCGGCAACTTCAATACCGATATTTTCCTGGGCTTCGAGCGTAGAACCACCCACATGCGGGGTCAGGATCACATTTTCCAAACCACGTAACGGGCTTTCAAACTCTTCATCGTTACCCTTGGGCTCCACCGGGAACACATCCACCGCAGCGCCGTTGAGATGGCCTGCTTTGATGGCATCCGCCAAGGGTTCAATTTCCACGACACTGCCGCGTGAGGCATTGATGAAGATGGCGCCTGGTTTCATCGCAGCAATCTCTTTCGCGCCAACCATCCAGCGGGTAGAGGGCAAGTCCGGTACGTGCAAGCTCACCACATCCGAGCGGTTTAACAGCTCTTCAAGGCTGGTGACCTGGCTTGCATTACCCATGCCGAGTTTGGTGATGATATCGTAGTAGATAACGTTAAAGCCCAGCGACTCGGCCAGCACAGAAAGCTGCGCGCCGATGCTGCCGTAGCCAACAATACCCAGCGTTTTACCGCGTGCTTCGTGCGAGTTTTTGGCTGATTTCAGCCAGCCGCCCTGATGAGCACGGGCATTTTTTTCAGGGATGCCACGCAACAGCATGATCGCTTCTGCCAATACCAGCTCAGCGACCGAACGAGTATTGGAGTAAGGCGCGTTGAACACGGCAATACCACGCTTTAGCGCCGCATTCAGGTCCACCTGGTTGGTTCCGATACAGAAGCAGCCAACGCCGACCAGCTTCTCTGCCGCTGCAAATACGCGCTCATTAAGCTGGGTACGCGAGCGAATACCGATGAAATGTACATCACGGATCTTTTCGATCAACGATGCTTCATCTAGCGATGTCGGCAGATGCTCGATATTTTCATATCCGGCATTTTGAAAATTGTCCACCGCACTTTGGTGGACGCCCTCGAGTAGCAGGATCTTGATCTTGCTCTTTTCCAGGGACGTTTTAGCCATGGCTGAATCAACCTCTATGGTCGGCGGCGTGCGCCGTGTATCGGTTCACGAAAAGGCCGTATAGTAGCATACCGCACGCCCATCAGGCCGATACGAACTGATGAAATGTGTGCGTTATCAAGATGAAAACAGTGCAAGTCATACGCACAAAGCGGCCTGGGGCAGACGCCACCCCCTGCCCTCGGTGTATACTGTGCGTTTGTCATGGCAGGCACACGCGCAGCCTTTTTGATGGGGCGCCAGAAAACAGTAGGCATTGACCAATGAGCGATACCACACCTTCACCGCAGGATTTTGCGGCCACGGTTGACCAGCTGGAAACCATCGTAGAACGCCTGGAGTCAGGCGAGCTGTCATTGGAAGATGCGCTGGGCGCCTTTGAGCAGGGCGTCCGGTTGACGCGCGACGCCCAGCAACGCCTGGACAGTGCCGAGCTAAAAGTCCGCGCGCTGAGCGAAGATAGCGAAGGCCGTTTAAACGTCACGCCGTTTGCTGATAGTGAATCGCCCAAGGATGCCACTGACGAGGGTAAGGAGACGCCCCCATGGTAGCGACCAACGCCCCCTCATTGACCGCCTTACGTCAGGCCAGCAATGCCCGGGTAGATGCCACGCTAAACGCGCTTTTTGACGAGCGCGCCGTGGTACCGCGGCTTGATAACGCCATGCGCCACGGTCTTTTAGTCGGCGGCAAGCGCTTGCGCCCGCTGCTTGTTTATCTTGCTGGGCAGGCGCTGGGGGCACGCGATAAAGACCTCGACGCCCCGGCCGCCGCCATTGAGCTCATCCACGCCTACTCATTGATTCATGACGACTTGCCCGCCATGGATGACGATGATCTGCGCCGAGGCCAGCCCACCGTGCATATCGCCTATGACGAAGCGACCGCGATTCTGGCAGGCGACGCGCTACAAACCCTGGCCTTTGACGTGCTGGCACGCACCGCTCACCCGCGGCTTGGCAGCCTGATCACGACGCTTACCACGGCGTCTGGCCGTGAGGGCATGGTGGCAGGCCAAGCACTGGACTTGGCGGCTATCGGCGGCCACCCTGACGTGGACGCCCTGGCGCACATGCACGCTCATAAAACCGGTGCGCTGATTGTGGCGGCGGTGCGTATGGGCGGGCTGATTGCCGTTGACGAGAGCGACCCGCGTATAAATGCCCTGACTCGCTACGCGCGCGCCATTGGTCTAGCCTTCCAGATTCATGATGATGTCCTTGATGTGACGGGTGACACCATGACACTCGGCAAAATATCCGGCGCTGACGCTGCACGCGCCAAGCCGACGTATCCCAGCCTGTTGGGGCTGGAAGGCGCGCAACAAAAAGCGCGCACCCTGATTGACGAGGCCATTGCCGCTCTCGCCCCATTAGGCGAGCAAGCCGCCCCCTTGGCCGAATTAGCCCACTATATGATCGAGCGCGACCACTAGATGCCCATGAAGCTGTTCGACGAGATTCCCCGCGAGCGTCCGGCAACGCCGCTGCTCGACTCTTTTGATCATCCCGCTGCGCTGCGGGCCATGAATACCCAGCAGCTTGCCCAACTGGCTGACGAGCTGCGTGCCTACCTGCTTTATAGCGTGGGCGTTTCCGGCGGCCACTTTGGCGCAGGCTTGGGGGTAGTAGAGCTGAGCGTGGCCCTGCACCACGCCTTTCATACGCCCAAGGATCGCCTGGTGTGGGACGTAGGCCATCAGGCCTATCCACACAAGATTCTCACCGGCCGCCGTGAAGCGATGCTCAGCATTCGCCAGCACGGCGGCCTGGCGGCATTTCCGCGCCGTGCTGAATCCGAATACGACACCTTTGGCGTGGGCCACTCGAGCACCTCGATTTCCGCAGCGCTCGGCATGGCGTTGGCTGCTCAGGCCAAAGGCGATAATCGCCGCGTCTGTGCGATTATTGGTGATGGCGCGCTCACGGCGGGCATGGCTTTTGAAGCGCTGGCCCATGCCGGCCACGTCAACGCCAACATGCTGGTCGTGCTCAACGACAACGAGATGTCGATCTCGGAAAACGTCGGTGGCCTGGCGACGTACCTCGCCCGGATGATGTCGAGCAAACCCTATCTAAAAATGCGCGAAGAGGGCAAAAAAGTACTTTCTCATCTGCCAGGCGCATTGGAAATTGCCAAGCGCACCGAAGAGCACATGAAAGGCATGGTCAGCCCCGCCACGCTGTTCGAGGAAATGGGTTTTCACTACATCGGCCCGATTGACGGGCACGACCTTGAGGCACTGACCGAGACGCTGCGTAACCTGCGCGAGCTGGACGGCCCGCAGTTTCTGCATATCAAAACCTGCAAAGGCAAAGGCTTTTTACCCGCCGAGGCGGACCAGATTGGCTACCACGCCATCACCAAACTTGAGAAAGCCAGCGTGGCGCCCGCCCCACCCTTCAAAGCGCCATCCGCCCCCAAGAGAAAGTACTGCAACGTATTCGGCGACTGGCTGTGCGATATGGCCGCAAGCGATTCACGCCTGATAGGGATTACTCCCGCCATGCGCGAAGGCTCCGACCTGATTCGTTTCTCCAAAGAGTACCCAGCGCGCTACTTTGATGTAGCCATTGCCGAACAGCACGCCGTGACGCTCGCGGCGGGCATGGCCTGCGAAGGCATGAAGCCGGTGGTGGCCATCTACTCAACATTTTTGCAGCGCGGCTATGACCAGCTCATTCATGACGTAGCGGTGCAGGAGCTGGACGTCACCTTTGCCATCGACCGGGCAGGGCTTGTGGGTGAAGACGGCCCCACTCACCACGGCAGCATGGATTTGTCCTTTTTACGCTGCGTACCCGGCATGGTCATCCTGGCACCTGCCGATGAAGCCGAGTGTCGCGCCATGTTGAGTGCGGCCTATCATCATCCCGGCCCTGCGGCAGTGCGTTACCCGCGCGGCACTGGCCCCGGCGTGGAAATCCCTGAGCACCTGGAATCGCTTCCGATTGGCAAGGCGGAGGTACGCCGTCAGTCACAAAGCGATGGCGTGCGCATTGCGCTACTCGCGTTTGGTAGCCTGAACACCGCAGCCGCTGAAGTTGCCGAAAAGCTCAACACCACGCATATCAACATGCGCTCTATCAAGCCGCTGGACCGCGACACGGTCCTCCACGCGGCCGACGAGCATGAGCTTCTAATAACGCTTGAAGAGAACGTCGTTGCGGGTGGCGCGGGAAGCGCTGTTAACGAACTGCTCAACGCTGAAGGTGTGCAGGTAGAAGTGCTCAATCTCGGCCTGCCCGACGCATTTGTAGAGCACGGCACGCCGGATGAATTGCTGCGGGACTGTGGTCTGGACGCAGAGGGCATCGAAGCCGCCATTCGCCAGCGGCTGCCTTCACTCTCAAGTTAAAAGCAACACCGTGACTGATCGACAAGCACCCTCATTAGCGAGATAAGCGCCGCCCTATTACGGGCGGCCATCGCAAAGCAAGTGCCAGACAATGGGCGCCAAGCCACCGGGAAAGAGATGCTGGTTTAAAAACCGAGTTCATCCAGCAAATCATCTACCTGGTCCTGCCCTGACACGGCATCTACCTTGCCTTCACTTACCTGCGGGCCATTGCGCAGTTTGGCATGCTCATCGCGATTATCATCAATGTTCACCCCATCGGTGACGTTAGGAACATTGTCGACCAACACTTGAACAAGCTGCTCTTCAATTAGCTGGATGACCTCCATCATCTTCTTGATCACCTGGCCGGTTAGATCCTGGAAGTCCTGAGCCATCATGATTTCAAGCAGCTCTTTCTGCGTAGACCCCGTGGCGGTCGGAAGCGAATCACTCAAATAGAGCTGCGTGTCCTTGATAAGCGATGGGTCGCTTTCTACAACGGCTAGAGCCGCCGCTGCCTGCCAGCGCGTATTAAGCGCGGCGCCCTCCTCCTCAAGCTTGTCTTGCACGGGTTGCGCACGTTCAACGGCATTCAGTGCCCGCTCAGCCGCCTGTTCCGTCATTGAGGCCACATAGTTGAGCCGGTCATTGGCATCGGGTATGGCCTGCGCTGCCTGGCTGATCTGCTGATCCAGGCCCAGCTCCTTCATGCTATCCCGCAGCAGGCGGGTCAAGTGGCCTATACGATGCACCATCTCATCATTACTGTCTTTTTTACCCAGCACCGACGGCATGGTCGTGTCGTGGGCGTTGTTAACAGTGCTCATGACAATCCTCTTGTGGAAAAAACTTGTTGAATGTCGCTGTTGATGATCTGGTCACCATCAATATACGTATCCGCTATGGTTTTCAGACAGACAAGCGTTAAAGCCCGTTAACTATCTTCGGCGTACCCTCCTAAAACTTGAGCGTTTGCTTTATTTGAAAGCCCTTGTCTGGCGCTTTTAGACCTATTCAACGGATGAGATCACTCACGCAGTACCAGCACGCGCCACCCAACTTGGGAAGAAGTACCGTTATGCAGCATCTCAAGCGGCTTTTACCCCGTTCTCGCAGAACTCAAACGAGGAGTCATATTCAGGGTCGCCCTATGTGCATCCGGGGTAATCGAACCCATCGGGCTGGTTGAGCTTAAACAGTGAACGGGCACGGGCGTTGGCCGCCTGCCGGGTTGTGATACTCAAAAACCCTGAGATCGTGTACCGTAGAGTTTTTTTGGGGCACCCGGGTGGAACGAGGGCATTGCGCTTCTCCAAACAAACGGACAGAAAGCCTGGCAACAAAAGTTAGCACGCTTTCTTTTACCGCCTTACGTTCAGCGAAAAACGCCGTTTGGTCAAGCGACAATAGCTGAAAATGCCCGCCCCTAGCTGCAAACCCACGACTTCTGACGCTTAGAGAGAGCCATGTTACTTCTGATTATATTTTTTGCCCTGGTGGGTTATGCCATCGGCGGCGCCACTGGCCTGTTCATTGGCGGTGTGCTGGGATGGTGGCTGGCACGACGCCTCGCCAAGCGGTTAAGAGAGGCGCGCATGCGCCTTCAGGAAGGCTTTTTAGAGTCGATTTTTTCCGTTATGGGCTGCCTTTGCCAGGCCGATGGCAAAGTGACCGAAGGCGAGCTTAGCGTTGCCGAAAAGCTGTTTGACCAGATGCATTTGCAGGGGGCGCAGCGGGCCAAGGCACGCGCTGCCTTTGAGCGAGGCCGTGCGGATAACTTTGACCTGGATGCTGAGCTTGCCAACGTCGGGCGCCTAACCCGCCATCAACCGGTTATGCGCCAGGTGTTTTTACAGGTTCAGCTGTCGGCTATCGCCGCTGACGGTGTCTTGCATCCTGAAGAGCATGAAATGATCGTGCGGGTAGCGCGTGGGATTGGTTGTAGTGAAGCAGAGGTACAGCAGATTGAAGCCATGCTGCATGGCGCAGCCGCCAACTCCCAAGGAGCCAGTGAAGAGGCACTTAAGGACGCCTACCGCGTGCTGGGTGTGAGTGAAGAGGCAAGCGATGCCGAGATCAAGAAAGCCTACCGTCGCTTAATGAGCCAAAACCATCCGGATAAGCTGGCCGGTAAAGGCTTGCCTGAAAGCATGCGTGAAGTGGCCCAGGCGCGCACCAGTGAAATCGGCAATGCCTACGAACGCATTCGCAAGGCGCGCGATAACCAAGCGTAAGCTGCTTATAAGATGAAGGTCAGTCCAAGCACGCGGCCCCGCAAAGGCCGCGTCCACCATCCTGCCAATATCGACATCCTGACACCAGGCCGCTAAATTGGAAGTGTCTTCTTTTCGCCAGCCTCGGCTGGCACCTTGTCAGGAGCGCGCCATGATCACGCTATACACCTATCCTCGCTCACGCTCGCTACGTGCCGCCTGGACGCTTGAAGAGCTGGGCCTTGAATACCAGTGTCAGCATGTTGCGCTGGATAAAGGGGAAGGCCAAACCTCGGCGTATCTGGCACATCATCCGGCTGGCAAAGTACCGGTACTGGAGGATGGCGAACTTACCCTGTTTGAATCGTCGGCCATTTGCCGCTACCTGGCCGAGCACTACGGTAACGGCAAACTGCTGCCGACTAACGCCGCCGAGCGTGCCCTGGTCGACCAGTGGTTAAGCTTTATCGTGACCGAAGTCGAACAGCCGCTCTGGACCCAAGCCAAGCACACCTTTGCGCTACCTGAAGACAAACGCGTACCGGCCGTAATTCCTACCGCAGAGTGGGAGTTTCAGCGCGCATTGGGCGCTCTTGAACGCCGTTTTCAGGGCCAGGAAACGCTACTTGGCGGCGACTTCACCTTGGCCGACCTGTTTCTCACCCATACGCTTTCCTGGGCCATCGGCATGAAGCATCGCCTCCCCGAGCCGTTCTTGATCTACCACAAACGCCATACGCAGCGTCCGGGCTTGGCAAAAGCCGGTGAGCGCGAGCAAGCCGCCGCTCAGTAAGCCAGCACCGCGTTTTACACCGTATGAGGCAGTACCGTTGCCACTACTGCAAAGTAGTGGCAGATGCTTCCTCCCACCACAAAGAGGTGCCAAATAGCGTGATTGTAGGGAATCGCACGCACGGCATAGAAGATGACGCCCACCGTATACGTAATGCCGCCCGCGGCCAGTAAGGCGATGCCGGTTACCGAGAGCTTCGCCGCCATTTCTTCTGATGCCAGCAGGATCATCCACCCCATCAGCAAATAAATAACCACGCGAAAAATCGACAGCCGCTGCGGCCACAGCAGCTTGCAGGTAATGCCTATCAGCGCCAGCGACCACACGGCGGCAAACAGTGCCCAGCCCGTTGGGCCGCGCATATTCACCAGTAAGAAAGGCGTATAGGTGCCTGCAATCAGCAAGTAAATCGCGCAGTGGTCCAACAGTTGAAAGCGCTGCTTCCAAAGCCGATGCGGGATACCGTGATAAAGCGTAGAGGCGGTATATAGCAATACCAGCGTCATGCCGTACAAGCCAAGGCTTGTCAGTTTCCATGGGTCTACCTGAGCGGCAATACTCGCCATGACCAGCAGTACCACTGCCCCAACAACGCTTAACAATGCGCCCACCCCATGGCTGATGCTATGTAAGCGCTCTTCTAATGCACTGAACTCTTCAGACTTGACGCTGGCTGTGTGGCTCATATCCCCTCCACCGTGTGTTAACGGTCATGAGTAGCAGCGAACGACGCGGCTAACCTGGATAATAGAGTTCTGGATAATAGAGCCATCACCATAGCGCTGAAACATGACAAAACCCAAACACGGAAGATACAGCGCTTGGGTTTTGTTTGGATGTTGATGAGCGCCGTGAATAGGCAGTTAAATAAATAGGTTAAATGGGAGGATAGGGCAGCGCGTTTTCTATTCCACGGGGCGCTTCAAATCCTGCGGTGGCTGCAATCCGGCGTGATACCCGCCGGTAGGCGTGCCGCTTGGTGAAAGCTTGAGCCCAGCAGATATCCACGGCGGCCATCATGCCGGGCATAAAGTGATCGTAAAGATGAAGGTAGGAGCCGCAGATCGCACAACTGCTTACGTTGGTAATCGCATCACGGGGATGCTCTATTTCGTGATCGGGAACCGTATCGTAGCGCACGTCGTTTTTGTCGTGCCAGCAACGTGTTTTCGTGGTTGCTCCTCCTTACTCTTTTGCAGATAATTAGCATCCTGCTATGTATCAGTGTCGGCCTGTATCAACGATGGTCTGTATCAACGATGGTCTGCATCAACTTTGTTCTGTATCGACACCGGCCTTTATCAACATAGCTCAGACGTTAGGCAAAAAAGTTTAAGGAAAAGCAATTTTTCGAGGTTTTAGCAGCAATAAAGCGTTATTTCAGCCCTTTCGCTCAATATCGACATCGCTTGCCTGAGTAAAATCTCCCAGCGCCATCATATGGCCAAGCTTGCCCGCTTTGGTGGCAAGGTACTGTTCATTGTGCGGATTTAAACCGGTGGTGATGGGTAGCCGTTCGACCACATTAACGCCATCCCGAGTCAGCGCATCAACTTTACGGGGATTGTTGGTCATCAGCTTAAGCGCGGTAACGCCTAGATGATTGAGCATTGGCACGCATAGGTCATAACGGCGCATATCGGCGCCAAACCCGAGCTGTTCGTTGGCTTCTACCGTATCCGCCCCTTGGTCTTGCAGGTGATAGGCGCGAATCTTGTTTAGAAGCCCGATGCCGCGGCCTTCCTGGCGCAGGTAAAGCAGTACGCCGCGGCCCTCTTCCGCAATACGCTTAAGCGCTTCCTGCAGTTGATAGCCACAGTCGCAACGCATGGAGAACAGCGCATCGCCGGTCAGGCATTCGGAATGAACACGCCCCAGTACCGGCGCGTCACCCGTGAGGTCGCCCAGCGTCAGGGCGATATGATCCTTACCGGTCGCGTTGTCTTCGAAACCGTGCATGGTGAACGTGGCCCAGGGAGTGGGCAGTCGGGAAGCAGCAATGAAGCGAATGGTCACAGGTTACCTCGCAGATTAACCAAACCAGTTAACCACAACAGTATGGGCAAAGTGGGCGGGTAGTTTATCAGGAAGCGAGCCATGCCTCACGGCTGTTACTCGCTAAAATTAAAGCAGAGAAGAGTGAGCGTGGTTCACCCTGTTCTAGCATATACATTTACCGTGCGTGGATTAAGATAATGCAACGCCCTCATGCACGCAGGTTTTACGATGTAAAACCCTATAGGGTTGCAATAATGCAACAACGCGGGTGCTTCACAAGCTCGCTTAATTAACAGTCAGACCATTTACCCGCAGCGTGATAACCGCTGAGACAACCGAATTTTCACCATCTGACGGAACATTATGCTGCTACTTATACTTATCACAGCGCCTTTTATCGCCAGTATGATGGCCGCATTAATGCCCGCCAATGCCCGTAATCGGGAAGCATGGCTGGCGGGCGGCGTAACGCTTTTGGGGCTGCTGATTACCGGTTTTCTCTATACCCAGGTAGGCGCCGAGGAGATTGTTCGGAGTGAATTTGGCTGGCTTCCCAGTGCCGGTCTAAACGTCGTATTACGTATGGATGGCCTGGCCTGGTTATTTGCCATGCTCATTCAGGGCATCGGCCTACTGGTCATTATTTATGCCCGCTACTACATGTCGCCTGCTGATCCCGTGCCTCGCTTTTTTTCGTTTCTGCTCGCGTTTATGGGTTCAATGCTGGGGGTGGTGTTATCAGGCAACCTCATACAGCTGGTGCTGTTCTGGGAGTTAACCAGCATTACCTCGTTTTTGTTGATTGGCTATTGGCATCATCGCGCCGACGCCCGCCGCGGCGCACGCATGGCGTTCACCGTGACAGCAACCGGGGGGCTTTGTCTGCTGGTCGGTGTCTTGATGCTTGGCCATATGGTAGGCAGCTACTCGCTTGATGTTGTGTTGGCCTCGGGTGATCTCATCCGTAATCACGCGCTTTATCGCCCCATGCTGGTATTGGTGGCGTTAGGGGCGCTGACCAAAAGCGCGCAGTTCCCTTTTCACTTTTGGTTGCCGCATGCTATGGCAGCGCCGACACCGGTATCGGCTTTTTTGCACTCAGCCACCATGGTCAAGGCGGGCCTTTTTTTGCTCATGCGGCTTTGGCCGTCGCTGTCGGGAACGCCTGAGTGGAGCTGGATCATCATGGGGGCGGGGGTATGCACCATGTTGATTGGTGCCTTCACCGCTATTTTCCAGCACGATTTAAAAGGCCTGCTGGCCTACTCAACCATCAGCCACCTGGGATTGATTACGGTCCTGTTGGGCATTGGCACCCCTTTGGCCCTAGTGGCCGCGATTTTCCATACCGTTAACCATGCCACGTTCAAAGCCTCGCTTTTCATGGCCGCAGGCATTATTGACCATGAGACGGGTACCCGGGATATGCGCCACCTGCGCGGCCTTTATAAAGCGCTACCCTATACGTCCACGCTGGCGATTGTCGCCAGTGCGGCGATGGCCGGCGTCCCGTTTCTTAACGGGTTTATTTCCAAGGAGATGTTCTTTGCCGAAGCGCTGAGCGTTGGCTCCGCGCAAAACTGGGGGATGTCCATTGCGGCCGTGTTGATGGGTGTATTTGGCGTTACGTATTCGCTTCGCTTTACCTACGTTTTTTTCGGCAAGCTGCCCGATGACTTGCCTCGCCAACCGCATGAGCCACCGCGCTGGATGCGCTTCCCTGTCGAGTTTTTGGTGCTTTGCTGCCTGGTGGTGGGCATTATCCCAGGCCTGAGTATTGGCCCCTTCCTGCACGCTGCCGTTACCTCCGTATTAGGCGAGGCAACGCCCTACTACAGCCTCGCCGTTTGGCACGGCTTCAATCTGCCCTTGGCAATGAGTTTCGTCGCGTTAATCGGCGGTGTGGCGTTCTATATTTGGCTACGTGTCCGCTATGGGCTAATCCAAGCCACCCATGTTCCGTTGTTGGGACGCTTTAACGGCAAGCAAGCCTACGAAAACACCATGCTGCGGATCTCATCCATCGCCTCTTTGCTGGAAAAAATACTCAGCACACGGCGCCTACAGCCTCAGCTCTTACTCATGGTGGTGATGCTCCTGGCGGCGCCCATTTTGCTGATACGCCCCATCTCGCTGCTTGCTCTGCCTGCCAATGGGGAATTTTCTTGGCTCTTTGCCGGGCTATGGCTGATGGGGGCGATTTGCGCCGTCGCGGCGGCCTGGCAGGCAAAATATCATCGCTTGGCAGCGCTTAGCCTGGTAGGCGGCGTAGGCATTATTACCAGTCTGTCGTTTTTGTGGCTATCGGCGCCCGACCTGGCCCTTACCCAACTAATGGTGGAAACCATTACCACGGTGCTGATCCTGTTGGGTCTACGCTGGCTTCCCCCGCGTATCGCGCCGCGGGAATTGAACATTACCACCACCCACCGCGCACTATTTCGTCGCTCACGCGATATCGTCATTGCGGTGTGTGCGGGGCTGGCAATGGCGTTGGTCAGCTATACGGCACTGCTACGCACACCTTCTGAAGGCGGTATTTCTGACTTTTTCCTTACCCATGCCTTAAGTGAAGGCGGGGGCAGTAACGTGGTCAATGTACTACTGGTCGATTTCCGTAATTTCGATACGTTGGGCGAAATTGCGGTGTTGGCCATTGTCGCCTTGACCGTTTACGCACTGCTGCGGCGCTTTCGCCCCGCGCCTGAAAGCCTGCCCATTCCCGCTCAGCAGACCAACAGCGTTGACCCGGCGGCAGGGCAAACACCTATCCAGCAAGTGGCAACAGGCTATCTCAGGATCCCCAGCGTTTATTTACGCTTGCTGCTGCCCGTTATGGGAGTGATGGCGGCCTACTTCTTTATTCGAGGCCATAACCTGCCCGGCGGCGGTTTCGTTGCTGGTTTGATCTTTGCGGTTGCGATTATTGTTCAATACATGCTGGCAGGCACGCAGTGGGTTGAAACGCATCTACGGCTTCGTCCTCATCGCTGGATTGCGTTTGGCTTGCTGACGGCCTGCACAACGGGTTTGGGCGCTTGGCTATTGGGTTATCCTTTCCTGACCACTCATACCGCACACTTCACGCTTCCTGTGCTTGGCGAGGTGCACTTGCCGAGTGCGTTTATATTTGATTTAGGTGTGTTTGGCGTGGTCGTTGGCTCCTCGATACTCATTCTTGTGGCGCTGGCACACCAATCCGTACGCAGCCACCGCCTACCCGCTACCACGGCGCCAGCGCCTCTCAACCCTCAACAGGAGACCCACTAATGGAAGCTGTTATGGCCATTGCAATGGGCGTCATGTTCGGCTCCGGGGTGTGGCTGCTGCTGCGTCCACGTACCTTTCAGGTCATTACTGGCTTATTGCTTATTTCGTATGCCGTTAATCTGTTCATCTTCATCATGGGGCGTCTCTCCATCAACCAGCCCCCCTTAACGCTTGCCGAGGGCACTATTGACCCCGCTTTGTATGCCGACCCGATGCCCCAGGCGCTGGTCTTAACGGCTATCGTGATCGGCTTTGCCACAACAGCCCTTTATCTGGTGGTGATGATTGGTGCTCGCGGTCTTACAGGCACCGACCACGTTGATGGCAAGGAGCCCCATTGATGAGTCTTCCCTGGCTGCACCATTTAATGCTGGCTCCTGTTTTGCTGCCCTTGATATTCGGGGCGGGGCTGATATTGGTGAATGAGCGCCATCACCAAAAAAAGTTTTTTATTAACCTGGCCAGTACGCTGGCGATGCTGGCGACTTCGGTAGCACTGCTTTTGCTGGCAGACAATGAATACTGGCCCGATGGCATTGGCCTCTACCTTTCTGCTAACTGGACAGCTCCCTTTGGCATTGTCTTGTTGGTTGACCGGCTAACAGCGGTGATGCTGCTACTTGCATCAATATTGGCGAGCGTTTCTCTGATCTTTGCCATGATCCGTTGGAGCCGCATTGGCGTGCACTTTCACTCGTTATTCCAGTTTTTGCTAATGGGCATTAACGGGGCCTTTCTTACCAATGACTTGTTCAATCTGTTTGTGTTCTTCGAGGTCATGTTGGCGGCCTCGTATGGCTTGATACTGCACGGCTATAACAGCGTGCGCATCCGAGCAGGCATGCAGTACATTGTGGTGAATTTGTTAGCGTCGTTTTTCTTCCTGATTGGCGTGGCCCTGATTTACGCGACGACCGGCACGCTTAACATGACCGACTTGGCAATGCGCTTGAGCATGCTATCGCCGGAAGACCTCATGTTGTTAAAAATTGGCGTGGTTATTCTGGCGTTAGCCTTTCTCACCAAGAGCGCCATGTGGCCACTGGGGTTCTGGCTGCCCACGACGTACTCGGCGGCCTCGCCGCCGGTGGCTGCCATGATGGTGCTGATGACCAAAGTCGGCGTGTACGTGCTGATTCGGCTGTGGTTACTGCTGTTCTCGGAAGGTCCTGCCGCCGGTTTCGGCTTTGACCTACTGCTCTGGGGAGGCCTTGTCACGCTTGCTTTCGGCACCATCGGTATTCTTGCAAGCCAGGAACCTGGCCGTATGGCAGGCTACGCGGCGGTCATCTCATCAGGCACGCTGCTGGCCGCCGTCGGTTACGGCCAACCGGCGCTTATCAACGTGGCGCTGTTTTACTTGATCAGCTCGACACTGGCGGTTGCCGCGTTTTTGCTGCTGATAGAGTTAATTGAGCGTATCCGCACACCGGGAGCAGCGATGCTGGCATTAACCATGGAGGCTTTCGCGGTTGAGGATACGCCCGAGGAGCCTGTCGGCAAGGCGATTCCAGGCGCGCTGGCCTTTTTGGGGCTGGCCTTCGCCTGCTGTGCCCTGATTATTACCGGGTTGCCGCCGCTGTCAGGGTTTATCGCCAAATTCAGTCTTTTTCATAGGCTGTTGAATCCTACCGACATGCTGATCGAGAGAGGGATAGTCACTTGGGTCGTCATTGCGCTGGTCGTGCTTTCCGGGTTGGCAGGTATTATTTCGTTAATGCGTTTTGGGGTACGGACCTTCTGGGCCGTCCAGAACCCGGTCGCGCCCCACTTGCAGCGCTCCGAAGTCATGCCTGTCATCACCCTGCTACTGGCCTGCCTGCTGCTCACCGTTCAAGCAGGCCCCACGATGGCGTATCTGGAGCGCAGTACAGACGCGCTCAACCAGCCTGAGGTCTATTTGAACCGTCTAGGATCAACCGCTGCGGTGGGCGGTACGTTCGGGGAGTCGGACCAATGACACTGCGCTGGCTTCCCTCTCCTGCCTTATCGGGCGCCTTGTTAATCATGTGGCTGCTGTTGAATCAAAGCATTGCGCCTGCGCAAATGCTACTGGGCAGCGCCCTGGCCATTGCCGCACCGCTGCTTGCCAAGCCACTGCGTCCGCTTGCCCCGGCGCCACTGCGTAAACCGCGGGTGTTGGCACGCCTGCTGTTGATGTCGATGATCGAAATCATACGCTCTTGCTTTAACGTCAGCCGCATCATCTTGTTCAATGCCAAGGGCGTGCAATCGCAGTTCATCCAAGTGCCGCTGGATCTTAAAGACCCGTACGGCTTGGCGTTGCTTTCGTGCCTGATCAATTCAACTCCCGGCACCGTGTGGGTAGAACAGCTGCCAGACTCCAATGATTTGGCGCTGCATGTGTTTGACCTTCACGATGAACAGTGGTGGATCGACACGATTAAAACGCGCTACGAACAGCCATTAATCGAGATCTTTGAACATGAATAAAAGGCGTTCTGTATGACTACGCTGCTCTCTCTGGCGATTAATATCACGCTACTTAGCGTCTTGTTAGCCATGCTGCTGTGTACGGTGCGCTTACTGCGTGGGCCAACCGCACAAGACCGTGTACTGGCACTCGATACACTATGGATGTGCGCCATGCTGTTTGCCCTGGCGCTGGGCATCCGGTTTGGCAGCGTGATCTATTTTGAGGCCGCGATGCTGATTGCCCTGACGGGCTTTGTATCAACCATCGCGCTTACCAAATTTCTGATGCGTGGCGAGGTGATTGAATGAACCCGCAGTTGGAGTCACTGCCACTATGGGCCAGCCTGCCCATTACCCTGTTATTGCTACTTGGAAGCGCGATTGTACTGATCGGTGCATTGGGTCTTGTTAGGCTGCCGCACTTCTTCCAGCGCATTCATGGCCCTGCGATTACGATTACGCTAGGCACCGGCTCTATTCTGATTGCCTCCATGATCTACTTCTCGGCACTACAGTCACGGCTGGTCATTCATGAGCTATTGATCACTGTTTTTGTGATGATCACCGCACCGGTGGTGGCCATGCTGCTGATGCGCACCGCTGTTTATCGTGACCTGCGTGCTCGTGACCGCCGCCCAATCGTTAGCGCGAACAAGAGCAAGACAACGACCGAGGTTTATCCCTTTTCATCAAAGGAAGAGCCGTAGCTTCGTGACGCTCTGGCCTGTTCGTAGAAGATAGGTTGAGGCACGTTTTGACGTCGGCATGCCGCTTACTGGGGCGTTCTCAAGTACACTCTCACCTCTGCCTTAAGGTTTAGAGACCTGAGCCAAGCGCCTTCTCAATCATGTTTCAAGTAAAGTGTCAGCACTGGTTTGTATACCGTTTAAAATACACTACAGGTAAATTTCCCAAGGGCACGTGTTTATGACTTCCACACCGTTGCAAAATGATCGTTTTCTCCGCGCCCTGGCGCGCCAGCCCGTTGACCGCACGCCGGTATGGATGATGCGTCAAGCAGGCCGCTATCTGCCTGAGTATCGTGAGCGCCGCGCCGATGCGGGCAGCTTTATGGACCTGTGCCGCAACCAGGACCTGGCCTGCGAAGTAACGCTCCAGCCGCTGGAACGTTACCCGCTGGATGCGGCGATTCTGTTTTCAGATATTTTGACGATCCCCGATGCCATGGGCCTGGGGCTCTATTTTGAAACCGGTGAAGGCCCCAAGTTTCGCAAGACCGTGCGCACTCCAGAAGAAGTAGCCGCGCTAAGCGTGCCCAACGCCGAGCGCGATCTGGACTACGTCATGCGTGCGGTATCGACCATTCGCCGTGAGCTGAACGGGCGCATGCCGCTGATCGGCTTTTCAGGCAGCCCCTGGACGCTGGCGACCTACATGGTGGAGGGCGGCTCCAGCAAAGACTTCCGCCACCTGAAAACCATGCTTTACGATACGCCGGACACCATGCACCAACTGCTGGATACCCTAGCGCAGTCGGTGACCGATTACCTGAACGCGCAGATTCGCGCAGGCGCCCAAGCGGTGCAGATCTTCGACACCTGGGGCGGGGCGCTGTCTACCCCTGCGTACCTGGAGTTCTCGCTGCGCTATATGGAGCAGATCGTCTCCGGGCTGATCCGCGAGCACGACGGGCGCCGCGTACCGGTGATTCTGTTCACCAAAAACGGCGGCCAGTGGCTTGAACATATCGCCTGCGCCGGTGCTGATGCACTCGGTATCGACTGGTCGACCGAGCTTTCCAACGCCCGCGCTCGTGTAGGCCATAAAGTTGCGCTTCAGGGCAACCTCGACCCCAACGTGCTGTTTGCTCGCCCGTCTGCGATTCGTGCCGAAGTCGCCCGCGTGCTGGAAAGCTACGGCCATGGCCCGGGGCATGTTTTCAACCTGGGCCACGGCATTAGCCAGTTTACCAATCCGGATAACGTCACCGCCTTTATGGAAGCGCTGCACGAACTAAGCCCGCAATATCACCGGGGTATTCCGGCCCAATCCAACCCATCACAACCAGGAGCCAATTGATGAGCGAATTACGCGACGACCAGTGGTTTACCGAAGTGTTTGATAGCCACGGCAGCGCCTTCTCGCTGAAGATCTCTGAAAAGCTGTTGGATGTGCAGAGTGAGTACCAGCACCTGGAAGTGTACGCCACCGAGACCTACGGCAACCTAATGGTGCTGGACGGCTGCGTGATGCTCACCGACCGTGACAACTTCCTGTATCACGAAATGATCGCTCACCCGGCGCTGTTTACTCACCCGGCGCCCAAGCGTGTGGTGATTATCGGCGGCGGAGACTGCGGCACACTGAAAGAAGTGCTGCGCCACCCGGGCGTTGAAAAAGTCACCCAGATCGATATCGATGAAGAAGTCACCAAGGCCGCAGAGCGCTTCTTCCCGGCACTGGTGGGAGCCAACGACGACCCGCGTGCCGAGCTTTTGTTCGCTGATGGTGTCAAGTGGGTGGATGACGCTGCCGATGAAAGCATCGACGTGCTGATTATCGACTCTACCGACCCGGTCGGCCCCGCCGAAGGGTTGTTCAAGACTGACTTCCTTAAGCGCTGCCACCGCATTTTGAAAGCCGATGGCGTGATGGTACAGCAGAGTGAATCACCGCTTTATCACAGTGGCTCGATTATTCGTGAGCTGCGCCATGACATGCGCGAAGCGGGCTTTGCCAGTGTCGCCACGCTGCCCTTCCCACAGCCGGTTTATCCTTCCGGCTGGTGGAGCGTGACACTGGCCGGTAAAGGCACCAACGTGGAAAGCTTCCGCGAAGAGGCTGCCGCTAGCCACGAAATGCCGCTACAGTACTACACAGTAGATGCCCACCGGGGCGCCCTGGCGCTGCCACCGTTCATGCGTAAAGCGTTCAGCTGACGTTTATTTGAATAGCACGCCAGCAAGCGATGAGGCCGGGCACTGCTCGGCCTTTTTTGTGTCACCACGTTAAGGAACCAACAATGAAAACCCTTAAATGGATAAGCATTGGCGCGTGCGCCCTGGCCCCGACGGTTGCCTTGGGCACCACATTAGAAACCGTTCAATCCCGCGATAGCGTACGCTGCGGGGTGAACGCCGCCCAGCCCGGCTTCTCCTCACTGGACGATAACGATACGTATCGCGGCCTGGACACCGATGTCTGCCGCGCGATTGCCGCAGCGGCATTGGGCGATGCCAGCAAGGTTGATTTCGTACCGCTCGACTCGGTGGAGCGCTTTACCGCCCTGCAATCCGGCGAAGTGGACCTGCTCTCGCGCACGACGACCTGGACCTCCAGCCGCGATACCACCCAAGGTATGCACTTTACCGGGGTGAGCTATTACGATGGCCAAGCATTCATGGTGGCAAGCGACCTGGGCGTGCAAAGTGCTGAAGACCTTGACGGCGCGGCGGTGTGCACGCAGTCAGGCACGACCAGCGAGCTGAACCTTTCAGACTATTTCCGTGTTAACGACATGCACTATGACGCAGTGGTGTTTGATTCTCCCGAACAGTCGATTGCCGGTTTTGAAGCCGGGCGCTGCGACGTCCTAAGCTCCGATGCCTCGCAGTTGTATGCCCAACGCATGCAGCTTGCCGACCCCGACATGGCGGTGGTGCTGCCAGAGATTATTTCCAAGGAACCGCTTGGCCCCGCCGTACGCCAAGGCGATGACCAGTGGTTCAATATCGTAAAATGGTCGCTGTTTGCCATGCTCAACGCTGAAGAACTGGGTGTCTCAAGCACCAATATTGATGAACACGCGGATTCCGATAATCCAGATATTGCCCGCCTGCTGGGCCAGGACGGCAATTTTGGTGAAGGCATGGGACTCAATGACGACTGGGCTTATCAGATCGTCAAGCAGGTGGGCAACTACGCCGAAATGTATGATCGCAACGTGGGCATAGACTCTAACTTCAATATTACCCGTGGCTTAAATGCCCTATGGCGCGATGGCGGCATTCAGTACGCCCCGCCCATTCGCTAAGGCTTACCGGTCGGCACTCTGCCATCAACCATCGGTTGTCGCACCAAAACAGCGCAGGCGGCAACCGTTTCTATTTTTTTGCACCTAAACTTTCGTAGAAGCTGGGCCACTTTGCGTTGAAAAGCGCTGAATTTGGCGTTGTACCCATGTTGGCATCTTCCTTGCTAGCTTTATATGTCATGCCTTCGCATGCATAACAATATTAATCGAGGAAGGGAATTACCATGTTGAATAAGAAACACTGGGTATTACTGGCCTCTGCAGGCGCCATCACACTGACAGGCGCCACTAACGCTAACGCAGCAACACTTGAAGAAACCATTGAGCGTGGAGCCGTGCAGTGTGGCGTCAGCGACGGTTTACCAGGCTTTTCGGCACCCGATGGTGATGGCAACTGGCAAGGGCTGGATGTCGATGTTTGCCGTGCGGTCGCCGCTGCCGTGCTGGGTGATGCGGATGCCGTCAACTACATCTCTCTCAACGCCGTTGAGCGTTTCACTGCGCTGCAGTCTGGCGAAGTCGATTTGCTTTCTCGTAACACGACCTGGACGACCACCCGCGATACCACGCTGGGCCTGAACTTCGCAGGCGTCAACTTCTACGACGGTATCGGCTTCATGGTTAGCCGTGACCTGGGCATCAGCGGCGCTGATGAGCTGGACGGCGCGGCGATCTGTATCCAAACGGGCACCACCACCGAACTTAACGTGGCCGATTACTTCCGGGCCAACGATATGGAATTTGATCCTATCGTGTTTGATACCTCAGAGCAGACCGTGGGCGGCTTCCAGGCTGGCCGCTGTGATGTTCTAACCTCGGACACTTCTCAGCTGGCGGCGCTGCGCATTCAGTTGGACAACCCGGATGGCGCCGTCATCCTGCCCGATATCATTTCCAAGGAGCCGCTGGGCCCGGTGGTTCGCCAAGGCGATGACACCTGGTTCAATATCGTGAAATGGTCACTGTTTGCCATGCTGAATGCTGAAGAGTACGGCGTTACCAGCGAAAATGTGGACGAAATGGTGAACTCTGAAAACCCCGACATCGCCCGCCTGCTTGGCCAGGACGGTAACTACGGTGAAGGCATGGGGCTTGACGCTGACTGGGCTTACAACATTATTAGCCAGGTCGGTAACTACTCCGAAAGCTTTGAGCGCAACGTTGGCATGGACTCACCGCTTGAGATTGAACGCGGTGCCAACGCGTTATGGAACCAGGGTGGCTTCCAATACGCACCGCCGATTCGCTAAGCGTCTCGCTTGACCCGGCCCGTCGCGCTTATCAGATGAGTGCAGGCGGGCCATTTGATTGACCTTCCGTGTAGCGGAGACGCCACCCATGTCCATAAGACCAAACACTCGCCCCGCTGGCCACAAGCCACCGTTTTGGCGAGACCGTGCCAAGCGCGCACTTGTTTTTCAGCTGCTTTTAACGGCAGCCGTTGTCGTATTTTTGCTGTATATCGTCGGCAATACTCAGGACAACCTATCCGCCCGGGGTATCACCACCGGTTTTGGCTTTTTAAATAACACCGCAGGCTTTGGTATCGTACAAAGCCTGATTGATTACTCCTCTCAGGATACTTACGGCCGCACCTTTTTGGTGGGCTTGCTCAATACGCTACTGGTAGGCGCTTTTGGAGTGGTGGCCGCGACGCTGATTGGCTTTATTGTCGGTATTTCACGCCTGTCGCCCAACTGGCTACTGGCACGCCTGGCCACCGCCTATATCGAAACTTTCCGCAATATCCCGTTACTGCTACAGATTTTTTTCTGGTACTTCGCCGTGCTGCGCACGCTACCCAGTGCAAGGGACAGCCTCTCGTTTGGCGAGGTTATTTTTCTTAACGTGCGCGGTCTGTATCTGCCTGAGCCGCTTTTTGAGTCAGGCTTTGGGATGATTCCAGCGACCTTTATCGTCGCGATTATCGCCAGTATTGCGCTGTGTGTCTGGAACAAGCGCCGCCAAGAGGCAACCGGTAAACGAGTCCCTGCTGGGTGGATATCGCTGGTACTGATTCTGGGTCTGCCACTGCTGATTACGGTCGCCACCGGCGTACCGATCACCTGGGATATTCCGGAACTGCGCGGCTTCAACTTCCGCGGTGGCTTTACCGTGATCCCGGAATTTCTGGCTTTGTGGCTGGCGCTCTCCATCTATACCGCCGCGTTCATTGCTGAAATTGTTCGTTCGGGCATTCAGGCCATTTCCCACGGCCAGACTGAAGCCGCCCAAGCGCTGAGCCTGCCGCGTAACCTGGTGTTGCGCCTGGTAGTCATTCCACAGGCACTGCGGGTCATTATCCCACCACTCACCAGCCAGTACCTGAACCTGATCAAGAACTCCTCGCTTGCCACGGCCATCGGCTACCCCGACCTGGTATCCGTATTTGCGGGCACCACGCTGAATCAAACGGGGCAGGCCATTGAGGTGATCGCCATGACCATGGCGGTGTATCTGACGATCAGCCTGCTGGTTTCCATGTTCATGAACTGGTTCAACGCCCGCGTAGCGTTGGTTGAGCGCTAGGCGCCGGTGAGGATAGCTTTATGATTCATAACCAAACAATGATTGACCAACGGCCTGCCCCCAGCAATACCCTGGGGCCCGTGGCCTGGCTGCGCACCAACCTGTTCAGCAGCCCACTCAATACGCTGTTTACTCTGGTGGGGCTGTACGTTCTGTATCTGCTCTTGGTACCGACCATTCAGTGGGCGTTCATCAACGCCGACTGGGTAGGCACCACCCGTGACGACTGCTCGCGAGAGGGCGCCTGTTGGGTGTTCGTTAATGCGCGCTTTACGCAGTTCATCTACGGGCTTTACCCGCGTACCGAAATCTGGCGCGCCAATATTGTGTTTGGTGGCTTTTTTACCCTGATCGCCTGGCTTGCCATTCCGCGCCTACCGCTCAAGCGCTGGGTGGCCGTGTTTGCCTTGGTGGGCTTTCCCATCGCGGCCTACGTGCTTCTTCATGGCGGCTACTTTGACCTGCCACGCGTGCCCACCCACCGCTGGGGCGGTTTGATGCTGACCCTGCTGCTGGCGTCGGTGGGCATGATAGGGGCGCTGCCGATTGGCATCGTACTGGCTCTGGGGCGGCGATCTAACATGCCCATCGTGAAGAGCTTCTGCGTCATCTTCATCGAGTTCTGGCGCGGTGTACCGTTGATTACCGTGCTGTTCATGGCCTCGGTGATGCTGCCGCTGTTTCTACCCTCTGGTATTAGCGTTGACCGCCTGGTGCGGGCGCTGATTGGCCTGACGCTGTTTCAAAGTGCCTACATGGCCGAGGTCATTCGTGGCGGTCTTCAGGCGATCCCCAAAGGCCAGGAGGAGGCCGCCGCCGCACTGGGCATGACCTACTGGAAGCGCATGGGCCTGATCGTTTTGCCCCAGGCGCTGAAGATGATGATTCCAGGCATCGTGAATACGTTTATCTCGCTATTTAAAGACACCACGCTGGTCATGATCATTGGGCTGTTTGACCTGCTGGGGATCGTGCAGGCGGCGCTTTCCGACTCCAACTGGCTGGGCTTTTCGCTGGAAGGCTATGTGTTTGCCGCGTTTGTGTTCTGGATTTTCTGTTTCAGCATGTCGCGCTATAGCCAGTATCTGGAACGCAAGTTGAACACCGGCCACAAGCGCTAACGCCGCTTTTTCAAGAATTTGAGCAGGATTTAATCATGACACAAGCAGCCACCAACCTCTCTGGCAACAGCATGTCTAAAAGTACGTCTGACCTGATGGTCGAAATGCGCGGCGTTAACAAGTGGTACGGCGACTTTCACGTACTGCGCGATATTGATTTCGAAGTAAAACGCGGCGAGCGGATCGTTATCTGCGGCCCGTCCGGCTCGGGTAAATCAACGCTGATTCGCTGCATTAATCACCTGGAAGAGCACCAGCAGGGCGATATCGTGGTCGGCGGGGTGCCGCTGACCCAAGACGTAAAACGCATCGAGCAGATACGCCGCAGCGTGGGCATGGTGTTTCAGCACTTCAACCTGTTCCCCCACCTGACAGTGCTGGAGAACTGCTGCATCGCGCCCATGTGGGTGCAGAAGAAGCCACGCCGGGAAGCCGAAGAGCAGGCCATGCGTTATCTCGAACGCGTGCGTATCGCCGAGCAGGCGAAAAAGTACCCCGGCCAGCTATCCGGAGGCCAGCAGCAACGCGTGGCGATTGCCCGCTCGCTGTGCATGCACCCGGATGTAATGCTGTTTGATGAGCCCACCTCAGCACTCGACCCGGAGATGATCAAGGAGGTGCTGGACGTCATGGTCGAACTTGCCGAAGAGGGTATGACCATGCTGTGCGTAACGCACGAGATGGGCTTTGCCAAAACCGTCGCCGACCGGGTGATCTTCATGGACCAAGGGCAGATCATTGAAGAAAATGCGCCAGAGCCGTTCTTCAACAACCCGCAGTCGGAGCGTACCCAGCTGTTCTTAAGCCAGATTCTGGGCCACTAAAAGCGCACGGGCGCGTCTAAGGTGTTCCCACTTGGGTAATACTGGCGGGTAACAGAGCGGGCTGCTCACGGTGTTGGCTGAGCGGCCTGCCTTGCAAGGCGGTCAGCAGTATCTGCAGCGGGTCGCCGTGGCTAACCACTAATATGGTTTCGCCTTCGCTCTGCTCCTCCAAATCCTCAAGCACCGCCATCATTCGCGCGGCCACCGCGCTCACTGCCTCCACCTGGTGTGAAGTGTGGTCGGCATTCTTGGCATCCAGCGCCCACACATCCGGATAACGTTCATCCGAGTGGCCTTCCCACTCACCGAAGGAGCGCTCTCTAAGGCGCTTGTCGGGCGTCATCGTAAGCTTAAAGGCCTCGGCCACGTGGGCAGCCGTTTGGGTGGTGCGTAAAAAATCAGAATGCACCACCTGTGTTGGCACGGGCCAGGCCCACGCATCCACGATGCTCGCCAGCTGTTGCTCGCCGGTTTCCGATAACCCAAATGCCTCAATGCCCCGCTCGGGGCTGCTGATAATCAACGCGTGCTGGTTTGCCTGGCTATGACCATGACGCATCAACAGGTAGCGGTTTCGCCAATGGTAGGAGGCGGCAAGGAAAGTGTTTGACATAACTTTGTAACAAACCCTAGATTGAGAGTGTGGATTTTCGAAAAATAAATATTTTGTCGGCTAAATGTGCGCTTTCGAACGCTTACTGCCCTCACATACGGGGAGATAAGGCATAGAAAAGAACACCATTAGCATAGCGACCCATCGCAAGACCATAAAAATAATCTACTGATGAGGCTTTCCATGACTCCCATACGGCTTTCCAAGCGCCCGCTAGCTCTGTTAACCGCGGCTGCGATCTTACCCTTTGCACTACTCTCAACACATGCCTACGCCGAATGCGAACGCGGCGATCTTGATGCGCTTTACTGTGACGAAAACTCCGATATGGTCGCGGACCGTCCCGCCGATGAGGCGCAATGGCTAAATCCCGACACACTTATCTTTGCCTATACCCCGGTGGAAGATCCAGCCATCTATTCCGATATATGGCAGCCCTTTATCGATCATCTGTCAGAGGTGACCGGCCGCGATGTGCGCTTCTTCGCCGTCCAGTCCAACGCGGCTCAGGTGGAGGCAATGCGCAGCGGGCGACTGCATATCGCGGGTTTTTCTACCGGTCCCACACCCTTTGCAGTCAACCTGGCAGGTGCAGTTCCCTTTGCATTAATGGGCTCAGATAGCGGCCAGTTTGGCTATACCCTACAGCTTTTCACCCATGCAGACTCCGACATCCATGAACTGGAAGACCTGAAAGGTAAGCGGGTTGCCCATACATCACCCACTTCTAATTCAGGCAATCTGGCACCTCGGGCACTACTGCCCGAACTGGGTATAACACCTGACGAAGATTATGAAGTGGTCTACTCTGGCAGCCACGACCAATCCATGCTGGGCGTCGTGGCGCGCGATTACGACGCCGCCCCGGTGGCCTCGGAAGTGGTTGATCGAATGGCCGCGCGCGGGCTTTACGATACCGATGACGTCCGCATGATTTTTGAATCCGACCGCTTCCCCACCACCTCCTACAACTACGCCTACAATCTGCATCCGGACCTAGTCGAGAAGATCGAAGAGGCCTTCTTCAGCTTCGATTTTAAAGGCACAGAGCTTGGCGAAGAGTTTGAGGGTGTCGAGAAGTTCATTCCCATCAATTACAAGGATAACTGGCAGGTAATTCGCACCATCCAGGCTGCCAATGGCGTGAGCTATACGCCTGACAATCTGGAAGAGTAAAACGTACCGCGCCCGTGTGGCGCGGTTTGTTAGCTACCGATGGAAGCGAAAACATGCTGGAAATCAAGAATCTGGTCAAACGGTATGGCCGCGACAAAGCCGTGCTGGAAGGTCTCGACCTGAAGGTTGAGGGCAATAGCGTGATATCGATTGTGGGCGCCTCCGGCGCCGGTAAAAGCACCATGCTGCGGTGTATCAATCGCCTAGTGGAGCCGACTTCCGGCTCCATTACCCTCAACGGTACCGAGCTTGTGCATCTCAAGGGCGCTGACCTGCGCCGTGCGCGTCGCAAGATCGGCATGGTGTTTCAGGGCTTCAACCTACTGGACCGCCTGACGGTAATGGAGAATGTGCTGGCTGGGCGGCTGGGCTACGTAAATCTCTATCAGGCAATTACCCGCCGCTATCCGCAGGCGGATATTGAGCGCGCATTTATGCTGATGGAGCGTGTGGGCATTGCCCACTACGCCAACAAACGCGCCGATGAGCTTTCCGGTGGCGAGCGCCAGCGGGTAGGCGTGGTACGGGCGCTGATGCAGGAGCCCGAAGTACTGCTGGCCGACGAACCCACCGCCTCGCTCGACCCGCGCACCTCCGAGCAGATCATGATGCTGCTGCAAAGCCTTGCAAGCGAGCTTTCGCTGCCGGTGCTGATCAACATTCACAACGTGGCCCAGGCCAAAACCTACACCGAGCGCATTGTGGGTTTGCGCCACGGCAAGATGATTTTTGATGGCGTGCCAAGTGATTTCAATAAAGACGCGCTGGACGCCATTTACGGCGGCATCGAAGCGCCGGACGATGCGATAAGCGACGCCCCATCAGAGGAGCGCGCCCATGACCCCGCCTGAGGCTTTATCCAGCACGCCGCGCACCTGGAAGAAACCGCCGTTCATTGCCAACCCTCTACTTCGTTACGGGCTGATCATCGTCGCGGCGGTGTATCTGGTGTGGGCATTTGGTTCGCTACCGTTCAACTGGGCGCGTATCTCTGAAGGATTGCCCCGCGCCGCGCGTATCTTCAGCGGCGGCTTTCCGCCCAACCTTGAGCGCTACGAACTTCTCCTGACCGGCTTCAAGGAGAGTTTTCAGATCGCCATTCTGGCCACCCTGCTGGGCGTCTTCCTGTCTATCCCTTTTGCCGTGATGGCGGCGCGCAATATTGCGCCCATGCCGATCTATCTGATTGGCCGTGCAGTCATCATTATCTCGCGTAGCTTTCACCCGGTGATCGTGGCGATTCTGTTCGTTGCCGCCGTAGGATTTGGGCCGCTGGCAGGCATCTTGACGCTCACGCTCTACTCCATCGGCTTTGTCGGTAAGCTTCTGGCCGAGGAGATCGAGGAGATCGACTGGGGCCAAGTAGAGGCCATGCGCGCCGCCGGGGCCGGGTATCTAGCCACGCTCTTCTACGCCGTGTTCCCGCAGATTCTACCGCGCCAGGTAGGGCTTTCCATGTACCAGTTGGACAGCAACCTGCGCGCCTCCGCCGTGGTGGGCATCGTGGGCGCCGGCGGCATTGGCGGCACGCTGATGAACGCCTTCGGGCGCTATGACTATGACTTCGCCTTTGCGATCCTGCTGGTCATCATCGCGGTCATTTTACTCAGTGAAGGCATCAGCGGCTGGGTGAGGAAAAAAATATGGTAGATCACGCACAGAAACTCGCCGACCACGTCTGGCAGCGCTACGACACCAAGGAACGTCTTATTCGCTTTGCCGTGCTGCTCATCACGCTGATGGTGGTGGTATGGGCGGTTCGCGATATCGATATCTTCTGGCCTTGGGTGTGGGATGCGCCCAACCAGATTTCCGGGCTGGGCGCGCGCATGTGGCCCCCCAGCGCCACCGGGCTTGGCAATATCGTGAATGCCCTGATCGAAACGGTACACATCGCCACGCTTGCCACCTTCCTGACCATTTTTCTGGCATTGCCGGTGGCCTATATCGCCGCGCAGAACACCACGCCCAACCGGGCCTGCCTGTGGCTTGGCCGGTTCATTCTGGTGTCCAGCCGCTCGGTGAACACCATCATCTGGGCGCTCTTGTTCGTGGCGATCTTCGGCCCCGGCGTGCTGGCAGGCATTCTCGCCATTATGTTTCGCTCTATCGGGTTTATCGGCAAGTTGATGGGCGAAGCAATCGAAGAAATCGATAAGCGACCGGTCGAAGCCATGGAAGCCACCGGCGCCTCCAAGGCCAAGGTGATTGTCTATGCCATCGTGCCCCAAGTGATGCCGGCGTTTTTCGCCATCGTGATCCTGCGCTGGGATATCAACATTCGAGAATCTACCGTGCTAGGACTGGTGGGCGCAGGCGGTATCGGGATGATTCTACAAGGCGCGATTGATACCTTTGCCTGGCCTACCGTGGCGACCATCCTGATCGCGATTATTGTGCTAGTGCTGATTGGTGAGGCAATAACCAGTCTCTTACGACGTAAAGTGCTCTAGTTTGACCGAATGCCAAACGCTTGCCATGGTTAATATATCCCTAACGGCATGGAGGACGTTGACTGATGACAACCTATATCGTGGTAGCGGATGCCGCTCGAGCACGCATTTTCACTCGTAACTTTCTTCATCTGAAGGAGAAAGAGAGCCTGGTTCATGCCGAAGGGCGCCTGCATGAGGGTGACCTGATTACAGACAGTGCAGGCGCAGATGTACATGAGTCCATATCATCGAGTTCACGTTCGTCTGCCGAAGGGGGGACAGCGTTAAAACATGAGAACGAGCTGTTTGCCAAAGAAGTTGCTCAATGCCTTTATAACGCCCGCGTCAATAACAGTATGGAAAAACTGATTATCGTCGCACCGCCCAAATTCCTGGGCCTGCTGCGCGAAAAGCTTGATGCGCCAACCCAGAAACTGGTACTCCATACGCTCTCGAAAGATCTTAGCAAAGCATCACTTAACGACATCCAGGAAGCCGTTAGCGACTTGCGATAAATAATTTCTGACAATGATGGAGTTTCTACTAAAGTAGTGGTCGCTTTTGCCGATATGCTAATAATTCTTAATCTGTATGCAGCAGCGCAGCATATATTAGCTTATCGAAAAAGAGAGCGACCATGTTTTCCTCCCTTCGTGTACGTATTCTTCTGGCCGCTCTTGCAGCGATCACCCTTGGCTTGATAATCAATGGCGTGGTCAACTACGCAACGGTAAAACATCACAACGATGAACAGATAGCACGTAACCTTAAAGCAGTGGTCAGCGGCAATGCCAAAGCCTTGAACGAGTGGTTTAACGCTCGACTGGATATGCTGAAAAGCATGGAAGCAGCGGCCACCAGTAATGCCCCCGGCCCGGCACTTCGTCAGTTCCTTACTTCAGGTGGGTTTATTTCCACCTATATTGGCTACCCTGGGGCGGGAGAGATTACCTATGACAACGACTTTCAGCCCCCAAGTGGCTACGACGCACGAGAACGCCCTTGGTACAAAGCGGCAGTCAGCGCACAAGAAGCGATTATTACCGCGCCCTATATTGACGCTCAAACTCACGAGCTGGTGGTCACGTTCGCTCGCCCGTTCTACCTTAATGGTGAACTGACTGCCGTGGTAGGTGCTGATATTCCTATCAGCAACATCGTCGAGACGGTGACAGGCATTTCACCGACCCTTTCAAGCTTTGGTTTTCTCACCACCCACGATGGCACGCTGGTCGCCCACCCCGATGCTGACTTGATACTGACGCCTGTGTCAGCCATTAACGAACAGCTTACGGCAGGCTCCATCAATCAATTAATGAGCGCTACCACGCCCCTGCCTCTCGCCCTGCAAGGCGACAACAAGCTATTGCTAGGCCACGTGATTGGCGGTGAAAACGGCTGGCGCCTTATTGTCGCGTTGGACGAGTACGAAGCCACCGCAGGGTTACGCGCTATTGCTACCTCTTCCCTTATTATCCTGGTCGTGGTCGCGGTTTTAACGGCCCTCGCCTTTGGCCTACTGCTTTCGCTGCTGCTGCGCCGCTTGTTGGGTGTGCGTAACGCCATGGACAATATTGCCTCTGGTGAGGGGGACCTGACCCAACGCCTGCCTGAAGAAGGCAATGATGAAGTCACCCAAATCGCCCACTCTTTCAATCGATTCGTCGCCAGAATGGATGAGGTGATGCTGACCATTCGCGACAGTAGTCAGTCGGTACAGACCGCCGCCAATGAAATTTCCATGGGCGGACAGGACCTGTCTCGCCGCACCGATAATGCCGCATCCAGCCTGCAACAAAGCTCAGCATCTATTGAAGAAATTACCAGTACCATTGAACACACGGCAGAGGCTGCACAACAGGCTAACCAGCTTTCGATGAATGCCTCTGAAGTAGCCAACAAAGGCGGTCAAGTAGTTGATCAGGTAGTGACCACCATGGGCGACATCTCGGCAGCGTCGCATAAAATCAGTGATATTGTGTCACTGATGGACGGCATTGCTTTCCAGACCAACTTGCTAGCCCTGAATGCCTCCGTTGAAGCAGCCCGTGCCGGTGAGCATGGCCGGGGCTTTGCGGTCGTGGCGGATGAGGTTCGTAAGCTTGCACAGCGCAGCAGCGATGCTTCCAGCGATATCAAAACGCTGATTGATACCTCGCACCAAACGGTCACCAACGGCACCGAACTTGTTCAAAGCGCCGGTGCCACCATGCGCGACATTGTGGAGAGTATTACCCGTGTCACCGATGTGTTGGGTGAGATTGGTGCCGCCACACGCGAGCAGAGCGACGGCATCCAGCAGGTCAATATCGCGGTGGCTGAGCTTGATCGCATGACCCAACAAAACGCCGCGATGGTGGAAGAGTCCACTACCGCTGCCTAGCATCTAAAAGAGCAGTCACTCCGCCTTGCCGATGTCGTTGGCGGTTTCACCTTATCAAACGGTTCAGCATCCCAACATGGTCGGCTTATACCGCCCTCTCCCACCCTCGCGTCACGCCATAGTTAATCACGCCATAGCTAATCACGGCATGGCTAGTCACGGCATAACCAAGTACTGAGAGTAATAAAAACATGAACTTCAAGTCAGTCCGTACGTTAATTACCCTCCTGGTAGGCGGCTGTATCCTGCTGGTGGTGGCGGCATTGGTGGTCTATTCACTGGTTGCCAATGAGCGCTCTCAGGCGCTGGTAGAAGACCAGACCAAAGAGCTGCTTGAGCACAATATCGAAGCACGCTTAACGGCGGTTGCCTCAGCGCAGGCTGAGCTTATCCAGGGTCAGTTTGAAAAAACCCTCAAGATTGCCGAAAACCTGGCCGCCACCAATGCCATGCTGGGACAGTTGGATAACAACGGCCGACCAGCACTGAACCTCAGCCGCCGCGAAATTTCGCTGTTGGTACGCCAAACGGTGACCACCAACCCCGAGATATTGGATGCCTATATCGGCTGGGAACCAAACGCCTTTGGTCTGGATGCGCGGTTTGCCGGGCGTGAAGGACTTGGTTACGGGGACGATGGGCGCTTTCGCCCTTGGTGGCATCGCACCGGTAACGGTGATTTAGCCGCGCTTCCGCTAAGCGACGCGATGGAGAGTGAGGCTATCCAGGCAAGCGGCGTGCGTAGCGGCGAGTACTATTTATGCCCACGTGAAACGCTAGCCCCCTGCGTCGTTGACCCGGCGCAGTTCGATTACGACGGCAAGCTCACGCTGGTCACCTCGTTCAATGCCCCCATTGTTGTTGATGGAGAGTTTCGTGGCGTTGCAGGCGTTGATTATACGGTCGACTTTATTCAGTCGATACTTAACGATGCCAACCAAACGCTATACAGCGGCGCGGGCGAAATAGCGCTTATCGCCTCGCAGGGAGGCATCACGGCCTACACCAGCGATGCCTCCCTGGTTGGAAAATCTGTAAACGAAGCCTTTGACTCCTCTCTACAGACGCATATTCGCCGTGCTCAACAGGGCGACGTAGTCCGTAACGTTGACCAAGGGCAGGGGATGATCGAACTCTATTGGCCCTTTACCATCGGCGGTACTGAAGCGCCTTGGGTATTGATGCTTCGCTTACCCGAGCAAGCCGTGTTTGCTGGCTTAAACAACATGCAGGAGCAGATGCAAGAGCAACGCACGGCCTCCATGTTGAGCATGCTGGGCATGGGGCTCGTCATCGCGTTTCTGGGCTTGCTGGCCAGTTGGATGCTGGGCAGCAGCATTTCTCGCCCGCTGCGAAACCTCGCCGAGCGTATGCGTGACATCGCCTCGGGCGATGGCGACTTAACCCAGCGCCTGCCGGTGCGTGGGCGCAATGAAAGCGCCGAACTTGCCATCCAGTTCAACGCCTTTGCGGTCAAAATCCACGATGTACTGGTGGATGTACGCGCCAGCAGTGAATCCGTTCATCATGCGGCCAATGAGATTACCCAGGGCGGCCAGGATCTTTCTCGGCGCACCGACCAGACCGCGGCCAGCTTGCAACAAACGTCCTCGGCCATGGAGCAGATCAGCAGCACCGTCGGCCATACCTCCAGTGCCTCCCAGGAAGCCAGCGGGCTTTCTCAAACGGCGTCACAGCTGGCCTCGCGGACCAACTCGGCATTTGAGCAGGTGGTGGTCACAATGGATGACATTCGCACTACCTCGGCTGAAATTCAGGAAATTGTAACCGTGATTGACGGCATCGCCTTCCAGACCAACCTGCTGGCCTTGAACGCGTCGGTAGAAGCGGCGCGTGCGGGTGAACATGGCCGTGGGTTTGCGGTGGTCGCCGATGAGGTCCGCAAACTGGCGTCTCGCAGTAGCGACGCCGCCGCGGATATCCGCCAGCGCATTGATGCCTCAACGGGCAAGGTGGAAAGTGGCACCCAACTGGTCCGGGGCGCTGAAACGGCCATGCATGAGCTGGCGGACAGTGTCACACGCGTCACCCAAATGCTGGCCGAGATAAGCACCGCGGCAAGCGAGCAGAGCGACGGCATCAGCCAGGTCAGCATCGCCGTGACCGACCTGGACCAGATGACCCAGCAAAACGCGGCGCTGGTAGAAGAGTCCACTACGGCTGCCGAGCAGCTCAAGGATCAGTCTGAACGGCTCTTCACTATTGTTGGGAGCTTCACCCTGGAGAACGGACCTGCCGCCCGTGGCGATCATCTGCTGCTTTCTCGACCCACTACGCCAAGCGGCTATTGATATAAAATGATGGATAACGCCCGCTTATAGGGCGTTTATTTCCCTACGCGCTACCGACCAAGGCCACCTCGGCAGGCCGGTAGAGCCTGGTTCACCGCTCGGCTATGGGCCGACACTCCCTGTCTCACGTACCTCCGAAAGATACTCAACAGATCCACAGCCGACCTTCAAACATCCCTCAGCGACTTCCGCCGTATAACGGCCATATTTCAAGCGCCCCCGCTTAAAGAAGAGATCACGCACGCCGATACATTAATAACAGGATCATCAACGTGTCATACCGCATGGCTATAATGATGGCGGCGAGTTAAGGTGGCTTTTGTGCTGCTGTTTCTTACTATCAAGCACTTATGCCGCAACGATGATCATGGCAAGCACCAGCCAACATACGAGTCCTTCATTTAAAGCAAAGCAGCCGACACCTTCGGCAGAAAAAATGATGAGTACCGCCGCGCTCTTGAAAACCATCTTTGAAAACGCCCCCCTGAAAATCGTCGTTCAAAGGCGCAGTTGAAAATCAGATGAAACGTCCCGGCGCGAGCAGCGACTATTTTTCACCTGATTTATCAATACGATACTAACCATTGAGAACCATAAAAAAATGAACTTTAAATCCATCCGCACGTTAATTGCCACGCTGGTAAGCGGCTGTATTCTGCTGGTCGTAGCCGCATTAGTGATCTACTCCCTGATGGCAAATACACGCTCCGAAGCACTCGTGGAAAGCCAGACCAGGGAACTGCTCGAGCGCAATATCGATGCACGCCTCTCCGCTATCGCCTCCGCGCAAGCCGAAGAGATCAAGGGCCAACTTCAGCATGCCCTGACACTGGCCACTAGTTTGGCGCATACCAACGCCATGCTGGGCCTGCCAGGCGAGAATGGCCGCCCATTGATGACGATGAGCCGTCGAGAGCTCTCCATGCTGGTGCGTCAAACGGTCGTCAACAATCCCTCTCTTCTAGACGCCTTCATTGGTTGGGAGCCCAATGCTTTCGGTAACGATGCTTTTTATACTGGGCGAGAGGACCAGGGTTACGGCCCGGATGGCCGCTTTACGCCGTGGTGGTATCGCACGGATAGCGGCAGCATCGAAGTATTAGCGCTGGGTAGCGATATGGAGAACCATGAGCTTGATGCAGACGGCATTCGGCGCGGTGAGTACTACCTGTGTACGAAAGAGACCCTGCGTAGCTGCATTGTCGACCCGCATTTGTACGACTACAACGGCGACGTGTTGCTGGTTACCTCGTTTAACGCCCCCATTATTGTAGACGGTGAGTTTCGCGGCAGTGCGGGCGTCGACCTTTCGGTTGAATTCATCCAGGGGCTACTTGAAGAGGCCAACGAAACGCTTTACGACGGTGCGGGTGAAATGGCGTTAGTCGCCGCGCGAGGCGCGCTTGCTGCCTATACCAGCGCACCCGACTTACTGGGCAAGCGAGTAGAAGATGTTCTCGACCCTAATCTTCAGGCCAGTATTGCTCAAGCCCAGCAGGGTGAAAGTGTGCGCAATATGAGTACCGAGCAGGGTATGACCGAACTTTACTGGCCTTTCACTATCGACGAAAGTGGCCAACCGTGGGTATTGATGGTTCGACTACCTGAAAGTGCCGTTATGGCGGGCCTTCATGGCCTGCAAGACCAGCTTGGCGAGCAAAGCCGAGCCTCCATGTGGGGCATGGTGTTGATGGGCCTTGTCATCGCGTTTCTGGGCTTGCTGGCCAGTTGGGTGCTGGGCAGCAGCATTTCTCGCCCGCTGCGACACCTCGCCGAGCGTATGCGTGATATCGCCTCGGGCGATGGCGACTTAACCCAGCGCCTGCCGGTGCGTGGGCGCAATGAAAGCGCCGAACTTGCCATCCAGTTCAACGCCTTTGCGGTCAAGATTCACGATGTACTGGTCGATGTACGCGCCAGCAGTGAATCCGTTCATCATGCGGCCAATGAGATTACCCAGGGCGGCCAGGATCTTTCTCGGCGCACCGACCAGACCGCGGCCAGCTTGCAACAAACGTCCTCGGCCATGGAGCAGATCAGCAGCACCGTCGGCCATACCTCCAGTGCCTCCCAGGAAGCCAGCGGGCTTTCTCAAACGGCGTCACAGCTGGCCTCGCGGACCAACTCGGCATTTGAGCAGGTGGTGGTCACAATGGATGACATTCGCACTACCTCGGCTGAAATTCAGGAAATTGTAACCGTGATTGACGGCATCGCCTTCCAGACCAACCTGCTGGCCTTGAACGCGTCGGTAGAAGCGGCGCGTGCGGGTGAACATGGCCGTGGGTTTGCGGTGGTCGCCGATGAGGTCCGCAAACTGGCGTCTCGCAGTAGCGACGCCGCCGCGGATATCCGCCAGCGCATTGATGCCTCAACGGGCAAGGTGGAAAGTGGCACCCAACTGGTCCGGGGCGCTGAAACGGCCATGCATGAGCTGGCGGACAGTGTCACACGCGTCACCCAAATGCTGGCCGAGATAAGCACCGCGGCAAGCGAGCAGAGCGACGGCATCAGCCAGGTCAGCATCGCCGTGACCGACCTGAACCAGATGACCCAGCAAAACGCGGCACTGGTAGAAGAGTCCACCACGGCTGCCGAGCAGCTCAAGGATCAAGCGGAGCGGCTCTCGGCATTAGTCGGTGGCTTTACGCTTGAAGCCAGCAACGCTTCTTCTCGGCATCAGTTGCCGCCTCCACCCTCTTCGCCCTACTAACCCATCAGCGGCGGCGATAGGTTGCTATATCGCCGCCGTATTGGATGGATGCACGAAGGCCTTCCCCCTTTTTCCTTATTAATGAGGCTCTACTCATGCTGTCGTCCCTACGCTTGCGCATTCTGGTGATTACGCTGGTTGTGATCACTCTGGCGTTAACCATCAACGCTTTTGTCAGCTATTCGACCCTACAAACTCATAACGACGAGCAGGTCGCCCAGCAGCTCGAATCCATCGCACAGGGTAACGCGCTAGCCATTGAGGAGTGGGTGGCCGCCCGTGCAGCCATACTGGAAGCAGCGCGCACGCCGGTGATTGATAACGACCCGCTCGCACCGCTGGTGCAGCTAGCGGAATCTGGCGGGTTTCTGGCGGCGTTTTTTGGCCAGCCTGATGGCAGCCATCTCTCGTCCGATGGCTGGATACCCGGTGATGATTATGACCCGCGCCAGCGCGACTGGTACCAGGCGGCGGTGGCCCAGGATGGCACTATCGTTTCGCTACCCTACGTGGATGCCAACAGCAATCAATTGGTCGTTACGTTCGCAACACCGGTCAAACGCGATGGCCGTCTTTACGGCGTCATCGGCGGTGATGTGGTGATTGATAATCTAGTTAGTCAGGTCAACGCTATTCAACCCACCCCATCAAGCTTCGCTTTCCTGAGTAGCGGTGGCGAGACGGTGATTGCGCACCCTGATGCGGCGCTAACGCTTGAGCCGCTAAGCCAAATCAGCAACGCCTTAACGCCTAGCGCCCTTCAACGACTGAGTGCCACCCAGGGCGCTTGGGAGCCTATTGACGTAAGCGGCCAGACCAAACGTTTGTCTGTGACGTCTATCGCCGGTACCGACTGGGAGCTAGGTGTCGCGCTTGATGAGTATGAAGCGACGTCTGGCCTGCGCGCTATTCTGAGCTCTTCGCTGATCACCCTGTTAGCAATCATCGCCGTGACGGTGCTGCTGCTAAGCCTGTGGCTCAAACGTGCTTTTTCTGGCCTTGAACGAGCGCGGGACGCGCTGGACGATATTGCCAGCGGCGAAGGGGATCTGACTCGTCGACTTCCCGAGCATGGGCGTGACGAAGTCGCTCAGATAAGTGGTGCCTTCAACCGTTTTGTCGGCAAAATGGAAGCTGTGTTGATAGATGTACGCACCAGCAGCGTATCGGTGCATCACGCAGCGAATGAAATCGCCATGGGTGGTCAGGATTTATCCCGCCGCACCGACAACACCGCGGCCAGCCTGCAGCAAACGTCGGCGTCTATTGAAGAGATCACCAGCACCGTACAACACACCGCTGCCTCGGCTCAGGAAGCCAACAAGCTCTCGCAAACCGCTTCAGAAGTCGCCAATGAAGGCGGCCAAGTGGTCGCGGATGTTGTCACCACCATGGAAGACATTACCCGCGCGTCCGATAAAATCGGTGACATCGTTACCTTGATGAACAGTATTTCGTTTCAGACCAACCTTCTGGAACTCAACGCCTCGGTGGAAGCCGCCCGCGCAGGCGAACATGGGCGTGGTTTTGCAGTGGTCGCCGAGGAAGTACGCAAGCTGGCCAGACGCAGCAGCGAAGCGGCCAACGATATCCAAAAGCTGATCGAAGATTCACAAAGCAAGGTCAATAACGGCACCACGCTTGTTCGTAATGCGGGGGTCACCATGAAGGATATTGTGGCCCACATCACGCGCGTCTCGGACGTACTAGAAGAGATAAGAGCGGCCACCAGCGAGCAAAGCGACGGTATCAACCAGGTCAACATTGCAGTTGCCGAACTGGACCGCATGACCCAAGAGAACGCCGCCATGGTGGAGGAGTCCACCACCGCCGCCGAGCAGTTAAAAGAGCAGGCCGATCATTTGGCCACCACCATTGGTAGCTTTAAGTTATCGCAGCACTCATCAGCACCCTTGGCATTGCACTCGCCCAATGCTGTGACCGCGCATTGAATGCTTAAGGCACCGGCGGCAGCTCAATATCGTCACTGCGTTTAGCGCCTGCGGTCATTTCGCGGCACAAGCGCAGGAACTCACGCACGCCCGTGGTGAGGTATTTATGGCGGTGCCAGATAAAGGTGAACTGACGCTTTAGATCCAGCTCCGGCGTGGGAAGCGGTACCAGGCTTCCTCGCCGGAAGGCATCACGTAGCGCCAGCCGTGAGACACAACCGATGCCAAGCCCCGACTCTACCGCCCGCTTGATCCCTTCCGTATGCTCAAGCTCCAACAACGTATTAAACCGGCTGCGCCGGTGGCGTGCGGCGTGCTCTAGTGTCATGCGGGTGCCTGACCCCTCTTCGCGCATGATCCAGTCTTCGCGCAGCAGTTGCTCAAGCTCAAGGTGCTCTTTTCCCGCCAGCGGGTGGCGCGGCGAGCAGAAAACACACAGCTCATCCTCAACCCAGGGTTGGCTGATGATCATTTCGTCATCGCACTGGCCTTCAATCAGGCCCAGATCCAGTGAATGCTGGCGCACGCCCTCAATAATGTGGCGCGTATTACGTACCGAAAGGCGCACCCGGCTGCCGGGGTAACGCTGCATAAAATCACTGATCAGAAGCGTTGCCAGGTAGTTGCCAATGGTTAGTGTGGCCCCCACGTCCAGCGCCCCAACGCCTTGCTGGCCGCGAAGAAGTTCTTCGATCTCCTCGCCGCGGTCAAGCAGTGCTACCGCCTTGGGCAGCAGTTGAAAGCCCAGCGCATTTAATTTTAACCGCTTTCCCATGCGGTCAAGCAGTTGGCAGTCGAACTGACGCTCAAGCTCGGCAAGCGCCGTGCTGGTGGCCGATTGAGACATGGCCAGCGCACGCGCCGCTTGCGAGACGCTCTCGTGCTGAGCGACCGCGACAAAGACTTCCAATTGCCGGAGGGTATAGTGCATACAGGACCTATATCGATTTTAAAGATAAGTGTTATCAATATAATTCGCTTAACAGATATATCACCTTTACTTAGAATTGATGACAACATATTTCATGATTTTTTATTCTTTTAAAGAATATAGATGCTGTGATTTCCGGCCAGCATCGCTATAGGGAGACATTGGTATGAGTAAGTTTGCTCTGGAAGAAGTTCTCAGCGTTCACCACTGGAACGATACCCTGTTTAGCTTCCGCACTACGCGCGAGCGCAGCCTGCGTTTTAAAACCGGCCAGTTTGTCATGATCGGTCTGGAAGTGAACGGCAAACCGCTGATGCGTGCTTACTCCATCGCCAGCCCGAACTATGAAGATCACCTTGAGTTTTTCAGCATCAAGGTGCCCGATGGCCCGCTGACCTCACGCTTACAGCATCTGAAAGTAGGCGATCAAATCATGGTCAGCCGTAAGCCGACCGGTACGCTGGTGTGCGACGACCTACTGCCGGGCCGCAACCTGTATATGCTCTCGACCGGAACGGGCCTTGCACCGTTTATGAGCCTGATTCAGGACCCAGAAGTGTATGAGCGCTATGAGAAAGTCGTGCTGGTACACGGTGTGCGTGAAGTTTCTGAGCTGGCCTACGCTGATTTTATTACCAAAGAGCTGCCTGCCCATGAGTATCTGGGTGAAGATATTACCAATAAGCTGGTCTATTACCCCACGGTAACGCGTGAAGAGTTCCATACCATGGGCCGCTTAACCGACCATATCCGTAGCGGTAAAATCTTCGAGGATACCGGCCTTCCGCCGATCGACCCGCGCCAAGACCGTGCCATGATTTGTGGCAGCCCCGCGATGCTGGATGACACCAGCGCGCTGCTGGATGAGCTGGGGTTGAATATCTCACCGCGTATGGGTGAGCCGGGTGATTATGTGATCGAGCGTGCGTTTGTTGAGAAGTGATGGGCTGGTGAGTCGTGAAGAGTGAGGTGCGAATAGTCGAACCAGATCACTGCCCCCTCATACGTCACTCGCTGATAAAAAGCCCTGCGGAGATACTCCGCAGGGCTTTGATTCATGACTTACTACTTACCCCTCACCCTTCACTACTCACCATTCACTCGCTTAAACCGCGTCTTTACCCGTTTCGCCGGTACGAATACGAATGACCTGCTCAAGCGGCATCACGAAGATTTTACCATCGCCGATTTTACCCGTGTTGGCGACTTGGGTAATCGCATCAATTACCTGCTCAACCATATCGTCATCGACAGCGACTTCCAGTTTCACTTTGGGCAGGAAATCCACCACGTACTCAGCACCGCGATAAAGCTCCGTGTGGCCCTTTTGACGACCAAACCCTTTTACTTCTGTGACAGTAATGCCCTGCACGCCGATATCGGAGAGCGATTCGCGTACGTCATCAAGCTTGAACGGCTTGATAATGGCTGAGATCAATTTCATTGCGACATCCTCTAGCTTGGTGGCCATTGTATTGTCTATTGGGTGCGGCGAAAGCCAGCCACCTCTGGTGCTAAGCATACACCGCTACAGGCGGAGAATAAAAAAGGCCTTCCTCGAAAGGAAGGCCATCACGCGCATGTCAGCTCACTGGGTGTGCATTATGCTTATTTCTTAACGCTAAACTCAGGGTAGGCTTCAAGACCGCATTCCGCGATATCCACACCTTCATACTCTTCTTCTTCACTAACCCGGATGCCCATGATGGCTTTCAGCACCAGCCAAACCACCAGGCTTGCCAGGAACACCCAACCGAAGATACCGGCAATACCCATCATTTGAGCACTAAAGGACGCGCCATCATTAGTGATAGGCACCGCCAATACGCCCCAGATACCCGCCACGCCGTGAACGGAAATAGCACCGACCGGATCATCCAGTTTGAGCTTATCAAGCGACACTATCGCTACTACCACGATGACACCGCCAATAGCCCCGATAATGGTGGCACCTAATGCCGTTGGTGAGAGCGGGTCAGCGGTAATCGCCACCAAGCCTGCCAGCGCACCGTTAAGCGCCATGGTAAGGTCCGCTTTACGGAACCACAGTTTGGCCAGGACCAGCGCGGCGATCACACCGCCAGCAGCGGCCGCATTGGTATTGGCAAACACTTGGGCGACGTTGTTGGCCGACTCGATATCCGAGACTTTTAGCTCAGAGCCTCCGTTGAAGCCGAACCAACCCATCCACAAAATAAACGTACCCAGCGTTGCCAGCGGCATGTTGGCACCTGGAATGGCATGGATAGCGCCATCTTTACCGTACTTGCCCTTACGCGGGCCAAGAATCAGCACGCCTGCCAGAGCAGCGGCAGCGCCGGCCATGTGGACGATACCCGAACCGGCATAATCCGAGTAACCCACGCTGCTCAGCCATCCGCCACCCCAGGTCCAGTAGCCAGAAACCGGATAGATAAAGGCGGTCATGACCACAGCGAAGGCCAAAAAGGCCCATAGCTTCATGCGCTCAGCGACCGCACCGGAGACAATCGACATAGCAGTAGCCACAAAGACAACCTGGAAGAAGTAATCAGCGCGCTGGGAGTAGTAGGGCGCATCCTCGCCACCCGCCAGCACCGAATCTACGCTGTTCTCAGTGCCCAGCAGAAAGCCCAGGCTTGGCAAGAAGCCGCCTTCGCCGCTGGAGTACATGAGGTGGTACCCCACCAGCAGATACATGGTGCAGGCAATCGCAAACAGCGCGATGTTTTTCGTCAGAATTTCAGCGGTGTTTTTAGCGCGCACCATGCCTGCTTCAAGCATGGAGAAGCCTGCGGCCATCCACATGACCAATACACCGCACATCAAGAAGTAAAACGTGTCGAGCGCGTAGCTCAGATCAGCCAGTTCGTTCATTTGTTAGTTCCCCGTTGAACTACGAAGTAGCCCGGTAAGCCCCTGTTTAAACGGCATCAACGCCGCGTTCACCGGTACGAATTCGGATAACATCGTCGAGCGGCGTGACGAATACTTTGCCATCGCCGATTTTTCCACTGTTAGCGGCATTACAAATGGCATCAATCACGCTTTCCAGGCGCGCATCGTCAACCGCTACTTCTACTTTTACCTTGGGCAGAAAATCGACCACGTACTCAGCACCCCGGTAGAGCTCGGTATGCCCTTTCTGACGCCCAAAACCTTTTACCTCTGTCACGGTAATGCCCTGCACGCCGTTGTCGGCCAGTGCTTCGCGGACATCGTCAAGTTTGAATGGCTTAATGATGGCGGTGATGAGTTTCATCCCATATCTCTCCTGCTGGATAAGTCCTGCTAGATAGCTAGCGGCATTGCCGCTGAAAATGGCGATGCTCTACTAATGCGCATACCGTGCCATTAGCTAATTTCTTATTAATTTTTAGTGACTTAACAAAACATAAGGCGCTTTTACGCACACCCTAAGATCGCGAAAGGCGTAGGGCGCAACCGATTGCACCAAAAAAGAACCGACGCGAACGGTTGGCGCACCATGACTGGGCAACGAGATAAACGAATAAATGCACCAATGCCATACGCAATACATGCGTACTGGCGGCGGGTTGCGTATCCTTAAAATAGTGCCCACTTTTAAAGCATCATTATTTAAGGAGAGAACCATGACGCCCCAGGATCGTATTAGCCGTTTGGCACAACAGATTGGCGACCGCTTACAAAATGCGTCACAAGCGCCGGAAGATATTCAGAAAGGCGTTCAACAGGTGGTTCGTGGTGCCTTTGATCGGCTGGAGCTCGTATCGCGGGAAGACTTCGATATCCTGATGGACGTTCTACAGCGCACGCGTTCGCGGGTAGAAGCCCTGGAGAGGCAAGTAGCGCAGTTGGAAGCTACGATGGAAGCGAGTCAGCCTGAGAAGCACCTACCAGTCGCCACTAAGGCCACTGAAAGCGCTCAGCCCAACGCCGATACGGATGCGCCCGCTGCCCCAAAACCGGCTGCCAGCAGCACACTGAACGACGATAAGAAAAGCGATACGTAAGCACAGTGCTGGTAACGCCTGCCGCCACCAAAATGAGAACACCTATCATTGCGTTTTAATCTACTGATGGTAGGATCACGATGATTTACGCGTTCTCTGGATAACCCACGAACCGCTCCTCTTTTCAAGCGTCGCTCTTTTGGGCGGCGTTTTCTCGCTGGGTTGATCACTGGATTACCAAGCCGCAGGGCCCCTATTGATGCCAACCTTTACGTCGTTAACGCCATCGACACTTAGCCAACTGGGCCAAACGTTCGGTATTGATTACCTGTATGCCGGTAAGGGAATTGACGACCCGATTGCCCAAGGCAGCGTGAGTGATTTGCCGCTTTCTTCTGCGCTGCATCTCACCCTCTCCGACCTTGAAGTACGCCAACGCTACGCCTCACGTTCCACACAGACGATACCCTGGTTTCTAAGCGTTGTTATAGAGGGCTGGATTGACATTACCCAAGGCCAGAAGCGGCTAACCATCGGCGCGGGGCAGGGGTTCTGCGTTCACTTTACCCCCCAGGCACCGCTGATTGTTGAACAGCCGGCGCAGCCACAGCTGCGTACTCTCAATATTGCGGTACTGGCCACGATTCCTAACGCGTTGCCTAGCGCGCAAGCACCACAGCTGCATGCCTGGGCGCCACCTTCCACACTTTTTGCTCAACTAAGCGCGACCTGCGAGACGCCACTGGATCACTGGCGGCATTCATTAGTTTGGCAAGGGCTTGCCCTACAGCTTCTTGGGCACGGCTTACCCACGCCGCCTGCCAGGGAGCCTCAATCGGCACGAGGCATGAAGGCCCGTGAACGTGAACAGCTTGCTCAATTGCATACAGAGCTAAGTAATAACCCAATGACCGATTACTGCCTAAGCGACCTGGCTCGTCGCGCAGCGATGAGCCCCAGCAGCTTGCGGCAGAAATTTAGCGCACTTTACGGTTGCTCAATTTTTGATCATCTACGCCAGTGTCGGCTTCAACAAGCCTATAGCTATCTGGAAAAAGGCTATAGCGTTCAACAGACAGCACATACTTGCGGCTACCGTCATGCCACCAATTTTACGACAGCCTTTAAGCGCCTCTTCGGTATCGCGCCCACAGAAGTAATCGGCAAGGCCAGAGCATAAGATGCGCGCCACCAACGCTGGCGTTACGCATAGCTGATTTAGCATATGGCATAGCTCAACAGGCCCTTAAAAAGCAATAATTCTCATTATTACAAACAGTAGAGACTTATTGTCATGTTTATGTGCCCACACCGCTTTTACTATCGTCAACTTGCATTATCCATTGCCTTGGCAGGGGGCTCGGTAACTGTTGCCTATGCCCAACCATCACCGGATGATGCCCAGCAGTTAACGACGGTCACCGTCACTGCTCAGCAGGCGGCTACCAAAGTCGAAACGCCCTTTATCGAGACCCCGCAAAGTGTGTCAACCATTACTCAGCAGCAGATGGAGGAGCGTGGCGTCACCACCGTCCAGCGCGCGACCGACTATACGCCAGGGGTTTACTCCAATCAGGTGGGCGCTTCAAACCGCTTTGACTATTTAGTGCTGCGCGGCTTTTCCGACGGCAGCTTAAGCAACACCTTTCTGGATGGCTTGAAGGTGATGGGCGATGCCAACTCGCACAGCTCGATGCGTATCGACCCGTGGTTTCTGGAAAGCATCGAAGTCGTTCGCGGACCTGCCTCCGTGCTCTATGGCCGCGCTTCCCCGGGCGGCATGGTGGCGCTGAGCAGCAAACGCCCAGCGTTTGAGCAAGGCGGCGAGCTGCGCTTACGGATGGGCAATCACCATCAGCGTAGCGCCGCGTTTGACCTGACCGGGCCAATTGGCGAGCAGCAGCGCGTCGCCTTTCGCTTAACGGGTATCGCCAGCGGTGCGGACACCCAGTTTGGGCCCGCCGAAGAGCAACGCTTTGCGATTGCGCCCCGGCTTACCTGGGACATGACCGACGACACCAGCCTGACGATTGAAGCCTACCTGCAGGACGAACCCGAAGGCGGGTATCACTCTGGCGTGCCTTATGAAGGCGCAGTGACTCCTCATAACGGGCGTAAAATCAGCAATAATTTTTTTGATGGCGAAGAAAATTACGACGCCTACGAGCGCACCCAACGTATGTTCGGCTACTCGCTTGAGCACCGCTTTAATGACCAGATCACTGGCCGACAGATGCTGCGTTACTTGAATTCAGACGTGGTACTCAATCAGGTATATGGCTTTGGCTGGACATCGCCCACTTCCAATGAATTAACCCGCTATTACTCCGGCAGCGACGAGTCCCTTGAAGCATGGACCATTGATAACCAACTGGAAGCTCGTATTGATAGCGGTGCCATGGCGCAAACACTGCTCTTTGGCGTGGACTACCAGCAGCGCGAAAACAACGTGTCGTGGCCTTCTGGCGCCTTCCAGCCCATTAATGCCTTTGAGCCGGTTTACGGCAGTGAGCCCGTCGCATTTTATGACCCCACTCGGGAACAACATAATATCGAGCAAACCGGCGTTTATTTACAGGACCAAATTGCGCTCAATAACTGGCGCTTCACGCTGGGCGGACGCTATGACTGGGTAAGCATTGATAACACGAACAGGGATACCGACGATGCTAGCTCGCTAAGCGATACTCAACTTAGCGGCCGTGCGGGCGTGGTATATCTATTCGATAACGGTGTAGCGCCTTACTTGAGTTACTCCACCGCGTTTACCCCCACAAGCTTTGTGGACGCGCACGGCGATTTGCTCTCGCCCATGGAAGGCGAGCAGTGGGAAACCGGGGTGAAATACCAACCCAACGGTAGCGCCAACCAGTACAGCGCGGCCATTTTCCATATCAGTCAGGAAAATGTGGCCACCAAAGAGCAGCCCTCAGACCCTTACCGCGCGGTGGGTGAAATTGAATCCCAAGGCCTTGAACTGGAGGCAAAAACTCAGCTGACCGAAACGCTCTCGCTGCAGGCAGGCTACAGCTTTACCGATATTACCTACGCTAAAAGTGACGACGGCAACCAGGGCAACAATGCGATTTACTCGCCCCGGCACCAGTTGCAGGCATGGGGGCACTATGAAGCGAACAGCGGTTGGTTAAACGGCGTGGACGTAGGCGTTGGTGTCCGGCATTACGCGGATATCGCTGCAGACCGCGCAAACACCGAAACCGTACCCGACTACACGCTAGTGGATGCCACTATCGGCTACGACCTTAGCCACGTGGGCGTTAACGGCGTCGAAACCCGCCTTAACGTCAATAACGTGCTGGATAAATCCTACGTTGCGTCATGTAACTCGCTGGACTACTGCTACTTCGGCGCTGAGCGCGGGATTACCGCAAGCGTTCATTACCGTTTCTAAACACGCCTTAAGAGAGCCGCTGAGCCCCGCTGCCCTGTCTAACCAACGCGTCGTAGGGGTTCAGCTCACAACCCGCCTGCACGGCGTTGCAAGCAAGAAAGATTATCGTTTAAATACAGCTCTTCTTTCAAAATGGCTCTTCCTTATGCGCCGTACCGTGACGCTTTTTTTCGCCCGAGCCGCGCTTCTGCTCACCAGCCTGCTAGCGTTTACCAGTGCCCACGCCCAGTTTGCCACGGTGGATTGGACCATTGCCGAGACGTTGGTGGCTATCGACGCGCCGATCAGCGGCGTGGCCCAACAGAAGGACTACTACGACTGGGTCGGCGAGCCACAACTCCCAGCAAGTGCGACCGACCTTGGGCTGCGTACTCAGCCCAATTTTGAGCTATTGGCTCAGTTGGCCCCTGAGCAGATATTGATCTCGCCGATGTTTGCTGCGCTAACACCGCGCCTGGAGCGCATTGCACCGGTAACATCAATTCCGCTTTACTCTCCCGGCGCCGATACCTGGCAGGAAATGCAGGCATTAACGCGTCAGCTGGGTGAACTCACCAAGCGAAAGCCCCAGGCAGAGCAATTAATTGCCAATACACAGGTGCTTATGGAATCACTCCGTGAAGCGCGGCCTGACACCGCACCGCTACTGCTGGTGCAGTTTATGGATGCACGCCATGTGCGGATATTCGGGGATAACAGCCTTTACAATGCGGTGCTTGGTGAGCTTGGCCTGAAGAATGCCTGGGAGCAACCCACCAACGCCTGGGGTTTCACCTTAACGGGTATCGAAGTGCTTGCCCACTATTCAGAGGCGACGCTGGTAATTATTGACCCGTTGCCCATCGGCGTAGAAGAAGCGCTGGCAGAAAGCGGCCTGTGGCAACAGATACCCATTGTGCAAAGCGGCAACCTTTTGCGCCTGCCACCGGTGTGGAGCTTTGGCGCACTGCCCTCGGCCCAGCGCTTTGCTCGCGTGTTGACTGCCGGCCTGGACGACTTTTCACGCCACCAGCCATCCCCCCGTTAGAAATAATGCACGCCCTTCGCGCGATATTCTCGCCAGGATCGTAACGCTGAAAGCCCTGCCTGCTATCAAAGTTTTCTTAGTTGCGTTAAGTTAACCGCTAGCGCCAAGTAAAATTAGGCAACTAGCGAGGAAGCACAATGACCTTAGCGATTGTGGCCACGCGTGCGGGCGTGGGCCTGGATGCGCCAGCCGTCCATGTAGAAGTACATCTTGCCAACGGCTTGCCGGGGCTTACGCTGGTAGGGTTACCCGAAACGGCGGTAAAAGAGAGCCGCGAGCGGGTGCGCAGCGCATTGGTTAATGCCGGGTTTGATTTCCCCAACACCCGGCGGATTACGCTGAACCTGGCGCCTGCGGACCTTCCCAAGGAGGGCGGCCGGTTCGATTTGCCCATCGCACTCGGCATTCTTGCGGCCTCCGGCCAGATTCCAGTAGACGCGCTAGAAGGTATGGAGTGTGCGGGCGAACTGGCACTGGACGGCAAGCTACGCGCCGTACCCGGTATGCTTCCTTTTGCCCTGGCAGCGCGCCGGGCCGGGAACGCTCTGATCATCCCTCGCGCCTGCGCCGATGAGGCCGCGCTGGCCGGTGACTTGCCGGTACTGCCAGCGGATACGCTTTGGCAGGTCGTTGCTCACCTACTCGGGCAGGAGAAAATCTCGCCCCACCGCCTGCCCGCCTCAGTAAAAACCACCACGCCAATGGCCGATTTAGCCGATGTACGCGGCCAGCAACAGGCGCGTCGCGCGCTGGAAATCGCCGCTGCGGGAGGCCACAATTTACTGTTCGCAGGCCCGCCCGGCACGGGTAAAACCATGCTGGCTAGCCGCTTGCCGGGCATTCTACCCCCGCTTTCTGAAGAAGATGCCCTGGCGGTCGCCGCCGTGCGCTCGGTGTGTGGGCTGTCGCTGGATGCCGACTGGGGAAAGCGCCCGTTTCGGCAACCGCACCACAGTGCCAGTGCCGCCGCGCTGGTGGGCGGCGGCTGTGAATTACATTAATAAAAACGACTAAACAAAAAACTGCACGACTGGCATACTGCACTTAAGAAAAAAATAGGTGCTAATATTTGCATGGCTAGTCGAAATCTAATCACTAATTTTGAAGAATTTCCTCACGATGGTCGCCACTGGATGATACGGTGGGTAGATGGGTACCAATCGCATGAGGGACGAACATCAACCCCCTCTGTTGGCGTCAAGCTTTGTCCAGTAAGCTCGAACCCAAACAAACAAGAAATCTGCAAGCCTGCCAGCCTGAGTGAAGAGATCCTGGTACGCGCACATACGGGAATAGTTCCAGAGCTTGTTTTAGGTACCATATACAAAAATGGGCGCCTAATTGGTCGCGCTAATGCTCAAACTATTAATATTAATGCAGATTTAACAGATAACAGTTCTAGAATTGTTAAAGCAAACGATATCATGCCTGAAAGGCCAAGTTGGTGGAAAGATGAATTCCCATACCGTTGGATAGGGCAGTCAGAATACAATCTTGGAAAAGACTTTTCTAACAGCTACTGCGTTGTAATTCAGCAAGCACAAAGTACCTATATAATCCCTTGCCACGAAGTTTTTAGGGCCCTCATGGCACCCTCTTCTGAGTTCGCACTAGCATTAACAACGGGGCCATGGGCAACAACTAGGGAAAGAATTGTTAATATACAAAAAACTGGAACAATTTCCGATGACGAATGGTTGGTAATTTTAAGAAAGAGAATTAAGGATAAGTTTGCTGATAATGCAGCGAATCTCACTATTTCTGAACATGGCATTCAAGCAGCTAATGCTATTTATGCTAATGCCTTAAGGGCTACTGGTGAGTCTTATATATATGCAGGCATTCCTTTTCTAGTTAACAATTTTAAATTTTCTGTACGTGCAGTTCAAATACAATCAGAACCTAACAAATATCTTTGCTTGGAGATAATCTCAGCAACGTGGCCTTTTAGTAACTTGACAATCCACCATGGTCGCGACAATAGTGGCGAGACAGGCAAAGACACTATAGATTCAGATAAAGATAAGCCTTGGCCAAATGGCAGTCAGAACAACAGCAGCCCAAATGATGATTTAGCGATTTCTTCTAAAGAAGATCCTGCAGCGAATTCTGGGCTTGATGAAATCAGCTCTTTAGGGGTTGCTTGGAAAAACAAACCAGAATTAAAAAAAATTGAAAAAGAGGTTAGTTATAAATACCTTACAGGAAAAGTAACGCCTATTGAAAATCAATTTTTCAAGTATGGCACTTCTGGATTACCGACGCATGGAAATACAGAAACAAAGGAGGTTTCTGCGGAACAGGTCGGCCAAACAAACATGCCTTATAGGTTTTTGCAGTTAAAGAAAATGTTGAATCTGCTTCGCAATAAAAAAATAATAAGTAATCTTTTCTGCTATCAGCCACAAGAAGGCGGTCTGTTTAGAGATAACATTCTGACTTGGCCATTACCCAAAAGAGTTATAGACGAGTATCAAAAAAAACACAGAAGGGACAAATGGACCACGTTAACACTTTCAAAACATAGAAGCGTTTTAGTTTATCATTTTGACTACAGCGGAAGTAGAGTATTTCTTCTTGAAATTGAATGTAGAGAAAATGAGGGTGGGTACTGTGCGTTACTGCTTGAGATAACAGAAGAAAACCATCAAGCGACTATCAAAAAAGTTATAAACCACATAGCATTTTTCCGTGGAAATTTAAAAGGAGCTGAAAGTAAAATTCGAGCTTCTTCGGGTGTTTTAGATATGAAAACATGGGTACACGCATATAATAAAAAGCAAGATAGCAGTTCATCTATAAAGCCACTTAACCATGTAAGCTTCACCAAAGCTTTAAGAACGCTCACAGGCGAATAAAGACTAAAGTAATTTAAAATATATAAGCTAGGTGAAACGTACCGAAAGACGTCATCCAGAGGGCGGTTTTTGTAAGAGGCTACTTTAGCAGCCCTTCCGAAAGCCGCAATTCATGCTAAACAGCATTGCCCTCTTGCACCTTCAAACAATCCTGCCAGATTCACTATGCGACGATTTGGTCAGCCTCTGCGTGCCAGAAGAGACAGATATCCAGCGAAGCTATGTGGGATGCATCGACTCAACACGAATCGCCAAACAGGCACTACAGAGCGGGCGAGGAGTACTAGATCTTGTACGCGAAGAAGGGCTTTTAGACGACGCTACGCTGAGTGAAATTCAGCGTCCCGCGAACATGATTGCTTCGAGACAAGCAACACGAGTTACGCCGGTCAGCGGGTAACTTCCTTGTTTCGATAAGAGTAAGTGACCTGCCTAGATTTAAACCTTCAAGTGGCAGGTCACAGTAAGGTTATAATTACTTTACAAAAAAGTTAATGACCTATCTAGCCCAACAAGCCCTTAAGCGCTTCTTGTGCAGCATTATTTTCGTGCCCCACAAAAAAAGGATTATCTTTTATAACAGCGTTTTTCGCTAGATTGAGTGGTTGGAATGGATCTGAGGTAATATCAATCTGATAGTCCCTCAGAGATCTACCAAACTTACCCAGTGCAATGCATGTGACAGAATTAGCGCCTGCTTTACGCAAAAGTGCGGCGGCTACACCGAAAGACACCCCATGAGTAGTACAGTCATCTACCACTATGACATTACGCCCGGTGAGGTTACCGCGATATTTAGGGTTTAAATGAATAGTTTCTATCTGTTCGGTGGGATCAAGTCGATCTGTTCTTGAACCAGCTGACGACCGCTTAGTTGATGGTTTATGACGCACAAACAAGGGCTCTCCCTTTCTCGCCATACGAACTTTTGATACAGTTGTCCTTAAGCGATGCGTAAAATCGCTGAGTACCTCGCTATCACTGTTATCGCTAGCTGACGAAGGAAACACTCCCCAAAAAAGCTTTGGAAACGAGTCAACACCCTGAGTTAGCAGAGATCTCGCAACCATTGCAAGTAAGGCATTCAATCGAGGCCCCCCTTGTTTTATAGTACTAGTTAGATGCGCGCGAAATTGTTTTTGATCAAAGTCTTTTCCGAAAGTAGATAGATCTGAAAGAGCATGTACAGAATACGAAGCGCCTTGGCCATTGAACCACCACTTGCCATCCCACTCCGAAGTTAATCGAAGGGTTTCCTTAAGAGAACGTGCACAATCCACTTGAATACCGAGCTCAGACACTCTTGGGTCATTTGACCAACCGGCTGCAACCATAACCGCTTTACCATTCTTACCCATGGCAATGTCAGCTTGCGATCCAACTAGCACTAAGACATCTTGCGGCGCGATTTTTAGCTTTTCGGCAGTTCTTTTAATAATCCCTCCATTTTGCCGTCCTAGCTCTTGCTTAAATATTACACCGGTTTCGGCAAATAACTCATCAAACCAACCCGGTTTGGCGTTATTTGAGACAATCCCAACCTTATGATTATTTTGAGCTGCTTCTATCAAAACCTGTGCAATAGAGGGATCGGGGTCACCATTAATTAGCAGCGCACTGGGAGAGGTTACTATCAACATAGGCTTCTTTTCATATTGTTAAAGTGACTAGGAACTACCTAAATTTCTAAATTCTGTTGCACTGGTTCGGTCGCGATATCTTCTGATTGCTCGGAATCCACTTGCAATGAGGAGGTATCCAAATCCAGTAGCGCTATAAGCTGCTCGGTTTCTCTAGGTATCTCAAACGATGTTGCGCCACGTGCACGCTCCGAAAAAACCATTTCTGGTCGGGCTTTTGCTGTTCCTGGCAGGAATATATTGACCACTTTTCTTTGGTATTTTGAAGCATATTCAACAGTGTGAGCTGTGCCGCTCTTTATTTTCCATTCAACTGGAATAACAAACTCAGAAAGGCCTGCCTGGATTCGATTTCGCCTCACAAAGTTCTCACCAGAATAAGATTGATGTGGCAGGTATTCTGTTATGACTGCCCCGCCATTCATCAAAATTTTCTCACGGATCTCTTGAGAGCCTTTGGGGTAATCAAGGAATATTCCATTTCCTAAAACCGCCACTGTGGGCAAGCCATACCTGAGAGACTCCTGATGAGCAACTTGGTCGATGCCAAAAGCGAGGCCAGATACTACCGTTCTCTCTGAATGTGCAAGTGTTGCGACAACGTAGCGAGCCAAGAACTCACCATCCTTTGAAGGCTTACGAGTGCCCACAACAGCAATTGGACGATTATAAAGGGTTCGAATATCCCCTTGGATAAATAGCCAGCGCGGCCCATCTTCAATTTCTTTAAGCCTGCCTGGGAACTCCTCCTGATCCCGAAAGACTAGCCGTGCTCTATATTTGGCCAGTTCCCTGGCTAGCTGAAGGCCAGCCTCCCAGACTCTATGCTGCCACTCTTCAGGACTTTCACCGTCCAGCAAAAGTGATACCTTCAGCTCTTTTTCAAGAACAGAAATCGGTGAATTTTTGAGAAAGTCTTTGAACCCTTTCCCGGGCAACATCAGACGAAATAGCGTCCAGTACCCAACACCTTTGATAGTCGATAGCGCAAGAAAAGCTACGACTTCATTACGCCAAAAATTGGCACCACGATCCATGCCTTACATTCCCAGTTAGCCGCTTTTTTCGTTATCCATAGTAGAGACTACTTGAATTCGGGTTCGCGCAGAAGAACCTGCCTACGCCAGTCGTACCTTTCACGTCACTTTTTCTTATTAAGCACGTACTGAAGGTCATTCCACTGCAATTTAGAACTTTTGTATTCTTGGCAATGCCAGTAATGACCCTAGCCCATAAGCCCCCATGGGTGACAGATATTAGCAATATTGTTAAATGACGAAGGCAGCTTCATGCCTACAACAATACGGCCTAGTTAGTTCATGTTACCCAGGCCAAGAAGGCGCATCCGGTAGTGACAATGGCCTTTGATCAAGGCCCGCCCTGACTCTTTTTTACGACACATCTTGCTCAAAAATGTCCAACAGCCTCGCGCTAAAAGCGCTTTATTGGCCACTTCAGAGCAGATCATGATTAGAGTTTGCTTCCGACGTCGTCACGAAAATAATCCTCTGATGCAACTAGGCCAAATGTGCTGTTCGGCTCGTTAGCCTCTATCCCAACCTCCTCACTGAATAAATTTTGTATACGTCGCTCCTGTTTTAGGTACGCAACTGTGCCAAAAAAGCAACTCTCACAGAGATGTAGTTCGTAGCGCTCGCCATCGTGCTTAGCCCCGTATCCCCAATGAGCTTGGAGCGTCGCAAATTCAAGCCCAACATTCGCTACCCGAGTGGAGCATAGGCATACATCGCACATCACATCGGTGACGGAATCGATTTCCACCTTTTCAATAATTTTCATTTTGATTCTCCTACATTATTCAATCATCTATCTCCCAGGCCCAATAATCTGAAGAATTGAATGATCCGGTTACACCATTGGCTGCCACTAGATCATGATGGAACCCCAATGAGGGTGGTAGTCGCTATTTCGTACAGCACCCGGTTAGGCCTAACAGGATTCACTAAGCCTTTCATCGCCGCCTATTACGCTGAACGCTTCCGCTATCAGAATACGCTCAGAAACGGCTTGCGAATGAATGAAAATAATGACACTTTCCCTTGAAACACTAAGAAATAGTAGGGAATGGTAACGTATGGCAATTTACCAATATGAGCTCAGCAATGCTTCATTTCGTAAGCAACAACGGGTTTTTTCATCACCAAGCATCGGTCGACCGACTGCTTTCTTGAGCCATAGTCACAAAGATAACCAGCAAGCATTAGGCCTTCAGCAAATGCTCATTGAACAAGGGTGGGATATCTACATCGATTGGCAAGACCAAAAGATGCCGGAACGCCCTGATGCAGAAACCGCAAGGCGAATCAAGAATGCCATTGTGCATGCCAATTGGTTCCTTTTCCTGGCTACTGAGAACTCCATGTCATCACGATGGTGCCCTTGGGAGATTGGTTACGCTGATGGAAAGAAGAATCTCAATAACATCGTCATCGTTCCTACCGTCGACTCATCAGGTCGTCATCATGGCAATGAATATTTACAGCTTTATTCCCGTATCGACACCACACCAAACGGAGCATTAGCCCTATACGACCTTCAAGGGCACAGTCGTTGGCTGAGAAATATCTGATTATGCCTTACAAAAACCTGACGGGAAGCTCAGAATGAAACGTGATCAGTTACGGCTCGTTGACACCCTTTCAAAAGAGCTAGAAGAAGGAAATCTGGCTATTTTTGCGGGTGCAGGCTTTTCAAGAGCAGCAGGTTATGTCGACTGGAAGTCATTGCTCAAGCCAATAGCTGATGAGCTTGATTTAGACGTCGATAAAGAATGGGATCTAGTTACGTTGGCGCAATACCACACAAACGTCAATGCGACCAACCGAGCAAAACTCAATCAGCTACTGGTGACTGAGTTCTCAATGACGGCGGAGCCCACTGAAAACCACGCGATTCTGGCAAGGCTGCCTATTCCGACCTACTGGACAACCAATTATGATCGTTTGATCGAAACGGCGCTTGAAAAAAACGAAAAGATAGCTGACATCAAACATACCAATAAGCAATTGGCAACGACACGGCCGAAACGTGATGCAATTGTTTATAAGATGCATGGTGACATCGAGCATGCCGCTGACGCGGTGTTGACTCGCGATGACTATGAGCGTTACCACGTCAATATGCAGCCGTTCATTACAGCTTTAAGCGGTGACTTGGTTTCTAAAACCTTCCTCTTTCTCGGCTTCAGCTTCACCGACCCTAATCTAGAATATATTCTTAGCCGCGTCAGGATTCAGTTTACTCGAGATCAACGACAGCACTACTGCATCCTGAGAAGAGCTAGCAAGGGAGAGAATGAAGACCTTGCTGACTTCGAGTATCGCCAACGTAAGGAAGAGCTTTTCACAGGAGAGCTGCTCCGTGTAGGGATCAAAGCCGTTTATGTTGATGAGTTTTCTGAAATTACTGACATTCTGCGTGCCATCGAGCATCGCCACAAAAGAAATACAATCTTTATCTCTGGTGCTGCTCATGACTATAACCCGTGGTGCAAGGCTGAATCAGAGCAATTCGTTTATCATCTGAGCAGGGCCATTTGCAAAGAACAGTACCGAGTGATCTCAGGGTTTGGCCTCGGTATAGGTAGCGCAATCATCACTGGCGTGCTTGAACAAACTGTTATGAATGGTGGCCGTCTCGACAACGACCAGTTAATTCTTAGGCCCTTTCCACAAAGCAAGACTGGGGAAAGGCCTCTGAAGGAACTGTGGACAGAATATCGACGCAATATGCTCGCTCATGCAGGCGTTGCTATTTTTATGTTTGGCAATAAGCTGGAAAATGGCGAGTTAATCCTTTCTGACGGAATGCGTGAAGAATTCGATATCGCTGTAGCGAAAGGCGTTTTTGTAATTCCTGTAGGTATTACAGGCTCGATGTCGAAATTACTGTGGAATGAGGTTATGAAGTCTTATCAAGAATCTCAGCACGAGAATGGTAAAAAGATTACACCCTTGTTGGGTGAACTAGGCGATAAATCTACATCACTTGAACGCGCTCAAGAAGTCATCCTCCTCCTCTTACGGCTCATCTAAGGTGTCCCCATGGCTAGAAAGGTTTTCTTTAGTTTCCAGTACGACGACGTTCTGAGAGCGATGAATGTCCGTAACAGTAACGTGATCAATGCCAACCCTAAAGTTGGATTCATCGACAAAGCAGAGTTCGAGAAGTTAGAGCGCACAGGTGATAGCACGGTAAAAGCATGGATAGATGCCCAGCTTATCGGTACGACTGTGACAGTCGTACTTATAGGTGCCAATACTGATAAAAGTAAATGGGTAAAATACGAAATAGAGAAAAGTATCAAACGGGGCAACGGATTGTTGACTATAGATATTAGTAAAATCCCAGATTTCAATAAACAAACAAGTGACTTCTGCGGCATGAAGATCCAAGGATACAAGCACTACCGCTGGAATACAGATAATGGTCGTGAAAACCTTGGAGTATGGGTTGAAGAAGCCGCCAAGGCTGCTGGAAAACCTTGAGCGATATTTAAGCGACCACACCTTTGAGCTAATTAACGAAGATGAATTCTGATGCCCCGCCTGAAATCATACAGGCTACCAGGGGACCTATTCACCAAGCGATCCTGCGTTTGAACCCTTGTTTTAGCGGAAAAATGTCACGTGCTAACTGCTCGAATTATCCTGAATCGGATCAGGTGTCTTTGCCATCCATCAGAATAAGCTGAAGTACCACTGGCTTAGTTGCTGCCAATTGGGTTAGTGGCACACATATCGCCAATCGTTTTTAGTTTCATTGCATAACGGATTGTTGTAAGCCATTGCTTACAAACGCTGTGGTCAATCGCTTACATAAAAATGGCTTGATAAAGGCTAGGGTGAAAGTGTGACGCCCAGGATCGCCGCTTTAGCACGTCGAATGCGTCACAACAGGGATGTGATTATTGGTAGTGAAAAGAGGTAGGAGTGCCAGGGATGGCAGCTCTTTTCTAGGTTTTGGCCACTGCTAGCTCTTCCCAGCGTGTGGTGTAGCGTGGTGTACGGTGCTCGCAACGCAATTCCCAAGCATTCTGTTTGCGAGGCATGCCAATCCGGACGGTATTTTTTCCGTGTTCGCGATTGAGCTTATCGAGCGTGGCCATCAATTTTTCATTACGAGCACGTTTCTCGTCACTGATCGGTTCGGCGAGCAGCCCTAGTTGTTCATTGTCGTGATCGCACAAATCAATGAGCATAATCCCGCATTTTTGGTACCAGATGTCTTTTTTAAAAATTCTTTCTAGCCCTGCCATGGCAGCTTTGATGAGCTCGCGGCTATCATCGGTGGGGTGAGGTAGCGGTATTACTAACCGTTTACTGTAGCTCGGCAGATCTTGCCGAAAGCGATTGGTGTGAACAAACACCATCAATGCTTACCATGCTTCACTAAAAGCCTGAGAAATTTGACTCCCCATCATGTATGAGTGACGCCAAAAGCAACCTAATTCACGCTCTGCCGATAAAGCGGGAGGAAGCTCCATCACTGCTAAATGATCCGGTAAATGTACATCTCTTACCCAGCCATACGGCAATAATGCATGACCATAACCTGCGGCAACTAAAGCCATTCGATGCTCAACACCAAGGCCATATGTACGAGTCAAGCCGGAGCTTAATAATTTACTTAAGCCTTCAGTAATTAGCGATGGAACAAAATCATCCTCGCTAAGTGGTAGTAATCCAGGCTCACAGAGCATAAGAGGATGGAGTTCAGGCTGAAGTTTATCGGCTCGCACTAGTAAGACAAAGTGTTCCTTGAATAAGCTTGTATATGCCATCCCCTCAGGAACCGACTGTGCTGCACTAATTAGCAAATCAATTTCACGGTTCTGTAAACGCCGTAACAGACCTTGATGCTTGCCACTAACCAACTCGACTTTAGTTTTACCTGAACGGTGAGCACAAATCTGGATAATCCGTAACAAGTTATCCGGTGCCAGTGAGGAAATCACTCCAATACGTAAGGTTTGCCCAAAGGGAAGAGCTAAGCCATCATCACGTAACCCCTCAAGCCGAGTCACGCCTTCTAAAATTACGGCGATTAAGTCTAAAACTTCCTTTCCAAAGGCAGTGGGTGTTATTTTACTCCCCCTTTCAAAAATGGGCTGTCCGAGAATTTCCTCTACTTTTTTTACTTGATAAGACAAGCCCGAGGTCGAAATACCCATGTCTATGGCCGCATAACGAAAACTACGTTTCATTGCGACGGCCTCAACTAAAAGCAAGTCACGCACAGACACTGCTGCTAGCTTGTTCGAAATTACTTCACGCACCGTCATAAAACATTCGATTCCAATTGATGAAACACTGGCTATAATATTTTTAATCAAAATCATAGTCAATCTCATTCTCAATTGGAGAGGTTATGACCTCAATACCCCGTTGCTTTGCCGTGCTAGTAGCGACAACTTTGTTATCAGGTAACTTGTCAGCGCAAGAATTTAACTTTACTGATGTAACCGGACAGGAAATTAAGTTAGAAGCCCCTCCTAGACGTATCATTACTCTGCCCAATCCAGCTGCAGCTACCTTCATCGCAATAGATGGTTCTACCGAGCTGTTAGTGGGTATGAATGAGGGCTCTAAACGAGCCTTTGAGAGCGGTATGATGAGCGTTATGTTTCCTGAAGCTGTTGATATCTCCAGTGACATTTTGTCGGAAAACGGTGGTTGGATGCCCAACGTAGAGGCCATCGCAGAACTTAAACCGGATTTAGTCATCCAGTGGGGTGAGCGCGGCGATGATATCGTAGCTCCACTTCGCAATGCAGGTTTGCCCGTTGCTCTAATGGTAGGCGGTGGCAATGCGGGTACAGAAGAGCTGGCCCGAGCCAATATGAAAATGGTGGCTGATATCACGGGTAATACTGAAAAACTGTCAAAGCTTATTGATTGGCGTGACCGTGTACAAAGTGAAATTACTACTGGTTTAAAACAAGTAGGCTTTCATGCAACACCAAGCATTTTGCATTTGCGCTCTGCCAAATCCAAGTTGACTGCTACTGGTGAGAAAAGTTATCAACAAACCTTCATCGAGCTGGTTGGCGCTAAAAATGTAGCTCAAGGAGCTGGCGTACAAAGCACTGTTAGCGTGGAACAGATTCTTGAATGGAACCCAGATATTATCTTACTTTCCGCAGCAGAGACGGATGCTGGATTAGAAGCGATATACGACGACCCATTACTTTCTCGCTTAAATGCCGCCGTACAAAAACGCGTTTATAAGACACCTCAAGGTGGATATATCTGGGATAGTGCTTCCCATGAAAGCCCCTACACATGGATGTGGCTGGCCAATCTTACTCATCCCGATATTTTCTCTTTTGACCTACGTCACGAATTAAAAGAAGGCTTCAAATTACTTTATAACTTTGACCTATCGGATGAGCAGATAGATCGAATTCTGCGTATTGCTATGAACGGCGACAGTCACGGTTATCAAGTGTTTCGTAAACAATGAACACATATACGCGATCGATTCACTCGTCCTCAGAAATGGTTGAGCCAGTTACCCTGAGCACTTGGCGTGCTAGTCATTGGCCTCTTTTGTCCCTACTGCTTATAGCGACTGTGCTAATCGGGCTATCAGTAGGTCGATACAGCGTAGCGCTAGATGAGATTGTAGCCATCCTATATGCAGCCTTACGAGGTGATAACTCACAGCATATGGATGCGTTGGTGATCTTGAATGTACGCTTGCCGCGCATATTATTGGCAGGAGTATGTGGGGCTGGGCTTGCCATCTGCGGGGTAGCCTTACAAACCTTATTTCGTAACCCTCTCGTTTCACCTAAAGTGCTAGGTTTATCCTCAGGTTCAGCATTAGGAGGATCACTGGCAATTTTGGCTGGAGTAGGGGGGCCGCTACTGATGGGGGCTACGTTTGTATCAGCATTTGCTGCTCTGTTTTTAGTAGTGCTGATTTCAAATATGGCGGGTCGTACTTTGATGACTATTGTGCTTGCTGGAATTGTTATTGATGCTTTATTTGCAGCAGGTATTTCGTTAGTTCAATATGCCGCGGATCCAGAAACGAGTTTACCTGCCATCGTCTTTTGGCTGATGGGAAGCTTTGCAACGGCGAGTTGGGAAAAATTTGCACAAACTGCTCCTATACTCATTGCCAGCATTTACCTACTGAATAGAATGCGCTATCGCATTGCTGTACTCGCTATGGGTGACGACGAAGCTAAGTCGTTTGGCATCCATGTTGCACGCTCCCGGATGATCGTCTTCGCGTTGATTTCTATCATTATCGGCGCCTGCGTAACCGCATCGGGCGTAGTGGGGTGGGTAGGACTCGTAATCCCACACTTTGCTCGTATGTTAGTAGGCGAAGATCACCGCCGGCTCTATTTCACGAGTCTTATGCTGGGTGCCACTTTCATGATTTTGACTGATACGTTGGCTCGTAGTTTAACTGCTGCAGAGATTCCTTTAGGTGTACTCACAGCTCTAGTTGGCGCCCCCGTCTTTGTGTACTTACTATGCACTCGTCGACGTGAAAGGGCTTAATCATGCAAACCGTCTTTACCTCTCATCTCAGTTTAACTGGAGCGTGCGTACGTTTTAGTGAACGTGTGATTTTTCAGGATTTAAGTTTTAACGTACAAAAGGGCGAAACGTTGGCCATTTTGGGCCCAAACGGACGCGGTAAGACTACGTTGCTAAAAGCTCTATTAGGCTCACAACGTTTAGATCAAGGACAACGGCAGGTACCCCACCTCATCGGCTATGTACCTCAATACCAATACGGTAGTGAAAACCATTGTTGCCTCGATGTGGTACTCATGGCACGAGCCGCCTTGCTTCCCATGTTCAGCCTTCCTTCACAGCGGGATCGTAAGCTAGCTCTTGAAGCATTGGAAAAAGTAGGCGGAGGGCATTTTGCTTATCGTTTATATGGCTCTCTATCCGGCGGCGAGCGCCAATTAGTGTTGCTTGCTCGTGCTTTAGCTACTGGTGCTGAGGTACTCATACTTGATGAGCCGGCTTCAGCTTTAGATTTAGCTAATCAGGACTTATTGCTTAACGTCTTATTCGAGTTACGCCGAGTACGTAGCCATTCGGTCGTTTTTACCACTCACCATCCGCAACACGCTCTGCATCTCGCAGACAAAGTACTGCTGATGCACACCAACGATCAGATTAAATTTGGTCCAGCTGATGAGCTGTTAACCGAGTCTGAGTTATCCCGTTTATACAACGTCAGACTACGCCGTCTAATGGTGCAAACGGGAGAACATTTTCAAAGCACAATCTGCCCGGTTTTTGGAATACGTGAACCGGATCAAGATATGCCCATTTCTTATCCTCTAAACAAAGGTAAATACAATGAGTAACGATACAATCTCCTATCTGGAAAATGGACATGAATTTACAGTCCACTTTGATGAGTTATTAAAATACCACGGTGCCGGTTATCCGGGTGGTGTAGCCCACGGGCTAAAAGTTATGCAGCGAGCCTGGCCCTTGCTAGATAATGGTCGTTTGCCTGAACGACGTGAAATTCGCTGTGTCACAGCCTTTGGAGGCCCAGGGGGTAGAGATGCGATTGAGTTTGTTACCCGCGGTCTTACTGAGGGTCGCTACATTGTTGATAACTCAGTAGGGCTCGAAGAAGAAGAGTCCCCCGGTGGTCGTTATTACTTCCGTTTCGAGTACCGTGGCACCGCTGTTGAAATCACCATCCGTCCCGGACACGTACGCCCCGAGTTCATTCAGTTAGCACGCAAGAAAGACCGCTCACCAGAAGAAGAGATCATTTTGGCTGAAATGAAGCTCGAAATGGGAGAACGCTTGTTAGTCCAGCCCGCAGAAGATATTTACAACGCTACCGTATTATCGTAATAAGTCATAGCCATGAGTCAAGAACGTCAAACTTGGCTCGGGCTACTTGCCCGAGCTAACCGAGATTATCTGGAAAATATCTGGGCTACTTACAATCCGGGTGTGCCTATACAAAAACTCGCTGGCCCTGAAACGGGGTTGGTGCAGCTCAATACACAAGCTTGTAAGGCCTCAGTGTCATTTCAGTTTGGTGAGGCTTCTTGTACTCGCTGCGTAATCGCTATTGGGAAAATTCAAGGTTACGCAGTACATTTGGGCTCCGATCTACGCAAAGCGGAGTTAGCGGCCTATCTAGACGCCTTTCTACAAACGGCCCCCTCCCACCAACGTGAGCTGGTGCTGCACCCTATACGCCAACAGTTAGAGCTAAAAAAGGCTGAGAGGGAGCAGCTGACGGCTGCTACTTCTGTACGTTTCTACACCACACAAAAAACTTAGAATCATGAAAATACCTTTACGATCTGAGCACAGACATGACGATGAGTTACATCGGCAGACGCGTACTTATCGGCGACTACTGCATGCCTTTGGTTACCCAATGCGCATACAGCAACTAGAAGAGCGTGCTATTCATTGCATCGTTGACTGCCTTCTAGACAGCCAAACGACGGTAGCTATTGAGGTGGAAAATAAGGAATTAACAAGCCGTATTTTGAATACAGGCGCAACCTTGAGCCAAACTCCCGAATGGGTTTTTGCAGGTTCTCAACGGCATCACTTACAACATATTCCAGCAGGAAGCCGTGAGGCGCCTGAAAGTGGGGCAACCCTTGTCATGGAAATAGCCGCCATATCACCTACAAACGGGGGGCTTGCTATACGAGCCACCGGTGCAGGACTCAACAAACCACACACTTTATATTTTTCAGGGTTACATCAAAATGTAGTCATTGATCATATTGCTTTTCGTGCCGATTACCCGCGTGGAGTGGACCTACTACTATGCGCTGACACGCAGCTGGTTGTATTACCACGTCACTTAACTTTGGAGATCATTTAATGTACGTACCAGTAAAGGGTGGTGAACAAGCAATTGCTGCTTCCCGTATAGCCGTAGAACGGAGTCGCCGAGGCGACGACACAATCCCCGAGATTGAAATTAATCAAATCATGGCACAAATGTCGTTAGCTCTTGATCGGATCATGAGTGAGGGGGGCTTATACGATCGACGTTTTGCTGCTATTGCCTTTAAGCAAGCTCAGGGAGACATTGCCGAAGCGGTATTTCTCGTACGTGCTCATCGCGCGCAATTAGCCAATTTTGGCTCAAGCCAAAACATAGATCTAAAAACAATGCATTACAGTCGCCACATTTCCGCCACGCAAAAAGAGTTGGCTGGAGGGCAAATTTTAGGCGCCACTTACGACTACACCCACCGCTTACTGAATATGGATTTAGAACACTCTCGCCCTCAGTGCGAGTTACCTAAATCAGTGATAACAGCTCCCTCATCGCCCTCTAGCTCTGAGCCACTGTACGCAGATCTTATCCGCACCGAAATATCTAAAGCTCCGATAGACATTACGCGAACTGTTTTGCCTTCTTTACCTGATCCTTGCGAGCGTCTCGCTCATCTCGCTCGTGGCGAAGAAGGCTACTTAACTGGATTAGCTTACGAGAGTTTGCGTAAAGCCTCAACGAGTCATCCCTATGTAGCGCAATTAATGAGAGGGAGCGTTGAAATATTCGTAGAGCTGGAAGACCTCAATTTAACCGTATCCATTGGTGAGGTTGAGTTAACTGCCTGCACTACTGTGGCTCCAAATTTTAGCTCATCTCCACATTTAGAAGCGGGTTTTGGTATTGCTTTTGGAGCTAACGAGCGTAAAGCCGTCGCCATGGCAATCGTAGATCAGCACTTTAAAATTGAGGGTGCTACCAGTGATGCACTCATGCATACCGACGGAGTCGCTGCATCCGGCTATGTCAGCCATTTGAAATTACCTCATTACTCTGACTTTGATGCTGATTTAGCGCGTTTACGCCGAGTTCAGGCTAAGGAGGAAATATGAATTATGCCTACCTTGATCTACCGTCCAAACAAGAAATACGTCGTAAAACCCTAAAAGCACTCTGTCTACCTGGACGTCAAATACCTTTCTCAGCTCCTGAGCTACCCATTGCCTATGGTTGGGGGGTAGGAGGCATGGCTATTACCGCTGCCTTATTAGAACCGAATGACACGTTAAAGGTAGTCGATCATGGTTCGGATGATACCGTTAATGCCCTGAATATCGCGGATTTTTTTACTAAAACGGCAAACATATCAATTACGACAACAAGCTCAAAGGCTACTCTCATTCAAACGCGTCAGCGAGTCCCTGAAAGCCCGTTGCGGGAAGAGCAAATTGTGGTGTACCAAGTTCCTCGACCTGACCCTCTACGTGGATTTATTAATGATGCGGCCGAAGCACTGACACGGCACGCACATCATGATTACGGTGTCGTGTTAAGCGCTCTATTTGAAACATGGTTGCAACAAGATGAGGCGTGCTTAGGATACGACCACCCTGTGATTGTTAATGATGGGGTCTTAATGTCACCGTCGCCTATTCCTGCTATGGATAACCCCCGCATGGCGATGATGCCTGCTATTCAGATTTTTGGCGCCGCACGCGAGCGACGAATTTATGCATTGCCTGCCTATACACCCTTAGCAAACTTAGCTTTTGTTGACCTGCCTGCTAGCCTGAAAAAAGTCGATACAGCATGTTGTATCTGCGGCTCATCTATTCATTATTTGGATAATATTGGTACGTCAAACACCCCCCATTGGGTATGTTCCGACTCCGAAGCATGCAAGGAGCGCGCTCATGTTTAGCTTGCCAGATCCCGTGCTGACAGCACAGGCTATCTCACTTGAAATAGCTGGGCACCGTATTTTGTCGGATTGTCACCTCAAGCTTTATCCTTCCGAGGTTCTCGCTTTAGTCGGCCCCTCAGGTGCTGGAAAATCAAGTCTTCTGAATATACTTGCTGGACGACAGCTATCTAACAACTGTCAGGCTCTTTCCCTTTTAGGCCAGGATTTACTACGTACTAGTCTTTATCAAACTAACCTTTTACGTCGGCGGGCGTGTGGCTATGTGGCTCAGGATGCCAGCACAACCCTAAACCTGAGACAAAGTGCCGCCACTAATATCGTACGTCGTCTTTTTGATTTAGGTGACAACCGTGCGGTTGATGCACTCAAACAAGCACAAAAATGGGGCCAGCGACTTGGTTTATGTCCAGAACGATTACATGAGCCAGTGAAGAACTTTTCGGGAGGGATGCGCCAACGCGTACAAATCGCTGCGGCCATGATCCATCAGCCGAGCATTTTATTTTTAGATGAACCCACTGCTGGTCTCGACTCAGTCGCTCAAGCAGATTTTTTAGATGTGCTCTCTAATTTGAGAAACCAAACACAGACTGCCATGGTGTTTGTGACTCATGACTTACGTCTAGCTCGACTCATTGCTGATCGGGCCATCGTGATGGATCAAGGCCGCATCGTCAGCGAATCCATTATGGATCGTTTGCTTACTGAGCCTGAGCATCTCATCGCCCAAGCTCTTGTTAAGGCAATGATTTAATGAATAAACCAACTGTGATTTTGCAGTATGAAGGCAATGGCATACATCATGGGCCACTTCGCATAACGGCACAAACAGGGCAGATCGTACAGATCTGGGGAGCGTCAGGCTCAGGAAAATCGACTTTGCTCTCACGAATTTGGGGAAGTCGAAGCTTAGGAACGGCACACTTGTGCATACGAACCCACGATCAGCAGTTCACACCAAGCACAATGACACCCGCCCACTTTGCATTTCTACGCTCACGATTAATGTCGTACGTAGGGCAACATCCTACCGTACTACCTCGCGAAAAACTTGTGGATTGGTTTGCTCTAGTCCCCACAAAGACAGTACTCGACGGACTAAGACTGCTGGACCTCTCTCCTAGCTTACTCTCTCGCTATGCCTGTGATGTCTCTGGTGGTGAACTACAGCGTTTTATGTTGCTTCACGCTTATTTTTCTTCTCCTCCAATCTTACTTTTAGATGAGCCCTGTACAGGATTGGATCCAGAGCGTAGTCATCAGGTGAGCACGCTTTTATTACAGGCTAAAGCCGCTCAGAAACTGGTTATTTACACCAGTCATACGAGTGCCAGTTGGGTGGATCAGTCAATCTCTTTAGACGGTTAAACCGTCTACATTTAATTTAACCTGGAAAAGTACTCATAATGAAAAAAATTTTATTGGGATCTGCGTTGAGTGTAGGTTGCCTAAACTTCGTTCATGCCGATACCTCAGTCACACTGGTAATCCCCCCACCAAACCGTAGTGCTTTAAAGTAGAATTTCTCGCAAAGGAAATTCAATGAAAAAGTCTCCCGCTTTGGCTGAGTGAGCGGCTTATTAATGCCTACGCCATACAACATTTAATAAAAAAGAGGAGGGCCAAAAAGAAAAAAAATCTCACGGCAGTGTAAAAACAAACTCAAAAAGATAAATCAGGGAGTAAACATGTTGTTGAACAACAAAAAATGCCATGGCATTTCTACATTGGCACTAGTAGCAGGTTTAGGGTTTTCAGGAACCACACAGGCATTCAATGTGTATGAAGACGGAGAAACTTACTTTGACCTATATGGCCGTATACACTTGACGTTAAACAACGATGACGGTAACGACTATATTAGTGAAGAAGGTTCACGCCTTGGCTTTAAAGCTGGACATAGGATAAATCCTAAGCTAGAGGGTTTTATAAGAGCCGAGTTTAGATTCACCGCTAATGATCGTGACGAGGCACGGCCTAACGTCATTGATGATATAAGGAACACATATGTAGGGCTACGATTTGAAGACGTCGGAGCCGTAAAGGTTGGTAACTTTGACTCCATCTATTATCAGAACATATCCAAGGTTATCAATGTAAGAAATACTGTGGATTGGCGAGCCTTGGCAAAAGGTGGTGCCCGCGCCCGTGGAAACTCTATCTCTTTTGAATCCCAAAGTTTCGATGGCTTCAGCCTGGGTGTCGCTGGAAAGCTCGATCCAGAAGATGAAGATGCAGGTGAAGAAGAAACACTTAACCTAATGGGATATGTAGCCTATGAAACAGGCCCGGTACGTTTTGCCGCTGGCTATGATGAAGCAGAAGGTGATGATGATGCTCTACTCGGGGCAAGCGTAACCTACAAAATATCTCCACAGCTAAGTGTCGGTGCGTTATTTGAAGAGCAGGGAGATATTCGTCATTATGGTATAGCACCCGTTTTTAGTTACTCAGAAGGCAAAATATACGGGAACGTCAGCTATATGGAAAATAGTGACATGAATTTGAGTGACGTCCAATACGTTGCGGGTGGCAGCTACCGGCTTAGTGATCCAATGTTTGTATATTTAGAATATGCTAGCAGTACAGATAGGGAGATCAATGCGATTGATAAGGATTGGTGGGCTTTAGGGGTTCGATACGATTTCTAAGTTTCACAGAGCCCATTAATACAGGTCTACACAGCACCCCGAAAGTTGAACTTGTAGTGGTCAAGTAAAACTGGCCACCGCTTTATAGTTAACCCAGTACTTTTTCTCTGCCTGGTTCGGACTCATACCACCGTTATGTTGGTGAGGCCTAAGCTGGCTGTAATACCCGATTAAATAATTCACGATATGATGCTGCCCCTGCAAGAATGAGCGATAGCCATACGTTGGCACCCATTCAACCTTTAAGCTCCTGAAGAAGCGCTCCATTGGCGCATTATCCCAGCAGTTACCACGTCGACTAAGGCTTTGTTTTATCCGGAATTTCCAGAGCGTTTGACGGAACTTGAGGCTCGTGTAATGACTGCCCTGATCGCTGTGGAACATAACCCCTTTTGGCCGCCCACGGCTCTCATAAGCCATTTTCAATGCGCTGCTGGTGAGTTCGCTATCGGGTGACAACGACATCGACCAGCCAATCGTTTTCCTGGCAAACAAGTCCATGACAACGGCTAGATAAGCCCAGTGATTGCCAGTCCAGATATACGTGACGTCGCCACACCAAACGCGGTTGGGCGCCCCAACGTTAAACTGACGCGCTAAGTGGTTCGGTACCTCAACATGTTCATCACCTGTTTTCTTGTAGGTGTGCCTGGGCACTTGGCAGCTAATTAGGCCAAGTTTTTCCATCAGGCGGCCAGCGCGATAGCGACTTAACGGCACATCCTGACTTGTCGCCATCTGTGCGATGCTGCGCGCCCCTGCAGAGCCTTCGCTCTTGCGAAATAATTCTTTGACCTTGGCTATTTCCTTGATCTTCGTGGCACACACAGGCCTTTTTGAACGTTGTTTCCAGTATTTAAAGCGTAAGCGTTCATTCCAAGACGTAGTTGACCTACTTCACGTCCCGGAGAGGTCTCAATAACTCCGGCGAGACCTTGTACTGCTTCCTGCCATCCTCATCCAGCACGATCACGCTCTTGCGGTTGATCTTGGTGACAATCCCCAGCACGGGGCCTTCCCGGCTCTCGAAGGTCACTTTCAGGCCCACCCGCAACTGGCTCAGCGCCTGGAGGTTCTCCCGGTCACGCAGTTCATCAATTCGCCGGCAGATGTATTGATTCAGTTCCAGCAACTGGTCGATGCTCATGTCGTCAATGCGCATGAACGGTGGCCTCCGGCTGTTTGTTCTGTCGGTCAGGATGGCGTGGATCGATCAGCGCCCGTAGCGGATTCTCGGCGAACCGGGTTTTCCAGAGACGAGGCGTCAGGTCGCTGACGTCACTGGCCGGATGCTGGCTGATGCGTTGCAGCACGTCCACCAGGTAAGTGTAGGGGGTAATATTGTGCAGCTTGCAGGTGCTGATCAGACTCTGGATGATGCCCAGGTGTTCCGCCCCCAATTCAGTCCAGCAGAACATCCAGTTTTTCTTGCCCATGGGAATGGGGCGTAGTGCCCGCTCGAGGTGGTTGGTGTCTGGCTGCACGTCTGGGTTTTCCAGGAATACGCTCAGGCTGGCTTCCCGGCTGAGCACGTAGTTCAGAGCTTTGGTCAGTGGATCGCTCGGCACCAGGCCGCCTGACGCCAACTGATCCCGGCACCACTGGAAGAAGCCGCTAACGACCGGTTTCGAGTGTTCCAACCGGTACTGACGTTTCTTCTCGCCAGTCAGCCCGTGGGTTCTGATGGTTTCTTCATTCCGGTACAGCGCTGCGATTCGTTGCAGGGCCTCGGTGACGGTTTCCGGGTGATCCTTCTGCGCCTCGATAAAATAACGGCGGCTATGCACCCAGCACTGGGCGTGGGTGACGTTCTCTTGGGCAGCAGCGTAGCGGGCATAGGCCGCGTAGCCGTCACTGATCAGCGTGCCGTTGAACGATTCGCTGAGGATGGCTTCGATGTGGGCACGCCCACGGCTGTTCGAGTAGGTGAACACCACCTCGTCGGCATCGCCGTATAACGGCCAGAACCAGCCGGATTTCAACTTGCCTTTTTGCGGGCCCGCCCGACCCTGGTGACCGGCCTTGATCGGCGTTTCATCCATGGCCAGCACCCGACTGCGCAGCACGTTGTCGGTCTGGGCATCCACAATGGGCCGAAGCAGGTCGATCACGCGCTTGACCAGATGGGTCAGGGTGCTGCGGCTGATTGTGATACCGGCTTGCTGGATGCGCTGGTGCTGACGGTACAGCGGCAGGTGGAACTGGAACTTGTCCACCAGCAACCCGGCCAGCAGACTGACATCGGCCAGGCTGTTGTCCAGCACGTTGAACGGGGCCGGCGTGGTGATGGGCTTGTCACTCCCCTTGCGCCGGAACACCGGGCGCTCCACCTTCAGCACCACGTAACTGGAGGCCCGCTGGGCCAGCCGGTAGGTGGTCTTACTGCCGATTACTTCGTACTGATCGGCCTCCGGCCCTGTCAGCTCTGGCGGCAGATACTCTATGACTTCCACCGGCACATCAGAGGTAAAGCGCAGACCGGTGTCGTTCAGGCAGCCATCGTCGCGCTGCTTCTTGCCGGTGCCACGCTGATAGGCCTTGATGGGGCGTTCTTCTTCGTCAGCAGGCGGCGCCGGTAGCGGCGCTTCCTCTGGCTGGAACAAGCTGTCCTGCCCGGGAAGATCGAACACCTGCTTCTCGGATTTGGGACCGAACAGCTGCTTTTTGAACCAGTCCAGTTGATGCGTCAGCTGACGAATCGCTTCTGCCTGGGCTCCCAACTGCTCCCGCAACACGGCATTCTCCTCGGCCAGAGCCGAGTAGGAAGGTGCATTGGAAGAAGGAGCGGAAGCGGTTGAATTCATGGCCGATATTATATCGAAAGTCGGCCTTCTATACCTCTCGAAAACGCTTGAACTGGCGATATTTCTGCACCTCGATGCCATCGATCAGCAGTTGCAGATCCGTCAGGGTCAGGGCTCGCTGCCCGGAGGCGGATAACGGCACCCGGAACTGGCCCTGCTCCAGGCGCTTGGCCCACAGGCAATAACCGGTGGCGGTGAAGTACAGCATCTTCATCTGGGTCTTGCGACGATTGACGAAGACGAAATACTGGCCACTGAGCGGGTCGTGCTTCAACTGATTCCGAACCAGGGCGCTCAGGCCCCGGAAGGATTTGCGCATGTCTGTGGGTTCGGTACATAGCCAGATGCGCGCCTGGCTATCGAGCCCGATCATCCGTTCTGGCTCAGCCGTAGCTCGACGCCGTTACCCAGGCTGAGCACAATATTCCAGCCTAAGCCGGATGATGGCGACGTGCCCATCAGTGACGACAAATCGAGAAAGCTGGCTTCTCCAGAGTCTGTCGAATTATCGGTCGGCTGATCGGACAGGCGCTTTCGCCAGTTGCAGAAGCTGGAATAGCCAATGTTCTCTTGTTTACAAAACTGCGAAGCTGACAGACCACTGTCACGATGCTGGTCAACCAGGGCCTGCCACTGTTCCGGGGTGCGGTGCTTTCTCATGGGGGTAACCTCGTGTGGGCAAATGTGAGGTTACTGTAGGGCGAATGTCAGCCGGGCGGCAGGACGTCTTAGAATGAACGCTTACGCTGGCTGAGCAAATCGGGTTGGATCACAAAAATACATCAAGCACCCGCTGCTGAGTTTTTTTTCCAGCTGAGCCCTGTAGTACGTCCACTTTTTATTGAGTTCGAAAAAAATCGTTTTAAGGGGATGGTGAATCAAACGATTTCTAATCTTACTGAACCGCAGCGAAATTTTTTGGAGCTTTTTTGGCAAGAGCCGATAATTCATGGCACAAGGGAAAGCCAAAATTCAATGCCTTACAAAATCTACCATGCTGGCTTGGGATTAGTCACTGTACTTGGACTTTCAAAATCAGAATGGCGAGAAGGTGGACACCTGTGCGAGCGATTTGCACTTAATAACTATGCAAAGTCGAGATTGGAAGATGAGGTTTATGGTATTCCTCCTGTTCGGATTGAAGTTGATCTGAACCTCGAATATGTAGAAGGTCCCGGTTCCTCAGGTGGTGGAGCGCGAGGTCGGATTTAACAATCACAGGCATCAGTATTGACCACTAGAGCGAATAGCCAATTTGATGCGAATAAAAAAATGGCAAAGGTGTGGCAGCCTGTCAGCGATAACAAATGGTTATCATGCGAATTATCATAGGGCTCACATTGGCCAAGCTCTACACCTTACATTCCTATTTGCGCTTCAAGCTTTTTTACATGGTACCGCACAGTTCCCGTGCTCATAGGCTGCATACGGCTTCTGCCAGCAAAGATAAAAGCCTCAGGGTCGATTCCCAACTGATCTACCTTCATTAAATGAGGCAGCGGCCCGAGGAGCTCGTAGCGCTCATCATCCACAGTAATGAACACCTTTCGGCTGGATTGCACAACGTGTGCACAGCGAAGCATAAGTACCTTTTTTAATGGCAACTGATAAAGCATTGAAATTGCTGCAGGCATTAAAGCTTTAGCTTCGCGCTCGTTCGGTGTTGAAACAAGCTTTTCCATTACTGCCTTAATTTTTTTAACGTGTTGCTTATTGCTTATCCCTTTATTTTTTTTCTCAGGTAACACGAGATTAACGGCGTATTTATCTTTGGCAAAGGTTCTGAAAACAGCTAAGGAAGCACAATGCCCTGGCTTTTTCTTAGCATGAGATACGATAGCTTCTTCGGGAAGTTCCTGAATGGAAGATACCTTGGCTGACATCAATAGCTCTATAGCTGCTCGCAGATAGTTCCTAACAGTCAAAGGTTTGATTGGTGTCTCTTTGTAAGTAACTCTCTCACTCAATTCTTTTGCATAGTCGACGACCTCACGATGCCAAGGCTGCTTCTCATAACATTGCAAAATATCATTAATCCTCTTATTTTCAATCGCTTGCTCTTTCTCTTCGTTATCCCACTCTATGCCTAGTTTTTCTACTAAGAAATTCACCACATGAAAAGAACGGCGAAGCTTTTCAGCTCCAAATAAATTGAATAAGTGTTGCTGATCAATATCTCTGACGGACAAAGTATTCCGTTCGAGTATGACCAAAAAACGCGCATAACTATCTATTCGCGTCGTCATATTTCCCGCTTGCCTAGGAAGCCTTTCCCAAGAGCAAAACTCAAGAAATAGCGCTCTACACCAAGAAGCTTCAAATAACTCAAGGTTCAGCATTATTCGTCGGTCTAAACGGCGTTTTAAAGAACAGTCTTGGCAAGGGGCGTTGCCACCACCGGGAGTATCTGCTCCACAGTCAGGACATGAGTGAGTTTTTGGATATGGCCCGCTGCAATCTCTACAAACAGCTCGTCCTTCAACATCATATTGATGGAGCTGACGATATTTCCGACAAACCGAGCAGGTTACAAATGCGCAGGCCTTCCTTTCGCATGCCTGGCAGATAATCTCTGAAAGTTCACCATTAGTGATGCGTGAATATCTGCTAGAAAGACATCCACAACGGGAACAGGTATGTTCCTCTCGCCCATGCGGAGCGCAGCTTTTGCAAAACGCAGCGTGACCAATAAGATAACCGGCTCTCGGCAGCGGCTTATCGCAGCGCGCGCAGACACGGTGCAGCCTGAGGCACTCACCGCAGACCGGGTTCTCTTCATACTTATGGGCTCGCACTGACTCGCCGCATTTAGTGCAAGTCTTCTTCTTAAACTCACGGGCATAACATGTCGAGCAGTAAGCGCTCCCTTTGTAGCGCCTTTGCGCCTTAAGCATGGATCGACCACAGTCATCACACTGCAAGTGGGGCTTATGACTCACAAAAATGGGTATCCTAAAAAACTTAATATATGTCGAGCTCTTTCCTGGCGGAACTGTACAAGCTCAGTTCGTCGGCACCGATTTAGACAAGGGCCTTTTGGCTGCTGATTCGTGCTGCGCGTTCTTCGTACCCCCACAGGCAGATATGACAACTGCTCAGCAAAAAAAGCAGGCATTATAGATTTTATGAATGTCCTCTGAGTTAGACCAAGCACACTTGAACCTTCTTGGAATGACGATGGCCAATCAAGAAGCCAATATGCCAAGGTTTCCAAAATTGCAGTCCTATAGGCAACACGCTGATGCTCATACAAGCAACGCTGATTTGAAGGACGATGGAAGGGTTTCAAGTCGTAATGATGCCTCAGTCGATCATGCTGTAGCGAATTAGCGAGCACGCCTGCCATTACCCGAATGACACTCAGAGCTTCCGGACTGGTGGACGCTTGTGGGAGCAAGTTAGTCGGAGTTCCATTCGCTAATTTCAGTAGCTGGGATTGAAGAGCTAACACTAATGGAGAACAGCACAAGGTTGGTAACTTGCGAGAAAGAAGCGACACCCCACATACCGTACAGCGATCCATTCTTTGCACGGTACTTAGATGTGGCATCAATGGCGCATCACAACGTGGGCAAGCATCGCTCATCATGGCGCCATGGTAAGGACAAACAACCATAAACCCTAAACGCCAGTCACGATAATAGATGGCCCCATAATCCTTGAAGCATTCGGAACAATATTGGAGGCCGTGCTGGGTACGTACCTTGTTAGATATCCCCGCTGACAGAAGAAAGGGGACATTTCCCTGACGATGAATTTTTACCAAACTCTGCTCAATTGAACGTAATGTCATCCTTTCGACTGACGCAACATCAAAACCTGAGTGGCGCGACACGGTATAGAGCAGCTCATCACTGGCACTACGATCAATGTCACGGCTCCAGATAGGAATAGATGGAGCCCAGTAATTAGCAAACCGATAGGGGGTCAGGCCGTGAGCAAAGGCGCTACGCATCAACCACGAAGTAAACAGCTCATTCTTAGCTGGTGATAGCATGATCGCCCAGCTTCCTCTGATCACAGTTTAAGCGCCTCCTTGCCATAATCAGAGAGTTTAACCCAGCCGATGTTATCAAGAAGCTTAGCGTCTATATGCTCTTTACCATCTCGGATCGCTTTAACGGTCGCTCTTTTAAGCACGGTCGCTACGCCGCCGATGGTGCCCCCACTCATACTATGTAGCTTTATCGCGATATCCTGACTAGACAGCTGAGAGGGCTCAGCTAATGGCAGTAAGCGTTCAAAGCTGGCCAAGAGGCGCAAGAAGCTAACATCTAACTGCCATCGAGGTAGTGCCAGCGGCTCAAAGCGACTTGAGAGTTGAGTATCGGTGTGCAGCGCGAGAATGGAGTCACGCGTACCGACGGCTACAAGCGGAAGCTGTAGCTTATTGCTCAATCTTTTAAGCATTCCTAGAAAATGCCTCTGTTGTCTTGCACTTCCATGTAGCACATTGTGGATTTCATCAATAATGAGCATCCTGGCTTGTACGTAAGTTAATACCGAAATAGCTTGGTTCTCCTTACGCTGCACGGGATCCGTATCTCTGTGGGCTATCTTTAATGACAGAAGTAACTCAGTCCAAAAACGCCCCTCATTTGGTTCGGAGGGCATTTCCATAACAATGACAGGTGCTAATGGCTCTCCAGAGGGAAGAATCTTCACAGGATGCTTTTCTCTGAAACGGTCGATTAATGTACTTTTTCCATTCCCGCTTTCTCCGACCAGCAACGTGTTGGGCATCCGCTGTACACGGGGATGTGCTAATTGATCCTCAAGCCGGGTCATGATTTCTTTGGCCCTAGGATAGGAAATCCAATGGTTTTGCTGAGCGAAATAAATGCGGTCTTCCGTCGTCCAGGTGAGTGTCTCAGCAATCTCTGGCTTGAGGTGATCAAAATGGGTCATATTCATTCCCTAGGCATCGTCATCGAATGGTTCTATAGGCAGTGCGAATATATCAATCTCACTTTGCACCTCTGTTTGAGGTGGAGCAGGAAAAACACTCTTAGCAGGCGCTTGTGTTTCAACAGATTCCGTTTTCTTGGCGAGTTTCTTCGTCGTATTGATACGAGCCATCTGACGTCTTGCTTGCTTCGTTTTCGTGACGGCCTGTTCAACACGATGACGCATCTTGAGAATGGTCTCAAAAATCACATCCTCATCAACATGCCGCAGTCCTTCCTCTCGAATGCGGCGAGTTGCTTCCCGTAACTCCCACACACTAATCGCTGGTCGAGTAGGATTCCGATAAGGAACCATGTAATAGATCTCACTTTCAGGGTCGTAGAAATAGACTTTACTGATATCGCGTGGATCACGACGGATAGTAAATGAACGAGCCTTCGTTTGATTTTCGGGGTCTTTTGAACCAATCCAAGGGTTCAACACTTCATGGTAGTAATTAATTTCATCCAGCTGGACGCCGTAGCGCTGCACAGTGCGTGAATAAAGAGGAAGGAAGTCTAACTTCAAACGCGTGGGGTCAGTTGGTATAGGCGGCATCCCCAAGCCCGGCTGTGTTGAGTCTCCTAATATACCGAGTTGCCACTTGCGCATTGGTGGCATGTTCAATTCAGAATGCTTGCGACGGTGATACACCCCAACAATAAATTCAACTAAATGCTGCTCAAACTCACGAAGGGTGAGCGCTGATTCTTTTTCTGAGTCATATCCTTTCCGTTGCTCAACGTTGGAAAATGTTGTGCCAGGTAAGGTGTGTATCTCATTTGCAGCAGTACCCATATAACGCTCTATATGTCCGCCGTAGTGGGGAAGCTTTACCGGACGTAATTGCAGGTCGATACCGTATTGTTCACAAGCCCGGCGCAGCATTTTCCCCCGGAATTCTTTCGCGTTATCAGCATGCAGAACACGCATTTTCCCCCAGACTGGCCACTCTTGCCCCACCCCCAGGTTTGCAAGATATTCATGCTTAGGCAACATGGCATTGGAGACACACAAACCCACTGAGATAGCACTGGGCTTTTCCATGCTAACCGCAATCCCCACCACCATTCGTGAAAAGACATCAATAGCCAGAGTTATCCACGGTCGGCCAAGCGCCAGACGATGCTCTTCATCAACTAAGATGACGTCAGCAGGCGTATGATCTATTTGAACAACAGCAAGAGGGAAATCCGCATTTGGAAACTCTCCCCTGATAGGAGCAAAGGTGTCACGCGCCTTATCTCGTAGCCCGCGGCGTCTCATCGTTTCACGTGTCGAAATCTGTTTTATGCGGTTACGGATTGTATTGGAGTGAGGAGGAAGTAAACCGGCCTGTTTGCAATGAGCTTTGACAGTGATAATTACGTCACTGGGCTTATATCGTTGACGACTTAGATATAAGTCATTGATCGCCCCTTCGATTATTGCCTCGACTTTCTTATCGAGCTTTTTCGTACCTGGCTTGCGGCCTCGCGGGGCTGGTATCAATGCTGAAATATGGCCAGCCTCGTGATAGTCCTTAACCCATTGGTATAAAGTGGCAACGTGAACACCGGCTTCTTCTGCTAACTGCTCTGCCTTTGCACGAGTACGAAATGGATCGTCAAGTAGAGGACGGATTGCTGCAAACCGCTGCTGAGCAACTTGCCAGTCTTCGTCTTCGATCTCGGATAAATCCTTTCCTTCAGCAACACCACCTTCTCCAAGCTCTATATCCGTTACGGGACGAAGCTGATGCGCAGACAGACGGTGCACCTCTCCAGTGTCGGTATCTTTAGCAAGGAGGGTTGCTGTATCCAACAAGTGCGAAACTCTATAGGTACGACCATTGGCTGTTATCACAGACCCAGTAGTTACCGATAGAAAAGCGGGCTCTGTAGCCATAAGAAACCTTCTCCGTTAGTAATCCATATGGGGCTGGACATGTTTAATGGGCGTATGAGGTCAGCATGAACACGGCCTATAGCGATCATTTGCCATAAACAACTAAGCGCACACATACGCTTTTCCTCATTCGCATAAGCAGCTGTAAGTAGAATTTCAGGTGTTGTTTCACCGAGCACGGCAAGGGTTCTAGCCAAGTGAGTAGCGGTAGCCGAGTCCTCTGCCAAGTCCCTATAGGCCCTTAGAAATCGTGCATTGTTCAATAGGCCAGTGCCTCTAATCTCTCGCTCAGTCACAATGCGAAAGCCCCAACCTTGCTGCTTGCAATAGCGTATAGCTGCCTGAAATTTAGGCTTCATAATGTGCCAATTTTCTCTCAAATCTTCGCGATACTTAACCTCATACAGAATCGGCGCCGCTTCATCCGAGTAAGTCACGAGCATATCGGGCGTGTACTGACGCCTTTTTCGATCATCATCTTGATACTTAAGGGTTAGCGGCTGCTCACAAACCGTAGCGACCAACGGATCAAAATCGAGGATCATCAGGAAATCGCGCTCTAATGATGACTCAAAATTGCAAGTGCTTCCTCGTAAGAAAGAAACCTGCCCAGTAAGGCTCCTTCGGTTAGTTCCAATAACTCTAACAGGCCGATTCATATTCAGTCGCCTATATATTTGTGATTTTAACACCCAGTCGCTTATATTGGTGTCAATTAGTAGCGTATTTACTTGTCGAAAATAACGTAAGATATTGTTCCAGTATAGCATTAGTAGCTGTTTTTAGTGGAATTCACAGCGGCTCAAAACCCAAACCAGGGGAAATCTCGCTTGCCCATCATGGTGTGCTTTTTTTAGACGAACTGCCGGAGTTTTCCCGCAACGTGTTAGAAGTTTTAAGGCAACCACTGGAAACGGGCGAAATACATTTGGCCCGCGCCAATCATGAACGCCGGTATCCTGCTCAGTTTCAATTGGTAGCCGCAATGAATCCTTGCCCCTGTGGGCATTTAGGCGACCCACGCCAGCGTTGCCAGTGCACCGCCAGCCAGATTCAGCGCTACCAGGCGCGGCTTTCCGGCCCGCTGCTGGACCGTATTGATCTACAGGTCGAAGTCCCCGCTCTTCCGCCCGAACAACTTACCGCCCAGACCCAGGGCGAATCTTCAGAAGCCGTGCGCGAGCGGGTGATGGCCGCAAGAGAGCGCCAAATGGTGCGCGGCGCACTCAACAGCCAGTTAAGCGGTAAAGCCCTGGAAGCCGCCTGCGACTTGAACGATGAGGAGCGCGCTTGGCTTGCCAGCGTGCTGGAAAAGCTCAAACTCTCCGCCCGCGCCTACCACCGCGTGCTGCGCGTGGCGCTGACGCTGGCTGATTTACAGGGGGAGCCCAAACCCACTCAGGCGCACTTGATTGAGGCCATTGGCTATCGACAGCTGGATAGGCTGTTGAAGGGGGCCTGAGAGGGGCGTTTGAACTCTGGTTTGTCTGTAGCAGCACCTCGTTTGATTTTTTAGATCGCTGTTTAGCTTGCGCAGGAAGTGGTGAAACATGGCCCAGCTCCCCAACATCCATTCAAGCGAAATCAAGATCAAAGATTGCCTACTACCCATGGGACCTGGTCAGAACACTCTACCCAAGCTATGAGTATCCTTGCCTATCGTACAAATATTAAGCAAAGTATTCATTCATCCGCCATAATGCGCTTGGATAATCAGGAAGGATGCGGAATCCGCCCATACCGTTTAAATTTAAGGCTCTAGAACACGGCCTTGAGTGAAATAGTCATGAGAAATAGCACTAAGTGCGATAAAAGCCGCTTCTCTATTTCGGTTTGAAACAAGCTCTTTAAGCCGGGTTAAATACTCAATCATTTGCTTTTTAGCACTATCGGAAACCTCTGGCGAGACGGCCTGATCCTCATAATAAAAGTGATGTTTTTTAGAAAAATCATGAATCACAAGATAAACAGCTGCATAATCCGGATCATTTATAATCAGCTCGTTCATATCTTTCTTTAGCTTTACGAAGGCATCTGTGCAAGCCGGAAAATTTTCAAACTTTTCGATAGCGTCAATAAATTTCATATCAACCTCCATTTAAACTCTACTTATTAAGTTGCCATAAAGAACAACTCGATTTATAAAAATACGCCTTAACCAATGAAATTAATCAATTAAAATATTTTTCCTTATATAATCAATAGCTTTTGTTCCTTTCAGCGAACGCCCCCAAATATCGCTAGTAATATCAGTATGAAGTTTGACAGCCTCTGGTGCCGACGTGATCATCGCAACCCCTAATCTAACATTAGGAAGATCCCCTAGTGTAAATGGACTTGTTGCAATAGTGTCTCTTTTTGGTTGTTTGAATATTTGAAAAGAGGAGTTTGGCATTGTGTCTTTCAGCAATCCCACTTGAACACCGATTGGCTGATCTTCGATTAAACCGATAATATGCTCCACCTCATTTTTAGCAATAACGATTCTTTTTTTAACCAACTGATTATCAAGATTATATGTTCCAACAAACCCATTCCCAACGAAGCGCTGAAGTTCAGAAGCAGACATTAGGCTTAAAAACCCAGGCTTCTTGAGCATATAGTTTCTCTTTCTCTCCCTTAGGACATTCATGATATTATCTACGACTTTTAAAGTCTCTGAGCATTTTTTTAGATCATCAGGTAGACTTTCTTTCAGAACATCGTTTAAAACTTCATCATACTGTGGCGTTGTCAATAAATAGGCAATGGGACCAAACATTGCTGAAATATGGCGTGTTTCGACTTCTATTTGCCGCATGCGTTCCATAAAGCTGACACAAGACGATAGATATTCCACACCGACGCCTAAAAGGGTCGTCATTGAAACGGATAAAACCTCGGATATTTTTTCCAAGGTCTCAAGCTTAGGAAGTGCGCCCTTTTCATAACGATATAGCGCCGCCCTTGAAACACCGATTTTATCTGCTATAATTTCAGGCGGTATATTACTACCCAGCCGAAAAGCACGCAGCCTATCTCCAATATCATTAAATTTTTCAGACATACCCAAAAGCCTTCTTATTATAAGATATAGGGGGCATGGCCTTGAACCCGATGTATCGAGCAACATACATTAAAATCTCAATGTACTTTCGCATAACGAAGGCGTGATAAGGCTTACCAAATAAATATTTAGAATCACACATTTCGGGCTCCCAACGGCCGCCTTTTATATCAGAATGAGACACTTATCATAATATATGATTTTTGCGCACTTTGTCTCAAGGAAAGATAACACGTGTGGCAATATAGTGTGCACTGGAAGCCTTGTACCATGATAAAGAGTCGGCTTTTGGCATACACGATCAATAAGATATATCCAGGCAGCTGATCAACCAATGGTTTTTTCATCACCATCGCCGGATTTACGACCAGGAAATCGACAATATCGATGCTGTGCCGATGCGATAAGCGTAGCCTGATGCTACCTGCTTGCACGTGAAGCTCATAAAGAAGCTAAACATCAAAACAGTTACCATAAAAAATAATATCAATATCTCGTAATAACCTATATTAAGCTGATGTCGTAATATCGTACCTAGCCAACCAAGCAATGCTGATCAAGGGCCATAAAACTCGATAGTATTTTCTGCCAGAGAAGAGATCTCATCTTCTAATAAAGCTGGCCGAGACGGCTACGACGGTAAACGCTATCATATTTCGCTCAAAGGATATGGCACCTCAATACAGGTCATATTCAAGGTTACACTGTAATACTAACTTCTACGCTTCGCTTACGAAATGGGGGCTACTTTACAAGCCCCCATTTTTAACGACCGCTAAAGGTATTAGCTACCGTTATCTTGAATAAGACGATTGATAATATTGCGACCGTTGCCACAGGTAAACCACGCCGGACATGATGATACCCAACACCGTTGTCCAAACGTTTGGCCAATAGCACAACACCATTGCGATTAACAATAGGATTCGCTGACTGATATTCGTTTTGGTGCGAAAGTAACCCGCACTTACGGCACCTTGTAGAAACACTCCTATCAAGGCGGACAGCCATACAACCGCAATATCGAATGGCTCTCCATTCATCAACATGGGTGAAAAGGCAAACAGCAAGGGCATAATGTAGAGCATTTTTGATAATTTCATTGCCCTTACGCCGGTCGTAAATGGATCTGCTTTTGCAATTGCAGCTCCAGCATATGCGGCAATACATACTGGAGGCGTAATATTTGAGTCCTGACTTAGCCAGTAAACAATCATGTGAGCGGCAATCAATGCAACGCCCAGCTCGTTCAAGGCTGGTACCGCCAACACTGCTATTACGATGTAAGAGGCCGTTACCGGCAATCCCATACCGATCACTAGGCTCGCGAGAGCGATCAGAATGATCGCTAGAAGCAGATTACCGCTTGAAACCGAGAGGAATATCGAGGTGAACTCTTGGGCCATTCCGGTCAAGCTAATCATTCCCAAAATAATGGAAATGACGCCCACGATAGAACCGATAACCAGCGTACTAAGCCCGCCTTGATAAAGTGCAGCATAGATATCGCCGATTCCCATCCTCGTTTCTTTTGTCCCCCATGAGCAAGGGATTGTTGCCAGCACACCCCAAAAAGCGGCAAATGCTGGTGTAAACCCATAGACAAGCAATGCAATTACCAAGAGCAGAGGCAAACTCAGAATGCCCCGTTTGCGTAGAACTGACCTGACCTTTGGCACCTCGTCATCTGACAGGCCACGAAGACCTAATCGCTTGGCCTCAAAATGAACGGCCCACCAGATACTGGCAAAATAAAGGATCGCGGGCACGATGGAGACTGCAATGAGCGTCTGATAAGGAATGCCAGTTAGCTCTACCATGATAAAGACGCCCGCGCCCATAACGGGCGGCAAAAACATACCCCCGATAGATGCCGATGCTTCAATAGCCCCCGCCGTTTCTTTGGGATATCCCGTTTTTTTCATCAAGGGAATTGTCAAAGAACCAGTAGTGACGGTATTGGCAATCGCACTACCAGAAATGGAACCCAATAGCATTGAAGCAACAATCGAGACTTTGGCAGGGCCCCCAGTGCGCTTACCCGCTAACGCCGTCGCTATATCAATGAAAAAAGCGCCGGTACCGGATGCCGAGAGAAAGGCACCAAAAAAAATAAAAACGATTACGTAGTTAACGAACACTCGAGCGATCATTCCGAAAAGCCCATCTTCCGAAATGAAATTGAATAACGCGATGCGCTCTAGCGAAAAGCCGCGATGCGAGATCACATCAGGCATACTGCGCCCAAATATCGTGAAAAGGATAAACGCTATCGCGATACCGGGCAGCATCCAACCATGCACTCGCCGCGCCATCTCGATGGAGAGAACTAAAAGAATAAGTCCGCATAACAAATCGGCCTGTGTCTCTGCTCCCAGCCGGCGTGTTATATCTGGGTAATAGAGCATGAAATATCCACACACGACCAGAGCCAGTCCCGCCAGCCCTATATCAAGAAGGCTTGGCGCGCTTTTAGATGTACCTCTTCGTGTGGGATACGTTATGAAGACCAGTGCGAAGGTGAGAGCCACAAAAACGCCTAGATGGTATTGCATGTCGGCTGCACCAAAAGCGGCGCTATAAAGGTAGAAAGCACTCATAAACGCAGCAAGCAGCTTGATAATAATGCGCCATGGCGACTGCAGCCCGTCAATATTTACTGTGCCATCATCACGTTCGCTGCGTATCTTTTCGTTTTTCCGCAACATGTATTCGACCTACTCTGAGTTAGTAGCCTACGCACTCTTTACCAAGGCATCCTGAGCGAGAAAAGGTAGTAACAAAAGCGTCGCTTTTAGCTACCACCTTTCTTTCAGTGACTTAATGATAAGAACGTACTTAAAATGTTATTGAGGAAGTTCAATGCCTTGATCACGCCAAAACTGCTCTGCGCCTGGATGCAACGGAATGAAGTTGCCGCCACTCACTCCGTTTTCGAGACTCATTTCCCGTGTGGTATTGCTCACCGCACGCATGTGTTCGAGTCCTTCTTCGCTATACAGACTCTCCAATATACGATAAGCAAGATCGTCGCTTACGTCTTCACTGGCCACGAGAATACCAATGTCGCGGATCGATTTGACGTCATAGTCAATACCGGAATAACTACCAGCCGGAATAATCGCTTCGCTGTAAAATGGGTAGGCATCGAAAAAATCGGCGTCTTTTAGTTCGTCGTACGTGCTAATTAACTTGGCATCAAGGCTCGAAGTGGTATCGACGATTGCGCCCGCAGGAACCCCCCACTGCCCATGATAGGCATCAAGTTGGCCATTGCGCAGCTGGTCGGAAGATTGCGATCCATTGATATAACTTGTACTGACACGATCCTCAAGATCGAAGTACTCCAGGATACGATCCATGGTTTGAGCCGTACCAGACCCGGCGCTACCAACAGAAATGCGGTGACCTTCCAGGTCGGCGATAGATTCGATTCCTGAATCAGCAGTGGTTACAAGTTGCGATACGGCGCTGAAAACAAATCCTAAAAACCGCACATTGTCGACTGTCCCCGTTTCAGCGAAATCCTCAAGTCCGTTCGCGGCAAGATAGGAATCGCCTGTGAACGTAATACCCATCTGCAGATCACCCGAACCAATACGCCGAATGTTTTCGGTAGAGCCCGCCGAGCCTTCAACCGTGAACCGCACATCATCAAAGGTGTCATTCATACGGGATGCAACGCCACTTGCAAGAGTGTTAAAAGTGCCCCCAGTTCCTCCTCCCCCGATAGAGATGAACTCTTTTGCCGATGCGGTAAGGCTGGTCACGCCAAGTATGACTCCTGACACAACAGCAACGCTGTAAGTCCAATGGATCTTTTTCATTTTTAATTAACCTCAAATTTTAAAATGTTTCTCAAATACAAAAGCAAAGAAAATTCCAAAAAAAAAGAAAATGTTTATTAATATAGACTTATGTAGAAAAGGAACCATAAAGACCACTCGACAACATCATTATTGATCCAATTTGGTGCAAAAAAAGTTAAATTTATAATAAATGCACTAAAAAAGTGCTCATTAGTTAATCCTCTTTTGAGGACATGGAAAGTATCGAAGTCCCCCCTATGGATAAGGCATCTCTCTGTTAACGTAAAGGGCTCGCTTTTAATTGCATTGATATTAAAGAGCATCAATACGAATTGACAAATTTAACAGACAATCTCATTATCTAAAAAATGAGATAAGTATCTTTTAAGATAAATTCGCAGATATGGTTGGTCACGTAGTCAGTTATGGATGGTATGAGCGTGCTCAACAACAAGGAGACTATATTATGAGTTCCTCTTCCACCCGCTATTTCAGCTACGTCGACTGGACGGGGTTTTCCTCTGAAAACGCATTGGCCGAAGCAATTTTCCATGAGCTGGCTAACGAAACTTCCGACGAAGAAGGAATCACTCGAGAGTGCTACTCTAGCGGTGAAGATGCCGCATTAAAGATTTTTTCTGCCGTGGCTACTGCTCATCAGTTGGAAGTTTTATCCGATAGTGCAAGCAACATTGTCGTCCGAATGCCCGAGGATGATGGACATCGTGCGGGGCACTATATAGGCTCCCATGCCGACTCAGTACCCAAAGGCGGAAACTATGATGGAGCGGCGGGAATCGTCGCGGGGCTGCTTTGTCTCATTCGCCTTCAGCAGGTGCAACCGCCATTGGCCACCCCTGTGCGCTTATTAATGTTGCGAGGAGAAGAAAGTGCTTTTTATGGGCGCGCCAATATAGGCTCACGCGCGCTTTTCGGCATGCTCGACGAGCATGACCTGTCTGCGAAGTCGAGCGGCTCCGGTAGCACTTTGGCCACCGCAATGGAAGGCGTCGGTATCAATCTTGCGCCTATTCAATTAGGAAAATCCTTATTCGACCCGCAAATTGCCAAAAGCTATCTCGAGTTACACATCGAGCAGGGACCAGTGATGATAGAGCAGCAATGGCCAGCGGCCATCGTCTCCGGTATACGCGGCAATGTGCGCCACACTCGTATCGTGTGCCAAGGCGAAGCAGGACATTCAGGCGCTATCCCACGCACTTTGCGAAAAGATGCGGTGTTTGCCTTCGGCGATCTAGTGAACCGCTTGGATGAACACTGGCGCGCCTTTCTCGAAGAGAAAAAGGATCTTGTCGTCACCATTGGAATGGTGGGTACCGATCCGAAAGAGCATGCTATCAGCCGTATTCCGGGGATGTTGACGTTCGCTTTTGAGGCACGCAGTCAGGCAACTGATACGCTGGAAACTTTCTACCAACGTTTCCGTACGGAATGTGAGGAAGTTGCGCACCAACATGGGGTTACTTTTACCTTCGATGATAGAACCGATACCGCACCAGCCCGCATGCATGACAACGTCATCGAACGTCTCTCTCTCGCCGCCGAAGATTGTGGCATCAAACCACATAAGCTGCCTTCTGGTGCTGGACACGACGCCGCCATATTTGCCAATGCCGGTATTCCGTCAGGCATGGTCTTCGTACGTAATGCCCATGGTTCTCACAACCCACGAGAAGCCATGGATGTGGACGACCTTATCAAAGGCACTGATATTCTCTTTAAAGCGATCACTGATTGGTAAGCACTGCCTGGCTCTCCACTGGGCTGCTTCTCGGCTATATTAATACAGGGTCGAAGTCCCCGCTCTAACGCCCGAACAACTCATCGCCCAAACTCAGGGTAAATCATCGGAAGCCGTGCGCGAGCGAGTGATGGCCGCAAGAGAGCGCCAAATGGTACGCGGCGCACTCAATAGCCAGTTAAGCGGTAAAGCCCTGGAAGCCGCCTGCGACTTGAACGACGAGGAACGCGCCTGGCTTGCCAGCATTCTGGAAAAGCTCAAACTCTCCGCCCGCGTCTACCACCGCGTGCTGCGCGTGGCGCTGACGCTGGCGGATCTGGAAGGCAAACCCAAACCTGCCCAGCCGCATTTAATTGAAGCCATTGGCTATCGACAGTTGGACAGGCTGTTAAGAAAAAGTTGAAAGCGTATGAAAAAAGGCCTGCCATCAACCCTCGTGGCGGCCGCTCATCACCCACGCCGTCCATGAACCATCGAACAGCGAAAGGTGCTCGTACCCGGCCAACTCCGCGGCTACCCACACAATGCAGGCGGTGATGCCGGAGCCACAGCTGAAGGTCAGGTGGTCCGAAGGGTAAAGCTCTTTGCTGCGCATGAGCTCTGAAATCTCTTCCCGGCTCTTGAAGTATCCGTTATCCAAGAGCTCGGTAAACGGCAGATTAAAAGAGGACGGGATATGCCCACTGGGAAATTCCGGACGGGGCTCGGGGCCGGCCCCTGAAAAGCGCTCGGCACTTCGGGCATCCACCAGCTTAAAGCGCTGCTGCGGAATATTGTCGTAGACCTCGTCCACACTGACCACGCTTTCGTTGGCCTTTAGCACAGGGCGGGAGGACAGCGGCGCTGGCACGGAATAACCGTGCTGCACCGGCAGCGACAGCGAGAGCCAGTGAGGCAAGCCACCATCCAGCAGCTTTACATGCTTGAAGCCCGCTTGAGTGAGCAACCAATAGGCACGCGGGGAGGAGTAAACACCCCGATTATCATAAATCACTATCTCATCATCAGGGGTCAAGCCGAGGCCTTGGCACGCCGCTTCCAGTGCCTCTTTCGAGGGCAGCGTATGCGGAAATACCGCCTCCCGGTCGGAAAAGACCTTCTCGATATCAAACTCAAGTGAACCGGGTATTTTTCGATCATCTTCCGGCACATGAGCCGCAACGGGGCTATTGGGCAGCGACGCATCCAGCACCGTGGGTGGAACATCACTCGCCAGGCGGTCCAACAGGTCATTGGCACTCATCAGAATATCTGACATGCGTAAAACTCCCTTGAGACAGTTGGGTAGGCTATTGAAGGGTGCCTGGTTGAAAAGGCTTATTTAAAATAACGTAGCTAAAAAAACCTAATCCTTCACACGCGCCAGAATATCCACCAGCCGCTGGCAGAGCGCATCCAGTTTTTTGCTATTAGCTTCTTCAATAAACGTACCCGTTTCATCAAAAGCCGTGTGCGCTTTGGAGAGCGACATGGGTTGGGGCAGTACGATCAAGCCCAGATTGGCGAGCAGCTGTTGGGCCAGCGGCATCGCGCGAATGCCACCTAACCCACCAGGCGAGGCCGAGACCAGCGCGGCCCATTTGCCTGAGTAAAGTGCCAGGCCCGGCGTGTCTTCATAAGGGCGTGATAGCCAGTCCAGCGTGTTCTTCAAAAGTGGGGTGATAAAGCCGTTGTATTCCGGCGAGGCGATAATCAGTGCCTGGTGATCAGCCAGCAACTCGCGCAGTTTAAGCACGTTCTCCGGAACGCCTTGGGTTTCAATGTCCTCATCAAACAGGGGGCACGGGTAGTCTTTCAAATCCACAAACGTGGCGACGCCGCCCAGCGCCTCAATACGCTTGGCCGCCAGCCGCGCCAGCTGTTTGTTAAGTGAATCCTGACGACTGCTTCCAGCAAATACTAATACCTTGGGTACTACGCTCATTCGATGGGCTCCTTAATGACAGGCTATTGAGGGTCGGCAGGCGCGTGCGGCCCGTCAGGCATCTGGTCAATAAATATGTTGATAGCGCTAAACAAGGCCTCGCGGATCGGCGCTGCTTCGTTAACTAAATGGTGGCGTGCTTCCGGATGGTAGTGAATCTCGGCGGCGGTAAATTTTTGTGCTAAAACGGTCAGGTTCCACTGCCAATCAACCGTTAAATCCTGCTCACCCTGCAAAATCAATGTTGGCACGTCGACAGGCTCAAGCGCGAGCAGGCGTGGCATCCAGCGCCGCATGGCACTTACCCACGCCACACTTAAGCGCTCGGGCTGCAGTGGGTCGTGATCACGCAGAAATTCGGTAAACGCTTCGTCGGTTGAGTTGGGCCGAAATTTACGCGGAATATCCTTCAAGAACGGGCTAGCGATAAGGTGCATCCAACTCGCCTGAGTCCACCGCCAAGGGCGTACCAACGGCGCGAGCAGCACCAGGCCATCCCAACCGGCCTCTTCGCGCCGGGTGAGTGCGTCGGTTGCAAGAATCGCCCCCCCGGTACTCTGCCCAACACCCAACCACGGCCTGGGAGCTATGCCTAGCGTGATCAGGGTGTTTTGCATGTAGGTGAGGCAGTGCTGATAGTCGTCAAAATCTTCAATCTCTGCGCGCGGGCCACTCGAAAGCCCATGACCCGGCAGGTCCCATAGCACTACCCGCCAGCCCTTGGCCAACAGGTGCGTTAACAGGTGACGATAAAGGCCTAAATGGTCAAAGTAGCCGTGCACCACAAAGGCTGTTCCTGATGGATTGGGTGGGCTCCACACCTGGCACCACAAGGCAAAGCGGCCAGTATCGATAAAACCTGCATGTACCTCATCGGTGCTTTCAAAGAGTGCTTCCAGACCATAATGCAGAAAATAGCCCTTCACGACGTCCCACAGCGCTTCACCCGGCACTAATCGGGAAAAGGCTGATTCGCCTGCCGTTTGCCGAAACAAACCTTCCAGCTGTTGGAAATCCTGCATCCAAACCTCTCTATGAGCGCCCTGCTTTCTTATCATTTGGTCGAGCATTGTGCCGCTTTAACGTCTACGCTGTTTACATGCCCACACAGTTATGGAAGTATTTTCCATAAATGTGTTTTGCTCTTATTTTACACTGGCCGTGGCCATCCATCACCCACGGGCACCTTCACAGGAGAAACCCCATGAGCGAGCGTATCACGCGCCACCGTTTGCAGGTGGCCGCCGAGCTGGACCGCTTTATTAACGAGCAGGCACTACCTGGCACGGGTGTTGATGAAAGCGCCTTCTGGGCCGGTGTCGATGCCCTGTTCCATGATCTGACCCCAAAAAATAAACAATTGCTAGCAGAGCGTGATGCGCTGCAAGAAAAAATTGATGCATGGCATCGTGAGAACCCCGGCCCCGTTAGCGACATGCCAGCCTACCGGGCCTTTTTGAAAGAGATCGGCTACCTGGCCGACCTTCCTTCCAACGTAAAGGCGACCACCGCCAATGTCGACCGCGAAGTTGCCATACAGGCAGGTCCACAGCTGGTGGTGCCGGTAAGTAACGCCCGCTACGCCCTGAATGCGGCGAATGCGCGCTGGGGCAGTCTTTATGACGCGCTCTATGGCACCGACGCTATTTCCGAGGAAGACGGCGCGGAAAAAGGCACAAGCTTTAACCCCAAACGCGGCGCTAAAGTCATTGCCTATGCGCGAGGCGTTCTGGACCGTGCCGCGCCGCTGGCCACCGGCTCTCACCGCGACGCGGTTAACTACACAATTCGTGACGGCCATTTGGTCGTTACGCTGGAAGGCGGCCGGGAAACTGGGCTAAAAGATTCCGGCAAGCTAATTGGCTTTACCGGTGAAACGTCCGCTCCTGAGACGATTCTGCTAGCCAATAATGGCCTGCACCTGGAAATCCAGATTGATGCCAGTCACGCCATTGGTAAAACCGACCCAGCGGGCGTAAAAGATGTGGTCGTTGAAGCCGCACTCACCACCATTATGGATTGCGAAGACTCCGTGGCCGCCGTGGATGCCGAAGACAAGGTAGGCGTTTATAGCAACTGGCTCGGCCTGATGAAGGGCGATCTGGAAGAGAACATCGACAAGGGCGGTAAAACCTTCACCCGTAAGCTGCACGCTGACCGCACCTGGAACACCACCGAAGGCGGCAAGGTGACCCTTCCCGGCCGTTCGCTGATGTTTGTGCGTAATGTGGGCCATTTGATGACCACACCCGCGATTCTGGATGAGGAGGGCAACGAGCTTCCAGAAGGTATTCTTGATGCGGTGGTGACCTCATTGCTGGCACTGCACGATCTTAAAAAAGATGCCGACCAGCCACGCAACTCGCGTACCGGCTCGGTGTATATCGTCAAGCCGAAGATGCACGGCCCTGCAGAGGCTGCGTTTGCCAACGAGCTGTTTGGCCGCGTAGAAGATATCCTTGGCATGAGCCGCGACACCCTAAAGATGGGCATCATGGACGAAGAGCGCCGCACCACGGTCAACCTCAAGGCGTGTATTGCCGAGGCCTCTTCACGCGTGGCGTTCATCAACACCGGCTTCCTGGACCGCACCGGCGATGAGATGCACACCGCCATGGAAGCAGGCCCCATGGTCCGCAAGGGCGACATGAAGTCCGCCGCATGGATTACCGCCTACGAGAAGAGCAACGTGCAGGTAGGCCTTGCCTGCGGTCTACGCGGTCGCGCCCAGATCGGTAAAGGCATGTGGGCCATGCCCGATTTAATGCACAACATGCTGGAACAGAAAATCGGCCATCCAAAAGCCGGCGCCAACACCGCTTGGGTACCTTCACCCACGGCCGCTACCCTACATGCGTTGCACTATCACCAGGTGAATGTCACCGACGTTCAGCGCGAGTTTGAAGCGCTGGGCGAGCCCGACTTCCTGGATGATTTGCTCAGCGTCCCGGTGGCGGAAAACCCTAGCTGGTCAGATGACGAGATTCAGCAAGAGCTGGATAACAACTGCCAAGGCATTCTGGGTTACGTGGTGCGCTGGGTAGAGCACGGCGTGGGCTGCTCCAAAGTGCCGGATATTCACGATGTAGGCCTGATGGAAGACCGCGCCACGCTGCGTATTTCTAGCCAGCACATCGCCAACTGGCTGCATCACGGCATTGTGGATGCGCCGCGCGTAGAGGAAACCCTCAAACGCATGGCGAAAGTGGTCGATGAGCAAAACGCAGGCGACCCCACTTACACCGCCATGAGCAGTCACTTTGAGGACTCCACCGCGTTCAAGGCCGCCTCTGATCTGATCTTCAAAGGCCGCGTACAGCCGTCGGGCTACACCGAGCCGCTGCTTCACGAGTGGCGCCAGGTGCATAAATCGAAGTAAATTCGTTTTATGGTACAACTAGCCCTAAGGCATATGCCTTGGGGCTTTTTTTATGAAGGACAACAACAATGACCATCATGACTGTCGAACAGATCGAGCACTTTTTAGATGAAGTGTTCCCCCAGCGAATGGGCAGAATTGAGAGCGTGGGCGAGATGTGTGCCACGATGCGCTTAACGGTAGGTTATGAGCATCTACGCCCTGGCCCCCGAGTAAGCGGCCCTACGATGATGGGCTTTGCCGATGTGGCGCTGTACGTGGCGATTCTGGCCCAAATCGGCCCTGAACCCATGGCAGTCACCAGTGATTTCAACTGCCATTTCCTGCGCGCCGCTTCAGGCGAGCATGACATTATCGCTCACGCCAGGCTGATCAAGCTGGGCCGCCGTTTAGCGGTGGGTGAAGTGCAGATATTCTCCGCGGCCGATGAACGTCGCCCAGTTGTGCACGCCACCGCAAGCTATGCCTTGCCCGCTACGTAGCAGCCGACAAACGGGGTAAGCAGTGATCGTAGAGAATGGCTTGCAAAAAAACGCCCCGGGCCCTGGCTATCAAGTAGCCTGGGGCCGGGGCGTTTAGCGGCCAGGTAGCTTAGTAAGCGGCTTCTGGCTCGTAGTACTCTTCTACATTGTCGAGGGTGATCAGGTCAGCGTTAAGGATGAGCCGTGAAGGTACGCCGTGGTACATATCGCCCAGATGCTCGCCTTTCACGCCGTGTACCGCTAGCGCCATGGCAGAGGCAATCATGTTCGGCGGATAGGTAACGGTGCCTTTAACCATCGGGTGCTCGTCACGGATCATTTCAATCACGCGCTGAGAACCGCCACCGCCCACAATCAGTTGGATATCGTCGCGGTTGTTTTCATCAACCGCCTGAAGCGCCGAGATCAATACGTCATCGTCACCCGCCCAAATGGCATCTACTTCCGGGTTACTGCCCAGCAGGTCTTCCGTTACGCTAAGCGCCTGCTGTGGGTTCCAGTTGGTCGTTTGAGAGGCCAGGATATTGATGTTGGGGTAGTTTTCCATCACCCGGTTAAAGGCATCGACACGCTGGCTGTTGATGGGGATGGGCGGGCCTTCCAGCACCAGAATATTGCCCTCGCCGCCCAACTCTTCAGCGATATAACGCGCGGCGTGCTCGCCTAAGCCTGGGTTATCGCCCGCAATAAAGACGTTTTGCGCAGGCGTTTCAAGCTCGCGGTCCACCACAACGGTATAGATGCCTTCATCGTAGGCTTCAGAAATAACCGCCTGAAGCGTTGCCGGGTCGTGGGGAAGAATGACCAGCGCATCCAGGTTGCGGATCATCAAATCTTCCACGTTAGAGACCTGGGCCGTGCCGGAGTTGGCGGAAAGTACCGTAAAACTGACATCCGGATACTCCTCACTTAGGTCGTTGGCGGCTTGCTGTGCCCACCATAAAAGGCCTGCGGTCCAGCCATGGTCAGCGGACGGCACGGTGACGCCAATATGGTAGTCATCGGCCAGCGCCAGGCTGGACGTACTCGCTATGGCCGTTGCCAGCGCGGCAGTCTTGAAAAGGCGTGATAGTGTCATTGTTATTGCTCCCTTTCTAACGTACATCGTGGATGGGCGAGCCAACCCCGCCCAGTGTGATCGTCGGCCCTGTTTGGGCATAGCGACCGAAAAGACCGTTTTTAACGTCCGCTTTTACAAGTCAGGCACGCTTGTACTGCAGCAGTACCGCCAGCAAAATGACGCCGCCCTTGACCAGCCCCTGCAAATAAGGGGAAACGCCGGTCAGGTTAAGCATATTGTTGATAATGCCTAGAATCAGCGCGCCGATGACCGTGCCCCATATCGAGCCGCGCCCACCGGAAAGCGCCGTGCCTCCTATGACAACGGCGGCAATAGCATCCAACTCATAAAAGTAGCCCGCATCACTCGGGCTTACCGAGTTGAGCCGCGAGGTCAGCATGATGGCCGAAAGCCCCACGCAAATGCCCGCAATCACAAAGGTGGAGAGCACAATGCGCTCAACCCGGATGCCCGAATAGCGTGCTACCTGAGGATTAGCGCCCACCGCGCACACATGCCGCCCGTAAGGGGTATGAAACAGCAACACATGAGCGATGATCGCCAAACCAAAGAACACGATCACCGGAACCGGAATGCCCAGCAAAAAGCCGCCGCCCACGCTTGAGAAGTGCGGATTGGGGGTAGAAACCACTGCTGCATCGGTGAAGTAGAGCGCCAGCGAACGAAAAATCGACATACTGGCAAGCGTTACCACAAAGGCCGCTATGCGCCCTCGGGTGACTAACAGGCCGTTGAATAGCCCTAACAACCCGCCCGCAGCGATAGCGGCCAACAGGCCGAGAAGCACCGCCTGAATGGGGTCACTAATGCTATTGACGATATACAGGATAACCACGCCCACCAGCGCCACCATCGACCCCACCGACAGATCGATCCCGCCGGCGATAATCACAAAGGTCATGCCGATAGCGATAATGCCGGTATAGGAGACCTGGCGCATTACGTTGGAAATATTGCGCGTATTAAGAAAATATTCGCTGGCGATGGACGACACCACGAACAGCAAAATCAGCGCCACCAGCGGGGCCAGAATCGTCGCGTTAAGGGGCAGCCTGCGCAGGCCTTGGCGTGCAACGCTCCCCATTGTCTTGGTATTAGGCGGTTGAGCCATCTTGATTCCCCACTTGTTCACGGTTGGCGTGCTGCCGTGCGCCAGCGGCATACAGCATTATTTGTTCTTCATTGATCTCGTCACCGTTAAGCTCAACGGCTATTTGCCCCTCGCGAATCACTAACACCCGATCCGCAATACCAATGACCTCTTCAAGCTCAGAGGAGATCACGACAACAGCTTTATTTTGTTCGGTAAGGTCGCGAATCAACCGGTAAATCTGCTGTTTGGCGCTGATGTCGATGCCGCGGGTGGGCTCATCGAGCATCAGGATATCGGGCTCAATATCAAGCAGCTTCGAGAAGTAAACCTTCTGCTGGTTACCACCGCTCAACAGGCTCACCGGCGCCGCGAGGTTGGATGCCTTGATGGCCAAGCGCTGCTGGTAATGTTCAGCTTGACGCCGTTCAGCGCGATGTTTGATAAACCCGCGCACATAGCGTTTCAGGCTAAGGGCGGTAATGTTCTGCATGACGTTAAACGAGAGAATCAGCCCCTTACCCTGGCGGTCTTCCGACAGATACGCCAAGCCGTGGGCGTGGGCTTCGCTGGGTGACCGAAGATCAACAAGCTCGCCATCGATAAATATCTCGCCCTGCTCTTTACGGTGCAGCCCCATGATGGTTTCAGCAATTTCGGTGCGCCCCGCACCTACTAACCCGGCAAGTCCCAACACTTCGCCACGGCGTACTTCAAGGTTGATGTCCTTGAGCTTGCCTTTAAGGCTTAAACCCTGCACACGCAGCGCGGGCGGCGTATTGTCAGCACGTTGCGCAAGCTTCTCAGGGTAAATTTGTGACAGCTCACGCCCAACCATTTTGCGCGCCATGTCCTCTTCATTAAGCGCCGCGGTCTCGCACAGTTCTACTTGTTGGCCGTCCCGTAAAATCAGCAGCCGGTCACAGAGGTCTTTGACCTCTTTTAGCTTGTGAGAAATAAACAGAATCGTGACGCCCTTGGCGACCAGCGCGCGCACCACGTTAAACAGCACTGCGACTTCGCGGTCGGTCAGCACCGTGGTGGGCTCATCCAGAATCAGCAGTCGCGCGTCGTTAACCAGCACCCTGGCCACTTCTACCATCTGCTTTTGGGCAACGCTTAGCCGCTCGATGGGAAGTTCAGGGTCCAGGTCCACTTCTAGCGAGCTGAGCAGTTGCTGGGTGCGTTTACGCATGCCTGCGTGGTCAAGAAAACCATGACGGCGTACTTCCTGGCCGAGAAAGACATTTTCGTAAACACGCAGCGTGGGGATTAAATTGAATTCTTGGGGGATCATCGCCACGCCGTGAGAACGCGCCGTAATCGGATCCAATGCGCTGAATATCTGGCCATTCAGGTGAATCGCACCCACCGTTGGCGTGTAAATACCGCTGATGATCTTTAACAGAGTGGATTTTCCGGCGCCATTTTCCCCCAGAATACCCAGCACTTCGCCCGGCATAACGGAAAGGGAAATATCATTCAGTACTTGAACGGGGCCGAAGGCTTTACCGATCCCTTCAAGCTTTAAAATAGGCTCACTCATGGGGCGCCCCCAGAAGCGCCTGACGCTTTACTCAGATGCAGCGGCGTCCAGCTACCCTCCGCCTCGTGTGAGGTAATCGCGGCGGCAATAAAGCGCATGCCATCCACACCGTCTTCAATGCCGGGCAACCAGGATGGGTACTCGCCTGATGTGTACCCATCGGCCAGCGCCTGATACAGGTTGGCAAAGGCTTCAATGTAGCCTTCCGGATGCCCGCCCGGCACACGCACGCCTTGAGCGATATTCGCGCTTAGCCAGTCATCGCGCCGCGTTAAGCGCTGGCTTGGCCCATTAAGCGGTTTCAGCCACAGCTCGTTGGGCTGCTCCTGAGCCCATTGCAGGCTGGCTTTCTCACCGATGATGCGAATGGTTAGCGCGTTCTCATAACCAGCGGCCGTCTGGCTTGCCCACAGCATGCCTCGCGCACCGCCATTGAAGCGCAGCAGCGCCTGAACGTTATCGTCCAACGCCCGCCCCGGCACGGCGGTCACCAGCTCAGCGCTGACCTCACTGACGCGCTGGCCGCTTATAAACTGGGCCAACTGAAACGCGTGCACGCCAATATCACCCAAGCAGCCCGCCGCCCCTGCCTGAGCAGGGTCTAGCCGCCAGGCAGCCTGGCGGTTATCAGCTTCCGGGGGTTCGCTTAACCACTCCTGAATATACTCGACCTGTACATGGCGAAGCTGCCCCAGCACGCCTTCGGCAATCAGTTCACGGGCATGCTGAACCAGTGGATAACCCGCATAGTTGTGCATTAATACAAAGTGGCGAGCGCTTTTCTCAGCCGCTTGCGCCAGCTGTTCGGCTTCCTCAACGCTGAACGTCATGGGTTTTTCACACACCACGTGAAAGCCCGCTTCCAGGCTTGCCAGCGCCGCCGGGTAATGCAGGTGGTTAGGCGTCACAATCGCCACGACCTGCGCACCATCTTCACGAGCGGCTTCGCCTGCCAACAGCGCGGCGTAGTCGGTATAGCAACGCTGCTCATCAATACCTAACTCGCTGGCGGTCGCCAGGTTGCGCTCGGCCTGGGATGAAAAAGCCCCGGCTACCAGCTCAAAACGGTCGTCCAGGCGCGCCGCCATACGGTGCACACCGCCGATAAAAGCCCCCTGGCCGCCGCCTATCATGGCGAGGCGAAGTCTGCGCGGCGTGTTATTGATTATTGTCATGAAGTAATCCCTGAGCGTTAATTTAACCGAGGCCCAGCAGCGTGCGGTTGGCCTGGCGATCCGTTCCGGTATCGGCAAAATCATCAAACGCGCGGTCGGTCACCTGAATGATGTGCTCGTTCACGAACGTGACGCCTTCCGCCGCGCCCTGCTCAGGATGTTTGAGCGCGCACTCCCACTCGATGACTGCCCAGCCATCAAAATCGTACTGGGCCAGTTTCGAGAACACCGCTTTGAAATCCACCTGCCCGTCGCCCAAGGAGCGAAAGCGGCCTGCCCGCTCGACCCAAGAAGTGTAGCCGCCGTAAACGCCCTGCTGGGCGGTAGGATGAAACTCGGCATCCTTGACATGAAACATGTGGATATAGGGGTGATAGCGGTCAAGAAAGGCAAGGTGATCAAGCTGCTGGAGCACTAAGTGCGAAGGGTCATACAGCATGCAGCAGCGCGGGTGATGGTCCACTGCGGCTAGAAAACGCTCAAAGGTCGCGCCATCGTGCAGGTCTTCACCGGGATGTATCTCAAAACATAAGTCCACACCCGCCGCATCGAAGGCATCCAGAATAGGGCGCCAGCGTTTGGCAAGCTCGGCAAAACCCTCTTCAACCAGCCCTGCGGGGCGCTGCGGCCACGGGTAAAGAAACGGCCAAAGCAGCGAGCCGGAGAACGTGGCATGGGCCTTCAAACCCAGATTGGCGCTGGCCTGGGCAGCAAGCTTTAGCTGTTCGACAGCCCAGGCTTGGCGCGCGACCGGGTCGCCGTGCAGTTCAGGCGGGGCGAAGCCATCAAACAGGCTGTCATAAACCGGATGCACGGCCACCAATTGGCCCTGCAAATGCGTCGAAAGCTCGCAAATTTCCAAGTCATATTGCGCTAAAGTCGCCTGCACTTCCTGGCAATACACCTGGCTTTCTGCCGCTCTCTCAAGATCAAAAAACCGCTTATCCAGCGTGGGCATTTGAATTGCTTTAAAGCCCAGTTCCGATGCCCAGCGAGCAATATTCTCCAGGCTATCAAAAGGCGGTTGATCACCAATATACTGGGCTAGAAAGAGCGCGGGCCCTTTAAGGGTCTTCATCATCGACCTCATTTGTTTTGTTGTTTTAGCGTCAGCAACCAGCCTGAAAGACGCAATGTAATGGATTACATTTCAGCAGAGCAACGTACATCGGTCAAGCGCGTAAAAAAGGGGAATATAAAATGGATAACGCACTGCTGCAAAAGGGCTTTACATCTTAAACCTCTCGGTAAGCATTTATAATTTAGACTAAAGAATAAATAAAAAAAGGGAATAAATAGTCACATAATTAACGCGCTAATAGTAAAGGTGCGTTTAAATGTTGTGGTTAGCACTGCTAGAATTTGGATGTAAACATTTACATTTTAGCTAGTAGGGCGCCAAAATTGTCTTTAACCGCCCGCTTTCAGGCGCGTTTTTTCAGGATTATCGTTCAATGCTTAACACCCCGGTAACGAGCAAACAGCCGCATAGCGTGCCGACGATTAAAGACGTGGCGAAAGCGGCGGGCTGTTCAACAGCCACCGTATCACGCGCCTTGGCAACGCCTGAAAAAGTCAGCGATGCTACCCGAAAGCGGGTGAACCAGGCAATTGCTCAGGTGGGTTATTCGCCCAACATTGCCGCACGCAACTTGCGCCGAGCGGAGTCCAAAACCATCGTGGCGCTCTTGCCGGATATTTCGAATCCGTTCTTCTCCGAAATTATTAGCGGCATGGAAGATGTTGCCCATCAGGCGGGCTACCAGATACTGATTGGTGACTGCGAACACGACCCGGCGCGCGCAGAGGCCTATTTTCGGCTACTTTCGACCAATCAGGCCGATGGTATCGTGCTGATGACCTCAGAGATCCCCAGAGCGCTGGTCAAGCAGGCGGATGGCCAGGCGAGCTTTCCGCTGGTCATGGCCTGTGAGTTTTTTAGCGATATCGACCTGCCGTTAATTGCCGTCGATAACCATCAGGCCAGCTGCCAGGCGATTGATTATCTGGTGTCGCTCGGCCATCGACGTATTGCCACACTTTCTGGCCCGGCGAACAACCCTATTTGCCAGGAACGAAACCGCGGCTATCGCGATACGCTTGCGGCCCATCAGTTGAGCAATGAAGCGCGTATTGCAGAGGGTAACTTTGGATTTCGCTCGGGGTATCAGCAGGGGCTAGCACTACTGGAGGGGAAAACGCCCCGGCCTACCGCGATTTTTTGTCATAGTGACGAGATGGCGGTTGGCGTGCTGAAAGCCGCCCGCCAGTTGGGCATAAGTGTGCCCGACCAGCTGTCGGTCGTCGGCTTTGATAATATTGGCTTGAGCGAGTACTGCGACCCGGAGCTGACGACCATTAGCCAGCCGCGTAATGACATCGGTCAGCAGGCCATGCAGCTTCTGCTTCACCTGTTACGCGGCGAGCAGGCCATCCGGCATCAGACGCTAAGCAGCCACCTGATCGTGCGTAAAAGCACCGGGCGGCTTAAAGGTCAGCCGTAAAAAGGCCCGGTGTTAGTTGCCTGCAAATACCCAACTCGACGAGCTCGCGGATCTACCGGGGCTTCTTGGTTAAGGACTTCTTAGTACCGCCACCGCCAGCATCAGCCACCCGGCAATCAGTAAAACGCCACCAATAGGCGTCACGATGCCTGCATTCAAACCGGCCATCGCCATGGCATAAAGCGAGCCGGAGAAAGCCACCATGCCCAACCCCCACAGCGCAACTGGCCACTGCCAGCCCTTGAAACCAAGCACGCGCTGACCGACCAGTACCGCCATTATCGCTAGCGTGTGCCAAGCCTGGTAGCGCACGCCGGTTTCGGCCGCGTGCACCAACTCCGCCGAAACGCGCGCAGTCAGACCATGAGCAGCATACGCGCCCACCATGACCGTGATAGCTCCGGAGAGCGCTACCAGGCACCAAATGATTCGTTCGCTACGTTGCATTGCTGCTCCTTTCAAGATGTTAACGCGTCACGATAAGCAAGCATGCGACTCGGCATACCTTGCGCCGCAGGAAACCGCTACAATAGAGGCACTTTTTGGTATTTCGCTAGGGTTAGCCCTAACTCTTATAGACCCTATGCCTCGATAGACGAGACGCCCTTATGCACATTCAACTCAATGGCGAGCCTTACACGCTGGAAGCGGGCCAGACGGCTGCGGATCTAATCGACCAATTGGCGCTTACGGGTCGGCGGGTCGCGGTGGAGATCAACGAAGAGATTGTGCCACGCAGCCAGCTAGCCATCACTCCCTTGGCCGAAGATGACCAGGTCGAAGTGGTGCACGCCATTGGCGGTGGCTAGCCCGCAGCTCGCATGCCTCTTTTACTGGCTACGCCCTATTTCATGCGCTTTATCCAGGATTCGCTATGACACTTCAAAACGATGCGCCGTTTACTATCGCCGGACGTAATTTTAGCTCTCGCCTGCTAGTCGGCACCGGCAAATATAAAGACTTCGACGAGACCGGCGCGGCGATTGCCGAAAGTGGCGCCGAGATTGTCACCTTTGCCGTACGCCGTACCAATCTGGGCCAGGAAGCCGGACCCAACCTGCTCGACGTGATTTCGCCGTCGCGCTATACCCTGCTACCCAACACGGCAGGCTGCTATACCGCCAAAGACGCCGTACGCACCTGTCGCCTGGCCCGCGAACTGCTTGACGGACACAAGCTGGTCAAGCTGGAAGTGCTGGGCGATGAGACCACGCTCTACCCCAACGTCGTCGAAACCCTGAAAGCCGCCGAGACGCTGTTAGCCGATGGCTTTGACGTCATGGTGTACACCAGCGACGACCCCATTGTGGCACGTGAGCTTGAAGCCATGGGTTGCTGCGCCATCATGCCGCTGGGCTCGCTGATTGGTTCAGGCCACGGCATTCAGAATCCGCACAACGTACGCCTGATTGTGGAACAAAGCAGCGTACCGGTGCTGGTGGATGCCGGTATCGGCACGGCATCCGATGCCGCTATGGCCATGGAGTTGGGGTGCGACGGCGTACTGCTGAATACGGCTATTGCCCATGCACGCGAACCGCTGCGCATGGCGCGCGCCATGAAGAGCGCCGTCGAAGCCGGGCGCGATGCGTTCCTGGCCGGGCGCATGCCGCGCCGCCAAACGGCAGACCCTTCATCACCTTTTGCTGGCCGCATTAACGGTTAAGAGATTTTATGACTGATATTAAAAGTACCGATGAGCCCTCAACCGGGCCAGAAAATTCTGAAGCGCCGCTGCATCGTCGTGGTATTAAAAGCTATGTAATCCGTGCCGGGCGCATGACTCAGGCCCAGAACCGGGGCCTTGAAGACGTATGGCCGCGCTTTGGCCTGACGATTGATGACGGCCTGCAGGACCTGTCCGCGCTGTTTGGCCGGGAAGCCCCCCGCGTGGTTGAAATCGGCTTCGGCATGGGTAACTCGCTGATCGAGCAGGCAGAAACCCACCCAGACACCGATTTTATCGGCATTGAAGTGCATTCACCAGGCGTCGGCAAGCTGCTTGATGAAGTGGACAAGCGCGGCCTGACCAATCTGCGCATCTACAAGGAAGACGCCCTAGCCGTGCTGGAGAAGTGCCTGCCAAAAGACTCACTCACCACCGTGCAGCTATTCTTCCCCGACCCTTGGCCGAAGAAAAAGCACCACAAACGGCGCATTGTGCAGCCCGCGTTTGTCGAGCTGATTCGCACCCGCTTAGAACCCGGCGGCACTTTCCATATGGCGACCGACTGGGAAGCCTATGCCGAGTGGATGTCTGAGGTAATGGAAGTTGCCCCCGGCTATGCCAACACGGCCGATACTGACACGGCGCCCTATGTGCCCCGCCCCGCCTTCCGCCCGCTGACCAAGTTCGAAGCCCGTGGCGAGAAGCTCGGCCATGGCGTGTGGGATCTGATTTATCGGCGTGAGGCGTAAGTTACAACCACTTTTAAGAGAAGGCCTTCAGCGTAAAGCTCTCGCTGGCGGTCATTCACAGTGGACTCAATCATTTAAAGGTGCACAAAAAAAGAAAGCCACTCCAAAGGAGTGGCAAAAGACCGTGACTAGCAATGAGAGGGAGAAACCATGACAACAAACTGGCGGCTCGCTGTCGTGGTCTGTAGCGACTCATTAAACGCTACAAGCACAATATAATCATTATCATTTAACCCGTCAATACAAATGCGAATACTTTTTATTTATTTTTACATCTTACCCTGCAAGCTGTAACCAGAGCGGAAGCGTGAGCATGGCGAGTAGCGTTTGACCGGTGATAATGGCTGCCATTAGCTCAGCGTCACCACCTAACTGGCGGGCCAGAATATAGGCCGAGGTTGCCGTGGGAAGTGCTGCAAACAGCAGCGCCACGTCCCGGCTAACGGTATCCAGGCCTAGCGCCCACGCCAGCACCAATACCAGCGCTGGCATTAGTAACAATTTGACGCTGTTGGTCGCTAGTAGGCCACGGTCAATGCGTAACAGCGCGGCCGGGCGTAGTGCCACCCCCACGGCAACCAGCCCTAGTGGTAGCGCGGCACGCCCTAGCAGGCCGACGGTGTCCTCACTCCACCCTGGCAGGCCAATGCCGCTCAGGTTTAATCCTATGCCTGCCAGGCAGGCGAGGATCAGCGGGTTTTTCACCAGCGCCATGACGCTTTTACCCATGCTCGCACTGCCTAATGTGCCGGCAGCCACAAAACTTGCCACACACATGATGTTCACCACGGGCACCATCAGCGCCACGGCAACCGCTGCCGTGGTTGCACCTAACTCGCCATGCAATGCCGCGGCCCCCGCTACACCTACATAGGTGTTAAAGCGCACCGCACCTTGAAACACCGAGGTAAACGCTGCAGGCGTTAGCTGTAGCCAATGGCGAAACCACCAGATCAGCAGCCCAAAAAACGCAATGGCGCCTAATAGCACCAGGGCCAAGCGCCCTACCGGTACCTGGCTGACATCGGCGGTGGCCAGCGTTCCCACCAGCATGGCCGGGAAAAGCACAAAGTAAATTAGCCGCTCCATTTGCGGCCAAAAATCTGCACCGGGCCAGCGCCAGTAGCCCATGCCCGCTCCTAATAGAATGAGTAGGAACAGGGGCCCTAACGCAGCGGTAATACTCTCCATGGGTTTTCCTTAGTGACTGCGACATCACAGCACAACGACATCGACACGTTTACTGTTACCATGAAACGACACCCCGCCTCACGGCCTGCGTAGCGGTATTCTGCCATGAAGATACTACCTAAAACTGCTGGTTTTTCAGGTTTACAGGGACTCAAGGTGCTGATTTTAGTCACCGGTTTAGCACTGGCGATGTCTACATGGTACCTATTTTTTCATCAATATCACGATAACAGCCACGTTACCTGGTTCCCTTCCGCCGCCAGTTGCGATGTCCATGCTCACCCTTGTTCAGTCGCACTGGGCAGTGGGCGCCAGTTGACCTTTCATATTGATGTCAACGGCCCTATAGAAGCGCACGCTGCTTTACCGTTGGAAGTCGATATTCAAGGCATTCCAGCCCATCAGGTCAACGTGGATTTGGTTGACCGCTATCGAGATTCGAGGATTGAGCGCTTTGTGCTGGATGCCATCACGCCAAGCCGTTTTCGTGGTCAAGGCCAAGTGGATAAAGAGGTGCAAACTGCTACGCCTTGGCGGGCACGCGTGATTCTTGAAACACCGGAGGGAGATGTGGGGAGCTGGTTTGACTTTGAAGTGGTAAAGAAGAGCTAGCCAGGCAGAACTAGTCAGACATAACCGGCGCGGCTTCCAAACGGTCAAGCATACGCATGAGCGCGCTCGCCTGGACGCCTTCACGGGTATCGTGCAGCGGATTTTTCTGCCAGAGGCTTTCTGCATACCCCCACCAATCCCAGCACCCTTGCGGGTTCGACAAGCTGCTGTCAGCTTGTGGGTAAAGCACTATCTGCTGGTGGCTGGCGGCCCAATGATTCAAACCGCTATGGCTAACAAAGGTATCACCAATAGCGCTAGCGCTCATTTGGCAGCCGTGCAGCGCAATAGTGACCGGGCATGCTCCCTCTTCACATGCTGCAGAAATAAATACATACCCCGTGTCCGCTAGCCCTTTAACCGCAAACTCCGACTGATCGAAAGCGACCAGCTCTCCCGTTGCGGAAGTAGTTGTGGAAGTAGTTGTGGAAGTAGTTGTGGAAGTAGCTGCGGAAATAGAAGCGTCACGTTCGGGGTATAACCAGGCAAGCATTTCTTGCGCAACATCTTCATCACAGGCCAGCACATGGCTACCACCGCCCTGGCGGCAGTTGCCTAATTCCTGCGGGCCAACGGCTTCCTCTTCGCGTAGCTGGACTGGCCAGCCATGCCCCGCGGCCTGATTACGCACCCGTTGCAGCTGCTCAGGCGATGCCAGCCAGCCCAACCACTGCTTGGCCAATAGCTCAGCCAGCTCGGGCTGTACGACATCATCGGCACCGCCATACCAGATAAAGGCACGGAGCTGAGCCAGGTCTTCACGAGCACCGACCCGGTCATGCCTTTTATAACCCGCCCAACGTGCGTCTAGCCTGTCCAAGGCTGGCTGGCCTGCACGGGTTTGCATGCATTGATTAAGCGCAAGATTTAAGGAGCCCTGCGAACAGCCCCAAGGCCCTGCCGCCAGCACGCCTACACCGCTAAAGCGCTCAGGCCAGGCAACCGCTAGCTGGGTTGCCATATAACCGCCTGATGAAACGCCGACGACGCTTGCCTGCTCTGACATGGCATTCAGCGCGGGCAAACGCTCAGGCGTTTCAGCCATTGCACTGGCTGCCAGCGGGCCGCTTAGCAACAACAACGCACTTAGCGTGTGAGCTACCCGCAGGGCCATAGGCATGGATTATTCAACGCCTAACAGTTCAACCCGGAACGTGAGCATTTCATTGGGGCCAATTGGGCCTTGGCCGTTTTCGCCGTAAGCCAGGTCAGCAGGGATATACAGCATCCAGCTATCGCCAACGCTCATCATCTGCAGGCCTTCCTGCCAGCCTTCAATAACTTGATTGACCTGGAAGCTAACCGACTCGCCGCGCTCAAACGAGCTGTCGAATATCGTGCCATCCAGCAGCATGCCTTCGTAATTCACCTCAACAGTGTCCTCAGGCCCGGGCGTTGCGCCATCGCCCGACTCAAGCACTTCGTACTGCAGGCCAGAATCCGTCACCTCTACGCCCTCACGCTCGGCGTTTTCTGCCAGGAACTCTTCGCCTTCCTCGAGGTTTGCCTGGCCGATCTCAGCGGCTTCCTGTTCACGCGCCTCCAAAGAGCGCTCCTGGAAGGCCATAATGGCCTCAACCATTTGCTCTTCGTCGAGCGCCAACTCATTGTCCTCGAACACATCACGCATGCCGTCGTTAAACGCATCCAGGTCAAGGTCGCCGATATCCGCTTTCATGCTTTCACCCAGCGTAACCCCAAGGCTGTAGGCAAGGCGCTGATCGTCAGTTTCAGGGGCCGCAGCAACAAACGGTGCCACTAAAAGCAGACCTGTCAGAGCCGTTGAGGAGAGCAGTGTTTTCATAAAAAAGTAACCTTATTCGACGGCGCAATACGCCAGATATTAAGTGCTTCAAAGCCTAACACCCGCTTCAGGGTGTATCTACCTGAAACGGGCGCTGTTGTTACGACCGTAGTTAAAACCATAGTTAAGATGTAGCTACGCTTGGTACGACCTCGCTTTTACCAAGAGGTTTAACCTTGTGAAGCACGCTTACGCCAGCCGCAGTGTCTACAACGAAGCTACACCACCAAGGTGGGACAATGCGCCGCACCGGCCACCCGCTGAGATACACTGCCCAGCAGCATGCTCTTTTCGCCGTTAGTGCCTTGAGCACCAATCACGATCAAATCGCACTCTCGCTTCCAGGCGAAGCGTGCAATGGTACGTGAAGGCCGACCACCTTTAACAAAAGCACGCACGCTCGTGCTGTCCGCGCCTTGCTCAATGGCATGGTTTTTCGCGTGTATAGCGATCTCGGTGGCGTACTCTTTTAACGCATCGTCGGGAATATCCAACTGATTGGGGCGTACCATGGAAAGTGACGCCTCAAGCAGGCTGTGGTGCTTGAATACGCACAAGAAATAGAGCTCAGCGCCCGTTAGTAGATGTAGCCCTACTGCTTTATCGAGCGCCTTAATGGCGCCTTTCGAGCCATCCACCGGGACTAAAATGCGGTTAAACATGCAGTTCTCCTTAATGGAAGGCTAGCGGAACGCCAGGTCGCGTAGAAACAGCGCAATCTGCGGGAACATGATGAGAAGCGCGGCCGCCAGGATGAGCATAAAGATAAACGGCGGCGTGCCTTTAATAACTTCCCAGTAAGGCCGCTTAAAGATCGCAATCGCGGTAAAGATGTCGCAGCCAAACGGCGGTGTGGCCGAGCCAATCGCTACCTGCAGGGTAATCAAGATGCCGACCAGTACCGGATCGAGTCCTGTTGCGGCAATGGCAGGGGCAAAGATAGGCGTAAGCACGAGGATAACCACGATAGGGTCAACGAACATGCAAGCGATAAAGAAGGAGATACAAATCGCGATCAAGACGCCGGTCGGCCCGGCATCATTCACGCCTACGGCTTCCAGGATCGTTTGGGGAATTTGAGCGAAGGAAATAATCCAGGAGAAGCTATTACCGACGGCTACCAGGATAAACACCACAGCGGTAATCAAGCCGGTAGATTTAGCAATCGTGTAGATATCGGCCATTTTGAGGGACCGAAACACCACAAATTCCAGCAGCACCGCATACAGCACACACGCTGCGGCAGCCTCCGTAGGGCTAAAAATACCGCCATAAATACCGCCGACAATAATAACCGGGAAACCCAGCGGCCAGAGCGCTTTTTGAACCGCAACGCCACGCTCTCTCCAGTTGGCTTTCGCCTCAGTCGGTACATCCTTAACGATGGCGTAGGTAATACAGTAGGCTGAAAACATCAACAGAATCAGAAGGCCGGGGCCTATACCGGCGATAAACAGCTCACCAATCGATGTGCCTGACACGACCCCGTAGATAATCATGCCAATACTCGGCGGAATCAAAAAAGCGATATCGCTGGCATTAATAATCAGCGCCAGCGTAAAGGAGTCGGAGTAGCCGGCTTTAAGCATTTTGGGCCGCAACGGCGAACCCACCGCAACCACGGTTGCCTGGGTTGAGCCTGAAACAGCGCCAAACAACGTACAAGAGGCCGCGGTACTGACCGCAAGCCCGCCTTTAATATGGCCGATAAACGACATTACCATCGCGATCAAACGGTTAGCCGATTGGCCGCGGGTCATAATATCGGCCGCTAAAATAAACATGGGTACCGCGATCAGTGAGGCTGGCCGTATGCCTGCCATCATTTGCTGAATCAGCGTATCCATCTGGCCGAAGCCGTTAAACATCATGTAAAAACCGATGATCGCCGCTGCAATGAGCGGCACCATCATGGGAAAGCCCAGCAGTAGCAGGGCAATCATGGTGACTATCATTATTGTCGTCATAGCTCTTTCCTCAGGATACGATGCCCTGCGTCAAACTTCAGTTTCGGTATCTTTATAACCATCGACCACACCCGTTGAGAGATACACATCCCGACTCGTGAGGTTTTTAATGGCGGTTAGCAGGTACTGAATACCAGTGATGAAAAAGCCCATCGGCACCCATAGATAAATTATCCAGACCGGCAAACTTAACGAAGGCAGCACGCGTCCTTTGCTATACAAGTCGAGGATATAAACGATCGAGTAGTAAAACAGGAAGAACATAATGAAAGAGGTGACGAGCGAAATGCAGATCATCAACGCTTTACGCCCACCCACCGGTAAAGCGTCGTAAATTGCCGACATGCGTATATGACGCCCATGGCGCGCCGCATAGCCAATACCGGCAAACGTAATCATGATGATCAAAATGCGGTTTAATTCACCGGAGAACATGATGCTATTGCCAAATACAAAGCGGGCAATCACATTGGTGACCGTATTCAGCGCCATTAGCAAAACCCCTAGCGCCAATATCACTGACTCGATTTTGCTAATTGCAGTGTCGATCACTCCCAACACGCCGGGTAAACCAGAATGATAGCTCTTTTCGGATTCTTCATCGGTCATGGCCGGGCTCCTTTTTTAACGGCATGTTTAGCGGCATGACGATGGCTAGCAACGGCCAATAACATGCTAGTCATCAAGGTTATTCCACGTTCAAAGTTGAAGGGTGAGAGAGCAGTACCGACATACGTTTAGCGTAGGGGGTACTCAAGCTTTTCGCCTTTTGTATGGGGCTACTATCCACCACGTTGCTCCCCTTAAAGGTATCGATAAACAATAGAAAAGGGGCAGCCGTGGCTGCCCCTGATATGAGTCACCCTTTCTGCCTTAAACGGCAACTCAACATTACTGGTTTGTGGCTTCCAGGTCGGCTTTGAACTGCTCCAGCAGCTCAGCGCCACCCTCACCCGTCATTTCGAGGAAGGCTGCTTCCACTTGTGGCGCCCGTTCACGGAACATCTGAATCTGCTCTTCGTTCAGACGCGTAACGGTCACATCGCTAGAAGCCGCCTGGATTTTCTCCAGCGCTTCGTCGGCCAAGCCCTGGATGTGCTCCATGGTTTGGTCATAAGCAGCTTCAGAGGCATCTTGAACCAGCTGCTGGTCTTCTTCAGAAAGATCTGAATAGAAGTCCTGGTTCGCCATCATGGCGGTGGTGAACCAGCCATGGCCGGTAAACGTCAGGTGCGGAGAGACTTCATAGAGACCGCCCGACTCGATCCAGAAGATCGGGTTTTCCTGGCCGTCCAAAATCCCGGTTTGCAGACCACCGTATACTTCACCCCACGGCAGTGGCGTGGGTGTTGCACCAAACGCGCTGTAGGTTTCTGACAACAGCGGGTTGGTCATGGTACGGATTTTCTTGTTCTGCAGATCCTCGGGCGAGCTGACCGGCTCATCGGTGGTAATCACCATTTCGCCTTCTGGGTACATCTTAAGAAGTTCAAGACCCTGCTCAGCGTAAAGCTCAGGGAACATCTCGTTAATCGCTTCGCTTTCGTCGAAGAACGTTAGCACCGTATCTTGATCGGTAGGCAGAAGGTAAGGAATAAAGAAAATCTGAGCTTCTGGAATCAGCGCGCCGGTAAAGCCCGGTGACTGGTTAACAAACTGGAGAATGCCGTTTTGAGTCTGCTCCATGATGTCGTCAGACTCGCCCAGTTCGCCAAAGCGATAAACCTGAACGGTGTGGTCGGAATTATCTTCGATATACTCTTTGAATGCGTAGGCGAACACATCCTGTACATCACCTTCGTACTCTTCGTGAGCGTAGCGCCAGTTGTCTGCCTGGGCAGCCGCGGTCATGCCCAGCAACAGTGCGCCAACGCTAGCCGTCGTTACTAACTTGCTTGCCTTCATGCGATGTTCCCCTTGCAGTGGTTAGCGCGCCGTACGAGTGCGCAAAAATTCTGCCTTTGTTTTTTTACATTCGCTTTTTAACATTCGCTGACACGCAAAAACGTTATCCATTGCTGTGGGTCAGCGGACGCATAACGAAAGATTATTCAAAAGCAGCTTATTTTCAGGCTAGCGCGGTGACTCGAAGTGGTCAAGCCGGGCTGCCAGGGTTTGCCAAGCGTTAACCACGCTTTCGCGCGCGCTTGGCTTACCCTGGCAACCTTTGTCAAGTTCGGCAAAAAACAGCTTATCTTGCAGCCATTTTTCGCTATCGTTCGAAAACAACGCGCAGTTTGTTAATCGCTGGTCGCTGTCAGAATTTTCGATCGCCCACCTTTGCCAACGTTGAAGGTTTTCACGTTCGGCCTGCAGTTCAGCCTGCTGAATCGTTTTACGCAGAGCGGAAACAGAGGCGCTGTGTCGTGCCTGGGGCTTTAACGTGCGGCGTAAATGACGCAGCACTTCTGTGGTCTCACGCTGCCATAGCTGACGCCGCTCACGCTGTGGCGCCAGCGCTTCTGGGCGTGCTTCAAGCCCATTCACAAACAGCCAGCCGTGAAATAACAGCTCGCACACATCGACGCCTAATGTGTCCTGTAGCGTCAGGCAGGCGTCTTCAACGCCGGGGGCTTTATAAAACGAGAGGGCAAAATCCCATAATGGCATCTGCTCCAGGCGGCGCAATCGGTTAGAATCGAGCATTGGTTTACCCACTTTTCATTGGGAGAGAGCATGATCGCACTGCGCCAAGTCGCCCTGCAACGCGGCACGCAAACGCTACTCGAGAACGCCGACTTGACCCTGCACGACGGTATCAAGGCGGGTATTATCGGGGCAAACGGCGCTGGTAAATCGAGCCTTTTCAAGCTCCTGCTGGGTGAATTAGGCCCCGACCAGGGCGATGTTGAAATGAGCGGTGGGCAACGCATCGCACATATGGCCCAGGAAGTTGAAGCGCTTGATCGGCCAATTATCGAATATGTGCTGGATGGCGATAAGGCCCTGCGCCAAGCTGAAGCCGAACTGCTCGCCGCCCAGGAGGCGGGCGAAGCGCACCGCGAAGCCGAGCTTCACGGGCTGATCGAAACCCTGGATGGCTACCGTGCGGAGTCTCGCGCCGCCCAGTTACTGGTTGGGCTTGGCTTTTTCCAGCCAGATCTTTCCCGTCCGCTTTCCGACTTTTCAGGCGGCTGGCGAATGCGCGTTAACCTGGCGCGTACGCTGTTTATGCCCTCTGACTTATTGCTGCTGGATGAGCCCACCAACCACCTGGACCTTGACGCGCTGCTGTGGCTGGAGCAGTGGCTAAGCCGCTACCCGGGCACCCTGCTGCTGATTTCCCACGACCGTGATTTTCTGGATGCAGTATGTGACCACATAGTGCACATGCACCACCAGACGCTTGAGCTTTATCGGGGCAACTACTCTCTCTTTGAGCGAACGCGAGCCGAGAAGCTAGCCCTGCAACAAGCCGAAGCCGCCAAGCAGCAGGCCCGCCGCGAAGAGATTGAGCGCTTTATTGCACGCTTCAAAGCCAAGGCAACCAAAGCGAAGCAGGCGCAAAGCCGGGTAAAAATGCTGGAGCGTATGGAAGATATTGCCATCGCCCACGTCGACTCTCCGTTTCACTTCACGCTACCGGCCGCCGATAAAACCTCGCACCCGCTGCTGGTACTTGATCAGGCCCAGCTGGGCTATCAGGGTAAAGAGCGTGACACCGTTCAGCTCGACAAGGTCAATATTACCCTGCTGCCGGGCAGCCGTATTGGCCTGCTGGGGCCTAACGGTGCGGGTAAATCAACGCTGATCAAGTCCTTGACCGGCGAGCTTGAGCTGCTAAACGGCAAGCGCGTTCCCGGTGAGCACTTGGCGATTGGCTACTTTGCCCAGCACCAGTTGGAAGGGCTAGATGTCACCTCTACCCCTTTTGTGCATGTCCAGCGCCTTTCACCTAGAGCCAGCGACCAGGAGATTCGCAACTTTCTGGGCGGCTTTGGTTTTAAAGGCGATGACGCCTTTGGCAAAGTGGCTACTTTCTCAGGCGGTGAAAAAGCGCGTTTGGCACTGGCGCTGGTCGCTTGGCAAAAGCCCAATTTACTACTGCTGGATGAGCCGACCAACCACCTGGACCTGGAAATGCGCGAAGCGCTGACCGAAGCGCTAGCGGGCTTTGAGGGCACGGTGATTCTGGTCTCTCACGACCGCCACCTGCTACGCGCTACGGTCGATGAGTTCTGGTGCGTGGCGGACAACCGTGTAGAGCCGTTTGATGGCGACCTTGAGGATTATCGCGCCTGGTTGAAGGCACGCCTTGAGGAGAGTCGCCGCGATTCGCGCAGTGAAAAGGCCGAGCGTCAGAACCAGCAGTCCAGTGGTGATAGCCGCGAGGCGCGCAAGGCAGCCCGTAAGGCCGCTGCCGAGCTGCGTGAAAAATTGCGCCCGCTGAAAAAAGAGCGCGACCAGGCTGAAAAAGCCATGGAAAAAGCCCAGGCCGAGCTGGAAGACGTAGAGTCTGTGCTGGCCGACCCCGAGCTTTATACCAACAGTAGCCGTAAGGCCGAGCTTACCGATGCGCTGGCCCAACAGGCTACCATCAAGGCTCGCCTGGACAGTTCCGAGCAGCAGTGGCTAGCAGCGGAAGAGTCGCTGGAAGCCATGGAAGCCGAACTGTTGGCCAGCGAAAACGCTTAGTACCAGGATGTTTGTACTCTGCGAAACCAAATAGTTAGCTTTCCAGCAGGAACGTCACCGGGCCATCGTTAACCAGCGCCACCTGCATATCGGCACCAAACTGGCCGGTGGCCACCTTCGGCCAAGCCGACTGGGCCTGGCTGACCAGCGCATTAAACAGCCGTTCACCTTCGGCCGGGGGCGCGGCGCTGGAAAAGCCCGGGCGCAGGCCCTTATGGGTTTCAGCGGCCAGGGTAAACTGCGATACCAGCAGCAAGCCACCGTCTACCTGCTGAAGGTTGAGGTTCATTTTGCCTTCGGCGTCGCTAAAGACACGGTAGTGCAAAAGTCGGTGAAGTATTTTCTCAACGGCGGCGTCAGTGTCGCCCTTCTCAACGCCCACTAGTGCCAATAATCCTTGTTCAATAGCACCCACCGTTTGCCCCTCGACACTGACGCTTGCCTGGCTCACACGCTGTATCAGTACTTTCACTTGCGCTTCTCCTGACGATATCAGCGCCTAGTGTACCTATTCACGTCACCAGGCGCGGCATAACATCAGGTCGCAGTGGGGTTCGCTGAGCAGCGCTTGCGTTAGCTGGCTGGAGTGGAAGGGCTGGCTACGGCTACTCATCACCGCCAGGTCAGGCGAATGGTACCTGATATAGTCCTGGGTCACCTCGCACGGCGTGCCGGGTTCAAGCACCAGCTCAATATCGGGGGCATCGTCGAGCTCGCGCACCAGCTCATCAATCTGGTGTTTTAATGCCTCCCGCAGGCGCGCCACTTCCTGCTCACGCCACTGAGCGAAAGTGACCTCAGAACCCAGTGCTTCTTCACCGGGCACTGTCCAGGCATGCAGCAGCGTTAGTTTTGCATCGGGAAAGTGGCTTAGCGTCTGTTTTAACATGTGGCGAGCGCTCAAACAGGCATCAACGGGTATCACAATATGCTGCCAGGGCTGGGTGGGCGTGTACTGGGTAATCACCACAGGACACGGCGCATTGCGTACGACGCGCATTAGCGTGGTGCCCGCCAACAGCGCTTTCTGGCCACGCTTGCGGTGCATCCCCAGTACAATCAGCCTGGCCTGCTCTTCATGGGCCTTGCGTGCAATTTCAACATGGGGTTCGCCGGTAACGGTTTGCACCACGGTCTTGGGGGCTTCCAACGCATAGTCTTCGCGGATATCGGTCAACGTGGCGCCAATATCTTCATTGATCGCTTGCTCTACTGTTTGCAATAGCCGATGCGGCAGATGGGGGTCCAGCACATACAGAACATCCAGATGGGCGTTGTGCGTATAAGCAAGGCGCAATGCGCGCGCAAAGCCAGCGCGATTTTCAGCAGAGAGGTCAGTGGCAAACACAAACGTGCGGGTCATGGCATAACGCTCCTCAGACAAGCATCCAGGCAGTCGTTTCACAGACACCCTTCAGCATGGTGGGCGAAGCCATATCCCGCAAGCTAACGATTCATTTTAGCGTGTAGCGCGTTACCACCAGGCATGAAAATGGTGCACCGGCCCGCGCCCTTTACCAACGCTTAGTTGAACGCTGGCCTCAAGAGCAGCATGCAGCCACCGTTTAGCATCGCTAATAGCCGCAGCGGGGGCCTGGGCAGGCGCATCCATGGGCAGCTTTGCCAAGCAGGCCGCAATAGCGGATGACAAGGCGCAGCCAGTGCCGTGTAAATTCTCTGTTTGGATACGTGACGCAGGTAGCCACTCGTGACCATCCGGCGTTGCCAGCAAGTCAGGGCATGTCTCGCCACGCAGGTGCCCCCCCTTTAACACGACATAAGGCGCGCCCAGCTGGGCCAAGCCTGGCAGCATGGCTTCCATGGCGTCCAGGCTCGTAGGTGAGGTAGTATCAAGCAGCACGGCGGCTTCTGGCAGGTTAGGTGTGATCACATCGGCTAACGGCACCAGAATGTCGCGTACCGCCCGAATTCCCACATCGTCTACCAGAATATCGCCACTTTTGGCGACCATCACCGGATCAAGCACGATCCAGCGTGGGCGGCGCTTGCGCAGTACATCAGCAATCACGTCAGCGACATCCTGGCTTGCGACCATGCCAATCTTGACGGCATCCAGCTCCACATCGTCCAACAGGGTTTCCAACTGCTCACGGATCGCCTGGGGGGATACCGGATAGACCGAGGAAACGCCGCAAGTATTTTGCGCAATCACCGCCGTAATCACATTGGTGCCATAGACGCCCAGCGCCGAGAACGTCTTTAAATCACCCTGCAGCCCTGCGCCACCGGAGGGATCAGAGCCTGCAATCGTCAGTACATTTACATTTCGTGTCATGGGGTTTCCTAAATAACCGACGGTAGCCACGTGGCAAGCTCGGGGAACAGCGCCAGCGCCAATAGCATTCCCAGTTGCAGGAGAATAAACGGAATGACGCCTCGGTAGATGGCGGAGGTCGGCACACTTTGTGGCGTTACGCCCCGCAGGTAAAAGAGCGCAAACCCAAACGGCGGCGTTAAAAACGAGGTTTGCAGGTTAACGGCGATCATAATACCTAGCCAAATGGGGTCAACGCCCATGGCCAGCAGAACCGGGCCGACAATCGGCACCACAACAAAGGTAATTTCGATAAAGTCGAGGATAAACCCAAGCAGGAAGATCACCAGCATGACCACGATCGTGGCGCCTACAACGCCCCCCGGCATCGCTTCAAACAGGTGGGTCACCAGCTCTTCACCGCCGAAGGCACGGAAAACCAGCGAAAACAGTGCCGCCCCAATCAGGATTAAAAACACCATGCTGGTGACTTTAGCGGTGGAGTACACCACCTCGCGCAGCATGGGAACACTCAGCTGGCGATTAAAGGCGGCCAGCAGCAAGGCACCAAACGCGCCCACGGCGGATGCCTCGGTGGGCGTCGCAATGCCACCCAAAATAGACCCCAGCACGGCAACGATCAGCAGTACCGGGGGTAAAAGCCCTTTTATGAGTAACGGCCAGATACTGCCGGTATGCCCAAGCTCTTGCATCAACGCCTGACGATCAGCGGCAGGAGCGGCGCCCGGCTTAAGCCACGCCACCATTAGTAAGTAGATGATATATGCAACCACCAGTATCAGGCCGGGCACCAGTGCGCCAACAAACAGATCCCCTACGGAAAGCGTTTTCGGGCTCCAGGCGCCCATGGCAAGCTGGGCCTGTTGGTAGGCGTTGTTGAGCACGTCGCCCAGTAACACCAGCGCAATGGACGGTGGAATAATCTGACCAAGCGTTCCGGTCGCACAAATAGTACCGGTCGCAAGCGCAGGCGAGTAGCCACGCTTTAGCATCGTAGGTAGCGAGAGCAGGCCCATGGTGACCACCGTGGCCCCCACAATACCGGTAGACGCGGCCAGCAGCATTCCGACCAATACCACGGCAATGCCCAGCCCCCCGCGTAGAGCGCCAAACGCCATGGTCATCGCGTCTAACAGTGTTTCAGCGACCTTGGACTTCTCAAGCAGCACACCCATCAGCACAAATAAAGGCACCGCCAGCAGGGTGCTATTGGTCATGATGCCGTAAATTCGGTTGGGCATGGAGTTCATCCAGCGCGCTTCAAACGGCACCGCAACGCCCATCGACTGAAGCAACCATCCCAACCCGGCAAATGCCAGCGCAGTGCCCGCCAGCGACAGCGCCACCGGATACCCCAGCATTAAAACAGCGCAAACCGTGGCGAATAGTATCAGCGGCATACCTTCCAATAGAGTCGCCAGCACTAGATGATCTCCTCATGCTCAGAAATAGGCGCAGGCAGTTTGCCGCGAATGATCAATATTTTGCGGATTAACTGGGCTACCGCCTGGAGAAGCATCAGTGCCACCATCGCCAGGATCATTGACTTGAGTAGAAAGACGGCAGGAATACCGCCATTGGCGGAGCGCTCCATGATCGACCAGCTGCTGTAAACGTAGTGAAAGCTCGTGATCGCAATAAATAGCATCACCGGGATCAGTAAAAACAGCGTACCGAGAAGATCGATCCAGGCACGGCCGCGGTCGGACATGCGCCGATAAAAGATATCCACCCGCACATGGCCCTCGTGACGCAGCGTCCAGCCAGCGCACAGCATAAATACGGCGGCATGCATATACATTACCGACTCTTCCATCACGATACTGTTCATACCGAAGGCGTAACGCATGACAACGATGGCGAACTGAACCAGCATCATGATCACAACCAGCCAGGCAATGGCCCGGCCGACTCTCTCCGTCACGCAGTCGAGCCAGCGGAGCAACCGCGGCTCATGAGCATTGGCGTGCATGTTAAATGTCCTACACAAAGAAACGGCCTGGAATCATCGCTGATTCCAGGCCGAACGTCATCCCTAAACAGGCAATTATCTACCGGTTAAAGTGGCTTAAAACGCACATATTCACCCGTTTGGCGGCCTTAAGCGTTAGTTGGCGTTTTCAATCGCCAATAGACAGGCGTTAGGTAACGGTAGATCAACGGCAATAGGCAGGTGATCAGAGAACAGATGATCCATTACCCGCACCTCAGCGGCCTCCAGCGTTTGCGAGAGCAGAATATGGTCCAGCGCACGTCGTGGCTGCCACGAGGGATAGCTCAATAGCGGTTTAACCGGATGAAGCGGCAGCGAGGCGCTAAACCGCTGATGGGCGTGCAACTGATCCGGCGTGCAGTTGAGATCGCCCATCACCACCACGTGATGTAGCGGCTCAATAATTTCACTCAAGTAGTCAAGCTGACGCCCACGCCCACGCTGGCTAAGCGCCAAGTGAGCAATAAAAATATGTAACGCATCCGGTCCGTTGCCAAAACGTACGTGAATGGCCCCGCGACCAGGTAACGTACCGGGCAAACGGTGCTCTTCAATTTTCGTAGGTGTCAGACGCGAAAGCAGGCCGTTACTGTGCTGGGCGATACGCCCCAGATTACGGTTTAACTGTTTAAAGTGATGCGGAAACCCGGCCTGGGCGGCCAGGTACTCCACCTGATTGATACGACTGGAGCGAAAACTGCCGCCATCGGCCTCCTGAAGCCCCACCACATCAAACTGACTCAACACATCGCCCATAATATCCAGACGTTTAACGCGCTGAGGGTTCGGCAAGAAGTGCTGCCAACTGCGGGTAAAGTAGTGATGATAAGCAGACGTTTGGATGCCCACCTGCAAATTAAACGTCAGCAAGCGAAGGTGCCCCGTTTCTAGCAGGGACGATAACTTGCCCGGCTGATTCACTGTTGTCAGATTGACCATCTGCTTATCACCCCATGCCCTTACACCTTACTGCGCGCGCTCAGTACGCACGCGCTCGATGAGTGCTTCTGCCACTTGCGGCATATTCTCAAGGCTGCCTGCGGTGCTGGGGGTAATAACGTAACGGCCATCAACCACCAGCGCGGGCACACCCATCAAGCGCATTTCACGAATACGACCGTGGGCGTTGTTAACTTCGCTGCGTACGCCAAACGAAGTTAAGGATTTTTTGGCATCGTCTTCACTGACACCATAATCGGCAAAAAAGTCGGCAATATCGTCAGCATCCGTTAACGCGCGGTCATCCTGGTGAATCGCCGTAAAGAAATCAGCATGCAAATCGTCTTCAATGCCTAGCGACTCGGCAGCATAAAAAGCCGTCGCGTGAACATTGGAGTTTCCGCCCATGACAGCGGGCATATGCACAATACTTACGTCATCATCCAGTGTTTCGTACCATTCAGTGATGGGTGCTTGAAGGCGGTTGCAGTGAGGGCAGCCGAACCAGAACACTTCGGTCACTTCGATGTGATCCTCATCGACCTGAGTCGCGACCGGTGAATCAAGCAGCGTATAGTCTTTACCTTCTACCAATTCCTGAGCACTGACAGATGCTGAAAGGCCTAAACCGGTCAGGGCAACCAATAACGTTTTGAACATGCGACAATTCTCCAAGGGATAAGCGAAGATAGGACTATCTCTAACGCTATCAGGTTCCCTCACCGATAGGAAAGAGCATTCATTTTCAGGATACAACTTAGTGTAAACCAAAGAGGTAGTTAGCCACGGCCTGCATATCCTCCTCGCTTAGCCGAGTCGCAATATCGTGCATGCTACCGCTTGGGTCGTTCGTTCGTTCACCGCTAGCAAACGCGTGTAACGCTGTCATCGTATAGGCGGGGTACTGACCAGCAATCGCCGGGTAAACGGCGCTGCCAATACCGCCACCCGTGGGCGTATGGCATGCGCTGCAGGCAGGCACACCACGCGAGCGCACCCCTGCGCGATAAATCTCTTCTCCGCGTGCCAATAGCGCCTCGTCTTCCGCATTGGCATGGCCCAGATTAGCCTCCTGGGCGGCATAATAGGCGGCAACGTTCCAGGCATCCTGGTCAGAAAAGTCGTCAACCATGCCTGTCATTTGCACAACCACCCGCTCGCCATCACGAATATCTCTAATCTGTTTGGCCAGGTAAGAGGCTTGCTGCCCCGCTAAATGCGGAAACGCACTGGCCGGACTGATGCCCGTTTGCCCATGACAAGCCGCACACGTTTGCGCGCGCTGTTGACCGGCGGTGATATCCGTTGCTTGCGGGTCAGCAGGCTGCGCAGAAACAATAACGGGGGCACTTAAAGCAGCCGCCAGGCTTGCCAGCGTTGCTTTCACACAGATTTTCGTAAAGACGTTCATAACGACGCTCATGATGACTCTAAGGACGGTTCTAATAACGACTCACTATGCGATTCAAGGGCTACGCTATTCAAAACGGTGGGCGCTATCTGGCATGTCAAACATGGTGCTCAACCTACCGATTAGTCGCTGTTGGCTTAAGCCCAGTGGTACACTAACGCCCCAGGTCACAGGTATCACCGCTTTTTAGCACAATGCTTGACCTGACTGACGGGGCAATTCGTCGCAGTGCGGCGTGCCATGTCATTATACGCGTGGTTAACGCAGACTGTTTTATAGGTTCGATTTTCAGGATTCATTCCATGTCCACCCCTCAAGATAGCCCCGTCGCTCGGTTGAACTACCCTACCGCCAAATTTGTTATCAGCGCCCCGACACTGGCTACCTGCCCTGACGATACGGGTGCGGAAGTGGCGTTTGCAGGACGCTCTAACGCGGGCAAATCGAGCGCCATCAACGCGCTCACGCAACAGAACGGCCTCGCCCGCACTTCGCGCACGCCAGGGCGCACACAATTGATCAACTTTTTCAGCGTCATGAACGACGAGGCACGGCGTCTGGTCGACCTTCCAGGCTACGGTTATGCGAAAGTGCCAGAAGCCGTCAAAATCGAGTGGCAACAGCATTTGTCTGACTACCTGCGGGGTCGTTTTAGCCTACGCGGGCTGGTGCTGTTGATGGACGTTCGCCATCCGCTGACCGAGTTTGACCAGATGATGCTGAGCTATGCCGACCAGCGCAATATGCCGGTACATATTCTGCTAACCAAGGCCGACAAGCTGAAAAAAGGCCCGGCAAGTGCCTCGCTGCAAAAAGTCCGTTCTCGCTTAAAAGAGTGGGAAGACCTAGTGTCAGTTCAGCTTTTCTCATCACTCAAGCGCCAGGGCGTCGATACACTTTCGCAAAAGCTTGACCAGTGGCTGCATACGCCACCGGAAGACACCTCAGGCCACTGAACCGTCCAGCTTATCCAATATACCCGGCAGCTCTTTAATATGTGCGATGCGGTGTACCCTGGGCGGCAGCGCCTGGCTCTGGTCGCTTGAGACCCACACCGCATGCATGCCCAGCTGCTGAGCCGGTAAAATATCCTCTTCCCACGAGTCGCCGACGTGCATGGCGCACTCGGGCGTGACATTAAGCCTTGAAAGCGCCGTTAGAAAGGGCGTGTGTTCCGGCTTAGGGGCCAGAAGCTCGCCTGCAGCAATCGCCACCGGAAAATACGCCGCCAACGGCTGACGCTTTAAATGAATATTGCCGTTGGTAATGGCCGCCAGCTGGTAGCGCTCGCCTAACGCGGAAAGCAGGCCCGCCGCTTCCGGATGTGGGGAAACCTGGATACGCAGGCGATGAAACTCATTCATGGCCGCTGCCGCCCACAAAATGGCCGCACTCCGGGGCAGGCCCTCGGCTTCCAGCTGCGCTTCCAGAGCGCGCAGGCGTAGCCAGGTAAAGTCGCCGCGCCGCTCGGGCACATCTTTAGCGAACTGCTGGCGGCGCTGTAAATAGTCCTCCACGCCCGCCTCATAATCCAGCGACAGCGGCGCCTCTTGACGCGTAGCGCGCCAGATACTCAGCGCCTCAAGTAACCAGCCGTAATGCCCCTCCTCCGTGCGTAGCATCACGCCCTGGTTATCCCAAAGCGTATCGTCTAAATCAAACGTGATAGCTGCTAGTGCGGTCATGGTGTGTTTCCAGAAGGGCGGCGCTTGGCGCGTGGGTGGGCGGCGTCATAGCTGGTCGCCAAATGCTGCCAGTCGAGCCGAGTATATACCTGGGTGGTGGAGAGGTTTGCGTGGCCTAACAGCTCCTGAACCGCACGCAGATCCTGGCTTGATTCAAGCAAATGGCTGGCAAACGAGTGACGCAACCGGTGAGGATGCAAGTGCTCGGGCAAGCCCCGGCTAACAGAGAGTTGGGCAAGGCGTTTTTGAATGGCTCGATGCCCCAGCCGCGCCCCACGCTGGCCCACAAAAAGCGCCGTTTCACCCTCTGGTGCCATGGTTGCCCGGCAGGCAATCCACTCCGCCAGGGTGTGCTGGGCGCGCTGCCCGACAGGCACCTGGCGTGGTTTACTGCCTTTGCCTATCACACGTACCCGGCTGGTCTGCAGATCGTGAAGGTCCAGCGCGGCAAGTTCTGCCAGGCGCAAACCACTGGAGTAAAAAAGCTCCAGCATGGCCTGGTCGCGTACGGCCAAGGGTGAGCCATCATGCGGGCTATCCAGAAAATGGGCCAATGCATCCACATCGACCGGGCGCGGCAAGTGGCTGGGTTGTTTAGGCGTGCGCAGTAGCGCGACCGGGTTATCGGCAAGAATTCCCTGCTTGACCAAGTCATCGGCAAAGCGCGAAAGCGCCGCTCGGCGTCGTGCAAGGCTGCGTGCGCCAAGCCCGCGGCTGCGCTCTGTGCCTAGAAAAGTGCGCAGCAGCGCCGTGTCCAGCAGCGCTGGGTCCTGTATTTCGCGCTGCTCGGCAAACCGGCACAGGGCGTTTAAATCCTGCTGATAGGCGGCGACGGTTGCCGGGCTTGCATGTTGGCCTAGCGCGCCGATATAGCGTGCCACCGCTGCGGCAAGAAGCGACTCAGCCATACGTTTCCAAGCGAATTAAAAGCCGTGCCACGATATCCCCAAGATACTCGGTAAACAGCGTATCCATGCTGGCGCGATAGCAGTCAGGGTTGGGGCTTGCCAGTAGCAGATACCCCAGCGACTCGCCCGCCGAGAGGCGCGAGATAGCGCAGGAGCCCGCTTTACGTGGCGCTTTAGTATGCGGCAATAGGCACTTCCAGTCGCTAACGCTTAACTTGGCACAGCGGCTGGTTTTACCGTCCAGCAATGCGGCCAAACGTGTACTGGCGTGCTGGTCCAGCACATGGCGCGGAGGCTGGGGCATGGTGGGTTCGCTATCGCTTAACGACGCCGGGCACCAAAGCGCCATCGCGGGCGTATCAAAGCGCTCGTTTAGCTGAGTCGCCAGGGCTTGCGCCAAGGCGTCACGGCTATCCGCTTCGACCAGCGCCATCAGGGTTTCCCGTAGGCGCCGATACTGAGCTTCGTTGTGCCGAGCGGTTTCCAGTAAATGCTCCAGGCGATCTTCGGCCTTTTCCGCCCGCTGACGCAAGTCCAGCACCAGCCTCTCAAGAAGCGATACCGCACCATCAATATGCGGGTGCGGTACTTTAAGCTGCTGCAACAACCCTTCACGGCCTACAAAAAAATCGGGATGCCGGGCAAGCCAAAATGCTACCTGGTCTGGATCGAGCGTCTTGCGCGGTTCAGGGGCTTGAGACATCGCCGTTCTCCTTGTAGTCAGTTACGCGTCACTATCAATTAAGTGCTACGCGACCATCAAAAACGCGTGTAGCCGGGCCGACCATAATCAGGGACGCTTCCGGGTCGGGCCACTCTATCGTCAGCTCGCCGCCGGGCAGGTGAACGTTCACCGGGCTTTTCAGGATGCCTTGCCGGATGCCGTTAGCAACGGCGGCGCACGCACCGGTACCACAAGCAAGCGTTTCGCCACTGCCCCGCTCAAATACCCGCAGACGAATCTGGTTAGCCGAAAGAACCTGCATAAAGCCCACGTTAACACGCTTGGGGAAGCGAGGGTGCGCTTCCATCAACGGCCCAAAACGCTCAACCTGGGCGCGCTCAACGCTTTCCACCTGCAATACCGCGTGGGGATTACCCATGGATACCACACCGATGTGAAGCGTTTCACCGTCGACCTCAAGTTCGTGTAATGGTTGGTCGCCTGGGGCTTCAAAGGGCAGTGCTGCCGGGCTAAAGCGCGGCCGCCCCATATCGACACGCACAAGGCCATCGTGCTGTACGTGCAAAACCAGCGGGCCACCGGCTGTTTCTACGTGAATCTCATGCTTGTGGGTCAAGCGCTGGTCGCGCACAAAGCGCGCAAAGCAGCGAGCGCCGTTGCCACAGTTCTCCACTTCACTTCCGTCGGCATTAAAAATACGGTAGCGGAAGTCCATCTCGGGGTTGCGGGGCGGCTCAACCACCAGCAGTTGATCAAAACCAATCCCAAAGCGACGATCGGCCAGCTGCTGGATATGTTCTTCACGCAGCCGGGCACGCTGGGTTACCAGATCAACGACCATAAAGTCGTTGCCCAGGCCGTGCATTTTGGTGAAATGCAGAAGCATTAGCGCGCTCCTTCCGGCAGCAGCGCTTCGCCCGCCCAAAGGCTTTCGACCGTTTCCCGACGCCGCACCACGTGACACGTATCGCCATCGACCATTAGCTCGGCCGGACGCGGGCGGCTGTTGTAGTTGGACGCCATGACAAAGCCGTAAGCACCTGCTGAACGTACCGCCAGAAGATCGCCTTCAGCAATCGCAAGCTCACGCTCTTTACCCAGGAAATCGCCGGTTTCGCACACCGGGCCGACCACGTCATACACCGCACTTGGGCGAATTTCACGGGTGTCCACCGGCACGATAGCCTGCCACGCCTGATACAGCGCCGGGCGAATCAGGTCATTCATGGCCGCATCAACAATGGCGAAGTTCTTGGTTTCGCCGGGCTTCAGGAATTCAACCCGCGTCAACATGACACCTGCATTGGCGGCAATAGAGCGGCCTGGTTCAAACAGCAGCGTCAGATTTTCGCCGCCTTTCCAGCGCGACAGGCGAGCTAACAGCTGGCTTGCGTAATCAAACGGCTGCGGGGGCGTTTCATCCCGGTAAGGCACGCCCAAACCGCCGCCCAGATCCAAATGATCAATCTCGATACCCCGTTCGCGCAGGCGCTCCATCAGCATCAATAGCCGATCCAGTGCGTCCAGGAACGGAGCGGTTTCAGTCAACTGCGAACCAATATGACAATCCAACCCCTTCACCTGAAGATTCGGCAGGCTGGCGGCCAGCTCGTAAACCTCAAGCGCGTCATCGACCGCGATGCCAAATTTGTTGTCTTTAAGCCCAGTGGAGATATACGGATGAGTGCCCGCGTCCACGTCCGGGTTAACGCGCAGCGAAACCGGGGCAACGTTACCCAGTTCCCCCGCTACAGCGTTTAAGCGCTCCAGCTCAGGGCGGGATTCGACGTTAAAGCACTTGATGCCCACCTCAAGCGCGCGGGCCATTTCATGGGGCTGCTTGGCAACGCCGGAGAACACCACTTTTGCGGGGTCGCCACCGGCGGTTAATACACGCTCAAGTTCACCGACCGAGACAATATCAAACCCAGCGCCTAGCCTTGCAAGCAGGCCCAGCACCGCCAGGTTAGAGTTGGCTTTAACGGCGTAGCAGATCAAATGCGGATGGCCGCCAAGCGCTTCGGTGTAAGCGCGAAAGTGGCGCTCAAACGTTGCCTTGGAATAAACGTAACAGGGCGTGCCGTGCTCTGCGGCAATCTGCGAAAGCGGCACATCTTCGGCGTAAAGCACGCCGTCGCGGTAGTTAAAATGATCCATAATGTCGTCTCTCCTGCAGCCGCTTACCCAGCCTGTTCGGCCACACCGTTATCGGGTGAGTTATCGTCGGGCAGGTAAAGCGGTCCCTTCTGACCGCAACCCGCGACGAATAAAGCGATGATCGCGATAAGCGCTAATGTTTTCATGCCTGACCCTGCAGTAACGAGAGCGCCTCGCGGGCACGCTGTGCTGCGGCACGCACCTGATTGGGCGCCGTACCGCCAATGTGATTACGCGCGGCCACCGAGCCTTCCAGCGTCAGTACGTCAAAAACATCCTGCTCGATGATAGAGGAGAACTGTTGAAGCTCTTCCAGACTCATTTCCGAGAGATCTTTTTGGGTTTTCAGGCCGTAAGCAACCGACTGACCGACGATTTCATGGGCATCGCGGAAGGCAACACCTTTACGGACCAGGTAGTCGGCAAGGTCGGTGGCGGTAGAGAACCCACGCCGCGCCGCTTCATACATGCTGTCTTTTTTCGGCTCAATGGCAGGCACCATATCCGCGAACGCTTTCAAGCAGTCGCGCACCGTATCCACCGCGTCAAACAGCGGCTCCTTATCTTCCTGATTATCCTTGTTGTAGGCCAGCGGCTGCGACTTCATCAGCGTCAGCAGGCCCATCAAATGACCATATACGCGGCCTGTTTTACCGCGTACCAGCTCCGGCACGTCAGGGTTTTTCTTCTGCGGCATAATGGAAGAGCCGGTGCAGAAGCGGTCAGGCAGGTCGATAAAGTCAAACTGGGCGCTGGTCCACAGCACCAACTCTTCGCTCATGCGCGACAGGTGCATCATCAAGATGCTGGCAAAGCTGGTGAATTCAATCGCGAAGTCGCGATCCGATACGGCATCCAGCGAGTTTTCCGCCGGGCGATCAAAGCCCAGCAGCTCTGCGGTGACGTGGCGGTCAATCGGGTACGTAGTACCCGCCAGCGCAGCGGCGCCCAGCGGCAGTACGTTAACGCGTTTACGGCAATCCAGCAGGCGCTCATGGTCACGGGCGAGCATTTCCTGCCAAGCCAGCAGATGATGACCAAAGGTGACCGGCTGGGCGGTTTGCAGGTGGGTAAAGCCGGGCATGATGGTATCGGCTTCGCGGTCGGCAAGCTCGATCATACCTTCGCGCAGGCGCTTTAATTCCACCTCAATGACGTCAATCTCGTCGCGCATAAACAGGCGGATGTCGGTCGCTACCTGATCATTACGCGAACGACCGGTGTGAAGCTTCTTGCCAGTGATACCGATCTTGTCGGTCAGGCGTGCTTCGATATTCATGTGGACGTCTTCAAGCGGCACCGACCAGTTAAATTCGCCGCGCTCGATTTCACCTTGAATTTCGGTCAAACCGTTAATAATCGCGTCGCGTTCTTCGCCGGTCAGCACGCCTACGCGGCTAAGCATGGTGGCGTGGGCAATAGAGCCCTGAATATCCTGGCGCGCAAGGCGCTGGTCAAAGGTGACAGACGCGGTAAAACGCGCCACAAAGGCATCGGTAGGCTCGCTGAAGCGACCGCCCCAGGACTGATTCGTAGCTTGGCTCATCGGAGGTATATCCTGCTGACAAAACAAAAGAGTCGATGGCGGAAAGTGTAACAGAGTCATTGCGCTTATGGCTTGAGTTCGGGCCGCCCACATTTGCAGAATAATGGCGTTTGGCCCGCCGAGCACTTATCTTTAAGGCAATTCTTTAAGACAGCTCTTGGAGACAGCTTTTGAAGACAGTGGCTTAAAACAGCTTCTTAAAAACAGCCAGTTATTTTTACTGTGCGCCCGGGTGCTTTATGATGAGACACATCATAGCTTGACGCGCCGCGTCAGCGGCAAAGGGAGAATAACGTGTCATCCATCACCAAACTGCGTATTGCTACGCGGAAAAGTCAGTTGGCCATGTGGCAAGCCGAGCACGTCCGTGACCGCTTGATGGCTGCCCATGAGGGCCTTGAGGTTGAGCTGGTCGCGCTCTCTACTAAAGGCGACAAAATTCTCGACACCCCTCTGTCTAAAATTGGCGGCAAGGGGCTATTTGTTAAAGAGCTGGAAGACGCCATGCTGGATGGCCGCGCGGATATCGCCGTCCACTCGATGAAGGATGTCCCCATGCTTTTCCCCGAAGGCTTAGGGCTTTCGGTTATTTTAGAGGGCTCAGACCCTACCGATGCGTTTGTATCCAACCATTATAAAAGCATCGATGAATTGCCTGAAGGGGCCAAAATAGGCACCGCCAGCCTGCGTCGCGGACTCCAACTTCGTGAAGCTCGCCCTGACCTGCAAATTCTCAGCCTGCGCGGCAACGTGCAAACCCGACTGGCCAAACTGGATGATGGTGAATTCGATGCCATTATCCTGGCGACCTCTGGCTTAAAACGCTTGGGCCTTGAAGAGCGTATTGCCCAGGCACTGCCGCCGGAAGTGTGCCTGCCCGCCTGCGGCCAAGGCGCGCTGGGCATTGAGTGCCGCCTGCATGACCCGGAACTGATCGGCCTGCTGGCCCCGCTGGATGACCCGGACACCGCCACCCGCGTACGTGCAGAACGTGCCATGAACACGCGCTTGGAAGGCGGCTGCCAAGTACCGATTGCCGGTTTCGCGGTGCTCGACAAGGCCAATGAGACGATGTGGCTGCGCGGGCTGGTGGGCAACCCTGAGGGCACCGAAGTATTGCGTGCTGAAGGCCGCGGCTCAATGTACGAGCCTGAAGCACTGGGCATCCGTATTGCCGAAGAGCTGCTTGACCAGGGTGCAGGCGATATTTTGGCCGAGGTCTACGGCAATCACGTATGACACAGCCAGTGCTGATCTGCCGACCAGGCAAGCGCGGTGAAGTGCTTGCCAATACGCTGCGCGCAACGGGCGCTTGGGTAGAGCCAATGGCGGTGATGAGCCTTCAAGCGCTACCAGAAGACCCGCTGATGCGCCGTGTCTGGCTGGATATTGACCAGTACGACAAAATAATAGTGGTTAGCCCCTTCGCAGCCCTGTGTTTAGGTAACGCGTTGGACCGCTACTGGCCACAGCTGCCCACTGGCATTGCTTATTATGGCGTGGGGAGCGCTACGGCAGAGGCACTGTTTGACCAGTTGGGCGTACGGGTACGCATCCCATCAGCAGCGGCTGACAGACCCGGTGCTGACCAACAAAAGGCTGGAAATGAGCGCGGCGATAACACCAGCGAGGCACTTTTAGCGCTCGCCTCACTGAAGAATGTCGCACATCAGCGGATATTACTGGTGGCGGGAGAAGGTGGCCGAACGCTACTGGCCGAGACGCTGACAGAACGCGGTGCTCAGATGACCCGGGTCGCTGTGTATCGGCGCATTTTTCAGCCGCCTTCGGCCTCACTCCAGGCCCGCCTTGCTACGGGAGATTTTCGAGCACTCATCGTCACCAGCAGCGAACTGCTCGAACATCTGGCAAAATGGTGTGATCAAACAGCGTTGAACCAACCGCTAATCGTTTCCAGTCAGCGTTTAGCTACACTGGCCGGTACACTGGGTTTTTGTGACCTCAAGGTGGCGTCGGGAGCAACGCCAGCTGCCCTTGCAGCTGCGTTGGGCAGGTCCTGTAATCCTATGGGTGCCGATGTCGATCAAGGAACTTAATTAAGGGCTAGCGACAGATGAGCAAACAACCAAACGACCAGGAAGACGTACAAAAAGCGTCCGCCGACGCGCCTCAAAAAAGCGCCACGCCGGGCGAAACTGCCGCGTCTACCTCAACTCCCTCGCCATCAAGCGCGGTTGAAAGCAGCCCACCCGCAAGCTCGGCTGCCGAACCATCAAGCAACGCGCCTAAAAATGCTAGCTCTCGTCGGCGTGGCAAAAACAGCGGCAAACCTGACGCGGCCTCTGCCACCGCCCCCCCTCCCAGTACGACGCCTAACAGCGAAAAATCGACAGCCAGCGTTACAGAACCTGCCACGGCTAAGAAAGATCCCGATGGCAATACGGCAACGCCCAATCGCCCCTCCGGTAACGGTGGAAAAGGCACAACGCCGCCTCCCCCAAGTGGAGGTGAGCAGCATAAAGGCCGCAAAGGCGGCCTGTTAGCCTTGGTGTTGGTACTGGTGCTGGGCGTGGCGCTTATTGTAGTGGCCTGGCAGGGCTGGCAACGCCTTGATAGCCAGCAACAGCGCATCAATGCGTTAAGCCAACAGACCGACAGCAGCGCGACGCAGCAATCCGTGAGCGAGCTTGAATCACGCATTGAAAGCAGCGAACGCGAACGTACCCAGGCCCTTGATGGCACGCTGGAAGAGTTACGCAGCGAGCTTGATAGCTACCGCAGCGACGTCAACAGCACGCTGGATAACGTGCTGAACCAGCTTTCCCAGACGCAAGATACCGACGACCGCGACTGGCTACATGCAGAAGCGGCCTACCTGCTGCGCCTGGCAAATCAGCGCCTCCAGCTTGAAGGCGATGTTGACGGTGCTGCTGCGCTGCTGCGTACCGCCGACGCCCGCCTGGCGGATGCTGACAACCCGGCGCTAACCGCCGTGCGTCGTGACATCGCTAACGAGCTTGCCGAACTGGATGGCGTGCCGCGTGTGGATCGTACGGGACTCTATCTAGCGCTTAATGCGCTACAAGAACGCGTTTCCAGCCTGCGTCTTTCGCAGGAAGTGGAAGAGCGCGCCGTCACCTCCGGCATTGAGCAGCCGCCTACCGGCAACTTCCAGCGTCAGCTGGCACGTTTTGGTGAAGAGCTTAAAGACCTGATCGTGATTCGTCATCACGACGAACCGATGGAAATGCTGGTCACTCCCGAGCAAGAGTCGTACCTGCGCCAAAGCCTGCGCTTGATTCTTGAGCAGGCCCAGCTTGCCCTGTTGAAAGAGGAGCAGCCGCTGTATGAAGCCAGCATCGATAAAGCGCTGGAATTACTTAACGGCTACTACGACCTGGACAGCGACGCCACGCAAAGCGTGATCTCGCGCCTTCAGGAGCTTAAACAGGCCGACATTGAGCCGGAACTGCCGGATATCAGTGCCTCCCAGCAGGCCATGACCCAGTTTATTGAAAACCGCTTCCGGTCGCGCCAGCAAAACGGCGAAGAGGGAGGTGACGCATGAGAAAACTTATTTTCCTGCTGGTCGCGGGTTTAGCCGTCGGCGCCCTGTTTGGGCACCTGATGATGTCGGTACCTGGCTACTGGTTAATTCGGGTGGGTGATACGTCCGTCCAGACATCGTTCTGGTTTGGTCTGATTCTGCTGCTGGCCGCCTTTATTGTGGTGCATTTTGCGCTGCGTCTGCTGACCGGCATTATTCGTCCTGTGGGCCGTTTCCGTACCTGGAATAGCCGTGCGCGTAATCGCCGTGCCATGAAGCGTACCGTGCGTGGTCTGGTCGCCTTGACGGAAGGCCGCTGGAAGAAAGCCGAAAAAACCCTGGTCCACGCCGCTAATGACTCCAGCACGCCGCTGGTTAACTATCTGTCGGCCGCCCTTGCAGCGCACTACCAGGGCAATCACACGAAGTCTCAAGAGCACTTGAACCAGGCACAACTCACCACCGAAGGCGCCGACACGGCCATTGGTTTGATGCAGGCGCAGCTGATGATTGATCGACAGCAGCCTGAAGAGGCGCTAGCCATTTTGAATCGCCTGGACAGAAAGCTAAGCGACCACCCGCAGGTGCTAAAACTGCTCAAGCAGGTGCACCTAAGCGTCAACGATTGGGAAGGCCTACGCTGGCTGCTGCCACGCCTGGCTGCCCAAAAGCTGATTGCCCAGCAGGAGCGCGAACAGCTTGAGTTCAAGGCGTACCGTGAGCTGATTGTTTTTGAAGCTAAAAACCCCGGCAATATTGAGCGTGTTCGCGGCCTCTGGGCAGACATGCCCGAGTACCTGCGTAGCAATACCGAACTGGTCGTGCTGTATACCGATGCGCTGGTTCAGTCGAACGAAGAGAGCATCGCCGAGCGCCTGCTGAACCACTCGCTGGATCATCACTGGGATGCCCGGCTGGTGAAGCGCTACGGCCTGCTTAACGTACACGCAGCACGTCAGTTGGCAAAAGCTGAAAAGTGGCTGCAAGAGCGCCCCAACGATCCCGAGCTACTGCTGACCTGCGGCCGCCTCTCGCTGCGTACCGGCAAGTGGGAAAAAGCCCTGGAGTACTTTGAAGCCAGCCAGCGCCAACGCCCCAACGGCGAAGTGTGCGCCGAACTTGCGCGTCTTTACGCAAGCCTTGGTGAACACAATAAAAGCCAGCTTTACTACCGTCACAGCGTAGAAATGCTGGCCCAGTCACTGCCTTCGCTTCCTCAACCCAGCGATGCCAGCGACAGCCAAAAACCGGATACAAAAGCGGCTAAAAAACGCGCTTAACGTGACTCACGTAAAACGGGAGCCCTTTTGGGCACCCGTTTTTGTTTCTACCTACCGTATAGCTCTAGCTGGTCTAACTAACCCATCAATGTCGCTAGTCGATATAGTCAGGCGCGCTGGTAGGACGATCTTCCGGCAGCGTATCTCGCACATCGGCCACCTTGTCAGCATTTAACTCACCGCCTTCATTACCCCAGGCCGAGCGCACGAAGTTAGCGACTTCAGCCACTTCATCATCAGAAAGCCGCCAGGCAAAATCGGGCATGGCCAACGCTTCCGGCCGCTTCTCGGTCGAAGGCATACGGGCACCGGACAGAATCACGCGAATGATCCCGGTGGGATCCTCGGCATTGACCAGCGAACTGCCCACCAAGGACGGAAAGACCTGCGAGGCGCCTTTACCATTGGCAAAGTGGCAGGCATTGCAGTTATCCAGATAGAGCCGGGCGCCGGTATTACCGTCTACATCGGCGTGGGTCAGCATCGCCTGGGTCTGCTCGGCGGCCTGTTCATCGCGCGGCGCCTCGTCACCTTCCCCTGCGGGCAGCGATTTGAGATAGCCTGCGATGGCATACAGGTCGGCCTCTTCCAGATGCGATGTACTGTGCGCAACTACCGAAGTCATCTCCCCGACTACAGCGCTATGATCATTGCGTCCGGTTTCCAGATAGACAACGATATCCTCTTCGTTCCAGCGCTGAAGCGGATGGCGCTGATTGCCGCTACCCCGTAAATTCGGCGCGTACCAGCCTTCCAGCGTTTCTCCACTCAGGAAGTCACTGCCCTCATCGTTCATGGCCTTTTCCTGGAAAAACAGCCCGCGCGGCGTATGGCAACTGCCGCAGTGGCCTAACCCCTGTACCAGATAAGCCCCCCGATTCAGCTCATCACTTCGATCACTAGAGGGCGTGAAAGGTTCAGAGGACACGAAAAGCCAGTTCCAAAGCCCGATACCCCAGCGCTGATTAAACGGAAAGCTCAGATCTGTGCGCTCCGGCTGATTCGATACCGGCGCCACGCCTTCCATAAAGTAGGCATAGAGGGCGTCAATATCGTCATCGGTAATTAACGAGTAGGACGGATACGGCATGGCTGGATACAGCTTTTTGCCATCATTACGTACACCATCGCGCAGCGCCGCGGCAAACTCATCGCGCGTATAGTTGCCGATCCCGGTCTCCGGGTCGGAGGTAATATTGGTCGAGAAAATCTCCCCAAAGGGGCTTTCAACCGCCAGGCCGCCTGCAAAAGGTTCGCCACCCGGCGCGGTATGGCAGGCAACGCAATCGCCCGCTCGGGAAAGGTACTCCCCGCGCTCTATTTCGGTCTGGTCAAACGCCACGCCTTGTGCCGCCACGCTTAACAGACCCACGCCCGCCAGCCCTTGGCGCCATTGTCGATGAATCATCATGATCGCTCTCCTTAGGCTTGGACCAGAGGTCCGGGGTTGAGTAGATACTGCTCGCGAATTGCTGTGGCCGACCAATAAGCCAAAGCGCCGACCAGCCCCGTGGGGTTATACTGAATATTCTGCGGAAAGGCACTGGCACCCATCACAAATACGTTGTGGACATCCCAACTCTGCAAATAGCGATTCAGTGCGCTGCTGGAAGGGTCGGTGCCCATGATCGCGCCACCGACGTTATGAGTTGTCTGGTAAGGGCGGACGTCATAGCGTGAATCGAAATCCTTGAACGAGAGCTTGTAGTCATCCGGGCCCAGCGCCTTGGAGAGCGTGTCGATTTTCTGCTTCATGAACTGGGTCATGCGCACATCGTTTGCTTTCCAATCAAACGTCATACGCATAAGCGGGCGCCCATGGTCGTCGGTATAGTTGGGGTCAAGGTCCAGATAGCAGTCGCGGTAGGCCATGTTGCTGCCATGGGAACCAATCGTCATGGTGTGACCATAGGTTTCCTGCACGGCCTGCTTCCAGCCAGCGCCCCAGCTCGGCGCATCTGAGCGCAGCGGCATGTTGCGAATCGGCTGCCCATTGGTCATCGCGGCATTGATATACGAGCCGCCAATGAAGCCCTCCTGGGCAAAATCGATCTGTTCAACGCCGTAGTCGTTAACGATCTCACCATTGCCGCCTGCGCCAATAAAAGGGTTGAACTCTTGATCCTTGAAGTAGAGCGTTGAGCCACCGTTCATCTGATAGGCGTAGTTCTTGCCGACCACGCCCTCACCGCTTACCGGGTCATAAGGGGTACCGATACCCGATACCAGCATCAAATGTACGTTGTGGAGCGAGTAAGCGCCCAACACCACCAAGTCAGCCGGTTGGAAGACTTCAGAGCCCTCGCCATCGATGTAGGTCACACCGGTGGCTTTCTTGCCATCGCTATCAAGCTCCACTCGGAGCACTTCACTATTGGTCTGGTAAGCGAAATTTTCACGCCGCTTGAGTACGCCCAGAATACAGGTCTGGGGCGAGGACTTGGAGTAGTTCAGACAGCCATAGCGTTCGCAAAAACCGCAGAAGTTACACGGCCCAAGCTGCATGCCGTAAGGGTTGATATACGCTTCTGAAGCGTTAGCAGCGGGCAAGGGAAAAGGGTGTAGCCCCTGATCACGCGCCATATCAGCAAACAGCGTGTCGTTAAAGGTACGCGCGAGCGGCGGCATGGGGTACTCGTTTGAGCGCCATCCCTCAAACGGGTTGCCGCCTTCCTGAATATCACCATTCAGATTACCCGCTTTACCGGAAATACCCGCCACTTTCTCAAAATAGTCGAAAAAGGGCTCCAGCTCGTCGTAGCTAACGCCAAAATCCTGAATGGTCATTTCGTCAGGAATGATATCGGCGCCGAAATTCTCCTCGACATAGCTTTTAAGACGCAGTTCCTGAGGCTGTGGCCGCCAGGTATGTCCGTTCCAGTGCACGCCGGCCCCACCCACCCCATCACCGGGTAGAAATGAACCCAGGCTGCGATAAGGCACCGCCATATCACCCAGGCCATGACGAACCGTCAGCGTGCTTTTAGCCGGACGCTGCATCAATTTATAGCGTACGCCATAAGTCAGCTCATCGGCGATTTTCGGGTAGGCAAAGTCCGGCACGGTATCGCGGTCTTCACCGCGCTCAAGCGCCAGCACGTTCAGCCCTTCGTCTGTCAGCTCCATGCCCATGATCGAACTGGTCCAACCCAGACCAACCAGTACAACATCAACCGGTGGATTTGTTTTCGCCATGCTTATCCCCTTTCGCCGGTAAGGCTGACCGGCCCTAATGGATATTTGACATTGTGTTGGTCGACCCACTCCAGGTACGCCCCCCGGGCACCAGGGAAGCCGATGAACTTCCAAGCGGCCATGTGCTTGTTGCCGCCATGGATGGGGTCGGCAAAATAGCCTTCCTTGGTGTTTTGCAGCAAAAAGGCAAAAAACTGGCGGGCACTGACATGCTCAAAAGTAATGTTTTCCCGCTCAAGCTGCTGCAACACCTCTTCCTGCGTGGCGTTATCCAACGCGGCGAACGCCTGCCCGTATTGGCGTACACAGTAGTCATGCGTGGCGGCAATCCCCGCCCGGTAAACCTCCCGAGGGAGCAGTGGCGACTGATAGCCCATCAATGGTGATACATTGTCAGGAAAAGGGCCTTTCATATACCAGTCAGTGGCATACCCAAAGCTGCCTTCCATCTGCCTGTCGATAAAGATGGGCACATTGGTTTCCAGGGCACCGGGGCCAGGCCCATCGCTGGGAATCAACCGGTCGCAGGCCGCGAGCATAAAAACCCATTCGTCTGCATCAAAAAAGACCGGCTGATAGTCACTTAACTGTTCTGGCGGTTCGCTGGCGGAAGCGGTGAGTGAAACGCCGCTCCCCAAGGTGATGGCAGGAATGCTGGTTAACGCTCCCTGCATAAATCGTCGGCGCGATTCATTTTTAAGACTCACGGACCTGCTCCTCTTTGCTTTGTTAAATCACGGTATTTTTATTGTTAGATATCGGGCTAATTCAGTCAGTCTAGTACATGACATCTTGTTTAGCAGGTTAACGATAAGCTCGCCCTTTGCTCTACAAATCCAGAGGGTATAAAGAGTTAAGTAGTGATTTTGAAATAGCTGCAAATAAAAACGCCCGGTGCTTAAACCACACGCCGGGCGCAAAAAAAGCAATGAATTAAAAAAATTTAAGGCGATGCGTCCTTGAGAGATTGCTGTTCAGCCTCCGTAGGCACCGGCAGCTCTGACGTACAGTGTCCGCAGCGGGTCGCTTTGATAGGCACCGTCATATAGCAGTAGGGGCAGGGCTTTTCGACCGGACTTTTGGGCGCCTCTACCTCTTCACGCTTTAAGCGGTTGATAGTCCTCACCAGCATGAAGACCACAAAGGCAACAATCGTAAAACTGACGACCGCATTGATAAACAGGCCAAGGTTGAGGGTCACCGCACCATCTTCCTGAGCCGCCGCAAGTGTGGGGTACGGCGCTGACGTTGCTCCCTCTCGAAGCACGACAAACAGGTTAGAGAAGTCGATACCGCCGACCAACAGGCCGATCACCGGATTCATGACATCTTTTACCAGGCTTTGCACAATCAGTGTAAACGCGCCGCCGATAATGATGCCCACCGCCATGTCTACCACATTGCCTTTAACGGCGAACTCGCGGAACTCCTTGAAAAACCTCGCCATTGATGCCTCCTTGCGTATTCAGGTTATGAGCTTATAGCGATTTTGCGTGAAAAGCCTTTGGGTTCAATGACTTATTAAAACGACACTGAATGTTGAAAAAACGTTTCGCTAATCACTGACACCCGCTTAGTATCGGTATTTACCGCCTTTAAAACGACCTCAAGCATTCTATTTGCAACACCCGTTGCATTGCCTTTCAGATTGCTTTGTCAGTATAAGCGTCATTCGTGCCAATATGCAGGCAAGCAGCACGTATCTAGCGCAGGGACTCAAAACAAGACACCAGCGACATAGAACGATAATAAAAAGAACATCAATGATGTTAGGTGATAGAGGTAAAGACCATGACCACCGATCAATCCAAAAAAACCATGCCAGTAGGTCACTCGCACATACCGCAAACGCTCGGTTTTCTGCTGCTGGACAACTTCACCCTCATTTCGCTGGCGTCAGCGATTGAACCACTGCGTATGGCAAACCAGTTGGCGGGGCGAGAGCTTTACCGCTGGTATACCTTGACTCAGGACGGTGCACCGGTGCGCGCCAGCGACGGCCTTAATGTGACGCCGGACGCCTCTATCCATGCGCCACTCTCACTTGATTGGGTGGTCGTATGTGGCGGGGTCGCTCCTCAGCACAGTGTTAGCCGCGAGCATATTCAATGGCTACAGGCTCAGTCGCGCCAGTTGCGACGCTTGGGTGCTATCTGTACCGGTAGCTGGGCGCTGGGTCAGGCGGGTTTACTGGATCATTATGAAATCAGCATTCATTGGGAGTGCCTGGCCTCTCTTCAGGAAGCCTTTCCGAAAGTCGTCCTGACGACGCGGCTGTTTTCCATTGACCGTGACCGTTTCACTGCCTCGGGCGGCACGGCGCCGCTGGATATGATGCTCAACCTGATCGCTCACGATCACGGCAAGGAGCTTTCCGCCGGTATTTCCGAAATGTTCGTCTATGAGCGTATGCGCAACGAGCAGGATCAGCAGCGCGTGCCGTTAAAACACGTGCTGGGTACGACGCAGCCCAAGTTGCTGGAAATCGTCGCGTTGATGGAATCCAACCTTGAAGAGCCGCTTGAGCTTGATGAGTTGGCAAGCTATGTCGATGTTTCCCGCCGCCAGCTGGAGCGACTGTTCCAGCGTTACTTACACTGTTCGCCTTCCAGGTATTACCTAAAGCTGCGCCTGGTCAGGGCACGCCAACTGCTCAAACAAACGCCTCTCTCGATCATTGAGATTGCCTCGGTATGCGGCTTTGTTTCTACCCCGCATTTTTCCAAGTGCTATCGGGAATGTTTTGGTATTCCGCCACGCGATGAGCGCCTGGGCATCCATACACGCCAAAAAGCGCCGGAAAAAATTCCTCCGCTGCTGAAGCGCTGGGGAGCAGAACCTGTCAGCAACGAGCCGGCATCAAGCGCGCTGCTGGCTCTGGCCTATGCCCAGGGCGAACCCACCTTTGCCAGCGTTCCGCTTGGCTAAACGGGTGTACCACCGCTGAACTAGAGCTGCCGCAAGGCGGCTCTTTTTTTTGTACCGTGTTTTCTGCTTATTCACCAGGCTTCCTGTGCCTGCATTTCTCATGATGACGCTTTTGGAATTTCCATCGTCGTTTCCAAGAGCAGATAGGCACCACCTCAGCGCTATGCTCCCTACATAAACAATTCAGGAGCCACGTTATGAACCCTGCCGAATTACACCAGGACGCCATCGTCATTGACGGCCTAATCATTGCCAAATGGAATCGCGAACTGCTGGAAGACATGCGCCGTGGCGGCCTGACGGCAGCCAACTGCACTGTCTCGGTTTGGGAGGGGTTCAAGGCAACGGTGGACAATATTGTCGCCTCCAACAAACTGATGGAAGAGTGCAGCGACCTGGTTCGCCCGGTGCGTACCACCGCCGACATCATGCGCGCCAAGGAAGAGGGCAAGACCGGAATCATCTTTGGTTTCCAGAATGCGCACGCCTTTGAAGATCAGATCGGCTATGTCGAGATCTTCAAACAGCTCGGCGTGGGCATTGTGCAGATGTGCTACAACACCCAAAACCTGGTCGGTACTGGCTGCTACGAGCGTGACGGCGGGCTGTCCGGCTTTGGCCGCGAGATCGTTGCCGAAATGAACCGTGTGGGTATGCTGTGCGATCTTTCCCACGTAGGCGCCAAGACCTCTGAAGAAGTCATTCTTGAGTCCAAAAAGCCGGTGTGCTACTCCCACTGCCTGCCCTCCGGACTCAAGGAACACCCGCGCAACAAGTCGGATGCAGAGTTCAAGTTCATCGCCGACCACGGCGGCTTTGTCGGCGTCACCATGTTCACCCCGTTCCTCAAGAAGGGCGTTGACTCGACCATCGACGACTACTGCGAAGCGATTGAGTACATCATGAACATCGTGGGTGAAGACGCCATCGGTATCGGCACCGATTTCACCCAAGGCCATGACCAGAACTTTTTTGAGTGGCTGACCCACGACAAGGGCTATGCCCGCCGCCTGACCAGCTTCGGCAAGATCATTAATCCCGAAGGTATCCGTACTATCGGCGAATTCCCCAACTTGACAGAGGCGCTTCTCAAGCGCGGCCTGAGCGAATCTCAGGTCAGAAAAATCATGGGCGAGAACTGGGTTAGAACCTTGAAGGATGTGTGGGGCGAATAAGTACATGCACAGCCTGTACTGCCGTTCGATGAGACCCTGGAAGCCACTGAATAACTCAATGTCTTTTGAATAAATATAAGTGTAAGGAATACAACCGTGACCAAAACCGCCCCCGAACTCCCGATTGACGTCGACAGCGAAACCGGTATCTGGACAACCGACGCGCTGCCGATGCTGTATGTCCCGCGCCACTTCTTCGTCAACAACCACGTCGCCATTGAAGAGGCCCTGGGTGCTGAAAAATACGCCGACATCCTCTACCAAGCGGGCTATAAAAGCGCTTGGCACTGGTGTGAAAAAGAGGCCGAACTCCACGGTATGGAAGGCGTGGACGTGTTCGAACACTACATGAAGCGTCTTTCGCAGCGCGGTTGGGGCATCTTCGTGACCGAAGAGATTGACCTGAATGCAGGCACGGCCCGCGTACGCCTTGAACACAGCGCCTTCGTGTATCAGATGGGCAAAGTGGACCGTAAAATCGAGTACATGTTCACCGGCTGGTTTGCCGGTGCCATGGACCAGATTCTGAGTGCGCGTGGAAGCTCGCTGCGCACGGTTGCCGAACAGACCCAAAGCGGCGCCGAAAAGGGCTGTGAGTACGGCCTGTTTGTTGTCACGCCCAAGAACTGAGGATCGCTGCCATGGCATTTGAGGCACTGTTCAAGCCGATCCAGATCGGCAACCAAACTATTCGTAACCGTGTGGTCAGTACGGCCCACGCCGAGGTGCACGCGACCGACGGCGGCATGACCACGGACCGCTACGTCAAATACTACGAAGAGAAGGCCAAGGGCGGCTGCGGCCTGTGCATCTGTGGCGGCTCGTCGATTGTTTCCATCGACAGCCCCCAGGGCTGGTGGAGTTCGGTCAATCTCTCGACCGACCGCATCATCCCGTACTTTCAGAACCTGGCCGATGCCGTGCACAAGCATGGCGGCAAGATCATGATCCAGATCACCCACATGGGCCGTCGCTCACGCTGGGATGGCTTCGACTGGTCGACGCTGGTATCGCCGTCGGGCATTCGCGAGCCAGTGCATCGCTCGACCTGCAAGACGATCGAAGTAGAAGAGATCTGGCGCATTATCGGTGACTTCGCCCAGGCCGCGCGCCGGGCGAAGGAAGGCGGTCTCGACGGCGTTGAGCTCTCTGCCGTACACCAGCACCTGATTGATCAGTTCTGGAGCCCGCGCGTCAACAAGCGCACCGATGAGTGGGGCGGCAGCTTCGAAAATCGCATGCGTTTTGGCATGGAAGTGATCAAGGCGGTGCGCGCCGAGGTGGGCAATGACTTCGTGGTGGGCCTGCGCATTACCGGGGACGAGTTCCACCCCGATGGCCTCGACCACGAGGAAATGAAGCGCATCGCGGCCTATCATGACGCCACCGGCATGATCGACTACTTCGGCGTGATAGGCTCTGGCTGTGATACCCACAACACCCTGGCCAACGTCATTCCGAACATGTCGTTTCCGCCGGAGCCCTTCCTGCACCTGGCCTCGGGCATCAAGGAAGTGGTCAATGTGCCGGTCATCCATGCCCAGAACATCAAGGACCCCAATCAGGCCCAGCGTATTCTTGAAGGTGGCTACGTGGACCTGGTGGGCATGACCCGTGCTCATATTGCCGACCCGCACATCATCGCCAAAATCAAGATGGGCCAGATCGACCAGATTAAACAGTGCGTAGGTGCCAACTACTGCATCGACCGGCAGTACCAAGGACTCGACGTGCTGTGTATTCAGAACGCCGCGACCGCACGTGAATACATGGGGCTGCCGCATATTGTCGAGAAAAGCGAAGGCCCCAAACGCAAGATAGTCATCGTGGGCGGTGGCCCGGGGGGCATGGAAGCGGCACACGTATGTGCCAAGCGCGGTCATGATGTCACCCTGTTTGAAGCCCAGGATCAGCTCGGTGGTCAGATCACTCTGGCCTCGAAAGCCCCCCAGCGCGATCAGATTGCTGGCATCACTCGCTGGTACCAGCTGGAGCTGGCACGCCTTGAGATCGACCTGCGCCTGAATACCCGTGCCGACGAAGCGACCATTGCTGATCTGCGCCCGGACATAGTAATTCTGGCTACCGGTGGGCAGCCGTTCCTCTCTCAGGTACCGGAGTGGGGTTACGACAGCGACCTGGGCAAGAGCCTGGTGGTCAGCACCTGGGACATTCTTAGCGGCAGCGTAGCGCCGGGCAAGAATGTACTGGTCTACGACACTATCTGCGAGTTCTCCGGCGTTTCAGCGGCCGACTACCTGGCAGACAAGGGATCAAAGGTCGAGATCGTTACCGACGATATCAAGCCGGGTGCCGCGGTGGGTGGCACCACCTTCCCGACCTACTACCGCAGCCTGTACGAGAAAGAGGTGATCATGACCTCGGATCTCGCCCTGCATAAGGTATATCGCGAAGGCGACTCACTGGTGGCGGTGCTTGAAAACGAGTACTCCGGCGCGTTAGAAGAGCGGGTGGTGGATCAGGTGGTGGTAGAAAACGGCGTGCGCCCGGATGAAGCCCTCTACTACAGCCTCAAGGAGCAGTCGCGTAACAAGGGCCAGACCGATATCAAAGCGCTCTACGCGATCAAGCCTCAGCCCTGCCTGTCTGAAAGCGGCGATGGCTTCGTGCTGTTCCGTCTGGGTGACTGCACCGCGCCACGCAACACGCATGCCGCCATTTATGACGCGCTGCGGTTATGCAAGGACTTCTGACCCACTAACGCTGTAAGCTGAATGTCATGGGCCATCAGGCTCATGACATTTCGTACTTACGGTGTCTCTGAGAGGAGAGACGCCATGCTTGATACCCTCCTACCGATACTGCTGTTTTCTGCGCTGTTACTGGCTGCCATTGGTGCTGTGCGCCGTGTGCGTCTGTGGCGCCAGGGGCGGCCCTCTCCTGCACCGATTATCCGCGGCCTGATGCAGGTACCCAGGCGCTACCTGGTGGATCTACACCACGTTGTCGAGCGGGATAAACTCATCTCCCATACCCACGTGGCCACCGCGGGCGGCTTTGTGCTGGCCGCATTACTGGCGATTGTGGTGCATGGCTTTGGGCTTGATAGCACTATCTTGGCCTGGGTATTGCTGGCCGCCACGGTGAGCATGTTCCTGGGTAGTTTAGTGGTTGCCAAGCGGCGCAGCCCGCCACCCTCACGGCTTTCCAAAGGGCCGTGGATGCGCCTGCCCAAGAGCCTAATGGCGTTCTCCATCGGCATGTTCGTGGTGACGCTACCCACTGCCGGCATTCTGCCAGAAGGCTTTTTCCAAAGCGGAGCAGGCTGGCTGGCTGCACTGGTGCTGGCCGGTGTCATCACTTGGGGCCTTGGCGAGATGTTCTTCGGCATGACCTGGGGCGGGCCGATGAAACACGCTTTTGCCGGCGCCCTGCACCTGGCCTTTCATCGCCGCCCCGAGCGTTTTTCCAAGCGCGCTGGCGGAGAGCACCGCTCAACCGGGCTCAAACCGTTGGCGCTGGATGACGAAAGTGCCAAGCTCGGCGTTGAGGTACCGGCTGACTTCACCTGGAACCAGCTGTTAGGCTTTGATGCCTGCGTTCAGTGTGGGCGCTGTGAAGCCGTCTGCCCGGCCTTTGCCGCCGGTCAGCCGCTCAACCCCAAGAAGCTGATTCAGGACATGGTGGTCGGCATGGCAGGCGGCACCGACGCCCACTATGCAGGCTCGCCCTACCCCGGCAAGCCGGTCGGCGAGCATGGCGGCAGCCCCCACGACCCGATTGTTGCCCGCACGGGTAGCGCATTGGTGGATGCCGAAACGTTGTGGTCCTGCACGACCTGCCGCGCCTGCGTTGAAGAGTGCCCCATGATGATTGAGCACGTTGATGCCATCGTCGATATGCGCCGCTTTCTGACCCTGGAGCACGGTAATACGCCCAATAAGGGCGCCGAAGTGCTAGACAACCTGATTGCGACCGACAACCCCGGCGGCTTCGAACCTGACTCACGCCTGCACTGGGCGGCAGACCTCAATCTGCCGCTGATGGCCGACAAGCGCGAAGCCGAGGTGCTGCTGTGGCTGGGCGACGGCGTGTTTGACATGCGCAACCAGCGCACGCTACGCGCGTTTATCAGTGTGCTGCGTGCTGCCGAGATCGATTTCGCCGTACTGGGTAATGAAGAGCGTGATAGCGGCGATGTCGCCCGCCGTCTGGGCGATGAGGCTACTTTCCAGAGTTTGGCGCGGCGCAACATTAAGACGTTGAGCCAGTACCGCTTCGCACGCATCGTTACCTGTGACCCGCACAGTTTCCACGTGCTGAAAAACGAGTACGCCGATCTAAGCACCGCCGACATGCCTTCCCGGTATGAGGTTTTCCATCACAGCACCTATATCAACCAGCTCGTCACCGACGGCAAGCTCACGTTCAAAGCCTGGAAAGGCGGCAACGTGACTTATCACGACCCCTGCTACCTGGGCCGTTATAACGGTGAATACGAAGCCCCACGCGCGGTGCTCAAGGCGCTAGGGATTGAGGTTAAGGAGATGGCTCGCTCTGGCTATCGCTCGCGCTGCTGCGGCGGCGGTGGCGGTGCACCGATCACCGATATTCCTGGCAAGCAGCGGATTCCCGATATGCGTATGGAAGATGTTCGCGAAACCGGTGCTGACCTGGTCGCGGTAGGCTGCCCACAGTGCACTGCGATGCTTGAAGGCGTGGTAGAACCCCGCGCTGACATCAAGGATATCGCCGAACTGGTCGCCGACGCGTTGATCATCACAACGCCTGACGAAAAGGCGACCCAAAGTAAGCCCGCGCCAGCATCACCGCGCGCCACCCTGGAGGTAATGCCATGAGCGAGCTTGTTCGTCGTGACCCTCGTAAAGAGTGGATCGCCCGCAACCGCCTGCACCCGCAACATCTGGAGATGCTTGCCGAACTGGGTGGCGGCGCAGTAGCCAGCGAATGGATGGGGCCTAACGGCGTGATGCGCCGCAACCCCCATGCGGTCGGCTTCATCGGTCCCAACGGCATTCGGCGCATTGATCGTAGCGGCGTCCAGCAGGCGGCACAGGCGCCAGGGCGCAGCGTTGAGGCCAAGGATACGAGGACACCGGTCACTATCGATACTCCCGCCTTTATGGTGGCGGTCGTACCGGATATGGCTGGTGGGCGCCTTTCCTCCCACGACCGTGATCTGTTAGGGCTTGCCCGCCAGCTAGCCGATGCCGACCCGACCCAGCCTGGTGCCGTACTGGCCGTGGTGTTTGGCGAGCATAAAGAAACCACCTTTGACGAGGCGGGTATTGACCGGCTACTGCACTTGGAAGGCGAGCGTTTCTCGGGCTACCTACCGGAGCTTAGCGTCGCCACCCTACAGAGCGTAGATCGTGAAATGACGCCCCGCTACTGGCTGCTACCCGACTCAAGCGTTGGCGGTGAGCTCGGCAGGCGCCTCGCCACAAGGCTTGGCGAGCGCCCGGCCGCTCAGGTCTGGCAGGTCGAGGCAGACACTGAAAGCGCTACCGGCTGGCGCTGTACCGCACGTGGTGCGGCAGGTAGAAACGACATTACCCGCGCCCTGCCCCGTATCGTACTGGCCTTGGCCGAGTGCGCCGACCCGGTCAGCGAAACCCGCCACGCGGCTGAGCCGATCACACTTTCTAACGGGCTTCCCGAAATACTCGGCCGCATTGAGGACATGGGCGAAGTCGCGGTGGACCCGGCCAGCGTATCGCTCGCGGAAGCAGAATTTATCCTTTCTGCTGGCAATGGCGTGAAAAGCTGGGATAGCTATCATCACGCTGCCGAGGTGCTCGGCGCCACCAAAGGCGCCTCACGGGTGGTGGTGGATGACGGCTTTATGCCGCGCGACCGCCAAGTGGGCGCCACCGGCACCTGGGTCTCTGCCCGCGTTTATGTAGCGGTAGGAATCTCCGGCGCTATCCAGCATCTTCAGGGCATTCAGAGCTGCGAGAAGGTGGTGGCGATCAACCTCGATGAAGGCTGCGATATGGTCAAACGTGCCGACCTGGCAGTGATCGGCGATGCCAGCCAGATACTCGCTGCCCTTGTTACACAGGTTGAGCAGTACCGCGCTGAACAGCAGGAGAATCGCGATGCCGCATGATGTCAGTAACAAAAGTGCCAAGCAATCAACCGCCAACGCGCTGAACGTCGCTGTACTGGTTTCGGTAGGCCAACACCCACTGACCGCGCGCGCACGCCGCGCCGACCAGGATGCCCGAGCGGTAGAAATGGCCCTGACGCTGGAAAACGCCTCGGTCAGCCTGCTACATGCCGGCCAGCAAAATAGCGATCATGAAGAGGCCATCCGCGGCTATCTCGGCATGGGTATCAACTCTGTTGGCTTGATCGAGCAGCAACCCCACGCCGATGTAATCCCCGCGCTGGCCAACGCGTTACGCGCCAGCGCCCCGCAGCTGGTGCTGACCGGTACTCGCGCCGAAACCGGCGAGGCCTCGGGTGTAACGCCCTACCTACTGGCCGAGGCGCTTGGCTGGCCGATCATTACCGGTCTAGCGGCGGTAGAAAAGGTCGAGCAGGGAGTGATCACGGTGCTGCAAGCATTGCCGCGCGGCAAGCGGCGGCGCCTGCGCATTCGTCTACCGGCGCTTGCCACGGTGGACAGCAGCGCGCCTGCGGCCCGCCAAAGTGCCTTTGGCCCCGCCAGGCGCGGTGAGTTAGCCCATCAAAAAGCGGCCAGCGAGCTTGATGAAGCACTAAGCACTTGGCAGTTCCAGCCAGCGCGCAAGCGTCCCAAGCGGCTTAAGATCGTTAAGTCATCATCGGCGCGTGACCGTTTCAAAGCCGCCGCTGCCAAGTCCGGCGGTGGTGGTGGGCAGACGCTTAACGACGTCACCCCAGAACAGGGTGCCGAAGCGATCTTCAAACTGCTCAAGGAGGAAGGAGTACTGCGTTAGGCGCACTGCTTCATGATAACGATACTGTCAGCCCGCCTTCTCGGCGGGCTTTTTAGTCCAGGTTCACAAGCGGCAAACGGTCAAACGTACTACTTCCCCATAAAGCCCGGGTATAGCCGCAGGCGCTGCCTTTCCAAATGCAGGCCAATCCCCGCATGTACCATCAGCACGCTGATCACCACTGCCCCGCCCGCAAGCGTTGAGGCTGTGGGCTGCTCGCCCAACAACCACCATACCCAAAGCGTACCCAGCGCGGTTTCAACCAGATAGAACAACGCCACTTCCGTCGACGGCAGATAGCGGGTAGCGCTGTTGATCAGCACGGTGGCCAGCGGCATCTGAATAAGCCCCATCACCGCGAGGACGCCATAGCGCGGGGCATCCAGCGCAAACGGCGAAGCCAAAGGCAGCGCGATAGCCGCAGAAAGCAAGCCCCCGCCAGCAATCACTACGATGCGATCAATGCTCGGAAAGTGGCGCAGCACCGTCAAATTACCGCCAATCGCCGCTGCCGCCGCCAGCGCATAAAGATTGCCTACCAGCATGCCGTGAGCGCCCTCGCCCATAAAGACCAAACTCATGCCCAGCATGCAGACGGCGATCGCAACCAGCGTGCGCAAAGCGACACGTTCTTTGAGAAACACCCGTGAAAACAGGGCGGCGAACAGCGGCGCAGTGCTAAGGATCACCACCACGTTGGCTACGTTGGCGTTCATCACCGCGAGTACGAAAAGCGCCGAAATCAGCCCCAACAGTATTGCCGAAACCAGCGATGAAAAAGGGTTCACGCGTAGCGTGGCCAGTCGGTTGCCTCGACAACACGCAAGCCCCAGCACACAGAACATCAAAAAGCCGCGCCAGAAGACGATGGTCCAACCCTCGGTATCGGCAAGGCGGATCAGCAGGCCGTCGAAACTGAGAAACACCACCCCCAGTACCACCATCAACAGACCGCGCTGATAACCACTTAACTGCATGATATTGACTCCCGGTTGGCAGAAAAAGATAACCGCTCACCCATGGGTGAGCGGTTAAGCGTAACAGTTGAGCGCAGGCTCACGGCCCAGGCCGTGTTAACGGCCAGGTGACACGGCCACCGACGCAGTTGAAGCCTTGTGCTGGCGAGGGCGAACTACCCAGAACCCTACGGCTCCCGCCATCAGCAACATGCTCCCGCAGCCGACCGCCAGCATATAGCCACCCTGCACGGCACTGCCAGGCACACTGAACTGCTCGGCGAACCCGGCCAGCGTGACCGCGTACTGTTGCCAGAGAAATACCCCAATGGCGCCACCGGAAAGCATGGTGCACAGCGCAATCACACGGGTGCCTGTCACCCAGCCACTGACGGCCTGAGCATCAAATGTATGCAGAAACGTCTGGTACTCTTTCTCGGCCTGGCTGACATGGGTAAACCTGGAAGCCAGCGTAATCGCCACCAGCGCCATCAAGGTGCTTAGCAGTACCGGGTGCAAATATACCGGCAGGCTAAGCCACTCGGCCTGAATCATCATCGACAGCGCGACGTTACCCACAAAGCCCACCGCCAAGCCCCAGCCCGCGCCTGCGGCGGTAATCCGCTTGCTCCAGATGCTCATCAAAGCAACCGGCCCCCAGGAAGAGGCAAATAGCGTGGCGGCAAACCATACCACTGACATAACCGCAGGCGGTTGAAACAGCGCCAGCAGCAGTGCTATCAAGCCCGCAGCGAGCACCGCAATACGGCTTTTTCGCATGGCCGACGTCTCATCTTGCGAGGCTGAGAGGATATCGTTGGAGAGGCTAAAGCCGATGATCGACAGAAACGTCGAGCAAGACGATAGCCCCGCCGCAAAGACGCCCGTTAGAATGACCACACCAAGCCAGGTTGGCAGCACGTTGAGCGCCACCCAAATCATGGAGCGCTCCGGGTCCAGCCCGGCATCGTAAAGATTGATGGCCGCCCCGGTCATCATCATCAATGCGTAGAAGATGGCCAGCGCCACTGCCGTCAACATGGCCGAACGCATTACCACGTGCTCATTGCGGGCCATCAGGTAACGGCTGGATTGCCAAGGACTCGCCGCCAGCACCGCTGCCCACACAAGGCCGAGTGTTAGTCCCCAGGTAAGCGCCTCGCCAGGCGAGGAGAAGTTGGCCTCAGGCCCTTCCAGCACGCCGTGCCATAGCGCAATGCCGGGCTTGTCGGTTTGGGTAAGCAGGCCTTCCACCACACCGTTCCACCCGCCCAAATCTTGAATCACATAGATCGAACCGCCCAAGGCTGCCAGCGAGAAGATCACAAACATGATGGTGTCGGTGAGCATGACACCGGGCGATCCCGAATAGAGAATAAAACCCGTATACGTTGCCCACACCAATACCAACCCGACCCAGTACGGCATACCGGTCAGCTCAGAGAACATGATGCCCGCGCCCTGCATAACGCCTAATAGATACGCGCCCAGGCCGATAATCGTGGTCAGCCCGGCAATCACCTGAACACGGCGCGAGGCAAAGCGCTTGCCAAAAAATTCCGGCACGGTACGTGCCCCGCTGCGCCGAAGGTAACGCCCAAACACCAGCGCACCCAGCAGGCATCCCGAGGTGCTGACGGCCGCGAAGATCAGCATCACAAACGGATAGCCCTGATAGGCAAAACCCGTTTCACCGAGAAACGCGCTGGTGCTGAGATAGCTTGCTACCAGCGTACCCAGGATAAAAAAAGTGGGGGCATTGCGGCCAGCAACCAGATAATCATCCAGACCTTTTACGCGCCGTCCGGCGAGATGCCCGATAACAAAGTAGCCCACCAGGCTGAGCAGTATTGCGATGGTGTAAATCATGAGAATAGCCGTCAGGTTATTAATATTGTTTAGCCATGGTGCAACGCTTTGGCTGTCTACTCTTTGCTATTAGCGGCAACGCATGCAGGAATCACGACACGATATCCGCTAACCAATAGGGGCGCCATTGAAATGGCGCCCCTATTGGCAACAACAAAGTACAGCAAAAAATCTGACTATCGCGCTATTTTGGGCACCGCATTGAGCTCGCGCCACTCCTTGTGAAGCCCTTTATAAAGGCTGAAACACATCAGCAGAAGCACCAGCGTAAAGGGTAACCCTGTCGCCACCGCGCCTGCTTGCAGCGCGCTAAGCGCCGCGCTACCGCCACCGTAAAGCAGCACACCAGCGATGACGCCTTCAAGCGCGGCCCAGAACACCCGCTGCCCCTTGGGCGCATCGGTTTTCCCGCCCGCGGTGATATTGTCGATGACGAGGGAACCAGAATCCGCCGAGGTAATGAAAAAGACCAGCACCAGCACAATCGCCAGCGTCGAGGTGATGCCAGTGAACGGCAGTAGCTCCAGCATGTGGAACATGGCAAGCGAAACGTCGCTGATGCCGTTGGCTAATTCGCCCATGCTATTTTCGGCCTGAAACAGTGCCGCGCCGCCAAAGGTGCTCATCCATACCAGCGTGACCAGCGTCGGCACCAACAGCACCGCAATCAGGAACTCGCGTACCGTACGCCCCGGGATACGCGGGCAATAAACATCCCCACAAACGGCGACCAGGAGATCCACCACGCCCAGTAGAAGATGGTCCAGCCGTGATACCAGACATCATCATCGCGGCCAATCCAGTTCGAAAGCGGCAGGATATGGCTGACATAGTCCACTGCAGTGGTGCCAATTCCCGTTATAATCATTAGCGTCGGTCCGGCGATTACCACAAACAGCAGCAGCACTGCCGCGACCACCATATTGATGTTCGAGAACAGCTTGACGCCACCGTCGATTCCCCGCCATACCGAAAACAGTGCAATCACTGTAACCACCAGGATGATTGCCATCTGCGTTCCAAGGGTATTGGGTATGTCGAAAAGATAGGCAAGCCCGCCAGCCGCTTGGGTAGCGCCAAAGCCAAGCGACGTTGCCAAGCCAAAGATGGTTGCCAATACGGCAAGAATATCAATGGCATGGCCTGCCCAGCCGCGCGTTCGCTCACCCAAAATCGGGTAAAAAGCAGAGCGCAGGGTTAGCGGCAAGCCTTTATTGTAGGTAAAAAAAGCCAAGGATAGCGCGACAACGCCATAGATCGCCCATGGATGAAGCCCCCAATGAAACATGGTGGCGCCCATGGCGGCGCTAGCGCCCTCCGGTGTACCTGCGGGAATATTCAAGGGCGTACCGTACCAATCGGTGTAGTAGGCCACTGGTTCAGCAACACTCCAGAACATCAGCCCGATACCCATGCCCGCCGCAAACAGCATGGCGAACCAGGAGGTGCGCGAGTATTCCGGCTTGGCATCACTTCCGCCCAAGCGTATCCGCCCAACCGGCAGACAGATAAGCGCCAGACAGAACACTACAAAAATATTACCCGCAATCATGAACAGCCAGTCGAAATGCTCAATCGACCAGTTCTTGGCAAGGCCAAGCTGGGTATTCGCAGCATCGGGATAGATCAGCGCATAAAGAATAAACAGCAGAATGGCGAGTGCGGAGAGCGGAAAGACGGGGTTATGGAAATCCAGCCCCATCACCTGCTTGTTATCCTGACCGGGGGTCAAAACAGGATCATCATGGTCCATAGGTTATCCTCGTTGTTATTTTTTTCTGTACGCTAACCGCCGAGGTGGCGGATAGGGCGTTTAAATTTTTAGGCGATACTCACTTGCGCAGTTATTCAAAACCGACCCCGGCATAGCTATTGCCGCGTTGCCAGCGCTATTGCCGGCCGATTTATAGGTACACTGACAGACCAACAACCAACACAAGAGAGGATGCCGTCATGATGATTGTCGAACTGATTGATGGTGATGATTTTCGGGCACAGCTGACCGCGCTGGGTATCAATATTCCAGAGAACGCCGACCCCGATACATGTGCTCAAATCGCCGCTGAGGCCCATCGCAAGCAGGCGGTTACCGAGCTGCCAACGTTGGTGCGCAAGCTTATCGATCAAAAGGACATTCTGCTGCCTTCGGTACGCCACGCTATTGAGCGTTTTCTGCCCTTTGAGTAAGGGCATGAGCTGATTGATTAATGCGTTGATGAACGGATTGGCAATTGCTAAACGCAGGCTGGCCCGCCAAAGCGGGCCAGCCCATCATCAGCGTGCAGTTAGCCCTGCGCCAACTGCAGCGATACGCTATCGCTTCCCAGATTGCTGAGCATGCGCTCGGAGTACCAATCAATAAAGTCGATGACGCCAAACTCGTAGGTTGGTGAATAGGGGCCGGGCTGGTAGGCCTTGGAGTTGATACCGCGCTGATTCTCTTCCGCCAGCTGGCGATCCTGATCGTTGGTGGCGTCCCATACGCGACGCATGTTTTCCAGGTCGTAATCCACGCCCTCTACCGCGTCCTTGTGCACCAGCCACTTGGTCGTGACCATGGTTTTCTGCGGACCAAGCGGCAATACACGGAACACGACGGCATGGTCGCCCATGAAGTGGTTCCAGGAGTTGGGCAGGTGCAGAATGCGCAGCGAGCCCATGTCCGGGCTGGTCAACCGGCCCATCAGCTTGTTACACGCTGGCTTGCCATCCATGGTCATGGACACCACGCCATCAAGTAGCGGTGTGCGCGTCAGGCGGTTACGCTTGTCAAAGCGCTTGAGCCGCCAAGGCACCTGCTCGCCGTTCCAATCGGCCTGCTTGCGGAATACCAGGTCTTTGTACTTGTCCGTCGCGCGCGGGTCTTCGGTATCGTCAAACTCGATTAGCGAGTTCAAAAGCTCTGGGTGCGCACCATTACAGTGATAACACTCGCGGTTATTCTCGATGACCAGCTTCCAGTTGGCCTGCTCAATAATACTCGACTCTACAGCGACCTTGACGTTGTCCATCTGGTACGGCTCAAGGTAGTGCTCAAGCGTCACCAGGAAATCGTCGATGGCGGGCGGGTTATCGCTCAGATTAATAAACACAAAGCCCCCCGCAGTGCACACGCTAACCGGCTTCAGCCCGAACTGGTTAAGGTCGAAGTCCGTACCCATGTCGCTTCCGGCAAACAGCAGGCGGCCGTCAAGCTCGTAAGTCCACTGATGGTAGGGGCATACCAGTTTTGCGACTTTTCCCTTGTCCTTGGTGCACAGTCGTGAGCCACGATGGCGGCATACGTTATGAAACGCATGAATCTGTCCTTCACCGCCACGCACAATCACAACGGGATTATTACCGATTTCCAAGGTCATAAAGTTGCCCTTGGCCGGTATCTCGCAGGTCATCCCTGCGAATAGCCACTCTTTTTCAAAGACTTCCTGCATATCGAGCGCAAACAAGCGGGCATCGTTATAGAACGGCTGGGGTAGAGAAAAGGCGTGCGCACGGGACTGCAGCATATCAACCGTCGCTTCACGCATGGCGGCCAGAGGGTCGTTGAGTGTGTCATCCATTGTCTTGTTCATACCAGATATCCTTTTAAATACCGCCTCCCTTACCCAGGGTGGCGACAGAGTCATTAACCAAACGTAATTGTCTTGTTGTTAAGTTGCTGAACCTGGCGATTGTGTGAAGCGCGCAGCGCTTGCTACTTGTTGATGGATTGTGGTCCACGCCATTTGCTTTCAATTGTCTGCCCACGACACTATGTGGCGTGGCGACGACGTGAGCGGAGATTTTTGATAGGCCGAAGGTGCCGCAAGGTAAGTGCGTGTCGCTAACAGGCAAGCTGGTCATAAAGCGCGTACTCAGAATGCAGGTTAATGGTGCTGGACCGTGCAGACAGGACGGGCCGGTGAAGGCAACGCGATAGCACGGCCATATTGAGACGACGATGACAACGAACTTCTTTAATCCCGTCACGACCCAAACCTGGACCAACGGCCGCCACCATGTGCGGTGCGTCAAGATCATTCAGGAAACCTGGGACGTTCGCACGTTCTGCTTTATGGCTGAACAGCCGGTAATGTTCTTCTTCAAGCCGGGCCAATTTGTGACACTAGAGCTCGAAATCGATAATCAGCCCGTTATGCGCTCCTATACGATTTCAAGTTCTCCCTCCGTGCCTTACAGCTTTTCAATCACGGTCAAACAGGTGCCGGGAGGCCAGGTCTCCAACTGGCTGCATGCCAATTTAAAGGTAGGCGACGAGCTGGTGGTCCATGGTCCGGTGGGCAACTTCAACTCCATCGACTTTCCTGCCGAAAAGGTGCTGCTTCTCTCAGGCGGTGTAGGCATCACACCGCTAATGTCGATGACGCGTTGGCTCTTCGATACCAACGCCAACGTCGACGTGGAATTCATCCACAGCGCCCGCGCCCCGCGCGATGTCATTTTCCATCGCGAGCTGGTGCACATGTTCTCGCGTATACCCGAATTCAAGCTCCATATCGTGTGCGAGAAGAAAGAAGATATCGGTGAGGCATGGGCTGGCTACCGCGGTTTTCTAACCCAGCCCATGCTTGAGCTGATGGCACCGGACTTCCTTGAGCGGGAGATCTTCTGTTGCGGCCCCGTACCGTATATGAATGCCATCAAAGCGATTTTGCGCGCCAACAACTACAACATGGACCACTACCATGAAGAGCTGTTTGGCGAGACGCCGGTTGACGTTCAGGAAGACGTCCTGGAGCTTGCCGAGCAGGCCGAAGTGGAAGCCGAGCTAGCAGAGCCTGAGGATCTGATCAACATCGAATTTGCCCAGTCGGGCAAAAGTGTACGTATACAAGCAGGCGAAACGGTTCACGCCGCAGCCGCCAAGCTGGGGCTGCATATTCCCAAGGCTTGCGGTATGGGCATCTGCGGCACCTGCCGAGTGGAGCTGAAATCTGGCGAGGTGGAAATGGAGCATAACGGCGGTATCACCGACGAAGATATTGAAGAGGGCTACATTCTGTCCTGCTGCAGCAAACCGAAAGGTGACCTGGTAGTCGACTTCTAATGCGGTAGCCCCTCACTCACCACTAGCCCGACCCAAAACGGATACTGAGTTCCTCGGTATCCGTTTTTTTGTGGCGTACACTCGCCTTAAGCGGACACAAAAAAACGCCCATGGCACGTAGCCATGAGCGTTATTAGCGTTGGTTACCCGCTTCTTTTAGCGCTTAATCAGGCAACACCAAGCAATCCATGCGGATCAAGCACGAACTTGCTGGCCACGCCCGCATCGAACTGCTCGTAACCTGCTGGCGCATCTTCCAGCGAAATCACCTGGGCGTTAACGATCTCGGCAATGTTCAAACGCCCGTGCAGAATGGCCTGCATCAGCTGGCGGTTGTACTGCACTACCGGCGTCTGGCCGGTATGGAACGAGAGCCCCTTGGCCCAGCCCTGGCCAAAGCGCAGGCTCAGGCTACCGGTTTGTGCGGCTTTCTCGGTCGCACCCGGGTCTTCCGTTACGTATAGGCCTGGAATGCCGATAGAGCCGCCTTCGCGCGTTACTTCCATCATCTGGTTAAGCACTACTGCCGGTTGCTCTTTACCGCCATGCCCAATAGCTTCAAAACCAACCGCATCAATGGCGCTGTCTACACTGGGCTCGCCAACCACCGCGGCAATCATCTCGCCCAAACGGTCATGCTTGCTTAGATCAATCGGTACAAAGCCCATCTTGCGGGCGTGCTCCAGGCGATCCTTGTTGAAATCGCCAATCATCACTACCGCTGCGCCTAACAGGCGTGCCGAGGCGGCAGCAGCCAGCCCTACAGGGCCTGCGCCCGCTACGTACACGGTGGAACCCGCACCAACGCCCGCTTTCAAGGCGCCGTGGAAACCGGTCGGAAGAATATCGCTCAACATGGTTAGATCGCGAATCTGGCTCATGGCCTGATCACGGTCCGGGAACTTGAGCAGGTTGAAGTCAGCGTAGGGCACCATTACGTAGTGCGCCTGACCGCCCACCCAGCCACCCATATCAACATAGCCGTAGGCACCGCCCGCTCGGTCATCGTTAACATGTAGACAAAGACCGGTGTGGCCCTCTTTACAGGTGCGACAGCGGCCGCAAGCGACGTTGAAGGGAACGGATACAATATCGCCAATGTTTAGAAACTCGACGCCCTTGCCTTTTTCGATCACCTCACCAGTGATCTCGTGCCCCAGCACCATACCGGTAGGCGCCGTGGTGCGTCCGCGTACCATGTGCTGGTCGGAGCCGCAAATATTCGTGGACACTACTTTCAGAATGACACCGTGATCAATGGGCTTGCCATGGGGGGTTTCCATTTTCGGGTAGGCGATATCCTGAACTTCGACTTTACCGTCGCCGATATAAACAACACCACGATTGTTGGACATGCGAAATCCTCTCTTCCGGGTGCTGGCGCAGTCTCAAGAGGTTTTCTCAGAGAGCGGTCTCAAGGACGCTATCAAGGGCCACTCCAACAACTGCGCTGGCATCATTATTTTAAATCGAGCTGGCGTATGTGAAGCGCTTTCGAGAAACGCTTCCTGATCAGCAGGCCAATTAAAGATTAGCCTGTTGCCGCAGCATGACGCACCCGGCCTACCCGCAATTACTTATAAACGACGTCGAGCAATAAATGAGCGACGCCTTATAAAGGCCCATAAAAAATTCACGTCAATGTCGCAAATACGCCGAGCGGTGACGTCGGTAAGCATCTTGGGGGGCAAGCCCAGCGATACTATCGCGGCACGATAGCGTGAATGGTGATGCCATTCCTGACGCTAACAAACTCCCAGACCGAATATAAGCGACTAGCCTGGAGACCCAGATGACTCACAATAACTTTTCTCCCGAAGCCCGCTTGGCCAACTACGACACGGCCCTTGCCTCGGCAATCGCTGAAGAGACAGCGCGTCAAGAAGCCCACATCGAACTGATCGCCTCTGAGAACTACACCAGCAAGCTGGTGATGGAAGCGCAAGGCACCCAGTTGACTAACAAGTACGCCGAAGGCTATCCCGGTAAGCGCTATTACGGCGGCTGTGAATTCGTCGACAAGGTGGAAGCGCTGGCTATCGAGCGGGCTTGCAGCCTGTTTGGTGCCAACTATGCCAACGTACAGCCCCATTCCGGCGCTCAGGCCAATGCGGCGGTATTCATGGCGCTGGTAAGTCCTGGCGACACTATTCTGGGCATGAGCCTGGCCCACGGCGGCCACCTGACCCACGGTGCAGCCCCCAACTTCTCGGGCAAGCACTACAACGCTATCCAGTACGGCCTGGTCGAAGGCACCGGCGAAATCGACTACGACGAAGTAGAGCGGCTGGCGCGAGAGCATAAGCCGAAAATGATCATTGCGGGTTTCTCGGCCTATTCACGCGTGGTCGACTGGCGCCGTTTCCGTAACATCGCCGATGAAGTCGGCGCCTATCTGATGGTCGATATGGCCCACGTAGCGGGCCTGGTAGCTGCTGGTCTCTACCCGAGCCCGCTGCCCTATGCCCATGTCGTGACGACCACGACCCACAAGACACTGCGCGGCCCGCGCGGCGGCCTGATTCTCTCCGCCGATGGCGACGAGACGCTTTACAAGAAGCTCAATGGCGCGGTATTCCCCGGCCAGCAGGGCGGCCCGCTGATGCATGTGATCGCGGCCAAAGCGGTGGCGTTCAAAGAGGCCATGAACCAGGACTTCGTTAACTACCAGCGTCAGGTTATCGCCAACGCCCGTGCGATGGCGCGCATCTTCGTTGAGCGTGGTTTTGATGTGGTTTCCGGCGGTACCGACGATCACCTGTTCCTGGTCTCGCTGATCAAACAGGGCATTACCGGTAAAGATGCCGACGCAGCCCTTGGGCGCGCGCATATCACGGTCAACAAGAACACCGTGCCCAACGACCCGCAAAGCCCCTTCGTTACCTCGGGCCTGCGCATTGGCACTCCGGCGGTAACCACCCGCGGAATGGTTGAGGCAGACTGTGAGCACCTGGCAGGCTGGATTTGCGACATTCTTGACGTACTGGCCGACCAGCAGGACACCACTGACGTAGAAAACCAGGTACGTGAAAACGTCGCCGACCTGTGTGCCCACTACCCGGTATATGGCCAAGCCCAAACCACCAGTGAGCACGTAGCCGATAGCGCCTCAATCGCCTGACGATAGCCGCCAGCCGGCTCCGCGGAGCCGATCAAGGAGAAACTTTATGCAACGTTATTCCGGCTTCGGACTGGTCAAACATGCGCTTGGACATCACGAAAACTGGGAGCGCCAGTGGCGCAACCCTGAGCCCAAGAAGCGCTACGACGTCATCATTGTCGGTGGTGGCGGTCACGGACTAGCCACTGCTTACTACCTGGCGAAAGAGTTCGGCATCAAGAATGTCGCCGTGGTTGAAAAGGGCTGGCTGGGCGGCGGCAACACCGCACGTAATACCACCATCGTACGCTCTAACTATCTATGGGATGAATCAGGGCGGCTTTACAACCACTCGCTGGATCTGTGGAAGGGCCTCTCCCAGGATTTGAACTACAACGTGATGTTTTCCCAGCGCGGTGTACTCAATCTGGGCCACACCCTGCAGGACATGCGTGATATTCAGCGCCGCGTTCATGCTAACCGTTTGAACGGTATCGACAGCGAGGTAGTCACTCCGCAACAGATCAAGGAGATCGAGCCTCAACTGGATATTTCCAGCCGTGCCCGCTACCCGATCATGGGCGCTTCCTGGCAGAAGAGTGCCGGCGTGGCGCGCCACGATGCGGTGGCCTGGGGCTATGCGCGTGGTGCCGATGCTCTCGGCGTGGATCTTCTGCAAAATACCGAGGTCACCGGCTTCAAGATTCGCGATGGCAAGGTGCTGGGCGTCCACACCAACCGCGGTGATATCGAAGCCAATACCGTGGGCTGCGTGGCGGCGGGCAACTCCGGCGTATTGGCTAACATGGCGGGCATCAAGCTGCCGTTGGAATCCCATCCGCTACAAGCATTAGTGTCCGAGCCGCTCAAGCCGGTCCTCAATACCGTCACCATGTCCAACCACGTTCACGGCTACATCAGCCAGTCCGACAAGGGCGACCTGGTCATCGGGGCGGGCATCAACGGCTACGTCGGTTACGGCCAGCGCGGCAGCTACTCGACCATTGAGCACACCCTTCAGGCCATCGTCGAGATGTTCCCGATGTTCTCTCGGGTGCGTATGAACCGCCAGTGGGGCGGCATCGTCGATACCTGCCCGGATGCTTGCCCGATCCTGTCCAAAACGAAGGTTAAAGGTCTGTATTTCAACTGTGGCTGGGGCACCGGTGGTTTCAAGGCGACCCCCGGATCCGGGCATGTTTTCGCCGCAAGCCTGGCCAAGGGTGAAATGCACCCCATCGCTGCGCCTTTTTCCATCGACCGTTTCAATACCGGTGCGCTGATTGATGAACACGGCGCCGCTGGCGTGGCGCACTGAGGAGAGCCCATCATGTTTTATATCTTCTGCCCCTACTGCAAGGAGCACCGCGAGGAAGAGGAGTTCCACCCTCGCGGCCAGGCCCACTTGATGCGCCCTTCCGACCCGGACAATACCAGCGACGAGGAGTGGGGTGACTACCTGTTCTTCCGCAACAACCCGCGCGGTATTCACCACGAAATGTGGGTGCACTCGGTGGGCTGTCGCAAGTTCTTCAATATCACCCGCAATACGGTGACCTACGAAATTCTCGAAACCTACCCCATGGGTGAGCAGCCAAGCATTACGGCGGCAACGCCCGATGTTCGTCACGAACAAGGTGTTCAAGTGGCCGATGGCGGCTGGCAGACCGTGGGCGCACGGCCTGAAAACAAAGCACTGAATGAGGAGGCCTCGCCATGACCCAGAAAAATCGTATTGATGCCGGCGGGCGTGTCGATCGTTCCCAAGTGCTTGAATTCACCTTTAACGGCCAGCGTTACCAGGGTCTGAAAGGCGACACGCTCGCTTCGGCACTGCTCGCCAACGGCGTGAATATCGTCAACCGTAGCTTCAAGTATTCACGCGCTCGCGGCATTGTCGCCGCCGGTGCCGAAGAGCCCAATGCCGTCGTTCAGTTGGGCGCCAAGGATGACACCCAAGTGCCCAACGTCCGCGCTACCCAGCAGGGCCTGTACAACGGCCTGGTGGCGCGCAGTACCAATGGTTGGCCCAACGTTCAGCGTGACGTAATGAGCTGGGTAGGCAAGCTGGGCGGTGGTTTTATGCCGCCAGGGTTCTACTACAAGACCTTTATGGCCCCTGCCTCAATGTGGATGACCTATGAGAAGTATATCCGCATGGGCGCGGGGCTAGGTCGTGCACCGACCGAGTCCGATCCGGACATTTATGATCACATGCATCACCACTGCGATGTGATGGTGATCGGCGCGGGCCCAGCGGGGCTTGCCGCGGCGCTTTCTGCCGCGCGTTCCGGTGCGCGTTCCGGTGCGCGTGTGATCCTGTGTGATGAACAGGAAGAGATGGGCGGCTCGCTACTGGATAGCCGCGAAACCCTGGATGGCGTTTCAGCGACGCGCTGGGTTGAGCAAACAGTAAAAGAGCTTGGCGCGATGGATAACGTGACGCTGCTGCCACGCACCACCGCCAACGGCTATCACGACCACAACTTTGTCACGCTGCACGAGCGGCGTACCGAGCATATGGCCGATACCGCCCGTGAAGCGGGCTTCCCCGGTGAATCACGTGCGCGTCTTCACCGCGTGCGCGCCCGCCAAGTGGTGCTGGCCAGCGGCGCCCACGAACGCCCCTTGGTGTACGCCAACAACGACTTGCCGGGCACCATGCTCGCAGGCGCCGTTTCCAACTATATTCGCCGCTACGCGGTGGTGCCCGGCAACAGCCTGGTGCTTTCCACCAGCAACGACCACGCTTACCGCGCAGCTCTCGACTGGAAAGAAGCCGGACGTAAGGTCGTCGCCATTGTCGATGCCCGCGCCAACCCTGATGGCGACCTGGTTCGCCAGGCACGCGACAGCGGTATTCGCGTGATCACTGGCAGTGCCGTCATCGAAGCACGCGGTAATCAGCGTGTTACCGGCGCACGCGTCTCGGCCGTTGATCTTGAGCGTTTCGTGGTGACCGGCAAAGCCGAAGAGCTTGAGTGCGATACCATCGCCACCTCCGGCGGCTATAGCCCGGTGATCCACCTCTCCTCACACACCGGCACACGCCCGGCATGGGACGAAGAGTTATTAGGTTTTGTGCCCGGCACGGTCAAGGGCATGCAGTCGGCTGGCGGCGTGGCGGGCTATTATGCCCTCGGCGAAACGCTTGCCGATGGCGCTCGCATTGGGTGTCAGGCAGCGCTGGAGTGCGGCTTTAACAGCGCCGAGGAAGCTGCCCTGCCCGCCACGCGAGCGCGGCGTGATGCGCCTTCCTGCGCGCTTTATCAAGTGCCGCATGAAAAGAGCGCCCTACGCGCGCCCAAGCAGTTTGTTGACCTGCAAAACGATGTCACCGCGGCGGGTATTGAGCTTGCCACCCGCGAAGGCTTTGAATCCATTGAGCACGTCAAGCGCTACACCGCGCTGGGCTTTGGTACCGACCAAGGGAAGCTTGGCAACATCAACGGCATGGCGATTGCTGCACGCTGCCTGAAACGCTCGATTCCCGAAGTAGGCACCACCGTGTTCCGGCCCAACTATACGCCGGTGACCTTTGGCGCCATCGTTGGCCGTCACTGCGGCGAGCTGTTTGACCCTGAGCGCTACACCGCGCTGCACCAGTGGCACGTGGAAAACGGAGCCGAGTTCGAGGATGTCGGCCAGTGGAAACGCCCGTGGTACTTCCCTCGCACCGTGAATGGCAAGAAAGAAACCATGCACGATGCAGTCAACCGCGAGTGCTTGGCGGTGCGCGAAGGCGTGGGCATTCTGGATGCCTCGACGCTTGGCAAGATTGATATTCAAGGCCCGGATGCCCGCGAGTTCCTGGGTCGCGTCTATACCAACAAGTGGGCCCAGCTCGCCCCTGGCCGCGTGCGTTACGGCCTGATGTGTAAAGACGACGGCATGCTGATGGATGATGGTACCACCAGTTGCCTGGGTGATAACCACTTCCTGATGACCACCACCACCGGCGGCGCGGCAGGCGTACTCGAGTGGCTGGAGCTGTGGCACCAGACCGAGTGGCCGGAGCTTCAGGTCTACTTCAACTCGGTGACCGACCACTGGGCAACCATGACCGTGACCGGCCCGGACGCCCGCAAGCTTTTGTCCGAGCTGACCGACATGAATCTTGATAAAGAGAACTTCAAGTTCATGGATTGGCGCGATGCCACGGTCGCCGAGGTGCCCGCGCGCATCTTCCGCATTTCGTTCACCGGCGAGCTGGCGTTCGAGATCAACGTGCAAGCCAACTACGCCATGCACGTCTGGAAGAAGCTTTTCGAGCACGGTAAAAAGTACAACCTGACGCCTTACGGTACCGAAACCATGCACGTCCTGCGTGCGGAAAAAGGCCTGATCATTGTCGGCCAGGATACCGACGGTTCGGTGACGCCGGAAGACCTTGGAATGCGCTGGGCGATCGGCTACGACAAGCCCTTCCCGTGGATCGGCAAGCGCGCCCTGTCACGCCCCGACACCCGCCGTACGGACCGCAAGCAGTTTGTCGGCCTGAAACCCAAAGACCCAAGCGTGGTACTGGAGGAAGGCGCCCAGGTCGTCTTTGACGGCAAGCAGTCGATCCCTATGGACATGAAGGGGCACGTAACGTCGAGTTACTACAGCGCCTCGCTCAAACACGGCTTCGCCCTTGCCGTGGTAATGGGTGGTCACGAGCGAATGGGGCAGACCGTCTATATTCCCATGACCGATGGCACAGTGCATGAAGCTGAAATCGTAAGCCCTGTCTTCATCGACCCGAAAGGAGAGCGCCAGCATGTCTAACGCGAGTGTACCTAACGTTTGCGAGTTCAACACCGTGCCCGACGGCAATCCGCAGGTCGAATCTCCTCTGGCGTGGAGCTACCAGCAGCACCCGGTGCCCCGCACTAATGGTCAGGCAGGCGTTGTCCTGCGTGAAAAAGCACTGCTGGGCCACCTGGTGCTGCGCGGCGGGGCCATCGTGCTCGATGAAGCGGTTCGCGCCACGCTTGGCATGAGCCTACCGGCCAAGCCCAATGCCCTGGAACACGACGATAGCGGCGAGCGCACAATCCAGTGGCTCTCGCCCGACGAATGGCTAGTGATTGTGCCGGGCGGCGAAGAGTGCGCGCTAGAAAGTGCGCTGCGCCAGGCCTTGGGCGATGCCCACGTGAGCATCGTCAATGCAAGCGGCGGCCAGACAGTGCTAACGCTTAGCGGCGACAATGCCCGCGAGGTGCTGATGAAGTCGATCTCCTATGACGTACATCCCAGCACATTTACCGTGGGCAAGGGGGTAACCACCGTGTTTGCCAAGGCCACCGTGGTTTTGCGCCGCCCTTCCGAGACACACTGGGAATTGGTGGTGCGCCGCAGCTTTGCCGACTACTGCTACCGTTGGCTGCTCGACGCCTCGGCGGAATATGGTATCGACACACAATAATAAGCCGGCAGGCCGGCACCACCGGCCTGCCCTGACTGCTGATCAAGCTGATGAAAGAGAAGCGCCATGAGCCGAATGACGGATACCTGGATACTTGCCGCCCAATGCCCCAGCATTCTGGGCACGGTCGATGTAGTGACCCGCTTTTTAAAAGAGCAGCACTGCTATATCACCGAACTGAGCTCATTTGATGACCGGTTGGGTGAACGCTTTTTTATTCGAGCGGAGTTTCGTCCCGAGCGAGAAGCGTTTGATGAGCAGGCGTTTCAGGAAAATTTTCTGCCGCGCGCCACCGATTTCGACATGACGTTTGAACTGACCCCTCCGGCCAAGCGCACGGGTGCAGTCATTCTGGTATCCAAGGCAGATCACTGCTTAAACGACCTGCTCTACCGCTACCGTACCGGGCAGTTGCCACTGGATATCAAGGCGATTATCTCCAATCACCCGGATCTTGAGCCCTTAGCGAGCTGGCATGATCTGCCTTACTATCATCTGCCTATCACGCCCGAGACCAAGGCAGAACAGGAGGCCCAGGTACTCGATATTATTGAGAATACGGGGGCGGAGCTAGTAATTCTGGCGCGCTACATGCAGGTATTGTCACCGAGCATGTGCGAGCTTTTGAGCGGGCGAGCCATCAACATTCACCACTCACTACTACCGGGCTTCAAAGGTGCCAAGCCCTACCACCAGGCCTACGAAAAAGGCGTTAAGCTGGTAGGCGCTACGGCGCACTACATTAATAACGACCTCGACGAGGGGCCGATTATTGCTCAAGGAGTGGAGCCAGTTGATCATGCACACTACCCTGAGGACCTGGTCGCCAAAGGGCGCGATATAGAGTGTCTGACGCTCGCCCGCGCTATTGGCTATCACCTTGAGCGGCGAGTCTTTCTGCACAATGGGCGCACGGTGGTATTTGGCAACTAGCCGCGCTTGCTTGACGCTACTCCTTTCATCCACAGAACAATCATCAAGTCTGCTCATTAATCGACGCCAGGACCAGGTTACGCGGCATTAATTCGCGATTCCCCTGTCCAACGTTGGGTGAGTCGACTTTTTATTTCCCATTCAGAGGTCTTCCATGCCTATTAGTGTCTTCGACCTTTTCAAAATTGGCGTCGGCCCCTCCAGCTCACACACGGTCGGCCCCATGATGGCGGCCTTCAAGTTTTCGGCCGTTCTGCGCGATAGCCAGTTGCTCGACCAGGTGAGCCGCCTGGAAGTGCATCTGTATGGCTCGCTTTCCGCCACGGGTATCGGCCATGGAACCGACCATGCCATTATCATGGGCTTGTTGGGCGAACGCCCGGACACCATCGATCCTTCGATTATCAACACCACGATTGCGGCGTTGAAAGAGACGCGTAGCCTATCGCTGGGGCGCCAGAAAGATGTCACGTTTGAATGGGACCAGGACATTATCTTTCATGAAGAGAGCCTGCCCCATCACCCGAACGCCATGAAACTTTGCGCCTTTGCCGAAGATGGCAGCCTACTGACCGCCAACACGTACTACTCGGTAGGCGGCGGTTTTGTGGTTGACCAAAACCAGGTGGATGCCAAGCTTGAAGACATGGACACCGCCAAGATCCCCTTCGACTTTAACTCCGCCGAAGAACTACTCGCCATCTGTAAGCGTGAAGGCATGAGCATCAGCCGCCTGATGATGGAGAACGAGAAAACCTGGCGCGGCGAGCAGGAAGTAAGAGACGAGCTGTGGCGCATCTGGCAGGTCATGTGCGAGTGCATCGATAACGGCCTAACCCACGAAGGCATTCTACCCGGTGGGCTTAACGTCAAACGCCGGGCAAGGCAGCTGCATCAGCGCCTGCAGGCGGCCGAGCAGAACGACTGCCTGATCGCCACAACCTTTTCCGCCATGGAGTGGGTCAACATCTTTGCACTGGCGGTGAACGAAGAGAACGCTGCGGGAGGGCGCATGGTGACGGCCCCAACCAACGGGGCAGCGGGTATTATTCCCGCCGTGCTGCACTACTACATGAAGTTCCAGGCGGGTGCCAATGACCGCAATGTGGTGGACTTCCTGCTTGCCGCCGGTGCCATCGGTATTCTGTGCAAGAAAAATGCGTCCATATCCGGCGCCGAAGTGGGCTGCCAGGGCGAGGTGGGCTCAGCGTGCGCCATGGCCGCCGCAGGCTTGGCCGAGGTGATGGGCGCTACGCCTGAGCAGGTCGAAAACGCGGCTGAAATAGGTCTTGAGCACAACCTCGGTTTGACCTGCGACCCAGTAGGCGGGCTGGTTCAGGTGCCCTGCATCGAGCGCAACGCGATTGCCACCGTCAAGGCGATCAACGCCGCCCAAATGGCCCTGCGCGGCGACGGCACTCACTTTATCTCTTTAGATAAAGTTATCCGCACCATGCGTGATACCGGCAAAGACATGCTGGACAAGTACAAGGAAACGTCCAAGGGTGGGTTGGCGGTTAATGCGATTGAGTGTTAGCGCAGCGCTTTAGCCACGTTACACGCCACAATGTGCCAAGTTACATTGTGGCTTTTAGGCGTCAGCATTGAGCTTCACGTCCAGCGCCTAATATCCCGACTCTCTCAGGTCCCTTTCTCAAGACCAGCCTGCCTATAAGCGTTGCCTTTACCTTGACTAAAGTCGTAGCCAGCTCATCGTTTGAATACTGGTAGGGTATACGACTTTATTACAATGCCTAAACGATTGGCTGAAAAATGCCCCAGTTGCTGGCTTGGCAACAGCTAAGTTCATAAAGGTAATGTTAAGTTGTCGCTTATACCTTGGAGGCATCATGGAGCTACGCCACCTTAGATACTTTTGCATTGTGGCCGAAGAGCTTAATTTCACCTGTGCTGCTGAAAGATTGCACATGTCGCAACCGCCTCTATCGCGCCAAATTAAGCAGCTAGAGCAGGAAGTGGGTGCCGAATTGTTTGAGCGAAGCTCAAGAGGGTTGCGCCTAACGCCTTCTGGTGTATTTTTTCAGCAGCACGCTTTGCAGATATTAGAAAAAGTGGAAGTCACCATCGATGCCACGCGACATATGGCGCGCAGCAAGCGTGCGCTATTCGGTATTGGTTTTGTGCCATCTGTTTTTTATGGACAGCTTCCGACATTAGTCCGTGACTTACGCCGCATTGAGAATGTTGAACTTACACTGGCAGAACTCACAACAGTACAACAAATTCAAGCACTCAAAGCAGGCCGCATCGATATGGGATTCGGACGCATTCGCATTGATGATCCAGACGTAGAGCAGGATATTCTCTTCGATGAACCGTTGATTGCAGCCCTCTCGAGCGGCCATCCACTCGAGGGTACGACCCCGACCTGCGAGGAGCTGGCTCGCTATCCCCTCATTGTTTTCCCCGCAAAACCACGTCCCAGTCTTGCGGATATGATACTAGGTATTTTCCGACGCCAAGGTTTAAAGGTTGAGGTGGTACAGGAGGCGAACGAAGTACAGACAGCGCTTAGCCTTGTCGCCTCCGGTATAGGCATTACATTGGTCCCAGAGCAAGTAAAACGCGTTCAACGTGACGGTATTACCTATGTAGCATTGGCAGACAAGACCATAACCTCCCCCGTTATCTGCAGTCGTCGGCGAGGAGAAAAACCCTCGCCTCTAATGCAGGAAGCCAACGCTATCTTAGAGGTGCTCGTGGAAAATCGCCGTTCTGGCCGTTACCCATAGCACCACCCTTTATGGGCGCAGTATGGCGACCGGACAAGCCGCTTCGTGCAGCACTTCGTGACTAACGCTGCCAGCCACTACTTGCGAAAGACCACTACGTCCATGGGTTGTCATGGCAAGCATCGTATTATGACGACTTGCCAAATAGCTGACGATAGAGTCCGCTGTGCCGCCACCCCAAGCTGGGCCGCAAATATTTGCCCAAATGCCAAGGCATGCAAAGCACTTTCACTATCATCCATCAACCGCCACAACGATCTTTTCCATGGTCCACCCCACTACCGCGTAAGCAGTATCACGGTTATTAGGTTTTATGGTTAAGCGAGTTAAAACGTCGATGCAGCAGGTTATAGGCAAGCGCCCCAACGATCACTCCCCAGAAGGCGGAGCCTAAGCCTAGAAAACTAATGCCAGAGGCGGTGGCAATAAACGTAATGACAGAGGCTTCCAGATGGCTCTTTTCGGCCGCAAACGCACTGATATTGCTACTAATCGCGCCAAGCAGTGCAAGGCCTGCGAGTACCGCCACAAACTCCCCTGGCAACGACGTAAATAGCGCTACAATAGTGTCTGCAAAAATAGCACCAAACAGGTAGAAAACCCCATTTGCCACCCCGGCAACATAGCGCTTAGCAGGATCTTCGTGAGCTTCCTTACTGGTACAGATTGCCGCGGTAATCGCTGCGATTACCGTGGTGATACCGCCAAAAAAAGCGGTGAAAAAGGACGTTGCGCTAGCCACGATAACGATTGGTCTGGCCGGGGTCGAATACCCAGAGGCGCGTAGAATCGCCATGCCGGGTAGGAACTGTCCCGTCAAACTCACCAGTACCAAGGGAATAGCCAAGCTCAGGGTCGCATTCCAGGACCACTCAGGGCGAATAAGCTGAGGCTCGGCAAGCTGGAGTGCCACTCCCTCCAGGCTCGCGCCCTCCAGCAAGACGGCTAACGTGATACCAGCAATTAATAGCAGTACCAGGCTATAGCGCGGAGTAAGTCGCTTAAAGAGCAAATAAGCGATAATCATACCAATCGCCAGCGCCGGCACACTCTCTAAAGAGACGAAGACGCCCACCCCGAATTGGAACAGAATGCCTGCCATCATCGCGCTGGCGATACCTGGCGGTATCATTCGGATAATGCGGTCAAAAGTGCCTGTAACGCCGATCAGAAAAATGATCACAGCGGCTGTTAGGTAGGCGCCCACCGCTTCATTGAGCGTCAACCCCGGGAACAGCGTTACCAACAGCGCAGTCCCCGGCGCCGACCAAGCGGTCACCACCGGCACTTTTAACCACAGGCTTAAAAAGATACCCGAGATAGCTGCGCCGATAGAGATAGCCCACACCCAGGACGTCATCATGGCACTGGATATTTCGGCACTCTGAGCCGCTTGGAAAAAAATGGCCAAGGGCCCGGAGTAAGAAATTAGCACCGCCACAAAACCAGCAGTGATGGCAGGGATCGACAAATCCTTTTGCAATTGCTTATGAAATTGCATGCAACACACTTCCCCGTGTCAGTATTTAACGAGCAACCAACGGCCCCGGCAAGCATCTGCTTACTGAGGCCGTATCAAGCAACGCCGAGGTGAGTTTCAAGGCGAGAGGTCAGCTGCTCCACGAGTAAAAATGACGTCAAAGTCTTTGGTTTCGACGATTGCCGAAACAACGACACCCAGCACTAACGCCCAAAACGTGGCGCCAATGCCAAGAATCTGAATACCGGAAGCGGCGATCAGAAAGGCGAACAACGCGCCTATTTCATGCTTTCTGCCAGAAAAGGCGATGGCCATCGAGGAAGTAATCACGCGCATTAGCGCCAATCCCGCAATAATGGCGATGAAATAGCGCGGCGTAGCCTCCAGTAAGCTGACCACGTAACCGTAGAATGGCGCGGCAATTACGAAAATAGCTCCTGCTATCACGGCAGCAACCCAACGTTTATCGGGGGCTCCCGCTTCTGGAGAAGCGCATACGCCGGTCATGGGCGCCGCAATGCAGGTGCTATGCAGATTAAAGAATGACGACACCATGGTACCTAAGCCCCCTACAGCGGTAATCGCATTCGCTGGCGCATCTTTATAGCCCATCCCCTTTATCAAACCGACTCCCGCAGGGGTCTCCATTCCAATCAGGATGATAGCAAGTGGTAAGCCATACGTTAGGAAAGCTTCCAACGTAAACGCAGGCATGATGAACTCAGGGAATCGAATAGTGGCGTCGATGCCGGATAAATCAACGCCTGTCACGGTTAGATAGACAAGACCAGCCACCATCGAAATGATCAATGGCGGAATCTTGCGAAAGAGCCGAGAAGAGATAAAGAACGCCAGTATCATGATCGACGCTGGTACAATGGCACTTTCAAGCGGCTTGACCATATTGAGACCGAAACTAAGCAGCATTCCACCCACCATGCCCATCACTATCGGCATCGGTATCAAGCGCATGACGATCCCCATTATCCCCGTCACACCGGCAACCAGCGTGATAGCCCCAGCAATAAAGCTAGCGCCCAAGGCAGCTTCCAAGCCAATTACCGGAATAACCGCGGCAAACATCAATGCCCCGGGAATGGAGTTAGCCATGGGAAGCGGCAAACGGTAGTAAGCGGGCATGAAAAGCCCAAACAGGCCATTGATCATCAAGTAGCTGATAACCCAGATCATGATGAAGGAGGGGTCGAGGCCGGCCGATGTGCCCGCACTGATGTGAACGACGCCGACGCCGAGCCCTAATATACCCGCTACCAACCCCGTACTGGCATTGTCGGCATTGAGATCGCGCAGAAAATCACGGGGCGCATGTCTTAAGCTGACACCCTTCTCGATATGTTTCACGGTGTGCTCCAGGGAATTATTGTGCTTAGAGTTATTGTTAACACTTATACAGATTTATTTTTAATCGACTCGTTAACCGAGGTCACCGCCTGCGACAGGAAGCACGCTGCCGGTGATATAACTGGCCTCATCGGATGCAAGGAATAGAATAGGAGCGACCATTTCATCCAGCGTGCCATAACGTCCCATTAAGCAGCTCTGCTTCGTCTGATCGATATGGGCTTGAAACCATTCTTTTTCCGTCTCGTTCGTTGGCTCTGGCGTTCCACGCGAAATACGCCTTGGTGGTGCTTCTGTGCCACCAGGTGCCGTTGCAACAATACGAATACCGTGCTCGGCATACTCAAATGCTAGCGACGCGGTTAATGCATTAATACCGCCCTTCGCTGTCGAATAAGGAATACGATGAATACCCCGGGTTGCCGCTGAAGAAACATTGACGATCACACCTTGCCCTTGAGCTACCATGGCTGGCAGCACTGCTCGACAGCACCAAAGCGAGGGCATCAACGAGCGGTTGATCTCCGCTGTAATCTGCGTTTCGGTAAACTCGGTAAATGGCTTGAAGTTAATCGCTCCGCCTACGTTGTTCACCAGAATATCGATACGGCCAAAGTGAGCGAGCGCCGTATGCATCGCTTGCTCAGCGCCTCGCCACGTTTCCAAGTCAGCCTGTACCGCAATCGCTTCGCTTCCTTGCTTGCTAATTTCAGCGACAACTTCGTGGATAGCGTCAGCGCGATCTATCAGTACCAAACGCGCGCCTTCAGCGGCTGCGCGCTCGGCAACTCGTAGCCCAATCCCTTGAGCAGCTCCGGTGATCACCATTATTCGATCTTGAAAACGCGCACTCGCGAAACGTTGATTGCTCATGCGCCCTCTCCCACTTGGTTAGGGGTGAACTTCTCATAGTGAAAGCTTTGCGGTTCAATGCCTTCTGCGTCGAAGTGCTTTAGAACGGCATCTACCATCGGGGGTGGGCCACACAAGTAAATGTCGACATCGCCGTCATGCATTACGCTGGCATCCATATGGTGCGTCACATACCCTTTACGTGGATGCTCGCTGGCTTCGTCGACGACGACGGTGGCGTAACTGAAGTTTGATAACTTCTCAGCGAAGGCATCTAACGCGTCGGTTTTGACCAAATGATCATCTTTATTGGCACCGTAAATCATATGGATCGGTGCATCACAGCCCTTCTCGACCATCTGCTCAAGCATGGAAAGGAATGGCGCTAATCCCGTGCCGCCCGCCAACATAAGGACAGGACGTGTCACTTCGCGTAGATAGAAGCTGCCCAGTGGACCAGTGAGCGTAAGCTTGTCGCCCACCGCGGCACGTTCAGTCAAATAGCCACTCATTACCCCATTGGGAATATTACGAATTAAGAAAGTGGCACGCTTATGACCGGGCTGCGAGCTAAATGAATAGGAGCGGTGTACTTCAGTACCGGGAACATCAATATGAATGTATTGGCCAGGTAAAAAAGCGAGGCCTCCTTCATCACCCAGATCGACCACCAGTTCAATACTGTCTTCGGAGAGCTGCTCAACCGCTGCTATCGTGCCTTCAAGCTTGCCTACTTGTGTTTTACACAGCGTGGAGGCCACTGGCACTTGGATCACACAATCCGAAGAAGGCACCATTTGGCAAGTAAGTATCTGTCCCTCAGCGGCTTCCTCATCGGAAAGCGCTTCCTCCAGGTACTCATCACCCATATCAAATTGGCCCTGCTCGCAGTGACCCTTGCAGGTGCCACACACGCCGTCTGAGCAATCCATGGGTAGGTTAACTTTTTGCCGGTAAGCGGCATCCAGAACGGTTTCCCCTTCTTTACAGCCGATGAAGCGAGTCACTCCGTCTTCAAAGTTGAGGGCAATGGTATAGCTCATGATTAACTCTCCTCTACCATCGGGTCAGACGTGATAAACGTCGATAACCTGATGGATATAGTCGTTATTAAGCTGCACGACTTTTCTTGTGATCAACGGCATCTCACCCGACACGTCCAGCGTATAAAACGAGCTGCCGAAAAAGCTGTCGGTCTTCTTGTAACGGTGGCTTAGCGTGTGCCAGTTGAAACGCAACTCCACCGTGTCGTCGTCCTGAGACAAAATCTCAATATTGGTAACCTGATGGGTGGTGCGCGGTTCCGGCATACTCGCTCCGCTGCGTTCGGTTTTGATTCGGTAAACACGATCTTCCAACCCTTCGCGGTTGGGATAGTAAATCAACGAAATTTCACTGTGCGGATCGCGGGTCAACTGATCGTCGTCATCCCAGGCGGGCATCCAGTACTCGGCATCTTTGCGGTAAAGCGCGAGCCATTCGTCCCATTCCCGATCGTCCAGCAGTCGCGCTTCGCGGTACAGGAAGGCTTGGAGTTCGTGATAGCTAATGCTCATGGTCTTTTCCCTCTCTTCACAGACACTCAGGCGGACGCGGTGGCGATAAACTGGCTACGCTCTTTATCGATGGCGCGCAGCATCTCGTGGACCCAGTGCTTGTGGTGCAGCACGTAGAGCCCTTCGTCTTCCGGGGAGGCCCCGCTGAGTAGCGGTTTCATGCCAATCGCCTGGGCGTTTTCATCAGCGCCTTCGATCCACTGCTGAGCACCGCGAGAGAGGTCATTCCATTCCGCTAGGGCGCCGTCGTAGCCCTCCTGGCAGGCACGGAATTCTTCAAGGTCATCTGGGGTGCCCATGCCAGAAACGTTGAAAAAGTCTTCGTATTGGCGAATACGCAACCGACGGTCCTCCGCCGACTCTCCCTTAGGGGCGAAGCAGTAGATCGTGACTTCGCTCTTGTCCACGGAGAGAGGACGAATCACGCGAATCTGCGTGGAGAACTGGTCCATCAGATAAGCGTTCGGATAAAGGCAGAGGTTGCGCGTCTGGTTGACGATTGAGTCGGCACGAGCCTCGCCAAACTGCTCCTTGATCCAGTCCTTACTCTGATAGACCGGACGAACATCCGGGTTAAGCAGCTGCGTCCAGAGCATCATGTGACCGTTTTCGTAGGAGTAGAAACCGCCCTTGCTCTTCGACCAGCCGTCGGCATCGACCGACTTGGTGCCACCGGCGTCGTAATTGCGTCGCTCCATAGTCGAGGCGTAGTTCCAGTGCACAGAGCTTACGTGGTAGCCGTCGGCGCCGTTCTCGGCACCCAGCTTCCAGTTACCGTTAAAGGTATAGGAAGACGTGCCGCGCAAAATCTCGAGGCCTTCCGGGGCCTGGTCGACAATGTTGTCGATTACCTTGGTGGTTTCGCCCAGATGCTCGTCAAGCGGCATAACATCGTCGCTTAAGCTGCCGAACAAAAAGCCCTTGTAGTTCTCGAAACGCGGCAGGCGCTTGAGGTTGTGAGATCCATCCTGCTTGAAGTTCTCCGGATAGGCGCCAGTTTTCTCGTTCTTGGCCTTGAGCAGTTGGCCATCGTTCTTAAACGTCCAGCCGTGGAAGGGGCAAGTAAACGTGCCCTTGTTGCCACGCTTGCGGCGGCACAGGGTCGCGCCGCGGTGGGCACAGGCGTTGATCAGGCCATGCAGCTCGCCCTGCTTGTCGCGGGTAATGATTACCGGCTGGCGGCCCATAGTGACGGTCATGTAGTCACCTGGCTCGGCGACCTGACTTTCGTGGGCCAGAAACAGCCAGTTGCCTTCGAAAACGTGCTTTATTTCAAGTTCGAAAAAATCGGGGTCGGTAAACATGCTGCGGTGGCAGCGGAACCGGCCGTTGGCCGGGTCATCTTGAACGGCATTGCGAACACGGGCTTCAAGTTGATCAAGCTTCACGGTCATGATCGCGCTCCTCGGGGTTATTATGATGTGCTGTTGAACTTGAGAACGACAGGTTTCAGGGGAGTCTGCCGTTCTCATGGGGTGGACAGTCAGGGGCTGTGCCGAGGGACTTATACCTTGGCAGTACCCGCCAGTTGACTGGCCAGGTCTTGCTCGTCCTCTTTGGCACGGGGCCGAGCGTGGCGTGCCTGAAGCTCCGGGGCAGAGACTTGTGTCAGCTCAACATCGAATACTACTTGGGAGAATGGACCGCTCAGGTCCCGCTGGGCGATTTCAGCCGGGTCGTCGATGCGCTCGGCGGGGATCACCAACTCTTCTCGAGTGGCGAAGGCGAAGTCATCAAACGTGTAGGGGTCGCCCGCCAAGTTGATCTGGGTGGTCAGGTGCTGATGGCCCGGGGCGGAAACGAAGTAGTGGATATGGGCCGGGCGCTCGCCATGACGGCCAAGCGACTTGAGTACCACATCGGTGGGCGCGCCTTCGGGAACGCCGTAACCGGAGGGAATGACGCTATGAGCGGTATAACGACCGTCACTATCGGTGTAGATCGTGCGGCGCAGGTTATACTCGGACTGCGACGGGTCAAAGAAAGAGTAGCCGCCCTTGTCGTTGGCGTGCCATATCTCAACCTTGGCCCCGGCAATCGGGGTGCCATCCACGTCCCGAACCTGGCCGGTCAGCCACATGGTCTCGCCTTCGGTGGTTTCGTCGGCCATACGCGCAAACCCTTCAGCTTCCGGGGCACCGGCCACGTACAGCGGGCCTTCGATGGTACGCGGCGTGCCGCCGGTGCGCTGGGCCTCGGCATCGATGGCATCGTGACGCATATCAAGGAAGTGATCGAACCCAAGGCCCGGCGAGAGTAGGCCGAACTGGGTCTGGCTACCCAGCGCGTTGAGCAGATTAACCGCCGCCCAGTACTCTTCTTCAGTGACATCGAAGTCATCGATCAACTTGAAAAGATCGCCCACCAGGCGATGGACAATCTGCTTGGCACGGCCATTGCCGCCAGCCTGGTCGAGCCCGGCGACCGTGTTAATGAAGTCTTGTACTTCTGGCGTGTCGAAGATTTTCACAGTCATTATATAATCCTCAGATTTTTATAAGATATTGTTCTATTAGTAATAAGCTGACGTGGTGCGTATTTGTTTAACTATCATCTTCGCGAATGGAGGAGGGGTGGCGGCACAAGGGCTTGACGCTGATCTCCATATACGGAAATAGTGGGAGATTGCTAACGAGCTCTTGTAACTCAGCATTATCTTTAACGTCGAAAATACTGACATTGGAGTAGCTGCCCGCTACCCGCCATAAGTGACGCCACTTGCCCTGACGCTGTAATTCTTGCGAATACTCTTTTTCGGTTGACTTGATCCTGGCCGCCTGCTCAGCCGGCATATCGGGCGGTAGTTTGACGGTCATTTCTACTTGAAAAAGCATGCCTATCTCCTTTCTAAATCACGTGTACGCTTAGTGATGGCAACTTGAACACAAGGGTTATTTACGGGCGTAGTGGGCCAATTTATCTTCGTCCAGCGTCATTCCCAAGCCCGGCCCTTTAGGCACCTCGACACCGAACTCGGTGTAATTGAGAGGCTCGACGACGATGTCGTCTTTTTGCAAAAGCGGGCCAAACATCTCGGTGCCCCAAGCCATTTCTGGGAGGATGGACCAGGCGTGAAGTGATGCGGCTGTGCCGATAGTGCCTTCCAGAAGCGTACCGCCGTATAAACCTATACCGGCGGCCTGAGCGACGTGGGCCAGCTCTAAGGCGCCATAAATGCCGCCAGCCTTGGCCAGTTTGAGAGCATAGGCACCGCTGAAGCCGCGACAGATAAGGCCCAGCCCGTCGCGCGCATCCTGCACTGCTTCGTCTGCCAGCATTGGAACGTTAAAGCGGTTGGCTAACCGCACTAAACCAGCGTGTTCCCGTGCAGGGATAGGTTGCTCAATCAGATCAATGCCAGCATCTTGAAGCGCCTGGATACCACGCACCGCCACGGACTCATCCCAAGCCTGATTGACGTCGACACGTACACTGGCACGATCGCCTAACGCCTCTTTAATCGCCGCCACATGACGGACATCTTGGTCGACAGGGTTAGCGCCTATCTTCAGCTTGAAATCACAGTGGCGGCGCTGCTCCAGGCGTAGTAACGCTTCATCGATATCCTTGGCGGTATCGCCACTAGCCAGCGTCCATAACACGGGGAGATGCGCTTGCTGATGGCCGCCGAGAAGTTCGCTGATGCTCAGGTCCAAGCGCTTCCCCTGCGCATCCAGCAGCGCCGTTTCGAGTGCCGACTTGGCAATCATGTTGCCGCGAGCATGCCGATTGAGCCGCGTACGCAGGGAGTGGATGTTAGTAGAAGGCTGACCAATCAGCAGAGGTGCTAGATAAGTATCGATATTGCGTTTGATACTTTCTGGACTCTCTGGGCCATAGGCCAAGCCACCGATAGTAGTGCCCTCTCCGAGCCCTTCGATACCATCAGAGTGGCGCATACGCACGATGACCATGGTCTGGCAGGCCATGGTTGCCATGGAGAGTTTGTGGGGACGAATAGTCGGTAGATCGACTAGCAGCGTCTCGATATGTTGGATGACGGTTGACATGGCAACTCCGGCGTAAGGCAATCATTTCACTGAATATCAGTTTGATTGGCGCTGTCAGCCGGAACCAATATTGTTTAAGTGCTTTGCCATACCAAGGAGGTATTACCAGGGAGTAATTAGCTCGGCAGTTTTAGCGTTCCGACGCCATTATTGATTCACTCTCGTCACTGCCAAAGCCTGCCGGCATCCATTATTTTTTGTTAATTATCAATTTCTTGAGAAAACACCCGACAACTAAGCAACTCATTCCCAAGAATTGGATGGCGTAGCGTACGGAAAATAGCTGTTTTCTTGCACAAGCAGCTCCTGCTACTTGCTAGATAAGGTATCTACGAACCTGAAAACCTATGCCTTACTGTGGCTTGTAGCGGTAATCTTCTTTCTTCAAAGTACACTGAGTTATGAATCTTTTGCGACAAAAGAATAAGCCGCTACTGCCGAATCAGCGTCATTTCACGGCTTACTTGGTGGTAACGTTAGGGAGCTAAGGCTAATTTATGTCTTGCTGCCACCACATCATCATAGGGGTCATGGTCCCAAAGCCACTCGAAACGGGTTTCCAGATTTTCGATCAGCCTGGTTTCATCGGCGCTACTACCAACACCGGCATATTCGTAGATATCCCCGGCTTCATGGGATGTTCGCTGTGCCTTGCAGGTGCGGTCATAGCGCACCTGCTCAAAGGCAGACAGCACATCACTCACATTATGGCGATCACAACTAGTATCTGTCAGCAGGCTGGCTAGCACATAAGCATCTTCAAGTGCCAGGCCGGCTCCAGCCCCTTGGTGCGGCACTAGCGCATGAGCAGCGTCGCCAACGATTAACACGCGATCCCGATGGTAACGGGTTAACTCAGGTAACTCATGTAATGCCCACCGCATTGGTTCTGGAATACATTCCAGGATAGCCTGGCAAGCAGGACCCCAATCTTTAAACACCCCCAGCATTTCTTTGTGAGTTACGGCTTGTACCCACTCTTCACCTTCGGGTAGCTTGGGATTTGTTGTCGAACGATCAGTAATAAAGGCGACAACATTAACCAATTGCGACTGTTTAACTGGGAACGTCAAGATGTGACGATCTTTACCAAGATACATTTGAGGTACTAGTGCTAAACGCTTCTTGCTGCCGTGAGCCTCTAAGGTAGTCTCTAGTTCACTTGTCGGGATCATGCCACGGTAGGCGTAAGTACCACTCCAAAGCGGCGTAATCTCGCCGTACTGCTCTGGGGGTAAAACGTGCTGACGCACTGCTGATTTAATCCCGTCAAAGCCTATAATCACGTCGCCGGTGAAGTGCGTACCGTCACTGAAGTAAGCCGTTGCACTCTTGGCATCCTGCTGCACCTCGACACAGCGCTTGCCGAAGTGAGCGATGCCGTCAGGAAGGTTGGCAACAATGGCATCCAGAAAATCAGCACGGTGCACCGAGGATTGACCAACGCCTGGTGCTAAGCTGGCAGTTAAATAAGTGTCATCACTGCCACGCCGCCATTCAAACCACACATCTTCAAAGGGCGCGGGTGAAGAATCGGCAATACGTTGATAAGAGGCTTCCAATCCCAGCCGTTGAATAGCTTTCACAGCATTAGGGCCAAAGGAAACTCCAGCACCAATCTCAGAGAACTGGGGGGCTGATTCAAAAAGCTGAACATCAAGCTGGCTATCGCGGGATAACGCAACCGCAAAGGCCACGCCACCGATGCCACCACCGATAATACCAATAGAAAGACGTTTTTGTTGCACCTGTGTGGCTTGCATATTGTCACTCCGGTCAGAGATTTATCGTTATCATGTTGAGCTTTATGCTCTTGCCCTAACGCTATTCGGATGAAACAGCGGCCACCACACAGCCCTCTTCATTCGAACTATAAGCGGCGCTAATAACATTACGAAACAATGAGTTGGAATCAGTTCATTTAAATTAAATAGACCAATGTCGAACAAATGACGAGGCATCGAGGGATGGTAAAACTTACGGATATCGACCTTAACCTACTGGTTGTTTTTGATCTTCTGTACCAGGAACAGAACACCCAACGGGTCGCTCTACGTTTAGGTATTACCCAACCTGCCGTGAGTCATGCGCTTAAGCGTTTAAGGCTTTTACTGCAGGACGAACTCTTCGAGCGCACTTCTCAAGGGCTTCAGCCAACGCCGCGCGCCAGTCAGTTGCATCCCGGCATCGCCGATGCACTCGCAAGAGTGAACGATACCTTGAACATAAACGAGGTTTTCAATCCCGCGGTGAGCGAGCGCACCTTTAATATCAACATGACTGATATTGGCGAGATCGTCTTTCTGCCGCGCTTGCTTGAGCATCTTTCAAAAGCAGCGCCGGGCGTGTCACTGACAACCGTGCGCAGCCGCAATAGCGACCTGAAACAGGAGATGGAGGCGGGCCAGATCGACCTATCCGTTGGCCTTATTCCACAGCTTGGGGCTGGTTTTTATCAACAACGGCTATTTGGGCAGCGCTATGTGTGCCTAATGCGCCAGGGTCACCCGTTGGCCACCGGCGAGTTTGATGTGGAGCGTTTTCGCACCGCCTCTCACGCCGTGGTAATGGCACAAGGTACCGGCCACGGCATCGTAGAAGAGCAGCTGGCACGTGCCAAAATCACGCACCCCGTCAGGTTAACGTTGCCGCATTTTGCCGCCATTCCTTATATCATCAGCAACAGCGACCTTATCGTCACGGTGACCGATAAATTGGCCGAAGCTACCTGCGAGCGTTTTGGGCTAACGATTCGAGAGCACCCATTGGCGTTTCCCGAGATCCCGATCAACCTTTTCTGGCACCGCCGCTTTCACCAGGACCCAGGCAGTCGGTGGTTGCGTGGGCTGATGTTCACGATGTTTTCCGAGTAATTACAACGAAAAAGCGCCAACTTCATCCAAATATATCTCCTGCCATTTGGATGAAATTATCAAGCACGGGAGATGCGCTGCTCCTGCGCCACGCCAGCCAAAGTGGCATATCACAGGTTGTTAACTCTTCTAGCTCAATAAAATGGATGCCAGGCATGGGATGGCAGCGACTGGCAGCCGGGACAATCGCTATCCCCAATCCTGCCGAAACCATACTGAGAATGGTAATGTTATCCGCGCCATACTGCACCACGCGAGGCTCAAAGTTTAGCCGTGCAAAGTGCGTAATCACACGATCATAATAGACTGGAGAAATACTGCGGTACCCCCATACAAACTCAGCCTCAGCAAGGTCCGCAAGTTTTGTCGGAGGCAATCGTGCCCAAGACGAAGAGGTGGGTACGGCGAGTATTAGGTGATCTTGCTGAAGTAGACGTGCGTCAATGCCCGACGGAGCATGATCATCGTGATAGATAATACCGACATCAAGACTACCCTGTTGCAGCTTTTCTAACTGAGGGCCGGAAAGCAATGGCAAGACATCCAGCGCCACATGGGGATAGCGGCTACGATAGTCGCCCATGAGTTTGGCCACTTCGGTTACCCACAAATGCGTCACGGTTATACCAAGGCTAAGTTTTCCTGTTTGCCCACTGCCCAGCGCTAACAAGCGCGCCTTGATATTCGCACGCTCGTCTAACATGCGTGTAGCATCGTCGTAAAGCGCACGCCCCGCCACTGTCAATCGGATCCCGCGAGCGTGGCGATCCAGAAGTGGTGTACCAACCTTTTCTTCTAACAGGCGCATCTGCCGTGTCAACGCAGGCTGTGCAACGTGTACCTTGCGGCTAGCCCCAGAAATCGATCCGCTCTCCACCACGGCAATAAAATACTCCAGTTGACGAAACTCCATGGTTTGACAACACCTCGCATACGCCCGTGAACCACAAGTAAAAGCAGCTTAGCTACCAACACTTTAAACCATACCGCCCATTCATACCTAAATGGTATATCTAACATCTAAAAGATATATTTTTGATATCCCAATGCTTGTTTCATAGTGAATAAACAATCCATAACAAGACTCGCTATGACGAGCAGGAAACCCGATGAACAAGACATACCACCTTCTAACAGGGTTGCACTTTGCGGTGTGCACCCTGGCAATGATCTGGCCCGGCGCACTGATCGCCAATCGTATCGAACCCACCGTACTCGGACTGCCCTTTCTATTTTTCTGGTACATCCTCTGGATGCTGATTCTATTTGTCGGTATGTGGGTAGCCTTTGTGATTCGCCACGGAGGTGATCGCCATGAATGATTCAATCATTGTCGTCGGCATCACCCTGACCTATCTCGCTCTGGTGCTATGGGTGGGACTCCGCGCTCGCGGTCAGAAAAATTCAAGCCTAGAGGGCTATGTAGCAGGTGGACGCCATGTTGGCGTGGTGATTTTGTTCTTCATCCTCGGCGCCGAAATATTCTCCGCCTTTGCCTTCTTGGGCGCGCCGGGCTGGAGCTATCAGCATGGTGCACCAGCCTTCTATATTCTCGCTTACCTGTCGCTGATGCCCATCACCATTTGGGCCATGGGACCACGAGTGGCCAAGCTAGGTCGAGAACGGGGCTATCTCACCCAAGGCGACATGATTGCCGATCACTATCAAAGCAAAACGCTGGGTATGCTGGCTGGCGTGATCGGTGTGCTAGCGCTAGTCCCCTATCTTACGATTCAGATTGCCGGTGCAGGCCTGTTGTTTCAGGCGGCTACTGATGGCCTGATCCCCTTCTGGCTGGGGGCATTGCTAGCCTTCCTGGTAGTCGCCGCCTACGTCTTCTGTAGTGGTCTGAACGGCATCGGGTGGACCAACCTACTCCAAGGAATCATGATGATAGTCATCGCTTGGTTCCTGGGCCTCTCCATCTCTGAGCGCCTCTACGGCGGCGTGGGCGAAATGTTCCGCCAGATCCAGTTAACCATGCCTGAATACCTGACCATGCCTGGGGCCACTGGTATGAACTGGGGCTATTTCAGTACTGCGGTGCTGGTCAGTGCTTTCGGCGGTGCCATGTGGCCGCATCTGTTTATGAAGTTCTATTCGGCGGACAGCGGTAAGACGCTGCGTAAGGTTAGCGTCTTTTACCCGCTTTACGCCTATCTGTTGGTGCCGCTATTGTTTATCGGCTTTGCGGGCATTTTGACCTTCTCCGGCTCTCCTTTAGAACGCTCCGATACGGTGCTCCTGCGTATGGTAATGGACGCGGCCAACTTCTCACCCTGGGTGGTCGGCTTGATGCTTTCTGGCGCGCTGGCCGCTGCCATGTCTACAGGCGCTAATCTAGCCCATACCGCTGCCGTAGTGTTGGTGCGTGATGTGGTTGGCCCCACCATAATGAAAGGGGCAAGCGAGAAGGTGATCATCAGCGCAACACGCGGCAGCGTGCTCGGCTTGTCGTTGATCGCCTACCTGTTTGCACTGGCCAACCCCTCGTCGCTGGTACTACTCCTACTCGGCGCCTATGGCTTAATTGTTCAACTCTTCCCGATGGTAATTGGCGCGCTGTTTATGCCACGCCTACGCCGCGCTAGCGTCATGGCGGGCGCCCTATTCGGCAGCCTGGCCTACTTGCTGATGGAATTCGCCTGGGGCTCTCCACTTGGCTGGCACGCTGGCATCTGGGCGATGCTGATCAACGTCGGCACTGTGGCTGCCTGGCAGTGGTTGGTTAACCCCACCCTTGCGGCCTCTACGTCAACATCTCCCCATTGAATGCCTGGAGAAACACATGGCTACCCAAACAGAATGTTTCAATTTAAAAGATGCTATCAGCAAACAGGCCGAGGCAACGTTCGTAGATATCCAAACGCTATATCGCGAGTTGCATCGAACGCCAGAGCTTCCCTTCCAGGAGTATAAAACCAGTGCGCGTCTCGCCGACGCTTTGGAAAGCCTCGACTATGAAGTAACACGCGGCGTAGGCGGCACTGGCGTCGTCGCTCTAATGCACAACGGAAGCGGCCGTACGGTCATGCTGCGTGGCGATATGGATGCCCTCCCCATCAAGGAAGAGACTGGACTCGATTTTGCCAGTAACGAAACCACTACTACGTCAGATGGTAATGAAATACCACTGATGCACGCTTGCGGGCATGACCTACACAGCAGCTGTATTGTAGGAACAGCTGCTGTGATGGCAGCGCTAAAAAAACACTGGTCCGGCACGTTGATGCTCATCTGTCAGCCTGCAGAAGAGATTTTTGGCGGTGCCAAAGCGATGTTAAATGATGGCCTCTATGAACGCTTCCCACGCCCAGACATCATTTTAGGTCAACACAATATGCCAGCATTAGCAGGAAGTGTTGGGCATATTTCTGGCAGCGCCATGGCCGCCTGTACTAATTTGGCGGTGACTATTCATGGCGCTGGGGGCCACGGGTCTATGCCTGCACAAACGGTAGATCCGGTCGTGATCGCAGCGCATGTGGTCACCCGGCTACAGAGTATCGTTTCCCGGGAAGTACCACCGGAAGAAACCGTGGTGGTCACCGTAGGAAAGCTCCACGCGGGCACCCAAGCTAATATTATCCCCCACTCCGCCGAACTTGAGATTAATATCCGTAGCTTTGATGATGTGCTGCATAGCCAAGTAGTGGCATCTATTAAGCGTATTATCCGCGCAGAATGCGAAGCGGGCCGCTCGCCCAAACTGCCGGAATTCCGAACACTCAACGAGACTATCGCTCTGCACAACGATCCGATGGCGGTAGAGCATGTTCGCCATGCCCACACTGAATATTTTGGCGATGCCAACCTTTTCGCCATGCCACGCCTTAATGCCAGCGAGGATTTCCCGCTGCTTGGCAACGCCGAAGCCAGCGGTTTTGGTGGCAAAGATATCCCCTACGTCTACTGGTTTATTGGCGCCACGCCCGCCGAGCGCTGGGCAAAAACCTTAGGAACGAGCGTGTCGCAGAAAATGCGCCACCTTGAAATGCCTCATTCACCTTACTATTTTCCGGGTAATGACGTGACGTTGCGAACCGGTATTGAGGCAATGGCAACCGGCGCTCTCGCCTATTTAGCCTAGTGTCACTGCAACCTTAACGGCCACGGTCTACCAGCACAGCCGTTAAGGTTTTGGCTTGGCCCACGCCGCGCGGGTGCTGTGGGCAGCCGTTTTATTGGTAATCTTCCAAGTACCGTCGACCTTCACCAGGGCAATAACATCGACCCAAGAGTCTGCAAGATTGTCACTGTTATCAAAACCCAGTAGCACGCTGGCCACGTCCCCGGCTTGGGTGACTGCAATAAAACGGCTTGTGACCTTTCGGTAGCTATTCGCCCAGCGTTCAAAACGAGCGCTGATCAGATCAGTCGCTAGAATGCCTTCAGCATCCACAGCAAATATCCACGCATCCTTATGAAAGGCCTCCTGCAGCTTTTCCATACCGCCTTGAAAGCCATCAACATATAGCTGCACGACGTGTTTAATCTCATCAATCTCGAAGGCATTACCTATTGTAGTAGCGTTATTCACGTTTGAACTCCTGCAAGTAATTTAGCGTTTTTTTATAGCCTTGGCATCTCGCGGGCCTGTTGCCAGCTAGCAAACAATACCGTAATGGCCCAAGCACGCACTTGGGCATTGAGAGCAAACAGAATCAGGCTTGGCGCTACTCAAGCGACTCATAAGGCAAGCCTACATAGTTTTCCGCGATGGTTGTGAGCCCCGCTTCAGAGCTCGTCACGTAGTCGAGTTCAGCCAACTGTAGGCGGCCATTAAAATCATCCTGTTCTGAAAAAGTGTGCAGCATGGACGTCATCCACCAGGAGAAGCGCTCCGCTTTCCAGATGCGTTTCAGGCAGGTTGGCGAATAGCGCTCGATCAAATCTGTTCGACCTTCCTGATAGACCTTGACCATCAATCGATAGAGCGTATTCACGTCGCTGGCCGCCAGGTTGAGCCCCTTGGCGCCGGTGGGTGGAACGATATGCGCCGCGTCGCCCACCAGAAACAGTTTGCCGTACTGCATGGGTTCCACCACGAAGCTGCGCAGCGGTGCGATGCTTTTTTCAATCGATGGCCCGGTCACGAGCTTTTCTGCCACTTCATCAGGCAGGCGGCGCTTAAGCTCTTCCCAAAAGCGCTCATCCGACCAGTCTTCGATTTTTTCGTCTAGCGGTACCTGAAGATAGTAACGGCTGCGGGCAGCGGAACGCATACTGCATAGGCTGAACCCACGCTCGTGGCGTGCATAAATCAGCTCGTCGGATACGGGTGGCGTATCCGACAACATCCCGAGCCAGCCAAAGGGGTAGATCTTCTCAAACTCGGTAATACGGTCTTGCGGAATCGCCTGGCGCGATACGCCATGATAGCCATCGCAACCGGCGATGTAGTCGCAATCAAGCCGCACTGTTTCGCCGTTGTGCTCGAACGTAAGATAAGGCGAGTCGCTGTCCAGATCAAAAGGCTGAACGTTTTCCGCCTCATAGAGCGTTGTTGCGCCAGCGGCCTCACGGGCCTCCATCAAGTCACGGGTGACTTCGGTCTGGCCATACACCATCACCTTGCTGCCGCCGGTCAGCTTATCCAGCGGAACACGTACTCGTCGATTATTAAACGCCAGCTCAAAACCATTGTGAGGCACGCCTTCTCTGTCCATGCGCTGATGCACACCAGCTTCGCGCAACAGATCCACCATGCCCTGTTCCAGCACGCCTGCCCGGATACGGCTGAGTACGTACTCACCTGAACGGCGCTCTACAATAACGTTATCAATACCCTGACGGTGTAATAATTGGCCCAATAACAGGCCGGAGGGGCCCGCGCCGATAATGGCGACCTGTGTCTTCATAGGGGATGCCTCATTGTTATCATTGGCTTAAATACATGACTTGTATTTTTCAATGAAACGGAGGGCATAATAAGGCAGTATACAAACCACTATTTGGACTTTTAAGGTATTATCACTCAACCTTAGTCGCATATCCCAAGGGGGCAAGCGATGCTACCAAGCGCCACGATTCCAGTGTTTAAACTCTATGGCGAGACGCAGCATTGGCCAACCCCGGATCTTCTGCACTGCGAGTCAATTCCAGAGCGTAGCCGTCTGCATGACTGGCATATTCATCCGCATAGACATGCCGATCTTGTCCATATTCTATTGATTAGCCAAGGCAGCGTTGAACTAGAGCTAGAAGGGAGCAGCCACCCACTGGAAGGCATGTCCGTCATTATTGTGCCGGCCATGACCATTCATGGTTTCCGTTTCTCACCTGATGTGGATGGGCATATTATTACGTTAGCAAAACCACTGGCGGATCATCTGCATGGCACATTGGATAATGGAAGGATATTGAAAAAAGCCGGTTTTTATCATCTCACCTCTGCTAATAGCGCAGCACGGATTGCCACACTGGTTGACCAGGTCGATCAGGAGTATCGGCAACCCGCCGTTGGCCGCAAGCAGCTTCTGGACACATTGGCCCGAGCCCTGACAATAGAGCTTGAGCGTTTAGTAATGCCTCCAAAGGCAAGCCTCAAACGTCTAGGACCACAGCGGCGCGAGAAAGGGCAGCAGCATTTCGAGCACTTTCAAGCACTAATCGAAAAAGCCTATCGAGAACAGCCAAGTATTGAAGCATTAGCCAAAGAGGTCGGTATTAGCAGTGCTCATCTAAACTTGCTATGTCGCAAGATTGCATGCCGCAGTGCACTGGAACTTCTGCATGAACGTCTTTTGCTCGAAGCCAAGCGTCAACTGACTTATACCAACATGACAATTGCTCAAGTGGCTGATAACCTGGGTTTTTCTGAACCAGCCTATTTTACTCGTTTCTTCAAGCGCAATACCCAGCTGGCGCCGCGTGAATTTCGACAGCGCCAGCTGGGTAGCGAGTAGACGCGTCACAACGCTCCCACCCTGATCATGCTTAAAGCAAAAAGAACGTGCTAAGCACGGGAAACGCTATAAGCAGCGCTAAGCGAATGAAATCAGCGACAATAAAGGGGGCCACTCCCTTAAATATTTCGCCTAGTCTAACGTGCGGTGCCATAGCCTTGATGACGAATACGTTCATGCCCACTGGTGGCGTAATCAGCCCAAGTTCGACTGTTAAGACGGTAATAATGCCGAACCAGATTGGGTCAATTCCCAGCGCTTGAATAATGGGATAGACGACAGGCACGGTAATCACCAGCATCGCTATCGAGTCCATGAACATGCCAAGGATAAAATAGAGCAGCAGGATGCATAGCACGATGACGATAGGCGCCATCTCGGTTCCATACAGGAAGTCGCTAATCGAAAAAGAGATACGCGATACAGAAATAAAGTAGCCAAGCGTTTCAGCGCCTACCAGCATAAAAAAGACGACAGCAGAAAGCGCCAGCGTCTCCTGAACGCTTCGCCAAAAGCCTACCCAGCGCATACCCTTGAAGAGTGCATAGAGCAGCGTAGCGAAAGCCCCGACACTTGCTCCTTCCGTAGGTGTGAAAAGACCAAAATAGATGCCCAGTATCATCACCAAAAAAACGGCGAAGAAGGGAATCAGCCCCGATATTGAGCCCACCTTGGCTCGCCACGAAGTAGGCTCACCTGCCACCGCCAGCGAGGGACGCAACCGCATGACAACGGTTACCGTCAGCGCATACATGACAAGCCCCATCAACCCCGGAATCAACCCCGCCATGAACATGTCGCCCACCGATTGCTCAGTGAGTATGGCGTAGATCAGCAGGGCAATACTGGGAGGGATCATGATGCCTAGCGTGCCGCCAGCGGCCAGCGCACCGGTGGCCAGGCCACGGTTGTAGCCATAGCGCTCCATTTCGGGAAGTGCCACACGCGTCATGGTGCTAGCCGTCGCCAGCGAAGAGCCTGAAATTGCCGAAAAGACGCCGCATGAGCCTACTGCCGCAATAGCCAGGCCACCTTTCCAGCCACCACAGATGGTACGCGTGGCATCAAAAAGCTTACCTGCCATGCCCGAGTGCGCCGCCAGCACCCCCATCAGGATGAACATGGGTACAGCGCTGAAACTGTAATTGGAAAGCACCTCGATAGGTACCGTTTTTAACTGGGCAATAGCAGCGCTCCAACTGATCACCCAAGCAAAGCCACCCACACCAATCAATAGCATGGTCAGAGCAACGGGCACCCGCAACACCATCAGCACCAACAGCAGACCAAGGCCTATAGCCCCTATCATTTCACTCCCCATTGGAAACCTCTCCTTCAACGCCAAACAGCGCTCCCAACAGGGCGTGCAGCGCGCTTCGCACGCCTAGCAGCAAGCTAAGTACTGCTGCGGCGTAGTAGATTGGGCCCATCGGTAGGCGCAAATCCTGGGTGACCTCGCCATGGCGCGAAGCAGCCGCCGCTGAATCCAGAAGTCCTATAAACAGCACCATACCTAACGCTGCAAAACCAATTAGATAAACACCTTGAAGCCGGTTTTTTATCCACTGAGGAAGGCTATGCGACAGTGCTTCCACAACAACCTGACTCTTTTCCACGTTGGCCGCCATGGCAGCCAGCAATGAACAGAGCATCAAGTAACTCACTAGCTCCACGCTTCCGCTCACGCGTAGCGCTATGGCACCTTCCGTTAAACGATAAAGATAGCGCGTGCTCACATCCGCAATGGTTACCAATAAAAGCGCCACCAATGCCACACCCGCGACCCAGCGACATAGCAAGGCCAGCCAGTGGCTGGCCTTCTCCAGGTAGGTCTGCATCAATTACTCCTGAGGGCCTGCGCAAGAGGCGCTGGCTACCAATGCTGCCTCATAGACCTCTCGGGCCTGGCTCAAACCACGCTCTTCCAGCTCGCTGAGGTACGTTTCGATACCGGCTTCCAGCGGGCCTTGCCAATCAGGGTTCTCAAGCGGGTTTTCGATTTCACGAATGGTATGACCCGCTTCAACGGCTTCCTGCTTACCTTCTACATCAATACGGTCGAACACGGCACCGGCCTTTTCTGCCCACTTCATACCGGAGTTGTTGTCGATCACCGCTTGCTGCTCAGGAGATAAGCGCTCATAAGTACGCTGGTTCATCGTGGCAACAAACACCAGCGTATAAAACGGTACTTCTGTGTGGTAGCTCACCAGTTCGTTGATACGAAACCCCTTTAAACCTTCCCAAGGAAAGCTCAAACCATCAATAACGCCACGCTGCATGGCGGTATAAATATCTGGCGCTGGCATACCTACAGGGTTTGCCCCCATGTTCTCCAACATTTGACCGGCAACCGCCGTTGGACGACGGATACGTAGTCCTTCCAGATCAGCAGGTGTTTGAACATCGGTACCAATAGTGTGAATGCCACCAGGCCCGGTAGTGAACATGAATAGCGGGCGCGTATCATCGTATTCACTGGCCAGATGGCCATCGTCGTAAAGGCTTTGTAATACACAAGCGCCTTGGGTAGCCGAACTTGCCACACCAGGGAGTTCAACAATCTGTGACAGTGGGAAGCGGCCCGCCGTGTAGCCCTGTGCCGTCGCACCGATGTCGGCGATACCATTGGCGGCAGCTTCGTAAATGGAGTCAGGCTTAGCTAGCGTACCCGACGGAAATACCTGAATGGACAGATCGCCACCGGATTCTTCAGCAATTGTATCGGCCCATACTTGTAGGATATCTTCGTTGACGCCTGATGCGCCCGGCCAGAAATGAGCCATACGCAAGGTCGTCGAAGCCTGTGCCGCACTCATCGTTAGACCTGCAATGACGGCTGCCAACACGCACTGAGTTAATTTCGTTTTCATTGGGGGGACTCCGAGCCTTGAGCATGCGATGTTCGCATAACGAATATTAGTTCGTTTCACTAAACCAACTTTAATCCACTAACCGCCTTAGAGCTAATCGACCTTGGTCTACGTCAACACCCTTTATGACTTTCCACCCGTATTTAATGTTGGCTTTATACGAAATAAAGAACGCCGTTATCAAAGCAGTTCCGAGTAACGGATTCCAATTAGCGCATGCTCGCGCATCAGCATCTCGACACGCGCCCCTTCACCATTTACCAGCGATTGAAAAATAAGCTCATGATGGAGTTGAGCAAGCTGAAGCTTGCGGTACTCATGCGAGAGCTTACCTTTATCAATTACGATGGAAGCCGCCGCCGCAAAAGGCAGATGGTTATTGCGTGAAATGGCATCGGCGATAACGCCGCTACCGGCCGAGCACACAATGAGCTCATGAAAATGCCAGTTAAGCTCTATCCAGCGTTGAATATCCTCTTCAACCAGGTGCCCCTTATCAAGCACTTCCCTGCCTTTTTGGATCCAAAACTCAAATTCTTTACGCTGTTGACCAGATACGCCATATTCCGCCAAGCGTCGTGCAGCGAGGCCTTCAAGCACTCCTCGCACCTCCACCGCACAGTGCACATCCGCATCGGTAAATTCACGCACCATAAAGCCACGCTTGCCCGCACGCTTGAGCAACCCTTCCTGTTCAAGCGTGCGGAATGCCAAGCGTACTGGCGTCCTTGAGGTCCCGAGCTGTTCTGCGACGGCCTCTTCACCTAACCGCCCCCCTTGGGCATAGTGACCATCCTCAATCAACTTGCGTAGCTGGCTGGCAACGCTCTGATTGTTATTACTCATTTGTCTTCTCTCATTTCCATAACGATTGGGGTGCTTAACCAGAACCCTACACCAAAGTCTAGGTTGACGATAAAAACCTCTATGGCCTTTACTTTGGATCCAAAACCAACAAAAACCAATAATTAATTCCGACAAGGAGTAGCCCGTGACTCAGCCAGCCCCCTACCCATTAAACACGTGGTACGTTGCCTGTACTCCCGATGAACTCGACGATAAGCCACTGGGGAGAACTATCTGCAATAAGCAACTCGTTTTCTTCCGCGGTGATGCGGGCCGTGTCGCTGCCATGGAAGACTTCTGCCCCCACCGTGGGGCGCCCCTCTCCTTGGGCTTCGTGCGCGATGGCAAGCTGGTGTGCGGCTACCATGGCCTTGAAATGAACTGCAGCGGCAAATGCGACAGCATGCCTGGCCAACGCGTTCGCGGCTTCCCTAGCGTGCAATCGTACCCCGTTGAGGAGCGCCATGGTTTTATCTGGATCTGGCCTGGCGATCCCGACAAAGCGGATGCCAGTCTCATTCCCAAGCTTGAGTGGGCGAACAACCCTGACTGGGCGTATGGCGGCGGGCTCTACCATATTAAGTGCGAATATCGACTGATGATCGATAATCTCATGGATTTGACCCATGAGACGTACGTCCATGCCTCAAGTATCGGGCAGCCTGAAATCGAGGAGGCAGCACCCGATACCAAGGTGAATGGTGATGAAGTCATTACCAGCCGCCAAATGGAGAATATTCCTGCGCCGCCTTTCTGGCAGGCAGCGCTGCGTGGCAACGGCCTCGCCGACGACGTTCCAGTGGATCGCTGGCAGGTTTGTCGCTTCACCCCACCTAGCCATGTATTGATCGAAGTCGGCGTCGCGCATGCTGGCAACGGCGGCGCTGATGCGCCAGCGGACAAGAAAGCCTCAAGCGTGGTGGTGGATTTTATTACGCCTGAATCGGACACCTCCATCTGGTATTTCTGGGGCATGGCGCGCAATTTCAAACCTGAGGATCAGGCGCTGACGGATAAAATCCGTGAAGGTCAGGGCAAGATTTTCGAAGAGGATCTTGAAATGCTCGAGGCGCAGCAACGCAACCTGCTTCGCTATCCGGACCGTCAGCTGCTGAAGCTTAATATCGACGGCGGTGGTGTGCAGGCGCGCCGCATCATTGACCGCATCCTCACCGAGGAGCGCGAGGCTAAAGCGGAGGCCACCGCATGACCCATACAGTTCCTTCGCTTATCGTGGAGGTCAAGGCACGTCATGATGAGGCGCTCGATATCGTGACCTTCGAGCTCGCTGATCCGCATGGCCGGGAGCTACCGGCCTTTAGCGCGGGTGCACACGTTGATGTGCGCGCTAAAGACGGCGTTATCCGTCAATATTCTCTTTGTAACCACTCAGACGAGCGCGACCGCTACTTGATTGGCGTATTGCGCGACCCCGCTTCACGCGGTGGCTCCAGCGCCATGCACGATGAGATACAGGTTGGCGATCTTGTGCAGATCAGTGCGCCTAAGAATCACTTTGCACTCAAGCCTGCCCCGCGCATTGTACTGCTGGCAGGCGGTATCGGCATTACACCACTGCTCTGCATGGCCGAGCGCTTGGCGCATACTGATGGCGCCTTCGAGCTCCATTACTGCACGCGCTCCCGGGAGCGAACCGCTTTTTATCAACGCCTTGTTGATGCCGATTTTGCCGCCCAGGTACATTTCCACTTCGATGATGGCGAGCCAAGCCAGCACCTGGATCTCGACACTCTGCTTGGCCAGCCAGACGCTGATACCCGCGTCTATGTCTGCGGGCCTAAAGGCTTCATTGATGCGGTCATGACGACCTGTAAAGCACATGGCTGGCCTAGCGACCAAGTGCATACCGAGTATTTCAGCGGCGCCGAGACCGACAGCTCGCAAGATGGCAGTTTCGAAGTGCGTATCGCCAGCAGCGGCGAAAGCTTTACCGTGCCCGCCGACAAGACCGTTCATCAGGTTCTCACCGAGAACGGCATTGAAGTGATGGTCTCCTGTGAACAGGGGGTTTGCGGTACGTGTTTAACACGCGTATTGGAGGGTGAGCCGGATCATCGTGATCTTTACCTGGAGGATCATGAACACGCTGCCAATGACCAGTTCACGCCTTGCTGTTCACGCTCTAAAAGCAAAGTGCTTGTACTGGATCTGTAATACGCCAGCCACTTTAATAGCCTATTGGATAGTCCAAAGGATAACTACAATGAAGAAACTCCAGACAACCGTGACCCAGGCCGCACTGCTCAGCGCACTCGTTTTATTGCCGGCGGCCGCCCAGGCCCAGACAACGCTGCGTTTGGCACATGTATGGCCCGGCGGCTCAATGATCGATAGCGCGCTTTTCGAAGCGTGGGCAGAGAGCGTTAGCGAGGCTTCAGAGGGCCAGCTTAACGTCGAGGTGTTTCCCAGCCAAACGCTAGCCAAGTCGGCACAGACGTACGAAAGTACGACGCGTGGTATCGCTGATGTCGGTGCGTCCGCTCAAGGTTACACGGCCGGCCGATTCCCGCTGACTCAGATCGTTGAGCTGCCCGGGGTCTCTTCTAGTGCACAGGAAGGGGCGTGTATCTTGCAGTCGCTTTTTGAGCAGGGCTATCTGGAGCAAGAGTACGCCGACACCCATCCGCTATTCTTCTTCACCACGGGCCCGGGTTATCTGCATACCAAAGAGAAGCGGATTCAAACGCCTGACGACTTGGCGGGTTTGCGGCTGCGCAGGCCTACGCCCTTGGTAGGCGATATGATGGAGCGCCTCGACGCACAGGCCGTCGGTATGCCCGCTCCGGATGTATTTACGTCAATGCAGCGTGGCGTCGTGGATGGCTTGAGCTTCAACTGGGAAGGGATGAAAACGTTCCGCCTCAATGAACTGGCGCAGTACCATACCGAAGTACCTCTCTACGATCTGTCACTGTTCGCGGTCATGAACCAGCGTAACTACGAGAACCTCCCCGCAGAGCTTCAGCAGGTGATCGATGAACATAGCGGTATGGAGTGGTCGATGCGCGCCGCCGAGGTCTACGACACGTTGATCGCGCAAGGCCGGCAAGAGGCTGAAGAGGCAGGGCATGAGTTTATCGTTATCGAAGATGCGCTTAACGACCCGGATTGGGGTCCGGTATTACAGGAAACCATCGACAGCTACTTAAACGAGGTAGGGGGTAATGCCAGAGAGATCTACGATACGGCGATGGGCCTGAAAGAAGAGTGCGCGATTACTAACGCTTAGCAAGCGGCCTTACTAGCACTTGATCGCCGCCAACAAAAAAGCGCCGGACTCAACCCCGGCGCTTTTTGCTTACTGATACTCACCCATGAAACGTGCGTCAGAAGTCAAAAAAGACCGTTTCACCAGGCCCCTGCAAGCGAATATCAAAACGATAGCGGATAACGCCGTCGGCCTCTTCGCGTTTGGCAATCAGCGTCTGGCGACGCTTATCGGATTCAACCCGCGAAAGCACCGGACACTCGCGGTTGGCCTCAACCTCATCATCAAAATAGAGACGCGTTTGCAGGTGAATATTCACGCCACGAGCAAAAATCGCCAGGTTGATGTGCGGCGCCATCAGCTTGCCGTTAGGGTGCGCGACGGCGCCCGGCTTGATGGTCTTTAACGACCACTCGCTGCCCTGCTCGGCTATCGTGGCGGTTCTTCCGAAGCTGTTGAATGGCTTGCGCAGGTCGTAATCGGCCTGATAATGCCCCTCGGCATCGGCCTGCCATGCTTCCAGGAAGGCATCACGCACCAGATCACCGTTACCATCAATCACGGTGCCCACAATCTCGATAGGCTCGCCCGAGGCATCGGGCTTGGCCATTTCGCTCCAGATCTCTTCGTCGCGCTCGGGGTTACCGGCCGCGGCCAGTGCCAAACCAATATGCACGTAAGGTCCAGCGGTTTGCGAGGCGGTTTCACGCAGCATCATTTCGCTCACCGGCTGGGTGTTAGGCTGTTTCATCATCAATCCCCCTGCCTTATTGGTTTTCAGCTATTGATTTTCAAAGAAGGTTTGCAGCTCGCCGCGCACCACAATGTCAAAACGGTAAGCCAGGCAATCCATCGGCCTGCTGTTAGCCATATCTAGGCGGCCAACCATCGTTTCCACGGCTTCGGGGTCTTTCAGCGTGTGCACGATGGGGCATAGCGGAATCAGGGGGTCCCCCTCAAAGTACATCTGCGTAATCAGCCGGGAAGAGATAGATGGCCCCATGACCGAGACATGAATATGCGCAGGCCGCCAGCTATTCACATCATTCGGCCAAGGGTAGGGGCCTGGCTTGATGGTACGAAAACGGTAAAAGCCCTGATCGTCGGTCAGGCAGCGGCCCACACCACCAAAGTGAGGGTCCAGCGGTGCCAGGTAAGCATCTTTCTTGTGGCGATAGCGCCCGCCCGCATTGGCCTGCCACATTTCTACCAGCGTATGGGGCACCGGCTTGCCAAACTGGTCCATCACGCGGCCAAACAAGATGATCCGTTCACCCTGAGGCAGCCCTTCGCCTTGCGTGAAGTTCATCAACAGGTCGTTGTCATAGGGCCCCACCCGCAGATGGCTGAAATCAGGCCCTGTCAGTTCTGAGGCAGTGGGCTGCTGCATGCTCATCAATGCCTGCTGGGGCGAGCGCGCAACGGAGGTTTTATAGCCAGGGGCATAGGCAGGCGGATGCCAGTTACGGTCACGGGTTACAAAGCGATTATATTTAGGCTGCATGGCAAATGCTCTTTATGGCGAGGTAAGCATCGGGCGGCGCTTGCCCCCTTTGCACTTTCACTCGCCAAGTGTGCCGCGTAGCCTCCGCCATGCCAATTGAAGAGTCATCCCCACTCATAACCTATAGGTTATCGGCTTTACGACCTTGGTATAATACGCTCCGCCGCCACTTGGCGTAGCGTTTCGCAAAAAGCGTCGCGGGTCAGCGACTTCGTCATACTCACATTCGTGCAAATGCCTACAGACCCACCCTGCGCCTCAAACGGCAATGCGAGCTCTTTGAGCAGACCGCTCTCCAGCTCTTCGCTCACCGCTTCCCGCGGAGCTATCCAGAGCGCGTCACTCTCCAGCGTGTAGCGGTAGCTGACCGGCAGCGAGAGGGTCTCCAGCAACAGCGGTGGCAGCGTGATGGCATGGCGTACACAAAAGCTGTCCACCTGTTGGCGCAACGTAGTTTGCGGGGGTGGCAATGCCCAAGGGTAGGCGATGAGCTGGCTCGCGGCTACCGGCGTTACCTGGGCAAGCGGATGACCGTTGCGTGCCACGATAACCAGCGGTTCATAGTAAAGATGTTCAAAATAGAGATCGCCAATTTCCCGCGCCTCGGTCATTCGCCCGACCACCATATCAAGCTCGCCCAGGCGCAAGCGCGAAAGTAGATAGGCACTGGCACCGGTTACTACCGAGACGCTGGTATCGTGCTGGCCCGTTGAAGCACTGTGCCAGCGCTGTATCGCCACAGGCAGGAGGCGGCTCTCGACGGTGGATAACGCTCCTACACGCAGCCAGCGGCCGCCATGATGCGCATCACCGATGGCACTGACACCTTCGTCCAGCGCCCGCATGGCAGGGCCTGCATGGCGCAGCAGCGTCAAGCCCGCTTGGGTGAGCGACACCCCTTGCGAGGTGCGCTCAAAAAGCGGCGTTTGCAGGATCTCCTCAAGCTCGCGTATCGCCTTGGAGATCCCCGGCTGGGTAATCGCCAGCGCCTCAGCGGCACGGGCAAAGCTGCGCCGCTTGGCAACTTCTAGAAACGCCATCAAGTGGCGTAGTTTGATGCGGGCGTTGAGCATAGCTTTCTATTATCAGCGAAACAGAAGACGCTACCTTCGCTGATTAGCGCATACAAGGAAATCGTTAAATTTACGCTGCACACTTATCCGACAGGTTTAGGGATTGTTGGCCTCGGCACGGCCTTGTTGTCAGAACGGCGCCCTGGAGCGCCATTCTGAACCGCCGTTATACGCGCTAGATAGGATAGTGGCGCGGGCCAGTTTGCAGCGTCATCCAACGCAGTTCCGTGAACTCCTCGATGACCGCCTTGCCACCGAAGCGCCCGTAACCGCTACTTTTTACGCCACCAAACGGCATTTGCGGCTCGTCATGTACCGTTGGGGCATTGATATGACAGATGCCTGTTTCAATGCGCCCAGCAACCCGCAGCCCGCGTGCGCTATCGCGGGTAAACACGGCGCCTGAAAGACCGTACTCGCTATCATTGGCAACGCGAATGGCTTCCTCTTCACCCTTGACGCGAATCATGGCGACCACAGGGCCAAAGGACTCTTCCGAATAAAGCCGCATTGCCTTTGTGACGTTATCCACCAGCGTTGGCTGCATCACGACACCCTCGGCCTTTCCTCCAGAGGCTAAACGGGCGCCATTGCTGAGGGCATCATCAATCAGCTCGTTGAGCTTATAGCCAGACTCCTGGTTGATGAGTGTCCCCAGTGCATTGCCTTCTGCACGAGGATCCCCCGCTGTCAGTGTCTTCGCTTTGGCCGCCAACTTCTCGACAAACTCATCGGCAACGGCTTCATCTACGATCAAGCGCTCGGTCGACATGCAGATTTGCCCCTGATTGAAGAAGGCGCCGAAAGCGGCCGCTTCAACCGCTGCGTCAATATCGGCATCATCAAGCACCAGAAAAGGCGCCTTGCCGCCCAGCTCTAGCAGTACGGGCTTAAGGTGCTTAGCGGCTTTCTCCGCAATGATGCGCCCAACCGTTGTAGAGCCGGTAAAATTGATACGCCGAACCGCCGGATGCTCGATTAATGCGCCCACCACGCTTGCTGCTTGCTCGGGCTGGTTATGGATAACGTTAACCACGCCGTTACCCAGGCCCGCATCATGCAGCACCTGCCCAATCAGCGCGTGCGTATTCGGACACATTTCAGAAGCTTTAAGGATAACGCTGTTACCACATGCCAAGGGCGCGGCAATGGCCCGCGTGCCCAGTATGATAGGCGCGTTCCACGGAGCGATTCCCACCACCACGCCGCACGGTACGCGAATGCCCATGGCCAGGCTATCAGGCACATTGGAGGGAATCACATCGCCCTGTATCTGTGTGGTTAAGGAGGCCGATTCACGCAGTAAGTTCGCCGCCACCATGACATTAAAGCCTGCCCAACCCGGTGTAGCGCCCGTTTCATCGACCATGGCATCAATAAATTCTTGCTGGCGGTCCTCCATTAAATCGGCGGCTTTAGTCAGCTTCGCTCGACGCGCGGCGGGGCCTGTCTGAGACCAGGACTTGAAAGCGCCGTGAGCCGCTTCGATAGCCCGGTTGGCATCGTCAAGCGAGGCCGCTGCCACTTGAGAGACCGTTTCGCCGCTCAGCGGATTGCAGCGCTTGAAGGTGGCGCTATCTGAAGCAGGACATTGTTGGCCGTCGATTAATAGTTGAACTGACGTCATGACATGGCTCCATTTGATGTATGAATTGTTATTAGTGTTCAGAAGACAACTGATCGATTATTCACCCCAGCCCAGCTCTTTGGCGAGCGCAAAGGCATGGTTGGCCGCCGGTACGCCGCCATAAATTGCTACATGCATGATTACCTGACGAAGCTCGGCTTCCGTCAGGCCAATACGTTTGGCGGTTTTCAGGTGTAACGTCAGCTCCTCGCGACCAAGAGCTGCCAGAATACCGGTGGTAATCATGCTGCGCTCGCGGCGGGTCAGGTCCTCGTTACTCCAAAGCTCGCCCCAGGCCAGGCGGGTAATCATCTGCTGGAAGGGGATATCCAGGCTGTTAGCGTTAGCGGTTGAACGCGCCACATGCTCCTCGCCCAATACCTGCTGGCGAGTTTGCAGACCGGTGGCGTAAGCCACGCCCTGGTTTGCCACATCCCCCAGCTCTGCCGCCATGGCGCTCAGGAGTTTCTGTGCAAAACGCGCTGGCGCCTCTATCGATGGCACGTGCCCGACACCGTCAAAAATTTCCAATGTCGCACCGTCAAGCTCTGCTGCCAGCGCGTCAAGCGTCGTGGGCGGTGTAGCAAGGTCCTCGCTGCCGCCGAATAGCTGCACCTTGGCTGACTTGCCGGATAGCCGCCCGGTAAACGTATCACGGCCCAGCATCTCACACAGTTGAGCGTAGGATTCGTCGTCGCCGCGGCCCATCTGAATGCACCAGCCCGCTTTCAGCGCGGGGCTTGCTTCAAAGGCCGTGGGCGCAAACCAGCGCGGCACAATCTCTTGTGACATCGCCGCGAGACCTTCCTGACGCACGCGACCCGCGCGAGTGTTCCAGAGCTCTGAGTTGCCGATAACCGCGCCGGTATTGGTGAGCGTGGCAGAGAGCAAACGGTCGCTGTGCTCAGCGATCAGCTGCTGACCGATTACACCACCAATGGAAGTACCGACAAAGTGAAAGCGCGCAGCGCCTGAACGCTCTGCCAGCGCCAAGGCCTCGGCGGCCAGATCAGCGGGCGTAACCTGTGCTCCACTGACCGCCTGACTAGCCCCGTGACCAGGTAGGTCCCAAGTCAGCACGCGATAGCGTGGCAAGAGTACCGGGATGATGTCATCCCACACTGCTTGGCTCATGCCCAAGGGGTGCGCCAGCACTACCAAGGGGTTAGCTTCTATGCCGAGCAGCCGATAGGCCACGCTGCGGCCATTGATGGTATGAAATGCCATGGCGACCTCCGTTAAACGCGTTCGATCAGTGTGGCGATGCCTTGGCCAACACCCACACACATGGTGCATAGCGCGTAGCGCTTGCCGCTGTTTTGCAGCTCATGGGCGGCGGTGAGCAGCAACCGTGCGCCGGACATGCCCAGCGGGTGACCTAAAGCAATCGCTCCACCGTTAGGGTTTACCCGAGGGTCATCATCGTCCAGGCCAAGGTCACGCATGCAAGCCAGCGCCTGAGCAGCAAAGGCTTCGTTAAATTCAAATACATCAATTTCATCTAGCGAGATACCGGTGCGCTTAAGCAGTTTCTGTACTGCCGGTACCGGGCCATAGCCCATGATGCGCGGTTCAACGCCAGCCGTTGCCATGCCGATAACCTTGGCCATGGGTGTCAGGCCGTGCTGCTGAACGGCCGCTTCGCTTGCCACCAGCATGGCTGCCGCGCCGTCGTTGACGCCGGAGGCGTTGCCTGCTGTGACGCTACCGCCATCACGGAAGGGCGTCGGCAAGGCCGCGAGTTTCTCCAGCGTGGTATCCCGCAGATGCTCATCGGTATCAAATACCAATGGCTCCTGCTTACGGCGAGGAATCTCGATGGCGGTGATCTCTTGAGCAAAACGCCCAGCCTGTTGAGCGGCAGCCGCTTTCTGCTGGGAGCGCAATGCAAAAGCGTCCTGATCTTCCCGGGAAATCTTGAACTGCTCGGCGACGTTCTCCGCCGTTTCGGGCATGGAGTCCACCCCATAGGCTTTCTTCATCAGCGGATTGATAAACCGCCAGCCGATGGTGGTGTCTTCGATTTTTTGCCCGCGGGCGAAGGCGCTGTCGGCTTTGCCCATCACGTAAGGCGCGCGCGACATGGATTCCACGCCGCCGGCCAGCGCCAGCTCCATCTCACCGGCTTTAATCGCCCGAAACGCTGTACCTACCGCGTCCATTCCGGAGCCGCACAAGCGGTTCATGGTGGTGCCAGGGACCGAGGTGGGGATGCCTGCCAAGAGCGACGACATGCGCGCGACGTTGCGGTTATCTTCACCAGCCTGGTTGGCGCAACCCATAAACACTTCTTCGATCGCGGCAGGATCGAGATCCGGCGCGTCGGCCAGTACGGCCTTGAAGATCGTGGCGGCGAAATCATCCGGGCGCACACTTGCCAGCGTGCCGCCAAACCGGCCTACGGCGGTACGCCGTGGGTGACATAAATAAACGTTTGTCATAACCGACTCCTTATTCGCCCGTGTGAGCGCGTTCGGTGCGGGCTTTCAGCTCGCGCAGGATCTCAAGTTCTTTTTCGCTGGGCTCAGGGGTGCTCTCAAGCTGGTCGGCAAAGCGTACTTCCCAGCCGGTCGCGTCCATTACCTCTTCACGGGTCACTCCAGGATGCAGCGATACCACCACAAGCTCTTTGGTCTCAGGGTCGGGCTTCATCACGCATAAATCGGTGATTACCCGGGTAGGGCCTTTACCGATATTAGGCACGTTATCGCGCCCTTTGCCGTCACGGCCAAAGCCTAGCGTGGTAACAAAGTCGACATCTTTCACAAACGCCCGCTTGGAGTGCTTCAGGGTGATAAATACCTCACCCGCGTTGGTAGCAATCTCCGGCGCCCCACCGCCGCCCGGCAGGCGTACTTTAGGTGCTTTGTAATCACCAATCAGCGTGGTATTGAGATTAGCAAAGCGGTCAATTTGTGCGGTACCCAAAAAGCCCACGTTCACTTTGCCGCCCTGTAGCCAGTAACGGAACATTTCCGGCACTGCCACGGTAGTGAGTGCTGATTCACACAGCTCGCCATCGCCGATGGAGAGCGGCAGAATGTCGGGCTTGGTTTGCAGCGTGCCGGATTCGTAAATCAATACCACGTCCGGCGCATGGGTAAGGCGCGCCAGGTTGGCAGCTTCAGAAGGCAGGCCGATTCCCACAAAGCAGGTGGTGCCGTTTTCCAGCGCGCGTGCCGCCGTGACGGTCATCATTTCAGAAGAGGTATATTCCAGACTCATCAGACGTTCTCCCCTGCATGACTTTGAACACCCTTAAAGACGTTCTCATCGAGCCACTGAGTAAAGGTGTCGCGGTCGCGGGCAATGGCATCCCACTCTTTATAAAAGCGGTTACTGCGACCGTAATAGCCGTGAGTATAAGAGGGCAGCGCGCCTTTCTCGGCCACCGCAATGGCACTGATCGCCCAGCCTGGAATCACGCAGGCATTGGGATGCGCTTTCAAGTCATCGACGATCTCTTCGACCGTGACGATGCTGTGTTTGGCGGCGAGTATGGCTTCTTTTTGTACGCCGACAATTCCTTCCACCAGCACGTTGCCCTGGCGGTCCGCACGCTGAGCGTGAACGATGGACACATCCGGGCGTACCGAAGGCACGGCGGCTAAGCGCTCACCAGTAAACGGGCACTCGATGAATTTGATCTGATCATTCACGCTGGGCAGTTCGCTGCCGATGTAACCGCGGAAAACAGCCATCGGCAAACCCGCAGCCCCCGCTTCAAAGGCGCAGGCCATGGCCGCGTGACTGTGCTCAAGAATCTCAACCTTGTGCGGCCAGCCTTTCTCAACCGCATCACGCAGGCGGTGCAATGAGCCAACGCCTGGGTTACCGCCCCAAGAGAAGATCACCTTTTTGGCGCAACCGGCACCGATTAGCTGATCGTAGATGATATCGGGGGTCATGCGGATCAGCGTCAGGTCACGCTTTTGCTGACGGATCACTTCGTGACCAGCGGCAAACGGGATGAGATGGGTAAAGCCTTCCATGGCCACGGTAGCGCCGTCTTGAACGTAGCGCGCTACCGCGTCATGTAAGCTGAGAAACTCGGCCATGATGGGTGCCTCTTAGCGGGTCGTTGGCATACTTACTGGTGGCAATTAACAGATTGTTCGCAAAGCGAACATGAATCCTCTATACGAACAAGTTACTGCCGAACGTGAATGGGGTCAAACCCCACCACGCATGCCTAACGCCCCATTACGACACCTGTCTATTTCATGAAATAAAATAAACATTTGTTTTTAAATGATATTATTTACAATCCAACCATTTCTTGGCACGCTTCACCTGAGCCACACTACTACCAAGGTATAAAGCCGGATCGCAAGCTTTACACAGTGATTCGTTATCAATAATTCCGTTTGTCTCAGGGTGCTCAGCCAGTAAATCCATCAACACGTCGGCATAATCCCGGGATTCGCGACGCGAGGTTTCCGCTGCCGCAGCACTTACCGTTTTGGCATGATCTGCACCTAGTGCCGGGGTCAACAGGCGCGCCACCGGCTCAGCCATGATGCCACCCCCAGTAGCCGCCAGGTTGCGTCGCATGTTACCGGGATTCACTTCAAGTCCCTCAAGCAGCACGGCCACCTGTTCCAGCGCGCCTTCCACAAGTAAGGCGCTTTCCGTCAGCGGTGCCCACTCGGCATGCCATTCGCCCAGACCGCGCTCCAGCGGCTGTGCAGCCGCGTTCAGCAACACGCAGGTATGTCCATGTACCTGCCTAGCCGCGCCCCGGATCAGCGCGCTGCGCACCGGGTTGCGCTTATGGGGCATCGAGGACGACTCGCCCATCCCCGGTGCTGAAGGCTCGGCCACCTCGCCTACTTCGGTCTGGGTAAGCAGCGATATATCCAGGGCCAGTTTCTCGGCAGCGCCCGCTACGGCATCCAGCGCCGTACCCAGCGCGTGAATGGGATAGCGGTCGGTATGCCATGGCAATACCGGTGCTGCCAGACTTAGTTTTTCAGCCAAGGCATCCATCCACTCAAGCCCCAGCGCATCCCACCCGGAATGCACACCCACCGCGCCACCAAACTGAACGGGTAGCTCAATATCACCTAAACGCCGACGCGCCTGCTCAAGACCCACGGCCCAGTGAGATACCTTGACGCCAAAGGTAATCGGCAGCGCCTGCTGCATGAGGGTGCGTCCGACCATGGGCGTATGGTTGTGCGTATTCATGAGATTTATCGCCGCCGCGCGGCAGCGCAACAGCAGTCTATCCAGCGCGGCCAGGCGCGGTTTGAGCAACAGCATCAACGCAGAGTCGACGACATCCTGGCTGGTCGCCCCCTGATGCCAGTAACGCTTAAGGTCCTTGGCAAGAAACGCACGGCCCTGCTTGACGAATGGAATGGCGACATTGCCGCCGCTGGCGATGCCCTCGGCCATCTCAACGATATTGAAAGAGGCGTTTTCCAACTGAGCGCGCATCTGCTGACTCGTGCCTTCGGGCACCGCACCACTGGCTTCCTGAACCTCGGCTAGCGCCAGCTCGAAGGCCAGCATGGCGTGCACCATGGCGTCCTCGTCGCAGGCAGCCAAGGCACTTTGATTCATAAACGGGTGCTTTAAAAATGCTGAGGGCATGGGCGCTAGGCCTCCTAATAAAGTCGTTCAGAGCCTGAACAAAGCGCAAAGAGCATGATTCAGAAAAATCGTACTTATGTTCGCTATTCGAACTATAGATTAAACGGGCAGGGGCTAACTAGCCAGTAACACACGGCGTTATGGCAGCTTGATGCGCTGGCGCCAGCGACGCTTGTTTACGTTCGAGGCGTGGCGTCTTCACAACGCACGTAACGCAGCACCATCTCGGTTACATGATCTTCCAATTTACGCTGGTTTTCCGGTGCAGCCTGTTGCCAATCAAAAATCCGCGAGAAGGTGTGTTGATTGGAAACGTTGAAAAACGACAAGGCGCTGATCAGCCAGTGCAGTTCTCGCGGGTCCAGGCCTTCACGAAAACAACCATCGGCGATACCTCGTGCATACACAGTGGTCAGAACGTCGATTACGCCTGCGTTAAGCGATTGAATTAATGCTGACTGCGCCAGATAGCGGCCATGATGGATATTTTCGATCATGACAAGGCGGATGAAGTCAGGGTTCTGGGCGTGATGGCGAAAAGTAAATTGAACAAGCCGACTTAGCGCCTCGAGTGGCGCCAAATGGTCAAGATCAAGCTCGGCCTCCTGCAGGCGCACTTTCTGATAGGCAGCTTCCAAGGTGTGCAGGTAGAGCGTCTCTTTGTCCTTGAAGTAGTAATAAATCATACGCTTGGAAGCGCGCGTTTTTTCGGCGATTTCATCGATCCGCGCGCCAGAAAGGCCTTTTTCGGAAAACTCACGCGTGGCCACCGCCAAGATATCGGCCTGCACAAATTCCGGATCGTTTTTACGTCGTGTGATGGAGGATGTGTTGGGATTCGCTGGCATTGGCTTACCTTTTATTATCATGATCGTCTTTGGTCTACTATGTCACAGCTTGACTGAACGTACCATTTCGTACATTGTTTTTAGACAGCTAAAACACGCTGTTGCTTACGCTCTTGAAACCTTATAACAACTGCCCCGACGACAAGAGGACAACAACAATGTCTATGAAGCTAACTTCCATACAACGCATGCTTACGGCCGCCATTGCCGCCGCTACGCTTGCCGCCGCTGCCAGTGCCAGTGCCTCCGCCCAGACACTACGCTTTGCCCACGTTGACCCGGATGACTGGACCACGTCGAAAAAAGGCTCGGCCGGGCAAGTATTCAAGAACCTGGTGGAAGCTGAAACCGACATCAAGGTTGAGCTATACCCCGCGGGGTCGCTCGGCGGTGAAACCGAGCTGATTGAAGGCGCGCAGGATGGCACTATCAGCATTGCCATGGTCTCCGGCTCTTACGCCAATTTCTGCCCCGCCGTTGCCGTGACCGATATCCCTTATACCTTCCCTTCAGCGCCAGTGGCATGGCAGGTAATGGACGGCGAATTCGGCACCGCGCTGGCTGAGCACTGCCTGGAGCAGACAGGCCTGCGCACGCTGGCTTACGGCGAGACGGGCTTTCGCCACTTCACCAACTCGGTGCGCACTATCAACTCGCCGGAAGACATGAAAGGCCTGAAATTCCGCGTACAAACCATTCCGCTCTATATCGAAATGATGCGTGGCCTGGGAGCCGAGCCACAGGGCATTACCTGGGGTGAAGTGCCTACCGCCCTGGCAACCGGCGTGGTAGATGGCCAGGAAAACCCCATTTCGGTGATTTTTGGCAACAACTTCTACGAGTTTCAGGACTACCTGACGCTGGATCGCCACGTGTACGGCGTTGACCACCTGCTGATCAACGACGACATCTTCCAGTCGCTTAGCGAAGAAGAACAGGCTGCCGTGAAACGCGCCGCCGTGGTTGCGGGTACTACCGGCCGCGCCATCCAGCAGTTCAATTCCGCAGAAGGCATTGCCAAGCTGGAAGCCGCAGGCATGGAAATTACCCAGCCCAACGCTGAACAGATGGAAGCTTTCCGGGAAGCGGCGCAACCGCCGGTTCAGGCGTACCTGCGTGACGAGCTTGGCGATGATGCAGAGTGGATTGACCGCCTTTCTGCCGCGGTTAGTGAGGCGTCCGAGCGCTTCTAAGCCTGCTTGATCAAAGCACTTGTGAGAAAGCACTTTGTGAGTGGGCCAGCATGGCCCGCTCCTGCTCCTGCGTACCTGACTACCGATTGAAGGTGCCCTTATGCCTCATCTTCTTGCCCGGATACATCGTGGCCTGATCCTGTTCAATGGCAGCTTGGCAGGCCTTGCCATGGTGCTGATTTTTCTACTGGTCGCTGGCAACGCCTTTGCGCGCTATACCTACGGCGGCTCCATTAGCTGGGGGGAAGATACCGCCATCTATCTGATGATTTACGGCTTGATGTTTGGCATGGCGTGGGCGTATCTGCAGGACAAGCACATCGGCTTTGATCTTCTTCGCCGCTTGCTGCCTCCACGCTGGCTGCGCTGGCAGGCGGTGGCGATTGATCTTGTGGTGTTGGCCGTCGGCATTGGCTTGATGGTGTCGGCCATTGAATTTATCGCCGCTCGCGGTAATCGCACCTCATCAAGCACCGGGATACCGATGTGGGTCTTTCAAACATCGATGCTGATGGGCGGCGGTCTGCTCAGCCTTTCAGCACTGGTAATGGGCGCACAGCGTTTGAGTGGCTACTCTGATGAGGAGCCATCATCATGATTTTTGTACTGCTTTTAGCCCTCATACTGCTGGGCGTACCGTTTGCCTTTGCCATTTTGGGTGCCCTCACGGTGCTGATGAGCACCGGCGATCTTCCCTATCATATTCGCATTGTGTCGCAGCAGTTTTTTGGCGGCATGGAGTCTTTTCCGCTGCTGGCAATACCGCTGTTCATTCTGGCCGGCGAGCTGATGAACGAAGCGGGTATCACGCATCGGATCATTAACCTGGCCACGGCCATTGTTGGCCGCCTCAAGGCGGGGCTGGCACACGTCAATATCTGGGCCTCGGTAATTTTTGCCGGCCTTTCCGGCTCGGCGATTGCCGATACTTCCGCCCTTGGCCGGGTATTTATCCCCTCAATGGAAAAAGAGGGTTACCCGCGTGATTTTGCCGCCGCCCTTACCGCAGCTTCATCGGTGATTGGCCCGATTATTCCGCCGAGCATTCCGGTGATTATTTACGCGCTCACGGTGTCGGGTGTGTCAGTGCCGGGGCTCTTTTTGGCCGGCATCGTACCGGGATTTTTGCTGGCGCTGGGGCTTTCCATCTACGTCTACTTTTTTGCCGGCGACCTAGGTGCCACGCAGTCAAGGCAGCAGTCGCGCCGTCACGCGCTTCTGCATGGCCTTTTGCCCGCGCTCATGCCGGTCTTTGTGGTGGGTGCCATTCTGGCAGGCATCGTGACACCAACTGAGGCAGCGGCCTTTGCCGTGGTGTATGCGCTGATTCTTGGCGTGGTGCTCTACCGTAATATCAAGCTGGTTAACCTGCCCGGCATCTTCGCTCGCGCCATGCGCGATAGCGCCGTCATCATGGTCATCATGGGTGCCGTTGCGGCCGCTAACTGGGTACTGACGTTTAATCGTATTCCCAACATGCTCACCGAGTGGGCGCTGATGAGTATCGATACCCAGTGGACCTTCCTGATTGCCGTCATTCTGCTGCTTCTGGTAGTAGGACTGTTTCTGGAAGGGATCGCAGCCATTCTGGTGCTGGTCCCCATTCTTCACCCCATTGCCATGGCGCTGGGCATTGACCCGCTGCACTTTGGGATCGTGGTGATCTTCAACCTGATGATGGGCCTGATCACGCCACCCATGGGGCTCTGTCTGTTTGTCGCCGACTCGGTTTCCGGCGTGGGAATGGGGGCCATTATCCGCCGCATTATGCCGATGCTCGGCGTACAGTTCCTGATCCTGCTGTTGATCACATTTATACCCGCGCTGGTCACCTTCCTGCCGCGCCTGTTGGGCTACTGATTTTACTGAATGCAAGGAGCGTAATGCCATGTACTCATCCATTGCCACGGTTTGCCTAAGCGGTTCGCTGGAAGAGAAGGTAGACGCCATCGCTCAGGCCGGTTTTGAAGGGGTTGAGCTCTTTGAAAACGACCTTACGGCGTTTACCGGCACACCCAGGGAAGCGGGCGAACTGATTCGCTCGCGTGGGCTAAAGCTAGTCACCCTTCAACCGTTCCGTGATTTTGAAGGCTTACAAGGGCGCGCGCGGGAGCGGGCCTTTGACCGCGCCGAGCATAAGTTCGACCTGATGGAAGAGCTCGGCACGGATCTATTAATGGCGTGCAGTACAGTGCACCCCGACTCGCTACCCGGCTTGAGCCGCGCCGCCGATGACTTCTATGAATTAGGCGAACGTGCCGCTCGGCGTAACATGCGCGTGGCCTATGAGGCGCTGGCTTGGGGTCGGCATATTCACGACTACCGCGATAGCTGGGAAGTGGTGCGCCGCGCCGCGCACCCCAATGTTGGCTTAGTGCTGGATACTTTTCATATCTTCTCGCGCCAAACGGAGCTGGGTACCATCGGGCGCATTCCAGGAGACCGCATCTTTCTGGTGCAAACCGCCGATGCGCCGCGCCTCTCTATGGATCACCTGTCGTGGAGTCGCCATTACCGCTGCTTCCCGGGTCAGGGCGAACTGCAAATGGACAAGTTCATGGCCATGCTGCAGGAGACCCGTTACGACGGCCCGCTATCTCACGAAATTTTTAACGATGTTTTCCGCATGGGCCACAGCGACCAGACGGCGCGCGATGGCTTGCGCTCTTATCATTTACTGCGCAGCATGCAGGATGACAGCGGCATTCCCGCTCCCCAGTCCATTGAGTCGGTCGCGTTTCTTGAAATTGCCGTTGAGGCTGCGGATTTGCAGCGCCTACGCGAGCTGCTCAGCGCGCTGGGTATGGCGTGTGTCGGGCGTCATCACACGCTCAATGCGGAGCGCTGGGCCGCGGGTGACGTTAACCTGGTGCTTAATACCGAGGCGAGTTTCACGGGTCGTGTGCCGGGGCGCGATGCCACGGCGATTACTGCTATCGGCCTGAAGGTGAGCAACGCCTACGAAGCCTTCAAGCGGGCGGACAAGCTCGGTTACGATATCGTCGAGCCTGAAGAAGTGGGCGCCAGCCACCGTATGAGCGCACTGCGCAATGTCGACGGCAGCCTCTCCTACATCATTGACGACTCACAGCTCAGCCGCACCTGGGATCGTGAGTTTCCGGTGGATGTGCAACCCGTGCCTAATGGCGCCTTGGTCGATGTCGACCACATCAGCGTTGCGCTTTCCTATCACGATTATCTCTCGCTGATGCTGCAGTACCGCGCTATTTTCCAGCTAGAGATCACGCCCTCCTTCGATGTCACCGACCCGCGTGGGCTGATTCAAAGCCAGGTACTGCAAAACTATAATGGCCGTTTCCGTCTGGCGCTTAACGCCAGCGCCTCGCCCAATACCGCCAGCAACCGGTTTGTGCGCCAGTACGGCGGCTCGGGGATCCATCATGTTGCCCTGCGCACGGAGTCGATGCGTGCCACCAGCGCCGCGCTGCAGCGGGCGGGTACACCGGTGCTGCCCATTCCCGGCAACTACTACCGCGATCTGGCGGCACGCTTTGATTTACCGTCGCAGACCCAGACGTGGATGCAGGACCACCACATCCTGTTTGATCAGGACGGCAGCGGCGAATTTCATCAGCTGTATGCGCAGCAACCTGCCCACCAGGCGTTCTTTTTTGAACTGGTACAGCGTGACGGCTATCAAGGATTGGGCGCCCCCAATGCCTTTGTACGCGTGACGGCCCAGCAGCGCCTTGAGGCAGAAACGCTGCACCACAACACAGATGAGAGCGCATCATGATCAAGCTCGGACTGGTCGGCGAAGGCATCGCCAAATCGCAATCTCCCGACCTGCATGAACGCCTGGGCGCATCGCTTGGCCTACCTGTACGCTACGATTTAGTGGATAGCCTGGGTGTGGCAGATTTTGATTTCCCCGCGGCGATACAAACGCTGCGCACTAAAGGCTATCAGGGCACTAACGTTACTTTCCCGTTCAAGGAAAAAGCTGCGCAGTTGGCCGATATCCGCGGCGAAGGCGTACTCCGAGTTGGCACTGCCAATACGTTGCTGTTTGATGCGCAGGGGCTGCGCGCCGAGAATACCGACTACACCGGCTTTATCAGCGCCTACCGCCACTCGTTTGGCAACCAACCCGCAGGCGAGGTGCTCCTAATTGGCGCTGGCGGCGTTGGCCGTGCGGTAGCCTGCGCCTTGGGTGAGCTCGCCGTTAGCCACCTGTATATTCTTGAGCACGATACGACGCGTGCACAGAATCTATGTCGCGATCTTAGCGCCATGGGCATTAATGCCTCGTGCATCACGCCAGAACAAGCCCAACAGGGCCTGCCTAACTGGCAGGGCGTGGTCAACTGCACACCCATCGGTCATATCAACCACCCGGGGTGCCCTATTGACACGTCTGGCCTTGGCAGCCAGCACTGGGTATTTGATGCCGTATACATACCCGCCCATACCGAGCTTTTAAACGCCGCCGCCCAGGCGGGAGCCAAAACGCTCTCAGGCGTGGATCTCTTTGTATTCCAAGGCGTGGACGCGTTTCGCTTTTTTACCGCAGATCGTCTGAGCGCTGACCGGATCGGCCCTCATGTTATGCCATTACGGGCCTATTATATTGAACAGCTTGTCGCCTTGCCGTCCCAACCCTGATGCGGTAAGGATGATAGAGTGAAAGGTGTCAGCAGTAGCGTGGCACTACTGCTCTTACAACACCTAGCGAGCCTTTATAATCGCTTCAAGAGCCGCCTGATACCCGTGGATCCCAAGCCCGGCGATCACCCCGTCGGCGCGCAGCGACACGTAGGAATGGTGACGAAAACTCTCGCGCTTGTGCACATTGGAGATATGCACTTCAATGACGGTGCCTTCGAACGCGTTTAGCGCATCGAGTATGGCAACCGATGTGTGCGTATAGGCTGCCGGGTTGATAATTATCGCTTGACTGCCGTCCTGCCGGGCGGCGTGTATTGCATCAATCAGTGCGCCTTCATGGTTGCTTTGAAAACAGTTGATTTCCCACCCTGCTAACACTGCTGTCTCGCGCAGTTGTTTATTCACGTCATCCAGAGTTTCATGACCATAGATTTCGGGCTGCCGGGTGCCTAAAAGGTTGAGGTTCGGCCCGTGCAGTACCGTTACTTTTTGTTGGCCCATAAGTAGCTTTCCTAATGGCGAGTAAAGCACATGTAAGGCGCACATGCGCCGTGGCAAAGACTAAGCGAATAATTGTTCGCCATTCGAACAACATGTTACATTGGAATTTTGAAAATGTGTCCAAGCGGTGAATTATTCGTTATGAAAGACTCTTTACAAGAAGACACTCTCACACCTGATAGCCGTGACTTTGTTTCAGCGCTTGCCAGTGGCCTGGATGTTATCTTGGCGTTTGACGATACGCATTCGCGCATGACGTTAAGTGAGGTCGCCGCGCGAACCGACATGAACCGCGCCAAGGCGCGCCGCTTTCTACTGACACTGCATGCCTTGGGCTATGTTCGCAAACATCAGCGCTATTTCGAGCTGGCGCCCAAGGTCTTACAGCTAGGCTATTCATTTCTTTCCGCGAACAATTATCGTAGCGTTATCCAGCAGTACTTGGAAGATATTACCGCGCAAACTGGTGAGTCCTCATCGCTTGGCCAGCTTGAAGGTGACGATGTTATCTATATCGCACGCTCGGCCGCCCCCCACCGCTTGATGGCAATCTCCCTTTCCGTGGGTACACGTCTGCCGGCGGCTCATACCTCAATGGGTCACGTATTGCTTGCCCAGCTCTCTGAGCAGGCGCTGGAAAGCTATCTTGAACGTATCGCGCTGAAGCGCTACACCGATAAAACCATTATCGACAAGGGCGCGCTTAAAAAGCGGATTGAAACGGTGCGCGAACAGGGTTATGCCATCGCTGACCAGGAGTTGGACTCGGGCCTGCGCTCATTGGCAGTACCTGCGTTTAATGCATCCGGCCAACTGCTTGGGGCAATCAACATCAGTACGAACGCAGCGCGCATTGATATGGATACATTACTGGTGGAGTACTTGCCGCTTCTACACGAAAAAGCGGCTCAGATACGCGCGTCTATTACGACGTGAACTAAGGCGTGATGATGGAAGGGATTGAATGATAAGCCACGCTTCGCTGAAGAACTCATGATGATGAATGCCCCATGACCCTCTACCTAGGCCTACCCATGTGGGCCAACCAGGATTGGCAAGGCAGCCTGTATGCCCGCCACGCCAAGACAGATCTGCTCAGCGACTATGCCAGCGTATTCTCAAGCGTGGAAGGCAATACGACCTTTTATAGCGGCGCGCCCAAGGCCGAGACCGTTGCCGCCTGGGCTCGCCAGGCACCTGCTCATTTTCGCTTCTGTTTTAAATTACCTGCCAATATCACCCATGACCAGCGGCTTACCCATTTGGATGATGTCTGGTCCTTTTTAGCCGCACTTGAGCCACTGCATGATCGACTCGGCCCTACCATGGTCCAACTACCGCGCGACTTTGGTCCCGAGGAGCTACCAAAGCTAGAGGCCTTACTGGCTGCCTGGCCCGCTCACTTACCATGCGCGGTTGAAGTTCGTCATCCTGTTTTTTTCCACAAAGGCGCGGCTGAAAAAGCGCTTAACCAATTGTTGATAACTTATTGTGCCAACCGTGTAATGCTGGATGTGCGTCCGGTGTTTTCAACCCCTGCTGAGGGCCACGCGGGCCTTGCGCACGCTCAGCAGGAAAAGCCGAAACTCCCGTTACACGTGCTTTCCACAGGTAATTTTCCGGTCGTTCGCTTTATTGGCCATATTGACAAAACGATTAATACGCACTACTTCGCCCCTTGGAAAGCCCGCCTCAACCTGTGGATAAGTCAGGGGAAAACCCCTTTCTTATTTGTGCATACTGCTGATAATCGCGAGTCTCCCGAGATGGCACGTCAGCTATACAATGCGCTTGGCGAACTTGCCGACCTACCCCCGCTTAGTGCCTTCCCCGGTGAGGCACAAAACCTGTTGTTTTAAGCTAATATTAATTTAACCTAACTGGCACGAGGTCTCTTGATCGGATAAATTGCGCATACTTTTGAAAAGCGCAGAGCGATCTGCTCTTTTTGAATATGCGTAAATGGGCGCATAGCGGTTTATTACAATTCAACTAACAGTAGGTGATGTATGGCAAAACTTGCACATGCACAATGGTCATCGCGTATGGGCTTTGTGCTTGCAGCTGCCGGTTCAGCGGTAGGCTTAGGGAATATCTGGCGCTTCTCATATATGGCGGGTGAAAGCGGCGGCGCTGCTTTTGTTCTGGTCTATCTTGCATGCGTAACGCTGGTTGGCCTGCCCATTCTGGTAGCGGAATGGATGATTGGTCGCCGGGGCCAGAAAAATCCGATTAACACCATGGCCGACCTTGCCACGCGTCACGGGCGATCCAGGGCTTGGGCAACTATCGGTATTAGTGGCGTTCTGGCGGCCTTTTTAATTCTATCTTTTTATAGTGTTATCGGCGGCTGGTCGCTCAATTACACGCTGGGGGCGGTGATCGGGACGTTTAACGGCCAGGATGCCGATGCCGTCGGGGCTATTTTTGGCGATCTGCTGGGCAGCCCTACAACGCTTCTGCTTTGGCATACCGCGTTCATGGTGTTGGTCGTTGGTATCGTGGCACGTGGTGTGACCAAGGGGCTTGAAGCCGCTTCACGACTTCTGATGCCAGCGCTGATCGTGCTTCTTTTGATTCTGGTCGGCTATGGCGTAACAAGCGGCTCCTTCGGTGAAGCACTTGCGTTCATGTTCAGCCCTGACTGGGGTGCACTGGACGGTGGTGTCGTACTGGCGGCGATGGGCCAAGCCTTCTTCACCCTATCATTGGGTATGGGCATCATGATGGCGTATGGCTCTTATCTGGGCGAAGACGTCAACCTGATTAGCACAGCGCGTACCGTTATTATCCTGGATACGGTCATTGCCCTGCTTGCAGGTCTTGCGATCTTCCCCATTGTGTTCGCCAACGGGCTGAGCGCAGGCGAAGGTCCGGGACTCATCTTCGTAACGCTACCCCTGGCCTTTGGCAACATGGCGGGCGGCACCATTCTCGGTTTGATGTTCTTCCTGCTGCTGACGTTTGCAGCACTTACGTCGGCTATCTCGCTGCTGGAGCCGGTCGTTGAGACACTCGAAGAACGCACGTCATTGAGCCGGATAGGATCGACACTGGCGAGCGGTATTGCGGTGTGGGTACTCGGTGTGGCGGCACTGCTGTCATTTAATGTGTGGTCCGACGTGCTGTTATTCGGCCTCAACATTTTTGACTTCCTCGACACCTTCACCAGCAAGATTTTGCTGCCGCTGACGGGCCTGGGCGCGATAATTTTCTTCTCGCTATGTTTGGACAAAGAAGAAGCGCGCAAGGAGCTACGGTTAGATATCTACGATTTCACCTTGTGGAATCTACTCGCCAAGTACGTGGCGCCACTCGGTGTGATTATCGTATTCCTGACCGGCTTGATCTAGCGATACCTACGCCCTGCCGCTTGGCAGGGCTGCACTATATGGGTACTGCTTAAACACCGAGCTACATGCCGTTAGTGCAACTCGCTCTCTTGCCGTTCATCATCGTCTGGCAGGGGGGCGATATCCCGGTATAGCTTCTGAAACTCCCGATGCAACTCAATTCCTCGGCGAGCTCGTAAATTGCGTTGTGCGGCGCTACGCTGGCGCTGAGCATGCTCATCCACTTCCATGCCCATAAAAATATCCAGCAACTCGCTTTTGACCGAGGTAATTCGTTCGACGTTTTTCATGATCGACGTGCCTCCAGGTGAATATGCCTTCGTCCACCTGCATCTGTGGCGACTGTTGAATGATGCAGTGCGACACTTCACTTCTTACTATACCTTACTTGACAGTATGATGACGAAACTTGGCGAAATGCGTTAACGCCTTTTAAACGCACGCCTAAACATCGTTTCGCTGCCCTTTTATGCCATCACTCAGGCATACTGTGGCAAATGCTGACAAATACAGCAAAGCGCGCAGTGCAAAACGCGCGCACTGGATAATCGAGGAGCTGAACGTGAGTCGCGCCCTGTTCGATGAGATGAGACGCCGCATGGAGCACTTTCGCCGCTCCGAACAAAAAGTGGCACGCTTCGTACTGCGTAATCCTGACGAGGTTATCCACATGCGGATCGTTGACCTCGCCACCGAAGCCAACGTTAGCGAGCCTACCGTGGTGCGCTTCTGTCGCGCCCTGGGCTGTAATGGCTTTCAGGATTTTAAACTGCAGTTAGCGCAAATGCTGGCGTCTGGCAGCCAATTCGCGCAGTTCTCAATGAACGACAGTGACTCCGTTGCTGAGTTCTCACACAGTATTTTTGACTCCACGGTCGGCACCCTGCTTTCGGTACGTGACAGGCTCGATAACGACGCGCTGGGCCAAGCGGTTAATGCGCTGGCGATGGCCAATCGGGTTGAGTTTTACGGCTTTGGCGCCTCAGGCGCTGTCGCGTTTGATGCACAGCACAAATTTTTCCGTTTACAGATATCTACATCGGCCTATGCTGACCCGCACATGCAGAACATGTCGGCGGTGACCCTTAAAGAGGGCGATGTGGTGGTGGCTATTTCTCAAACGGGCCGGACCAAAGCATTGGTCGCCAGCGTACGCTTGGCCCGTGAAGCGGGCGCTACGGTGATTGGCCTGTGCCCCAGCGGTTCACCCTTGGCAGAAGAAGTCAGCCTGCCGCTGTATATTGATGTTCACGAAGATACCGAGATCTACACGCCACTCAGCTCTCGTATTGCCCACCTGGTGTTAATTGATGTGCTCGCCGTGGGCGTTGCCAAAACCCGCGGCCCCAAGCTGGCTGAGCAGCTTAAATCGGTGAAGAAAAGTCTGAATACCCTGCGCTACCCTGAAGACAACTAAATCGTCGTACGCTAACGCCTGTATGCACAGCCAGTTCACCTGCTGTGCTAAACTACCCGCCCCTTTTCGATCCGGCAGCGGCTTTTATGGACGACGTCACGGCGATACTCGATCAGCTCAACACAGCCCAGCGTGAGGCAGTCAGCGCTCCTCAGGGTAATCTTCTCGTGCTGGCCGGTGCAGGCTCCGGTAAAACCCGGGTACTGGTTCACCGGATTGCCTGGCTGATGCAGGCAGAGGGCCTGTCGCCCTATGCACTACTGGCAGTTACCTTTACCAACAAGGCTGCCCGCGAGATGCGCACGCGTCTTGAAGCCCTGCAAGGAATCTCCTTACGCCACGTTTGGGTAGGCACGTTCCACTCTATTGCTCACCGCTTGCTTCGAACCCACTGGCAGGACGCCCGGCTACCGCAAAACTTCCAGATCATTGACTCCGATGACCAGCTCCGGCTGGTGAAGCGGCTGCTCAAGGATTACGCCATTGACGATGAGCGCTTTCCGCCGCGTCAGGTCCAGAGGTTCATCTCAAGCTGCAAGGAAGAGGGCTTGCGCCCGCACCAGGTGAACGTGGACGGTGATGCCTACATGGCGCAAATGGTAGAGCTTTACGAGCGCTATCAATTGACCTGTGAACGCGGCGGGCTGGTGGATTTCGGAGAACTACTGCTTAGAAGCCTTGAGCTTCTGCGGGATAACCCGGCGCTTTTAAATCATTATCGTGAGCGCTTTGGGCACATATTGGTGGATGAGTTTCAGGACACTAACACCTTGCAGTATGCCTGGCTAAAGCTGCTGAGCGGCATGCAAACCCCCATGACCGCAGTGGGCGATGACGACCAATCCATTTATGGCTGGCGCGGCGCCAAGGTCGAGAATATTCGCCGGTTTGAGGAGGAATTCCCACAAACGCAGACGGTGCGCCTTGAGCAGAACTACCGTTCAACCAGTGCCATTCTGGATGCTGCCAATGCGCTGATCAGTCACAACAGTGACCGGCTGGGCAAGAACCTGTGGACCGATGGTATCGAGGGCGAGCCTATTTCCGTCTATGCCGGGTTTAACGACCTGGAAGAGGCGCGCTATATCGTCGACACTATCAAAGAGAAGGTCGCTGAAGGCTTTAACCGCCGTGATATTGCGATTCTCTACCGCTCCAATGCCCAGTCGCGGCTGTTGGAAGAGACGCTGATTCGTCAAGGCATGCCTTATCGCATTTACGGCGGCCACCGCTTCTACGAGCGCCTGGAAATCAAGAACGCCCTCGCCTATTTACGTTTACTGCTTAACCGCGATGACGACGCCTCGCTTGAGCGTGTGATCAACGTGCCAACCCGCGGCATTGGCACACGTACCGTGGAAATTCTGCGCCTGCGCGCGCGCGAACAGAGTATTTCACTTTGGCAGGCGCTGCATGATGCCCTTCAGGACGGTACGTTAAAGGGCCGTGCGGCCAATGCGGTACAGACGTTTGCCAACCTGATTGAGCAGTTGGATAACGACGCGGCAGGCTTAACCCTTTACGAAATTATCGACCACGTCACCGAGCACACGGGCCTGATTGAGCACCATAAGAGTGAGCGCGGAGAGAAAGGCCAGGCGCGGGTCGAAAACCTCGAAGAACTGGTCACTGCTGCCCGAGCCTTTACCCAAGGCGATGCGTTTGAAACGCCCGAGGCGGGCGAAGGCATGGCCGCTCTGGAGGCATTTCTTTCCGAGGCGGCGCTTAACGCGGGCGACCATGAAGCTGAAGAGTTTGAAGATAGCGTACAGTTAATGACGCTTCACTCTGCCAAAGGCCTCGAGTTTCCGGTGGTATTTATTGCCGGTGTGGAAGAGGGGCTGTTCCCGCATAAAATGTCGCTCGAAGAGCCGGGGCGTTTGGAAGAAGAGCGCAGGCTCTGCTACGTGGGCGTTACCCGCGCCATGCAGAAACTCTACCTGACCCACGCAGAAACTCGCCGCTTACACGGCAAAGAGGTGTTTCCGCGCCCCTCGCGCTTTCTGCGTGAATTACCGCCGCACCTGCTTGAAGAGGTTCGCCTGCGCGGCCATATCTCACGCCCGGTGACCGCCGCCCGCACCAGCTTTGCGCAGCAGCGTGTTGAAAGCGATGGTGATTTACCTGCCCTGCATGTGGGCCAACGTGTTGGCCACGCCGTCTTCGGTGAAGGCATTATTCTTAATGCCGAAGGCGAAGGCGCACGCGCCAGAGTACAAGTGAGCTTTGAAGGCGAGGGCGTTAAGTGGCTAGTGCTGGGGTTTGCCAAGCTAATCCCGCTGTAACGCCTATGTTAAGGGGAAGTGTCTTAACAGGTTGCCCAATAAAACCGGGTTAGCGCATACTGGCGAGCGGACACGTACGCTCACGCGTAACGCAATAATAATCGTATTTATTCGGAGTTATAGCCGCCATGCAACGCCGCCAATTCTTAAAAACCGCTGGCTTAGGTGCTGCCGGTGTCGCTGCCGCCCCCTTTGTAGCGACCGCGCATGCAGATGAAACGTATACCTGGGACATGGTGACCTCTTGGCCGAAGAACTTCCCGGCGCTAGGCACTGGCGCCAACGACTTCGCTCGCCGCGTTGAGCAGCTTTCCAACGGCCGTATGAAAATCCGCGTACACGGCGCAGGCGAGCTGGTACCTGCATTGGAAGTGTTTGATGCGGTATCGGCTGGAACGGCAGAGATGGGCCACTCCACGCCTTATTACTGGCGTGGCAAGCTCCCGGCTGCCCAGTTCTTTACCGCCGTGCCCTTTGGTATGTCAACGACAGAGATGAATGCGTGGCTGTATCACGGCGGTGGCCAAGAGCTGTGGGACGAGGTTTACGCCAAGCATAATCTTAAGCCGTTCGCAGTGGGCAACACTGGCCCTCAAATGGCGGGCTGGTTCAAGAAAGAGATCAACTCGCTGGACGACATGCAGGGACTTAAACTACGTTTGCCAGGACTTGCCGGTGAAGCCATGAACGGCATCGGTGTCAGCACCGTGAATATGCCAGGCTCTGAGATTTTCACCTCGATGCAAACGGGTGTTCTGGATGCCGCCGACTGGGTAGGCCCTTACAACGATATGGCGTTTGGTCTGCATCAAGTGGCCGACTACTACTACACCACGGTGTGGAACGAGCCGACCGCAACCGTCGAGACGATGATCAATCTGGATGCCTGGAATGCCTTGCCAGAAGATCTGCAGGACGTTATTCGCGAAGCAGCACGCGCATCCAACCTGGCCATGTACACGGAGTTCGCTTACCGCAACGCGCAGGCGCTAGAGACTCTGGTTGATGAGCATAACGTTCAGCTACGCGAATTCCCCGACGATGTTGTTCAGGCACTCTACGAATCCTCGCAAACCGTGATCCAAAACCAAGTGGAGGGCGATGAAGACTCACGGCGCATTTATGAGTCGTACGCTAACTTCCAGAACCTTATCCGCCCGTTTAGTGATATCGGCGAGTATGCCTACCTGAAAGGTCGTGATGCCGTTGGCGGTTAATCGCTACCCACGGTTGATAAAAAGGGCGCCCAGGCGCCCTTTTTTTGCAAACCATTGTGCAACCTGATGAAGGGTCAGCAGGCCTTAACCATGCACGGCACGGATACGACCATTATCGTCCAGAGCGACCATGACGAAACGCGCCTCAGTGACTTTTTGGCGCTCTTCAAGGCGCCGCCCATGAGGGATACGCACCCATACTTCGACATCGATCTTAAGAGAGCTGCGGCCAATTTCCTGTACATGAGTATAAACACTCACCATGGAACCCACGCGCACAGGGCTTAAGAAATCCATCGATTCGATGGCCACTGTCGCAGTACGCCCGCCGGCCTCACGACCGGCTGCCAGTTCTGCCGCCTGATCCATGTGATTAACCAGCCACCCGCCCGAAATATCGCCGTAAAGGTTGGTATCCTGTCGAGAAGCCAGTAATTTGAGTGTGAGCAGGCCTTGGGGGGCCGGAGCATCATCCAGGTCGGTTTCTAAAAGTGTCATAAGTCGGTCGCTTAATAGGGTTATTGTTGTGTGGTTGCTGCATAGCAACATAAGGCATTAGTTAATCATACGAGGGCATACGTTTGAAGCGCATTGGTTTGTCGTCAGGGAAAAAAAATCGCCTGCGTTTTACGCTTACCACGGTACTAATGCTATTCGCATCAGTTGCCTGGGGGCAACCACAACCGGTTAGCGGCACCCTGAGTGCGATTGGCTCCGACACCATGGCCGGACTCATATTGCGCTGGGGCGAGGCGCTAGCCGTGCGCTATCCAGAGATTAACGTGCAGTTTCAGGCTACTGGCTCAGCCAGCGTACCGCCAGCGCTTACGGCGGGCACTGCACGGCTTGGCCCCATGTCACGCCCCATGAATGACCAAGAGCGACAAGCGTTTATCGATCGCTACGGTTATCCACCGCTAGAGCTTAAGGTGGCCAGAGATGCGCTTATTCTGGTCGTTCATCGTCATAACCCCTTGCGGGCCATTACGCGCCAACAGGCCGATGCCATTTTCTCCACCGGCCAAGCGTGCGGCGCCGAAAAGCCGATAAGACGCTGGAGCGAATTGGCCGCCACACGCGAGTGGCCCTATGGAAATATCGCGCTGCATGGGCGTAACCTGGCATCGGGCACCTATGGGTTGTTTCAGGCCGAGGTGCTGTGTGATGGCCAGTTCCGCCCCGACATCAGCGAGCACCCGGGCTCTTCTGCCGTTGTCGCGGCCGTGGGTGAGTCGCCCAACGCCATGGGGTATGCCGGATATAAACACCTGACACCGATGGTACATGCGCTGCGCTTTGTTACCGAGGAGGGGGAAGAAATCGCACCCAGCGAGCAGGCTGTTCAGCGTAACGAGTACCCGCTATCACGCGATCTTTACCTCTACGTTAATTTACCGCCAGGTGAGTTACTACCCGCCGCCGAGCAGGCATTTTTAGCGTTTATTTTATCGGAAGAAGGCCAGCAAATTGCCCGTGCGGCGGGTTTTGTACCGCTGCCCGATGATGAACTCACAAATCAGCAACGCTGGTAGTTCACTATCATCCAATTGTCATAAAAGTGTCTTAGAGTAAGGAGAACTCACCATGCAACCCATCTTCGCGACGGCCATGCCTTCCCTATGATGTTGATATGATCCCACCTCGCGTTCCTGCTTCTTATCAGCCGCTACGCCAGTTTAAAAATCGTGTCGCCACCGGCCTTATTGCGGCGGGGGGCATCGCGGTGCTGCTCGCGATTCTGGCGATTGGCGTGTTTCTATTTTGGGAAACGCTGCCGCTGTTGGCATTGGATAAGACCTTTGCCTTCGATAAGCTCTCGCCACTGGTATGGGGAACGCTTAAAGCGGCCTTGGCGGCGACGCTCTTCGCGCTACCTATCGCCTTGGGCGCCGCCATGTACTCGGCGCTGTTCATGTCAGCACGCTTGCGCAGCCGGATTAAGCCGACTCTTGAGATGATGGAGGCAATGCCCGGCGTGGTAGTGGGATTTATTGCCGGTTTAGTACTTGCTCCATGGGTGGAGCGAAACCTGGCCAGTACGCTGGTGCTGCTGGTATGGCTACCAATCAGCGCGGGGCTTGCGGGCGTACTCTGGTACATGGCCTCGTCTCGCTGGCATCGGCGACTGCCGTTTTCCTGGGCCGGGCTATGGCTTGTACCCTGGCTTATCGGCATGGTGGCACTGGCGGTGTGGTTGACGCCCTTGCTGGAGCAACTCTTTCTGGGCGGCGATCTGCGCCGCTGGTTAGAACAACGCTGGGGCATGGACTACGTCACTCGCAATGCGCTGATTGTAGGTATCGCCATGGGGTTTGCGGTAATACCCAGCATTTACTCTCTTGCCGAAGATGCCCTTGCCGACGTCCCGCCCTCCCTGATGGAAGGCGCCCAAGCGCTCGGGGCCAGCCGCTGGCAGGCGCTATGGAAAGTCGCGCTACCAGCGGCGGGGCCGGGTATCTTTTCTGCGGTGATGATAGGTATGGGTCGTGCGGTAGGTGAAACCATGATTGTGTTAATGGCCAGTGGCAACACCGCTCTGCTGAGCGCCAGCCCCTTTGAAGGCATGCGATCAATGGCCGCCGCCATCGCGATTGAGCTCCCAGAAGCCTCCCCCGGCGGGTTTACTTATCATCACCTGATTCTAGCGGCGCTGGTACTGTTTCTATTTACGTTTTTAGTAAACACCCTGGCCGAAGCGGTGCGCTTACGTATGCGCCGCCGCTACCATAAAGTGGGGCATTACTAATGAGCCGCCTATTCGCCTCCGCTTCCAAGCATCGGCTCGATAAACTATGGCCGTGGCTATGCGCCGCTAGTGTTGCCTTGTCACTTTTAATGTTAAGCGCGTTACTTACACTATTGCTTGTTCGTGGGTTAGGCCATTTTTGGCCCGCCACGCTTGAAGAAATAACACTACGCTCGGGTAGCGTTGTTGCAGGGCAAGCTATCCGCGAAACGCCACTACCTCAGGAAGCCGGGGTTGAGCGCCTCTATTTTAAAGGTAACCGTGATGTAGACGGCGTCAGTTGGCACTGGGTAGATATCGACGATATTACCTCACGTACAACACCGCACGACCTAATCCGCCTGGAACGTGCTCCGTGGGGCAGTTTTATTGGTCGTCTGGCCGCAGTAGAAACCGCTCAACAATCGTTGCATGGCCGCGAAGCGTGGGACTATTTAAACAACGCGCTTACCCTACCGGCTAATCAGCGCCCGCCGGGGCAACTGCTACTGGTCACGGCACAGGGCGAGACGTTACGCCAATCTTTGGACAGCGTTAGCCAAGCACTGGCGCCTAACGCCATGTCCTGGTGGCAAAAAACGCACACCTGGGGCACTAACGTTTGGCAGTTTTTAAGCGAGGGACCACGCGCGGCCAATACCAGCGGTGGCGTATGGCCGGCTATTTTCGGTACTGTGCTGATGGTCATCTTAATGTCCGTAATCGTCACCCCCTTTGGCGTACTGGCCGCTATTTATCTTAATGAAATTGCCCATCAAAACCGACTAACCCGGTTAGTACGCATTGGCGTACGCAACTTGGCAGGCGTGCCTTCTATTGTGTACGGCGTATTCGGCCTTGGCGTATTCGTTTACGGCATTGGTGGCACGCTGGATAGCTGGTTCTTCAGCGATACACTGCCTTCGCCAACGTTCGGCACCGGCGGTCTTTTATGGGCCTCTTTAACGCTCGCGCTATTGACGCTTCCTGTCGTGATTGTGGCCACCGAGGAAGGGCTTGCTCGCATTCCCGACGCCCAGCGTGAGGGGGCAGTAGCGCTGGGGGCCACCCGTCTGGAAATGCTAACGCGTATTGTCCTGCCCATGGCTACTCCTGCCATGCTAACTGGCGTTATTCTCGCTATCGCCCGCGCCGCAGGCGAAGTCGCTCCGCTTATGCTGGTGGGAGTTGCCAAGTTAGCTCCGCAAATGCCGGTCGACGGTGAGTTTCCTTATGTGCATCTGGAACGCAAATTTATGCATCTTGGCTATCATCTATTTGATACTGCTTTTCATGGCGAGGATGTACAGGCCGCTATGCCTCTGGTTTACGCCACGGCGCTCCTTTTAGTGGTTATTATTTTGGTGCTTAACCTAACTGCCATATTTCTGCGTCATTATTTTAGGCGCCAACGAGGAAGCGAATGCTAGCGTCATTAGATATAGCCAATGCCCCACAGGCGCCGGTGACGCACTTTTCATCCGAGCACTGCGCCTTGAGTATCGACCAATTTAACCTCGCCTATGCGGGGAAATCGGCGTTGCGTAATTTAACGTTGAGTGTGCCACGCCACCGGGTAACGGCCTTTATTGGGCCTTCAGGCTGTGGCAAGTCAACACTGCTACGTGCCATTAACCGGTTACATGACCTTAACGAGAGCGTGGAGCACAGTGGGCATATTCAGCTTGAAGGGCAAGATATTTACGCCGCGCAGATGAACGTGACCGAGCTACGCCGCCGGGTAGGTATGGTGTTTCAAACGCCCAATCCGTTTCCCATGTCGATCTATGAAAACGTCGCTTTTGGCTTGCGTTTACAGCATCGCCTACCCAAGCGGCAACGCGATGACATTATCGAGTGGGCGCTGACCTCAGCAGCCCTATGGGATGAGGTAAAAGACCGCCTGCATCGTTCGGCGTGGCAGCTATCAGGTGGTCAGCAGCAGCGCTTGGTCATCGCTCGAACGCTAGCCGTTCAACCGGATGTGCTACTACTGGATGAGCCGGCATCAGCGCTTGATCCAATTTCAACGCTGAAGATTGAGGAGCTGATTCGTAACCTTAAATCACAGCTAACCCTTATCCTTGTCACCCACAATATGCAGCAAGCCGCACGGGTCTCCGATTATACGGCCTTTCTACACAACGGAGAGCTGGTTGAGTACGGCCCTACCGACCAGGTCTTCACTAATCCGCGTTTACAGCGCACCGAAAACTACATCACCGGCCGCATGACGTAGTCGTCAATCATCAGGCCTAACTCACCCAACATCAGGAGTGCTCAATGGATATTACGAGCGATACCCACAGCCAGCATATCTCGCGCCAGTTCAACCAGGAGCTGGAAGAGCTAAAAACCCACCTGATGGCCATGGGCGGCCTGGTGGAAAAACAGGTTCAGGATGCCGTATTCGCCCTACTGGAAAACGATACCCGCTTGGCTGAAAAAGTGCGCGATAACGACCAGCAAGTGAACGACCTTCAGCTGCAAATTGATGAAGAGTGCACCCGTGTATTGGCACGCCGCCAGCCTGCAGCATCAGACTTACGCCTGGTGCTTGCCGTTATTCGCGCCACTTCAGATCTTGAGCGTATCGGCGATGAAGCCAGCAAGATTGCGCGTAATGCAATCCTGATCAGCGAAAACAACAGCACGGTTCGTGGCTTAATTGAAGTTCGCCATATCAGTGAACATGTACGTAAAATGCTGCGCGATGCGCTGACAGCCTTTGCCCGTTTCGATACCGACTTGGCGATGAAGGTAGTGCGTGAAGATGAGTCGGTCGATGATGAGTACGGCAGTGCCATGCGCTCATTGATGACCTTCATGATGGAGGATTCGCGCTCAATTAGTTCAATACTCAGCATTATGTGGGTGCTGCGCGCGTTGGAACGCGTCGGCGACCATGCCGACAACCTGGCGGAGTACGTTGTGTATCTCGTGAAGGGGCTCGATATTCGACATAGCGACCTGGATACCGTCGACCAGAGGGTAACGAAAAAGCCTTGACCCATGAGGCATTTCCTCTTGCAATACGTCTGGGCGGACACCCGCCTGGACGTTTGTATTGATGAGGACTGCTTGAATGTTGGATGCAATAACAGCGCTTAGCCGAGGTACGCGGCTGGTCTATCAAAAAGGCCTGCGGCGTTATATTTTTCTTCCTATCCTCGTCAATATTATTGTTTATGCCGCCATGTTCAGCTTTGTGATTACGCGCTTTTCGGGCTGGATTGATCACTGGATGACATTAGTGCCTGCTTGGCTGGATTGGCTCTCCTGGCTGATCTGGCCGCTGTTTGTGGTTAGCCTTATTGTCATTGTATTTTTCACCTTTACCCTGATAACAAGCTTTATTGCGGCGCCGTTTTACGGCTTTTTAGCGGCTAAAGTGGAAATTCAAGAAACAGGCCGTATACCGCTGGATGATCGCGGGCTGACCAAAACGGCGCTTGATGCGCTAGGCCGAGAGCTGGTCAAACTCGCGTATATCGCCCCACGCGCCATTGCCCTCTTTATCATCAGCTGGATTCCAGGGCTCAACCTCTTTGCGCCGATTCTATGGGGGCTGTTCTCCGCATGGGTAATGGCCATTACCTATCTGGACTATCCTATGGATAATAATAAAGTCTCGTTCAAGGATATGCGTCAACGGCTTTCCAGGCGCTGGTGGCAAAGCCTCAGCTACGGCGGGCTCGTGACTCTGGTTACCTGGATACCGCTTGCCAATCTTTTTCTGATTCCGGGGGCCGTAGCGGGAGCCGTACTCATGTGGGACCAATATTATCGTACGGCAAATGAGCTTACGATCCAGCGGCCCTCATAACACCTGAAAAGCCATGCTTTTTTCTACGCTTTTAGACGCGAAACCCCGCTTTAACGGGTTTTTTAATGCTTTCAGTAGTGGTTTACCAGTCCAGGCTATCGCCTTCTTTGTGATTTAACTCGGTCGATTCGAACGAATGGGTGTTACGACGCTGGGTGCCATCCTGATCCCGCTGCCGCTGGCTTGACGGTGCATAGTTGCCGTTCATATGATCACGCTGACTATGGTTAAGCTCACTGGGTGAGTAGTGAGGACTAGACGTGCTAGTGGATTGCGGCATGTCGATGACATCGCTGCCGACTGCACGATCTTTAGTACGCTCAATAGAGCTTTGGGCAAAAGCTAGCGGGCTTGCAATCAAACCGATAGAAATACCTAAAACACCTGCCGTTTTTAAAACTGCTTTAAATGACATAACGCTCTCCTGATGTGGGGTGCCGCTCACCTGTCTTGGCTATTATCACACTAACGTAAATACCATTGCACTGAAGGGTGAGAAGCGATCAGTGTCTTTGACTGCAAGATTATGGTCCAAGTGCCCAAACGTCCCAAATTCGTGAAATGCTGAATGATTAAAAATATTTTTAAACACGACCACACAAATAAAGCTATCCAAGTAAATAACAAGCTAACATTTTTTTAGTGTTGGCACAGCACCATGGTGAACAAGCTAAAAAGCTCGTTATCAACCTTTGCGTTTAAAAAGCATGAAAGGGGTCATCACGCCGTGGGACAAGAGAATCGTGAAAAAAACTATTATGAGCGGGTGTAATGTTAAAAAAACGTAGATAGGGGGGGTTCAGTTTTAAAACCAGCCAAACACGACTGCTCATCAAAGGCTACATAACAAGATTAGGCCCTGCCATGGCAGGGCCCTAACCTCGCATCTATGGACAATAACTAGCGCTAGCTTCCACTCCTTTTGCGGGACTCCAACCTTGGAATTTACCCTGACTAACGCTCTGATTGTCGCTTGATTCAATCCATGAATCGGTGAGCATCCATGCGATGGGACATCCTTATCCCGTGCTCGTTCCTAAACTGTAGTACAAATTTTTAGCGCTGAGTGTTTAAACCGCTGGTCACTGATCTTGACCAGTGGTCACAGAGCTATTTTGCTCAGGCAGGTCGCTCGGCTCAAATGACGTATCGCCGCCACCTGTTACGCCCGTTGGACCACCATCCATCGACTCATTATGAGTTTCATGTTGAGAAGAACCTGCACCGGGGCGAGTAGTATCGCCTGCGCTTTCACCGTTCATATCTGAGAGCTCGTCTGCATCATAGGTAGATGCATCACCACCTGCTCCTGTACCAGATGATTGCGGCTGCACGGGTTCTTCATCAGCAGTAATATCATGGCTCGGATCTACTGGCTCTTGGGCAAAAGCGAAGGGGCTTGCCAGTAAACCGAATGTTACACCTAAAATCCCAGCTTTCTTGAGTAGTTCCTTGGACATCATGTTCCTTCTCCTCGATCGCTGTTGATACCGCTTACCTTAAGGAAGTGCCTTCCTGGCGTACCATTTCCTGCGGTAATCTTCCTTGCCCAGCTTAATGCAGATGTGATGCCAAAAAACAAAAATAAAAAAATATTTCTTATTAATAAACAACTTAAAACAAATACCGCGTGCCAATCATGCTCGCTGATCGTGTATAAGGGACCACCATAACTGACTAAAAATGACACATGAGCAGACTTGAACCATAGATGACTTGTCCATATGGCACGCTTGGATAAAGGTTATACAGAAGACCAGGAAGGAGGCTAGGAGGTAGCAGCCAGCCGAGTGGCGGGGAAAGTACAGCGAAATAGCGAACCTTCGCCAGGGTGCGATTCAACCTGAAGCTGAGCATCATGGCGCAGCAGGATATGCTTAACGATGGCAAGACCAAGCCCAGTACCGCCTGTCGCGGTACTCCGGCCTTTATCAACCCGATAAAAGCGCTCCGTTAGCCTGGGGAGGTGGACAGGATCGATGCCCTCTCCATCATCTTCTACTTCTATACATCCGCTTCCATCTTCCATGGGCGCCCAGCGCAGTATAATTTGGCTACCCTCTGGGGTATATCGCACCGCATTGAAAGCCAGGTTAGAAATGGCGCTACGTATTTCCTGCTCGCTCCCTATGAGCTGGGCGTCACTTTCAATAGCAACACGGACAACATGCTTACGGTGCGATAGCGCCAATGCATCCTGGCAGACGCTATTAAGCAATTGCTCAACCGACAGCGCCTGATGGTCTTGCCCGCCTTGATCAATTTCCAAGCGTGACAAAAGCAGCAGGTCGTTAACCAGATTTTGCATGCGCTGCGTCTGGTCCTGCATTTGCTCGATCCCCCTGCCCAAGCGAGGCGGAAGCTGCTCAGCCAAGTCACCATAGGTTTCGAGGTAGCCAGAAAGAACAGTAAGCGGCGTACGCAGCTCATGGGAGACGTTGGCCACGAAGTCTCTGCGCATCTGCTCAAGGCGGTGCAAACGAGTGATATCCCGCGCCATCACCAGGCGCTCATCGTCGCCATACAAGGTAATTTGGTATTGCAGAATGCTGCGCTCATCAATGGGTGAGGTCAGCGTAAGCGGTTCGCTGTAATCGCGGGCGTTGAAGTAGCTGATAAAGCGTGGGTCACGCAACAAATTGGTAATGTGCTGGCCACGATCGTGCGCGGTTTGTAGGCCCAGCATATCCGTCGCTGCACTGTTCCACCACTCCAAATCACCGTGGCGGTCGAGCATTACCACGCTGTCGCGCATGGCCTCTGAGGATTCCTGGATACGCGCAAGCGTAGACCGCAATCGACCTTGTGTAATGCGCTGGCTTTTTTGGTAGCGGTAAAGACGATCAAGCAAATCCCCCCACATGCCACCCGCAGCCGGGGGCTCGTTATGAGGATTAAGGGTTAACCATTGAAAGAGGACGCGCAGTTGGCGTAAATGGTAAAAAAGGCAAACGGCCAACCCGGTTGCCAAACCAAGGCCCGCTGAACCTAATAGCCACCCCAGGCAAACACCTATGGTCGCTAACCAGGCAATACGCCAAAGCTCACGGCTCCATAGGCGCACAGTTACACCCGGGCTGAGAAACGATAACCGGTACCCCGTACCGTCTGAATCAGGTTTTGGTGCACATCGCCTAACGCCTTACGCAAGCGCCGAATATGTACATCCACTGTGCGTTCTTCAACATACACATTGCCGCCCCATACCTGGTCCAGCAGTTGGCTGCGTGTATAGGCTCGCTCCTGGTGGGTCATAAAGAACTGCAGCAGGCGATATTCAGTGGGCCCCATTTCCAGCGCCTTGCCATGCGCACTAACACGGTGGCTGACGGGGTCGAGTAGAAGGCCGTTAATTTCGATGGGGTCTTCTACGCCACGTGGGGTGGTGCGTCGCAATACGGCTTTCAAGCGCGCGACCAACTCACGGGGCGAGAAGGGTTTGGTGATATAGTCGTCCGCGCCCGCCTCAAGGCCTTGAATCTTATTGTCTTCCTCACCCTTGGCGGTGAGCATAATAATCGGCATTTCGGCGGTTGCTTCTTCACGCTTAAGGCGTCGCGCCAACTCAATACCACTGGTGCCTGGCATCATCCAATCCAGAAGCAGTAAGTCAGGCTGATGGTCAACGACTAACGCGTGGGCATCCTGGGCGTTATCCGCTTCAAGCACGCGATAGTCAGCCATTTCCAGCGCCACTGCGATCATTTCGCGAATAGGTGCTTCATCATCGACAATCAAAACGGTCTTGGCGGTCATTCCAGGGCCTCACGGTGCTCAATGAAAGGTAATTCAATGACATCTCAGTGACAATAACACCATGACTTGATGACACTTATATGACAATAGCCAATAACAAGAACGAATGACAGGCCTAATCACGCTTTGCTAGAGCGGCCCGGCCACTGGCCACCAACTTAGCGCAATGCCGGCAAAAACCAGCAGCCCTGACCAGTAGTTATTCAAAAAAGCCTGAAAACACGGGTCGCGTTCACGATGCCGAATCAGGCGCTGTTGATGAATAAAGGTGGCCGCCATACCGGCAAGGCCCAGCCAGAAAAAACCACCCAGCCCCACACGAACACCCACAAAGGCTAACAGCACCAACGTCGCCAGTTGCAGTAATCCAATCATCAAGCGGTCTGCACTGCCAAACAGCACCGCCGTTGATTTAATACCAATTTTTAGGTCATCGTCACGGTCGACCATGGCGTATTGGGTATCGTAAGCAACCGTCCACAGTACGTTCGCAAAAAACAGCAACCAGGCTTCCACAGGTACATATCCCAGCACCGCCCCAAACGCCATGGGGATTGCCCACGAAAAAGCCGCCCCCAGCACCACCTGAGGAAGATGGGTGTAACGCTTCATAAAGGGGTAGATAAACGCCAGGACCACGCCACCAATCGACAGCAGCACCGTAAACCAGTTGGTCAGCAGCACTAACACAAACGCAACAGTGACCAGCCCAATAAACAGCAGTTTGGCTTCGGTTTCACTGATTCGCCCCGTCGCCAGTGGACGATGTTTCGTGCGCTTAACGTGGCCATCAACATGGCGGTCAGCGTAATCATTCACAACGCAGCCAGCAGCGCGCATAACATAAACACCTGCCACAAAAATAAGCAGCACGTTGCGACCAGGCACCCCGTTTGTAGCCACCCAAAGCGCCCATAAGGTAGGCCACATCAATAGCCAGGTACCAATGGGGCGGTCCAGGCGCATTAAGTGTAAAAAATCAGCGACTCGCGCCCATCCGACTGGCCGCAACAAAGAACGATCCATGCCTACCTCACGTAAAGAAGAGATGCCGAGCAAGCCTACCGCGAAGACAAACGAAGGTCATCTGCCATGGTGGATAAAAAGTACTCTTGTACAAGTAGCGATAACCCACCATGTTGAAACACTGAGCGCCGCCCCCAACGACTTTTCACGCCAGCAACCTGAGGGAAGGCAAAGCGTGGCGCACCGCTCGTAGCTTCAAGAGGGCCGCGTACTAAATCTGGCTGGCGAAACAGCCAACTGCCCAGCGAGCGCTCACCAAGTTGCTCCAATCGCTGGCCTTTTAGCTGTGTTAAGGGGGCAACCGAACGTGCGACCACCCAAGGGTTATCACCCACGCACAGGGCGACCTCCCTTAACCAGGCATAGCGACGAAGCTCAATCCCCAACGCCTGCGCTTCATCATGCAGAGGCACGCCGGCGCCTTGGCGCAGCAGGCGAACACGGAATGGTTGCCCTGCGCCTGCCGCTTGTAAGCGAGCCGTTAGCGAATCCGTAGACGCAACCCACTTCCACCAGGCAGCGCTCATGGCGGGGCGTAACGCAGCCACGGGCTGCCAAACAGGAAAGGCATACGCTTGCCGAAAAGAGAACGTCACCACCAGATACTCCTGGGCAAAAAACAGAGAAGCTAGTGTAACATGGTGGTCTTAAAAGCTTTTACGACACCGATTATTTGGGGATGGCATGCCTGCATCACATCCGGTTAGCAACCCGACTGGCCACGCTGAGTTGATCATCATTGGTACCGGCATGGCAGGCATTGGGCTTGCCCGTGCGCTACGTCGCCAAGGCGATAAGCGCTCGATTATTTTGGTGAGCGCAGACAGCGGCGAGGACTACAGCAAGCCGCTGTTATCTACCGGCTTTGCAAAACGCCTCTCGCCCAATCAGTTGGCCAGGCATTCAGCCACGGCACTGGCCGATGAATTGGATGCCCATGTGCTTACCCATACGTCAGTAGAGCACGTGACAACAGACACGCACACTGTACAGCTTAGCGACGGACAAACACTTGCCTACGATACACTGGTGCTGGCGATCGGTGCTGAATCCCGGGTGCCTTTTGACATTCCAGAAAGCGTTGCTCGCTACTGCTTTACCATTAACGATCTCGACGACTATCGTCTGCTTCATCACGCGCTGAGTGAGCGCCCCACGCGCATTGCCGTTATCGGCGCAGGATTAGTCGGCTGTGAATTTGCCAACGACCTGCATGCAGGTGGCCATCAAGTCACCCTGATTGCTCCAGAGGCCACGCCGTTACCCAAGCTATTACCAGAACCGCTGGGGTTTGCGCTGAGTGATGCCTTTCAGGAAGCCGGCATAAAGCTTGCGCTTCACCGCACGATTAAAGAGTTAGCCCCGAATAATGACAGCACTGTTCGTCTAACGCTTAGCAACGATGACATCGTCAACGCCGATGTTATTTTACTGGCAACCGGCCTTACGCCAAGAACCGCGCTGGCAAAGGCCGCTGGGCTTGCCGTTTCACCACAAGGTATTCAGGTAGACCGATATTTGCGCACTTCGCACCCGCATATTTATGCCTTGGGCGATGTTGCTTGCATAGAAGGCATCAATGCCATGTACGTCCAGCCATTACAAGCCAGTGCCAAAGCACTCTCGGCAACGCTTACCGGCTCACCAACGCAGGTCAGCTTTGGCGCCTGGCCCATCATTGTGAAAACGCCGCTATTGCCCGTAGTGGCCTATCCGCCTTCGGCGATACTCGAACACTGGCGAATTGAGGGCGAAGGGGGTGATATGACGGCGCTTGCCGAAGATAAAGACGGGAATTTAGTCGGTTTTGCGTTGACAGGCGGCTGCGTGAGACGGAAAGTGGAGCTTTCCCGGGCAGCTCCCGCACTGCTGGGCTGATTTTTATCGCGCTCACGTCTAGGCTGGATAAGCTAGCCCAGTCTAGTGAGCACTTTTAACAACACCGCTATGCTTTACGCTTAACGTTAATGAGGGGAACTTCCTATGCGCAAACCTGAACTCGCCGCTGCCATCGCTGAGAGTGCCGACTTATCCAAGGACAAAGCAGGCCAGGTCCTGAATGTTATTCTGGATGAAATCACCAACAGCGTTGCGAAAGGCGAAGATGTGGCATTGATTGGTTTTGGTACCTTTACCGTACGTGAGCGTGCAGCGCGTACCGGCAAAAACCCGCAAACGGGTGCGCCTTTACAAATTCCGGCTAGCAAAAATGTTGCCTTTAAGCCGGGTAAAGCGCTTAAGGACGCCGTTTCCTAATGAAACTCAAGCTGACGCTGTGGCTATTGAGCCTAATGCTCAAACGTGCCCTGCGCCGCAAGCCGCGCTTTCGTGAGCAGCTTGAAAGGATGCGTCACTTGGACTGGGGCATTGCTACAGAAGACTTGAGCATTGCTCGCTACTACCGGATGGCCCCCAAAGGGATCTCTTCTGGTAAAGGCCTGCCAGTCGATTTGGATCTTGAATTGCGCTTTCGCGATCAGGAAGCCGCATTACGTATCCTTAGAAAGCCAACGCAGCAAGCTTTCCTCGATGGAATGCTCAACGGCGAGGTACGCCTTGTCGGTGACTCCACCGATATGAACAAGCTGCAAAAACTGCTGAAGTATTTATAACGCTTCTTCCAGCGGTTCTACCCGCCACCCATAGGTGGCGGGTTCCTACTCGTTTCACCTGCCTTTCTCCCGCCATAATGTTTGCACAGCGCTTTTTAAACACATTTTAAACAGGTCTTTTGCGTTTATTCCCGCTAACGTTAGCGCTATTAATGCCATGAACGGACCGCTATGACCGTATCCAGGAAAAAAACGACAGGCTTAACGATTGCCCACTTGCCTGAGGGAGAGTTGCGTTGCGAGCACATCGAAAAGACAGTGATTAGCCTGCCAGACATAACGCGATTACTGCTAAAACCTCTCGCGATCAGCGTTGACCCCTACATGCGCACGCGGATGCAGCCCAGCGGGTATGACTATATTGAGCGCTGGAAGGCTGGCAGCACCCTATCAGGCTGGACCATGGCCGAGGTAGTTATCAGCAGTGAGCCGGGGTTTAAGCAGGGCGACCTCGTCGTGGGCCACCTCCCCATGCAGGAGCTCATTGCCGCTGACGGACAGCACCTAATACGCGTACCGGCGGGCAGTGACCCCGAAGCCTACTTGCATCCACTAGGAATGACGGGGTTTACTGCCTGGGTAGGTATGCAGTTACTGGGGCAGCCCACCGCTGAAGATACCGTACTGGTAAGTGCCGCTGCCGGTGCGGTTGGCTCTATTGCCGCACAGCTTGCACAGCGCCAAGGGGCAAACGTGATCGTGACGGCCGGGCGTACCGACAAGCGTGACTGGCTGCACCGTTTGGGATTCAAGACCGTACTTAATCACCGCAGTCCTGATTACGCCAGGCAACTCAATAACGCGGCGCCTTTCGGTATTACGCTCAATTTTGAAAATATCGGGGGCAGCGCTTTTACTGCTGCGATTGACGCAATGAGACCGAATGGACGCCTCGTGCTTTGCGGGTTAGTAAGCCAATATCAAACTCGCAACCCGCGTAAAAGCCCGGATAATTTTGCGCAGCTGAGGCAAAAAAAGGTCGCAATCCATCCCTTTGTCGTGCCCGATTATCTAACGCATTGGAACGACTTTCAGCGCTTTATGGCGCCTTTGGTTGGTCAAAAAAATATCACATGGCGGCTCGATAAAGTAAGCGGTGGACTCGACAGCGTGGCTCCAGCGCTCATTGGGTTGCTCAATGGCGATAATATAGGCAAGCGTGTGGTCGAATGGTAGGAGCTTATCTGCTCCAAAAACGCATAACGTGATAACCCCGAAGCCATAGCAACGAACCAGCCCAAGAGCTTATACTAAAGTCTAACAGCAACTGACAATAAGAGCGTCTATGCCTATTTCACTGCCGCTTCGGCGTCTTTGGACACTTGATAAGTTTGCCTATAGCCTGCGCGTTTTTATCGCATTCAGCGCAGCCCTGCTATTTAGCCTTTATTTTGGCGACATCGCCCTGGTAATACCGCTGTTTCTGGGCATTATCGCCTGCGCGCTCTCCGAAACCGATGACAGCTGGCAAGGCCGATTACAGGCACTGCTGGTAACCCTGGTATGTTTTACCTCAGCCTCATTTATCGTGCAGTGGCTGTTTCCTTGGCCATGGCTGTTTGCGCTGGGGCTGGGAGTATCCACGTTCACCCTCATCATGTTGGGCGCTATCGGCCAGCGATACGCCACGATTGCCTCAGGCACGCTGATTTTATCGATCTACTCAATGATCAATATTGAGCAGCACGGCGGTGTGGATGCCGATGTGGCCTCACGCCAGTTGCTGCTGCTGGCGGGTGCGGCCTGGTACGGGGTTATTTCCGTTGTCTGGTGTATTCTTTTTTCTCGTCAACCCGTCAAGCAGAGCATGGCGCGCGTGTACAAGGCGCTGGGCGAATTTCTGATTCTCAAATCAGCGCTGTTTGAACCCGTACGCGGGGTCGATGTAGAAGCCCGTCGCGTGGCGCTGGCACGCCAGAACGGGAAAGTGGTGGATGCCCTCAACCAGGCAAAAGAGATGATTTTTCGTCGTCTGGAAGGCCAACGTGGAAGCCAAAAGCTTAACCGTTACCTGCAGATATACTTTATTGCTCAGGATATTCATGAACGGGCAAGCTCGACCCATTACCCCTACAGCGCCCTCACCGAAGCATTTTTTCATCACGACGTGCTGTTTCGCTGCCAGCGGCTTTTGGATCAGCAGGGCCGTGCCTGTCGTCAGTTAGCCAAATCGTTACTGCTTAAGCGCCCTTTTGACCATGAGCAGAGTGAACAAGCCTTGGCCGACCTTAGGGCCTCTATCGATAATTTGAGCGAACGCGGCAAACCCGAATGGCGCAAACTGATGCGCCCGCTTAATGCGCTGGCGGACAACCTCGCGACGCTCGAAGCACAGATCGCCAGTGCTCATAATCCGGATACCACCAGCGACCGCGGAGATAGCGCGCTCTATGATCGTTCGCCCTCCAGCCTGCTGGAAGCGTGGAAGCGAGTACAGCTCAACTTTACGCTTGGCTCCCCCACCTTTCGCCACGCGGTACGCCTGACAACCGCGCTCATCGCGGGCTACGGCCTGCTTCAGTGGCTGGACCCCGAACAAGGCTTCTGGATTTTGCTGACTACCCTGTTTGTATGTCGGCCTAACTTCGCCACGACGCGACGCTTTCTTTCCCAACGCATTTTGGGCACGGTACTTGGCCTTACGGCAGGCTGGGTGTCGATCAGCCTGTTTCCCCAGCCAAGCGTGCAGAGCGTGATTGCGGTGGTCGCTGGCGTCACCTTTTTTGCCAACCGGGAAAAACGCTATGTCGTGGCGACAGCCTCCATCACTTTGCTGGTGCTGTGCAGCTTTAACCAGGTAGGCGACGGCTTCGACCTTATCTGGCCGCGCCTGTTTGACACCTTAATTGGCTCGCTGATTGCAGGGCTAGCGGTGTTTTTTATTCTGCCCGATTGGCAGGGCCGCCGGCTGTATCGGGAAGCGGCGAAGACAATTACCAACCACCGCCGCTATCTGGATGAAATCATTCATCAGTATGAAGAGGGCAAGCAGGACGACCTTGCGTACCGCTTGGCACGGCGCAATGCCCACAATGCCGATGCCGCGCTTTCTACCCTGCTCACCAATATGCTTCACGAGCCGGGCCACTACCGCAAACAGGATGCCGATAATGGCCTACGCTTTTTGGTGCTCTCCAATACGCTGCTTAGTCACCTCTCGGCCCTGGGCGCCCACCGGCACCGCTTGCTGGAAGGCGAGGATGACGCCGCCTTGATGCCATCCGCTAAACGGATCAGCGAACTTCTTGACCAGCTTGCCGAGCAGTTGGACAAGCGTCAGCTGGTTGCACCGCTCAATGAGCCCGTCAGCGAGCTACTCACACAGTTGGATGAGTCCGGCGCGGCGAACCCGGACGAACAGGCCATGGTGATGTATCGCCCTATTCAAAGCCAGCTACGCCTCATCACCGAACAGCTAGCACCTTTGGGCGAGGCGGCTAATCGCTTGACCCGCACATCAACCTCCATCGAGGAAGCTACCCGTCCTAACGCTAGCGTTTAAACGCATCGTGACTGACCGCTACACCTGCCCGTAGCGGCCTGCGGCTTCGCCCAACCACCGCCGCACTAGTACGGCGGTTATTTGCGGTTCGCTTTGCAGCTCGCACGCTAACGCGGTGACGCGCTCTAAAAGGTCAGCATCGCGTTCCAGATCAGCAATTTTCATCTGCGCCAGGCCCGTTTGCCGGGTGCCTAACACCTCGCCCGGGCCGCGGATTTCCAGATCTTTTTCAGCGATACGGAAACCATCGGTGGTCTCACGCATGACACTTAGGCGCTGGCGGGAGCTTTTGGAGAGCGGCGGGTGATAAAGCAGTACACAGAAGCTTTCCGTGCTCCCTCGGCCCACGCGACCACGCAGTTGGTGAAGCTGGGAAAGCCCCAGACGTTCCGGATTTTCAATAATCATCAGGCTGGCGTTAGGTACATCTACTCCCACTTCAATCACCGTGGTGGCTACCAACAGATCCAGTTCGCCCTCTTTAAAAGCAGCCATCACGTCGGCCTTCTCGCTGGCCTTCATTCGCCCGTGGATCAAGCCAATGGCAAGCTCCGGTAACGCATCGGTTAGTTCCTGACAGGTGACTTCCGCCGCCTGGCACTGCAGCACTTCGGACTCATCAATCAGCGTGCACACCCAATAGGCCTGGCGACCATCGCTGCAGGCACGGCGAATCCGCTCAACAACCTCCGGGCGGCGCTCATCAGACACCACCACGGTTTTAACCGGCGTACGCCCCGGCGGTAGCTCATCAATCACCGAGACATCCAGGTCCGCATAGGCGCTCATGGCCAGCGTGCGAGGAATAGGTGTCGCGGTCATGATCAACTGATGTGGCGTTAACCCACCCGCTTCGCCTTTTTCACGCAGAGCCAGGCGTTGGTGAACCCCAAAGCGGTGCTGTTCATCGATAATGGCCAGCCCTAGGCACTGAAAATGAACATCGTCCTGGAATAGCGCGTGGGTGCCAACCACCATACGTGCGCGGCCATCGGCGATGGCTGCCTTCGCATCCAGGCGGGTTTTGCCCTTTAATTTACCTGCAAGCCAAGCGACTTCAATGCCCAGTGGCTCAAACCACGCTTTAAACGCCCGGTAGTGCTGCTCAGCAAGGATTTCGGTAGGTGCCATTATTGCCGCTTGGCAATTGCCTGCCAGGGCCGCTAGTGCTGCCATGGCGGCCACCACGGTTTTCCCCGATCCCACATCACCTTGCACCAGGCGCAGCATGGGGGCGGGACGGCTTAAGTCCAGCGCAATTTCCTCAAGCACTCGCCTCTGGGCCCCCGTTAAGGCAAACGGCAGCTGAGCTAAAAAGCGTGCCTGAAGGCTGCGCCCGGAAGGCAGCTGAGGGGCGCCGTCGGCCTGAATACGCAGGCGCACTTCACGCAGGCTAAGCTGATGCGCTAAAAGCTCTTCCAACGCTAAACGGCGCGTGGCGGCATGCTGGCCGCTGGTCAGCTTTTCGATGTCCACATCGGGCGGGGGTTGATGCAGCAAATGTAGGCAGGCGTGCAGCCCCGGCAGGTGAAAACGCTGACGCAGCGCGTCAGGAATGACATCGGGTAGCGCTTCGGGCGCGCTATCCAGCAGGCCAAGCGCTTGCTGCGTCAATGCTCGCAAGCGGGCTTGATTCAAGCCTTCGGTGGCGGGGTAGATGGGGGTAAAATACTCATCGACCGGCGTTTCACCCGCCGTATTCAAGCGATATTCGGGATGATAAATTTCTAGCCCGGTGGCCCCGGCCCGCGCTTCTCCAAACGCACGAACCGAAACGCCCGGGTGTAACTGCTGCTGTTGGACAGGCGAAAAATGAAAAAATCGTAGGCTTAGAATACCGCTACCATCGCGCAGGCGCACCAGCAGGCTTCTCCGTCGCCCTTTAACGACGTCCGAGGCAGTCACTTCACCCTCAATCACGGCTTCCTGCCCAGCGCGTAGCAGGCCGATTGGCGTTAATCGAGTGCGATCCTGATAGCGTAGCGGCAGGTGAAAAAGCAGATCGCTCACGTGTTCAATGCCCAACCGCGAAAGCTTGAGCGCCAACGCTTCACCAACGCCTTTAAGCGCAGTGACGGGGCCATTAAGATCGCTCATGAGCGCGCTTTACCCTTTTGGGCAGGCTGCTTGCACTGGCTGATGGCATCCACTAGGGCATCGATCGCTTTAGGGCGCGGGAAGCTGGCTCGCCAGGCGATCGCTACCGTCCGTGAAGGGGCAGGGTCTACAAAGGGCCGACTCTCAAGCATCGCGTTTTCATACTGATCGGTGCCTAACGCTGACTGCGGCAATACGGTAATGCCTAGCCGTGACGCCACCATATGCCGAATGGTTTCCAGCGAGCCACCCTCGGCAATCAAGGTGTTATTCGGGTTGTTAAGCTTTTGGGTAATCGCCGGGCACGCCTCAAGAATCTGGTCTCTAAAGCAGTGGCCTTCACCCAACAGCAGCAAGCGCTCTTCCAGCAGCTCCTCTTTACGAATAGCTTCGCGCTCTACCCAGCGGTGATTTGCCGGTATCAAGACTTCAAACTGCTCTTCGTAAATAGGCTTGGTCACAATATCGGTGTCCGTGAACGGCAGTGCCACAATAATGACATCCAGCTCGCCATTTTTTAACTTGGCACGTAACGTTCCGGTCATACCTTCTTCAATATACAGCGGCATTTGCGGCGCAATATCAGCAAGAGCAGGAATCAGGTGCGGAAACAAGTAGGGACCAATCGTGTAAATAGCCCCAATGCGTAGTGGATTGGATAGCTGATCCTTACCCGCGTTGGCCATTTCATAAATCAGCCGGCTTTGCTCCAGCACGCGCTGGGCCTGAGCAATGATCTTCTCACCAAGGGGGGTTACCTGAATCGTGGATTTGGAGCGCTCAAACAGCGGTATATCAAGCTCCTCCTCCAGTTTTTTCACCGCCACAGAAAGCGTGGGCTGCGACACATGGCAGCGTTCAGCCGCGCGACCAAAGTGGCGTTCCTGGGCAAGGGTTACGATGTAGCGAAGTTCTGTTAAAGTCATAACGGCGCCAGTGGGCATCCTCTCGTAGCAGCTCATGACGAATATCATGGCAGTCAGCGGGACGAAAAGGGACAGGAAATCCTGATGACGATGTCACATCTCGCAACGAGTTTGTATCCAATAGGGAATATTTATCAAAAGGAGTGGACAAGGTGAAGCTAACGATACTGATTATCGGTTGTGGCGATCTCGGCATTACCTTAGGACGCGAGCTGATTGATGAGGGGCACCGCGTCATTGGCGTACGTCGTAAAACGGCTGTTTTAAAAGACACCGGCATTGAACCCCTGGCACTTGACCTTAATGATCTTGATGAGGCCAATGCATCTGCACTCCCCCAAGCGGACTACGTCATTTATAGCGTAAGCGCTGACCGCTTTGAAGAGAGCGCCTACCAAAGCGCCTATCCGGACGGTCTAAAACGCGTACTGAACGTGATGGAACAGCACAAAAAATCGCCGCGCCGGGTCTTTTTTGTCTCCTCTACCAGTGTATATGGTCAGCAGGAAGGCGAAGAGGTGACCGAGGATAGCCCAATCGGACCCACCAGCTTCTCCGGCATGCTGATGCATGAAGCGGAGCAACTGCTGCTTAACCATCCGCTACCCGGCACCGTGGTACGTTTTTCAGGCATTTATGGGCCTGGCCGTGACCGCTTGATTCATCAGGTAGCGGAAGGCCGTATCGCTGCGGTTACGCCCGTTATCTACTCCAACCGCATTCATCGGGATGACTGCACCGGTATTCTGGCGCATTTAATTCGCCGTCAGGAAAGCGGTCAATCACTGGCGGAACTTTACCTGGGTAGCGACTGCGAGCCGGTCACGCTGCATAACGTGATGGCCTGGATCGGCAAGCAGCTGAAGGTGGAATCAACCGATACCATGCAATCGCCGCTGCGCCGCCGGGCCAGTAAGCGCTGTAACAACCAACGTATCCTCGAAACCGGCTATCAGTTTAGCTACCCCAGCTACCGTGAAGGTTACGCTCAGATACTCAAAGAGGGCGGCTTTTTGGAGACACAGAAAGCCTGATTGAAAAACTCCGGGTAAAAAAGCGTTAATTCAGATAGCAAAACAGTCGATAGCAGACGAGATAATCAATACGCAAACACCGGCGGGGCGTTTAACGCTCAGCCGGTGTTTTTTATAGCGGAAACGTCGTTAACGGTTTAGTCGCCGATGACCATTACGGCTTCGGCTTCTACCTGGCTGCCTTTAGGCAGCGCTTTAACACCCACCGCGGCGCGGGCAGGAAACGGTGTAGAGAAAAACTCTTCCATTACTTTGTTAACGATGGCGAAGTTATCCAGGTCGACCAGGTACAAATTCAGTTTCACCACATCGCCAAGCGAGCCTGCGGCTTCTTCGCAAACGGCTTTCAGGTTGGTAAATACCTGACGTGCCTGTGCTTCGAAATCCTCGGAGACCAGCTCCATGGTCGCTGGGTCTAGCGGAATTTGACCAGAGAGATAGACCGTATTACCTGCTTTGATCGCCTGCGAGTAAGGGCCAATCGCGGCAGGGGCTTTGTCAGTATTAATAACGGCTTTATTGCTCATGCGGTGTTTCGCTCCTCAGTTATTTAGTACTCGTCGTTATTCAGTACCAGTCATTATTAAGCGTTAATTATCCAACCAGCGTGTTTGTATAAGGTTTAAAAGGGATACTGTTTTTTTCCAAAATAGGGTTAATGACCGCAATAGCGTTACGTGGCCGGTGCCGAATGGCAGTTCGGCCAGGCCGCTTTAAATGGATTTAATTGGTCATACGGGTAATTTTGACGACGTTCGGCAAATTACGAATGCGCTTGATAATACGTGCAAGGTGAACGCGGCCCTTGACCGACAGCGTTAGATTAACCGTAGAGAGGCGCGCGTCGCGCTCCTCAATGCCGATTCGCTCAATATTAGCATCAGCATCGGTCACCAGCCCTGCAAGCTCCGCGACGAGGCCTCGGTGGCTTTCAATTTCAATCCGCAGTGCCACCGGGAAATCTTCATCAATCGCATCAGACCACTCAAGCGTAAACAGCTTATCAGGGTCGTTTTTATGCTCTGTCAGGTTTCTGCACTCGGCGCGATGCACCACCAGCCCTTTGCCCATGGAAAGGTGACCCAACACCGGGTCGCCCGGAAGCGGGTGGCAACAGCGAGCAAAGTTAATCACCATGCCCTCGCTACCGCTAATCAGCACGGCTTTACCGCCATCAAAGGTACCTGAACGGGAATCGAGAAGATCATCATGAGCGACATCTATCAAGCGCCTGGCGACCACATTCGCCATACGGTTGCCCAGGCCCAGCGACTCCAGAAGGCTATCCTGTGAGGCTATTTCCAGCTCTTTTAACGCTTGCTGAAGTACGCTGTCGTCAAGCTCTTCCAGGCTGGTTTCAAACGGCGCCAGCGCCTTGTTAAGGAGCCGCCGACCAAGCGTAATCGCTTCGGTTTGCTGCTGATGCTTCAGCGCGTGGCGAATAGCCGAGCGCGCTTTGGCCGTCGAGACAAAGCTAAGCCAGGCAAGGTTGGGGCGTGCGCCGGGTGCGGTGATAATTTCCAGCGTTTGGCCGCTTTCCACGCGTGTTGACAGCGGCGCCAGATGACGGTCAATTCGGCAGGCAATACAGTTATTGCCGATATCGGTATGCACGCTGTAGGCAAAGTCGATCACCGTGGCGCCTTGGGGCAGCTCCATGATGTCGCCTTTTGGGGTAAACACGTAGATGTCATCGGGGAACAGATCATTTTTGACGTGTTCGATAAACTCCAATGAGTTCCCCGCGTGGCGCTGCATTTCCAATAGGCCTTTCACCCAAGCTCGGGCGCGCGCATGGCTGCCTTCGGCAATCGGATGCGTGGTCTGCCCCGCTTTATAGAGCCAGTGAGCAGCAATACCGTTATTGGCCATGGCCTCCATTTCGCGGGTGCGGATCTGCACTTCAATCGGCATGCCGCGCGGCCCAAACAGCGTAGTGTGGAGACTTTGATAGCCGTTGGCCTTGGGGATGGCGATATAGTCTTTAAAGCGCCCAGGCACCGGCTTATACAGATTATGCACCACGCCCAGGATACGATAGCAGTTGGCGACATCCTCAGTAATGATCCGAAACCCGAATACGTCCATGATTTCAGCAAACGGTTTACGCTGGTCGCGCATCTTTTTATAGATCGAGAGCAGATGCTTTTGCCGCCCCATGACCGTGCCCTGCAACGCCTCTTCATCCAGGCTTTGCTGCAGTGACGACTGGATTTCACGCATGGCGCTACGCCGATTCCCCCGGGCGCTGGCGACCGCTCGCTTGATACGCTCTGAACGCATGGGGTGAATGGCTTGAAACGAGAGGTCTTCAAGCTCAATACGAATCGTATTGATGCCTAGCCGCCCGGCAATACGAGCGTAAATTTCCAGTGTTTCTCGGGCAATACGGCGTTTTTTATCCGGCCTGAGCGCACCAAGCGTACGCATGTTATGCAGGCGGTCAGCAAGCTTGACGATAATGACGCGAATATCCCGCGACATCGCCAACACCATCTTCTGGAAGTTTTCCGCTTGGGCAACGGCTTTATCTTCAAAGGTGATTTGGGTCAGCTTGGAAACGCCATCGACAAGCTCCGCCACCGGGTTGCCGAACTGGGCCGCCAACGCCTTTTTGGAAACACCGGTATCTTCAATGACATCATGCAGCATGGCGGCCATCAGGCTTTGATGGTCCATGTGCATATTGGCCAGAATATTGGCCACAGCAAGCGGATGGGTAACGTAGGGCTCACCCGAGCGCCGACGCTGACCATCATGGGCCTGCTCAGCGTAATAAAAGGCGCGCTTGACCTGCTGGATCTCGTCTGAGGGTAAATAGCCGCCGAGTCGATCGGCCAGGTCATCAATGGTGAACATTTACCGCGCCCCTGCTCGTTTCAGCCTTAGTCGTCGATTTGGGCGCTGGGCGCCATGGCGGGACGCACGCGAACAGGCGCTTCAACAGGTTCGTCGAGTACGGTGTGATCCACGAGGCCTGCTGCAATTTCACGCAATGCCATCACGGTAGGCTTATCGTTTTCCCAAGCCAACTGGGCATCACGCGAGCCACGTGCCAATTGGCGGGCGCGCTGGGTGGAAATCATCACCAACTTGAAGCGGTTTTCGACATTTTCCAGACAATCTTCAACGGTTACGCGAGCCATGGGGCCTTCCTGTAATGACGACGCTGGGCCGGCGTTGTTGGATAACGCCGCCGACCCAGCGAGAAAAAGAATAGTAATAGAACCTGATAGATTACTCGACGCTGGGCGCCTGTGACAAGAGCGCATCCAGTAGCGGTGCATGGCGCTCGCTAACCTTGGTAAGCGTTAAGCGGCGACTGATCACCAGCGACTGCAGTTCCTGAAACGCCGTGGTGAAGTCATCGTTAATTACCAGGTAGTCATACTCATTAAAGTGTGACATCTCGCTAACCGCATCACGCATGCGCCGTGCAATCACTGCATGCTCATCCGTACCGCGATTCGCCAAGCGGTGCTCCAGCTCGCCAAGCGATGGCGGCAGAATAAAGATGGATACCGCCTCAGGCATTTGTTCGCGTACCTGCTGCGCGCCCTGCCAGTCGATTTCCAGAATAACATCCTGGCCCGCTTTCAACAGCGTTTGGACCGCCTCGCGCGACGTGCCATAGTAATTATCGAAGACTTTGGCATACTCAAAAAAGTCGCCACGCTTAATCATCGCTTCAAAGTCAGCCACCGTGGTGAAATGATAATTAACGCTATCCACCTCACCGTCACGCTTAACGCGTGTAGTATGCGATACCGAGACCTGAATGCCATCAAGGCTTTCAATCAACTCGCGAACCAGACTGGTTTTGCCTGCACCCGACGGGGCGGAAACAATAAAAAGCGTACCTTGGGACATACAGCGCTTCCCTTGTTAGCGAAAAAACGGTTAGTGAAAACAGTTAGCAAAAAGATCGTTAGCGGAGCAAACAAAACAACACACTTATTTAAGGTGCGCAGTATCGCACACCCTCTGCGCGGACTGTAGAGTTTGCGTAAGTACACAAGGAGGTTGGATGCGCAGCACGCTGGTTATATTGGTTTTTATTGCACTTGGTGTGGCCGTGCAAAAAGGCATTATTGACATTCCTCGCCACTGGGCACCGTGGGCTCCTCTTCATATCAATGATCCGATAACGCCCGTTACTCAGCTAAAAATCAAACGTTTAAGCAACAATAGAGATGCCTGTTTAGCCGCGCTGAATACCGTGCCAGAAGGCGAGCTGAGCTATACCCCCCTTGCCGATTACTCCCCCACCGCAAACTGCCCACTGACTAATATTGTACGTATGCAGGCCAGCAGTGTGCGCTTTAACCAAAGCTTTGTGGCTTCCTGCCCGCTAGCGCTTGCCTGGGTGATGTACGAGCGTCACGAACTTCAGCCTGCGGCGCAAGAAATCATGGGAAGCCGCGTGGTTCAGGTAAATCACGTGGGCAGCTTTGCCTGCCGCAATATTTACCATCGTGAGAGCGACCGGCGCAGCGAGCATGCCACGGCGGAAGCACTGGATGTTATCGGGTTTCAGCTTGAGAACGGCCAACGTATAACACTGATCAACCACTGGGATGATAAAGGGGAAACAGGAGAGTTCTTGCGAGCAGCGCGCGATGGCGCTTGCAGTACGTTTGGCAACGTATTGGGGCCTGACTATAACGCCGCGCACGCCGATCATTTTCATATGGGCATGCGCGGCTTCAGGCTATGTCGTTAAAACGCCGTGCTTTAAGAGAAACAGGCCCTTAAGAAAAATAGGCAATGATGAACGAGCAGTGGGCTTTCACGATTAATCGCGGTCTAGATTGATATCGTCTTCATCGGTCAGGGCGCCCGTTGCAGCACCAACGCCTGCGCCTAGCGCGGCACCACCAGCGACACTGCCACCCGTGGCAGCGGCAGCGCCCGCCCCCACAGCGGCACCTAACCCAGCGCCACTCGCAGAGCGTTCACCCGTTGTCGTACCGCAGCCAGCTAAACCAATCGTTAATGCGGCAATAGCGCTCAACGTTAAAACGCGCGATGTCTTGATCAATTGAGTATGCATAGTCATCTCCTTATGGGTTGCACCCTTACACCCTAGGAATGAATGGCTATTTATGCCACTTTTATAACCCCACAGCCACGCTGTCGGTGCGTTTCTCAAGCCAGCGCCCCCACGCAAAAATCGCTAGCCCGCATAGCGCCAGGCCCGTGCCCACCAGCCCCGTACTCGACCAGTTCAAACCAGCACTAATCGCCAACCCGGCAAGCCAAGCACCTAATGCATTAGCGCCATTAAACGCAGCATGATTAAGCGAGGCCGCCATGGTTTGAGCATCCCCGGCCACATCCATCAAGCGCGTTTGCAACGAAGGGGCAAGGGCCATACAGGTACCCACAAGCCCAACGCACAGAAGCCCTGTCCATACGTTATTGGCAGCAAAATAATAAAGCCCTTGAATCAGGGCACACCAAACCAGAATTTTTGGAATGGCCCGCATCAGGTTCTTATCCGCCATGCGACCACCGACCAGGTTACCAATAATCGACCCCACACCGAAAATCACCAGTACCAGTGGCCCCAAGGCTTCGCTCATGCCCGCCTGTTGCGTCAGGGTGGGCATCACATAACTAAAAATCGAAAACATACCGCCACAGCCGATACAGGCAATGGCAATGGTGACCAGAACACGAGACTTGGCCAGTGCCGATAGCTCACGCAGCGGGCTTGCGAGTGCATCAAACGGCTGCACCGGCACCCACGTACGAATTAATAGCGCGGTTAGTAAGGCGATAACGCCGACCCCGGAAAACGCGATTTGCCAGCCAAACAGATTGCCCGCCCAGGTACCCAGCGGCGCGCCGATTAAAATGGCCGTGGTTAAGCCCAGCATGACACGGGAAATGGCCCGGGCACGTTGATCAACCGGCACCGCCCCTGCGGCGACTAATGCCGCAACGCCGAAGTAGGCGCCATGCGGTAAACCTGCCACAAAGCGCAGTCCCACGAACGACCAGAACCCTGGTGCCATGGCACTGGCAATATTGCCGATGGCAAACACCAGCATCAGCGCAATTAATAACGCCCGCTTGGGCGCGCGCGCGGCCAATGCGGAAATCAACGGAGCCCCGACCACAACGCCTAACGCGTAGCTGCTGATCGCGTAGCCAACTTGCGGCACGCTAACCGCCAGGTCGCTTGCGACACGGTTCATCAGGCCCATTATGACGAATTCACTGGTGCCAATACCAAACCCACCTAGCGCCAAGGCGAATTCGGCCAAACGCGGGTTACGCGCCAGCCCTTGGGGCGACTCTTGCATTTTTTCTCCTCAGACGCGCCAAACGCCTGCTTAACAAACGGCCATATAGTGGGGCGATGATCGCAGGATTAGACGAAAGTATAAATATGCTCAATGAAATATTAGCAGGCGAGTGTTTCACTTTAACAGACTACGCTTTGAAGCAGGCCTGCGTTAAAAGGCTTAATCCACAAAGCACCTTAGGCTTTGTACGAAAACTGCTTGCGCTCGACCATACGGCGTTAAAAATCAGCTCGTGCGCGAGTCCGATCAAAATACTCATTTACACATGTAAACTCGTGCGCGAGCTCGGTCCGCTTTTTCGCTGATTTTTGCCTTGTCTGGCCTTCGCTCAGCGACTTTTCGTACAAACCCTAGTAACTCTCTGCACCCATAAGGCGTCATATGACCCCTGACACCATTGAAAAGGCCCTAAAAGCGCTCGCCAAGGCCGACCAGGATATCGCCCGTGCCCTTCCATTGGTAGGGGCGCCCTCGCCACGTGTGCGTAATAAAGGCTTTGCGACGTTCTTCTCCACCATTGTCAGCCAGCAGCTTTCCACGGAAGCGGCTCGTGCGATTATGAGCCGCGTGAATACCCTGCTACCAGAGCTTCACGCCCAAGCCGTCCTCGACACACAAGGTCAGGCACTGCGTGATGCCGGGCTCTCGTGGCGCAAAATCGAGTACGCTAAAGGGCTTGCCGAAGCGGAGCTTGCCGGCACCTTCAGTGCCGACGGGCTTGAGCATCTAGGCGATGAGGAAGTGATTGCCACGATTACCCAACTGCGTGGCTTTGGGCGCTGGAGTGCTGAAATCTACCTGATGTTCTCGCTTAAACGCCCGGATATCTTCCCTGCCGATGACCTCGCCCTACGCGTAGCGTTAGGCCGCTTAAAAGGTTTAGACGACAAACCCACGCCCAAGCAGGCGCGCCAGTTGGTGGAGCCTTGGCGCAGCGTGGGGTCGCTGTTTTTATGGCACTACTATCGCGGCGAGCCAGTTTAAAAATAAAGCATTTAGGCGTTCAGTCCGCCAAACTTACCGGCCTGATAATCCTCGACCGCCTGCTCGATCTCTTCGCGAGTATTCATCACAAACGGCCCGTGAGAGTAAACCGGCTCATCGATGACATCGCCATGACCAAACAGCAGCTGAGCGTCGCTTGCGGCTTCAATCACAATGCTATCGCCCTCCCGGTCCAGTTCAACCAGTTGATGGGGCTTGGTGGGTTCACCGCTCACCGTAACGTCGCCACTCACCACATACAGAAACACCTGTCGCCCAGCGGCAACGGGCAGTTGCTCGCGCGCACCGGCAGGCAGCTTAAGCGTCGACATAAACACATTGGTTAACGTCTCGATAGGGCCGCTTGTATCGCCCCACTCCCCGGCGATCAGATTCAACTCACCGCCACCTGGTAGCGCAATTGTCGGAATTGAATCCTGTTGAAGGCCCATATAGCGCGGTTCGCTCATTTTCAAACGCGCAGGCAGATTGATCCAAAGTTGAAGGATTTCCAGCGGGCCACCGTCACGCAAAAACTCAGCGGGTGAGATTTCCGCATGCACAATACCGCTGCCCGCCGTCATCCACTGCACGCCGCCTTTATGAATCACGCTCTGATGCTTGGCGCTATCGGCATGGGCAAGCGAGCCTTCCAGAATGAACGTTACCGTTTCAAAGCCACGATGCGGGTGCGGGCCAAACGGCAAACCTTGATTATTGGCGGGATAAACCTGCGGGCCGTGATGATTCAAAAACAGAAAAGGATCCAACTGATCAAGACCCGGCCCAGGCAATGGCCGCCGAGTGACCAGATCACCAATATCATCGCGGTGTGCCGGGTGCTGGGCGGTAACGCGGCGAACTGAGTTAACGGATGAGTCCGACATAAAATACTCCTTAACAAATTACCTTTAGCTTAAAACCTAAGCTAAAGAATGAGGAGCGAATAGTTTTCTTTGGATTGTTCAAGGAAATTGATGGGTGGCTGAATAAGAGCTTTGATATGCGCAGCTACTTATTAATTTTGCAATTCGAGACGCATTGCGTCTCGAATTTCATAGGCTATGAGCACTCTCAAACTGGTTTCAGGAAAAGTATTCAAATTTTAAGAGCCTGCACGCAGTTTCCATTAACCAAGTTAGAGAGGCATGGTGCAGCTAACAGGGAACTGCTGGGGCAGTGACCATTTGCATAAGTCTATCCAGATAGTCCGAATCAGACATGAACAGCACATGTTTAGCACGGAGCTCCTCTGCAGTCATACCCCAGTGACTGTTAACCCACGCGCTTGTCGTACTGGAAGGGGCCAAAATAAAGCTTTCAAGCTCCACACACTCATTCCTCAAGCGGCGCTGGACATCCTTGATGCGTTCAGAGAATTCTATCTTTTCATCTTTGGGTCCAGTATGTCGTACGCCGTGAGGGTCAACGAAGACAATACGCTGCCTATCCTGATTAACATGCCAGAGGATGAAATCCGGGTAAAAGCCTCCTGCTTCAAAGAACCCAATTCCCTGCCGTACTAGGTTCCTGAGCAGATAAACCTGCTCACCTCGCTTAGCGATGGCCTGCTGGTTTCTCTTAAGCCATACTTTGAGATCCTCTACAAAACGGAATTCACTGTCATTGAGAGCAACCGGCTCAACACGAATCCGGCTATCTTTGCCAAGATGTAACAACGGATTATAGAGATGTGCACCGATCTGTACGGCGCTGACACCGTTTGCTTTGGATGAGCAATAGGCCACTTTTTGCTGCTGCTCAATCGCCGCCTTCATTTGTTTGATATCGTCGATTAGCGCTAACTCACTGCCATCAACCACCAACTGATACTCATTGGTGCTAGGCAAATTACCGCGCGCTTCCTCAAGTGCTACCAACTCCATGCGTGGCTCTAGGTAAGCACGCCGGTGATAGTTGAACACACGATCTAACAGCAGCGATAGCAGCTCTAACGCCATACTCTGATAACGCTGAAAGTTATCTGCATGGAGTTTCCATTGGTCATCGGGCACTAACAAGCTGTACCAAATCTGGCTTTTCAATAACTCGGGGAAACGCTCAGCGTCGATTAATACGTTAGCGTACCCACGGGCACGGCGATAACGCTCCAGATCACGTGCCAGCGCGGCCATGTCGATGAATAAAAGCCTGTCATCATCGAAATAGCGTGGCAGTTGCTTCGCCAAGCCGGGCTTAGCCATGACTTCTTTCACACCCGATGCTTGAATGCTATCTACCCTAGGGTAGCGATCTAGTTCAACCCGGCGCTCCTTTAGAACGATATCCGGTGTTAGGCCCAGCGGGCTATAAAAATCGCTGCTAATCACCGGATGCCCAAAACGCACCAATGGCCCATCACGATGAAAGCTGTAGGCCTGCCGGGTATCCTGGCGCACTTTAGGCCGTAGCATCTTCAATGATTTACCCACGTCTTCCATAACATTGAGCTTGAGGGTATGCACTTCCGGGTTATCGTTACCCGGCAAATCTTCGTCTTTGAGAAAGTCGCGGAAGGTGGCCATAAAGTCGGCGCCAACGCCAAACACGTTCAGCGTTTCCAGCAAATAGAGGTATTTGGGCGCAAGAATCGGATCAAGACGACTTGAACGCATCAGGCTCATATCGCGCCCTTTAAGACGCACCCCACGGCCGAAGAGTTGAATAATCTGCGAGCCTTCCTTCTTGCCGGTGTTCATCAGTCCCATGCTGGACACGCGCCAGCAGTTCCATCCCTCAATAAACTTTTTGGAGCCGATCAGTAGATTAACGGGCGAGCTTTCACGGGTAACCTCAGCAAAAATAGAGTTAGCTAATTCAGACTTACGAACCTGTAGGTGCTTGATATCGTGGCTTTCCAAGTGTTCAGCCAAGCCCAAGGCGTCGCCCACATTGATCAACCCAAAGGGTTTTTCCGCTTCCCCCACCTTCAACAGCAGCTCGCCAGAGTCGCCGGTAATCCGGTCAACGTTGAGCGTACCGCCACCTGCCGCATGGAACGTATGAGTAAGAATATCCCGATAGAGAGCGTCAACGGTGAGTTGCTGTTCCTTAAGCCCCGGAAAGCTACCAGAGAAAATTTCATTGCCTTGCTTATCAATCAGGCCCGCACTTGCTGCATCCCCTTGGTAAACGGCGCTGAGCGCTTGCTTAGCTTGCTCTTTCTCGCCCAAAAACCACGCTAAAAAGTCCAACACCTGAGCGATATCGGAAGCACGCTCATTGTAATTTTTAGCGCTCTCTTTACTGCCATCGTCTTTTACCACGCTGGCACCCACGAACACCCATAGGGGTACGGCAAGGTTCCACTGGCTTAGCTGGCGGTGCTCTTCGTGGAAATATCGCTGCTGCTGGTAAAAAGCCAAGAGCGCCGCTGTCAGGTACGTGTAGCGCTGCCGCGTTTCTTTTTCGGGCAAATTGAAGATCCGGTAATCCTTACCGTAGCCATCTTCATAGAAATAGCGGTACCCATAATCAAAGAGAATATTTTTAGCGTAAGACTCCTCAACCCCATTATCCCCAGCGGCCACCACCGCTTCTTTAAAGGTGGCCGAATATTCGAAGGTGAAGCCACGCCCCGCCAGTTTGTTACGGTGCGAAAGCCAGCCTTTCTCCTCACTGGCAGAGCCCAACCCACGGTGCCCTTCGTCAACCAGCAGCAAATTGCCGTCACCAAAGCTATCGACGGCCATTTTCTTTTTGCCCTGCTCATTGCCGAGCTTGGTAATTTCGCTAATGGCAACACGGCTGAGTGACCGTCGCTCTCCGCTGAACAGATCTCCTCCATCTTGGCTAAGACGTTCCGCCTCTAGGCTAGACTCGCGGCACTCAAGTAAATGCTGGTCGCTGAGGCGTTCATTGGGAGTGATTAAGATAATCTGTCCATAGTCGCCAATACGTTGGTATTGGCGGGCATAGTGGCGAAACTGGCGCACGTTGGTGTGCATCAGCAGCGTTTTACCGGAACCGGTGGCATTTTGCAGGCAGAGTTTATTAAGGTCTTCGTCCTGATAGCGGCCAATGCCCGTTTGGTAGCCCTGTCCTTGCCAAAACGCGTTAAACCTATCCACCTGGGTGTTAAGGCTCTCTTTTAGCGCCTCACGGTCACGAAAATATTCGAATAAGTAAATTTCCACGAATAGCAGCGTTAACCACTGGAAATACTTCCACTCGACTTCCACCTCACGCTGCTGATTGAGCGCATCGGTGTGTTCGACGATATTGGCATCAAAGCGCTTTAAATCTTCTTCGCTGTATTGCCAGCTTGATTGATAGCCACCCAGCAGCGCGTGCAGATAGTGATGATGCCGGTCCCCGGTTAATCCTGGCTGACTCTCTTTGAGATTTTTATTCAGCAGTGTGATAGGGCGCACTTGGCTGCCCTTGTCACGGCACTGCTCAAGCGGGTCGATACCAAAGCGGGTCATCACCCACTGGTTGAGCACCAGTTTTTTGAGAAAGTCATTCTTGGCGCTGAGTACTCTGATTTTCGCTTGGCGTGGCTTACCTGCCATTAATGCGACTCCCGATCCTGTCGATTCTGCTCATCACTCTGTTGGGTAGGCGCATCATCACCTATGAGGACTGGCCTATCGTTCTCCCAGACCACAGCATACTGACCCAGGCGGCGTTTACGCTCGAGCGTCTCGGCAACAGCCGAGCGCAAGCTTTCTAGCATCTCGTGAGTATCGGGGGTCAACTGAGTCATGGCTGAGACTCCTTTAGGAGTAAAGTGTAGTAACGCTCATCAAGCACTTGGCGCTGCGCACCCGCTTGCTCAAAAACCGGCGCAGGGGCTCCGCCCGCATTCATAAAACAGCGCGCACGGGTAACGCTTGGCGCGTAGAGCATCAATAGGTTGTTCAGGCTGCGGGGGAAGCGGCGCTGGATATCTTTCAGCGGAATATGGTGGCCACCGTGAGAGACACGCTCAGCTACACGCAGTCGCGACATCTCGGGCGAAGGCAGCGCTAAATAGACGAGCTCGACCCGCCACCCCGATTCCATCAGACGTTTTATCAGGCTGAGATACCCCCGCCCGGAGAGCGTTGTCTCAAAAGCAAAGTCTTCGCCTTCGATAATGGCGTCCTCGATTTCCTTGAGAAAAATACGGCTGGCAGAGAGCAGCTCACGCTCAGGCGCTAAAGGTGACAACCCGGCAGCAATTAAGTCAGCGTTGATAAAACGTGCACATTTAGCCACCTGCGGCAAATAATGCAGGGCAAAGGTGGTCTTGCCAGCCCCATTGGGGCCAGCAACGATCCAACACGTCGGCATAACAGGTTTAGAGGTCATCATCACACCCTTCCCACATGCGGGCATGGAAGGTTTCTTCCAGGCTATGAACACGATCACGGGCACGGCCCGACAAATTCAGGCCGTGGGGGCCATTGATATAGATGGTGTCGAACTCGCTATCCGTGGTGCCGATCTTATATTTTTCGAGCAGCGCCTCTAGCACAGCGGCATCTTTTTCCGCATCGTCCGTTAGCTTGCGCCATACCACCAACACTTTAGTCAAATCCTCGTCGCTGCCCGGAATACGGCGCACGTGACCTTCCACTTGGCGAATCCAGTACGCGCCATCTTCATTTTCTCGCAAGCTGACAGCTTTCAGGCGCGTGTTCTGATCTTCCGGCAGCTCGGGGTCGGCCTCGCGCTCGAAGCGGGCTACGTAGGTGCGTGGTTTATCCAAATGGGATACGTGCAGGCCAATCAACCAATTAAAAGTCTCAACCAAATCCACTGCGGTTTTACGGCTTTCATCGCTACCGGGCTGCTTCACTTTCAGCATGTAACTTTCAGGGTCACGGAACCACTCGGTATTCAATAGGCTGGCCGAGCCGCGAGTTTCTACGTCGAGTAGATACTTGAGAGTGTAGTTGCGGCGCAGGTCAGAGTTCTGCTCAACCAGCGCATCGCGCTGGGGATTATCATCTAGCTCTAAGTTGTTGAGGGCATCGTCGTAGCTTTCTAAACAAAAATATTTGAAAGCATGTGAAAGACCTAAGTATCCACCTGATGTACTTTCCTGTGGATGCCCATCTTTCCATTTTTCAGAATACGCAGCTTTTTTTAATCTGCTTTTTAAAACGCTTTCAAAATAATCCCCCACCTCAACCAAACAATATTTACGACTACCCGAATCTTGTCTATTTAAATTAATGACAGCATGCCCAGTGGTCCCAGAACCCGAAAAATAATCAAGAACATGAGCATTTTTCTTATCAGCACCAGATATCCAAAGGCAATCTTTCACTGCATGCGGAGACTTAGCAAAAGAGAACTCAGCTACTGAGAACATATTTCTTAAAGTTGCACTACCATATTCTCTAGCTGCATAAAGCTTATCATCCCACCATGTTCGAGGAAGCACACCTGAATCAGGCTCATGCCGACGCATAATTTTGATATTACCAGCTTTTGTTAGGGCTACTTCGAGATCAAATATTTTTTCCTTAGCGGATATATGATAAAGGCTCCACACTCTTTCTTTACCATTATCATCAATTGGGAAAACTTTGACTTCATTATCTCCAAGGCTTTCAAGCTCAATCCATGACTTAGAGGCTGAGTCCCATTGAAGATCAGGAATACGAAGTGTCATTTTTTCTGGATTTACATAAATTGGGTAAAATTGTTTAGGACGCTCCTTACGATGCGTCACAGCTCCTCCATCTTTTCTAAAATTACGCCAATCTACATATTTACCTTCTTCAACTGTAAATCGAGATAATTGCTTTTCATTCCTAGGAAGGCGCGAAAGGCGAGCACCATCGCTATTCGAATGAAAAATTGCATATTCATGGCATATAGAAAAACCGCTTACTGTAGATCGGCCAGAAGGATTGTTGCGAATAACTGCTGTTCCAAGGTGAGCATCACCCCCGTACACACTGTCCAGCACCATCGATAACTCATTGACTTGATAGTCATCAATAGTAACACAGTTGATAGCGTCTTCTTTCATAAGAGTCTTAGATACAAAAAGCCTATCTTGTAACAACGAAACCCAAGAGGAGTTTCTATAACCATTTTTATAGTTAATTGGCCCTGCATCTGTATTATAGGGAGGATCTATATAAACGCTATCAAATTCACCCTCAAACTTATTTTTAAAAGCCTGTAAAGCTTGATAGTTCTCACCATTAACTACTAAACCATCGAGATTGGAGCCAGGACTTTCTAACAATGAAGAAATATCATAGAAAAATTGAAAATCAAAATTATTAGTATCCACCATCAAGTGGCAATATTTTTTAGATTTTATCACTTCATAGACGCCAAGTGATTTTATATCACGCTCTAACATACCAATATCAAGGCAGTACAGCTTCTCCCATTCTGACCTCTGACGTGGATTAGAAAGAGCCATACTTGCCAGATCTATATTAGCTTCCATTAGATCAAGTGTAAAACAGTAGCCAACCTCAGTAATAAACTTCTTTTTCAACCAAAGCTTTTTCTGAAAGTTCTCCAACTGCGCTAAGAAATCAATAACTTCCTTAGCCAATTTACGCAGCACTTGAATTTTTTTAAGCTGTTGCTCGACGATGAGCACATCCGCATCGTCGATATCATCCAGCCGCAGAATTTCATTTTTAATATAGAAATCCAGCTCGCGGGAGAGGAAGCCACCCAAGTCTTTGTGGATAAAGTAATCCATCGTGTTGCGGGCCGTGTACTGCTGCAAGTACTTGCCCAACAGCGTGCGCTCTTTCTGCTTGTCGGTGGGTGCACGGGTGGCCAAGTTTTCACGGTAGGCGACGACACCATCAGTGGCGCGCAGCGCTTCCATAATGCGCTCTTCAGCTTCCACCAACCGCTTTTTCTGCCAAACGCCACTCTGCCCGGTCTTTTCTGGATCAGGGCGGTATTCAAACTGCAGCACTAGGTCGGCGCCATCCAAGCGAATGGGTTCATCATGATGGATGATAAAGAAGCGTTCGGTGCTCTCTTTAACATCGTTATGTTCACCTTCTGTGGCGTCCACCACGCGGCAGTGTACTTTGAGGGCAGCGTCTGTCGAATCAAACGCTAACCCTGTTTGGGCCGCGGAGCCTTGCAGCGTCTTTAACGCTTCGTTTAGGTTGAAGGTAAAATTGGCTAAGGTTTCGGAAGATTTTACGTAGTACTGATCTTTGTTGGCCCAGTGGAGGTAAACCTCACGGCCATCGTAGGGCACTGCGTAGGGAGCCGCACGGCTGTCATTCTCCGCCACGTGATGTCGGCGACTCATAAAGTCGCCTTTATCGTAGTAGCGTGAGAAGAAGCGATAGAGGTGGTCGTAGATATCTACCGAAGCACTCTGCTCCTGTTTAGCCACATGATAAGCCGCCCTAGCCTGTTTCACAGCAGGGGCGCTATCCGGATCTGGAGCACCTAGTTCTTCGGCTTGTTTACGCTTCTCATCAATGTCATGACGCATCGCTGATAGTTGCTGCTCGCCCTGCTTGGCGAAGGCATCTTCAATCGCCTGGGCTAAGTCTTCACGGATAAAGCGGGAGAGCTGGTCGCTTTTGGCATGCATGATGCGGTACAGCCCGAAATCCAACTCTGGCTTATCGAGCTGAAAAAGCTCGTGCAACAGCTTGATAAAGCGTTCCTTGTGACCGTCTGCAGTCGTAGCAACCATTGATTCGTATCCATCAGATCGTGCAACTGACGAGAAAAGCTCGACAGTTAGAATAATTGAAAAAGCTCGGGCAACCGCTAGGGCAGACCGATGATCATTGGGGAGCGCTCTGCACGCGCTTCGTGTTGGACGTCATAACGTATCGTGTAGTCGGGCAACTTAATTGGTGTCGCCAAGGACAGTGTTGCGTCCATCATCGGCCATACAAAAAAGTAACCCTCCATGGTGCGCTGATCTGACGAGAAGCGTGGAGGGCGTTCACATAGAAGAGTAAACAGCTGGTTGATTGGGGTCAATCCGTGAATGCCGCGTGAGTACTTAAACGCCTACGCAGCGAATCTGGAACAGCCGATTAGTCTGGCTTTTTCGATGCATCTGTCGCTCCAGAGCATCGATAAGTGCATCACGTTTTTCTTCGATCTCGTCTTGCACGTCGAAAATCATTTGCCGATCACGACACTGTTGGCGTTCGAGTAATTCAAGTGCTTTTTGGGCGACTTTTACTCTTCTAACGTAGGAAATCACTCTCTCTATTACTCTACTAGGTGTTATACCCGGTGCTGGCTTGGTAAGCAAAATAATGCCCTTACTTTCCGCCAGACGATGCAGCTTTCCGAAAAGGGCCGGGGATCACCCAAGACATAGCGAATGAAATAGCCATGACTGCGATTTGGCACTCCGAATCGAATCACTGAGTATTCTGGTGATGCATCAGGCACCTGTTATAGGACTGGGTGTATTTTAAAAAAACAGCCGCGATGTGGGCAGTTCAACTTCACAGTCGCCATGGCCTTGGGAGTAGTTTTTAAGTTGACCCAAGCGGCTCCTTCAACACTTGCTAATTATTCCTTGCCCAGCCAATATCAAACCTCCACGCGTAGCGCAGGATAATAGGCAATGAGCTTGCTGACCCCGTTTGGGCCCCTTCAGGATATTCCGCTTGATAACATCGAGCAGCTAAAGGAAATTCTCGTTCGTTCCGACAAGAGCCGGATGCTGGAAGGCCTCGTTATTGAGTCAGTATTTAACGAGTATCTCAGCAAGCTTACCGGGCAAGGGATTGACGTATTGCCGATCTCGCTGGTTCGCACACTGACGGTGAAAGCCCAGCGCCATTCGACGCGGAAAACGTTTGTGAATGCCTGGTGGATATGGGACCACTCAGAAGCGTGCACGTCAGCAGCAGCGCTGCGCAAGCTTCTTGCGCCCAAAGGAAGTCATGACGGTTTTCTGTTTGATTGCTATTACAACGAGTCGGCCAGAGACTTCTTTATCAAGGAGTGGAACGGCGAAACGCATATTCCCATTCAGTCCTTTATGCTGAAGAACCGGCGACAGACAGTACCTCAATTCAGGATTCCTGCGGCGTCGGTCATTGATGAACACCGCTCCCAACAAGCGTTCTGGGCGGGTATTTCCAGCCAATATAGCGATGATCTTTTCAAGCGAGTCGTGCTCCATCGCTTGTTCAAAAACTGTGCAATACAGCCTTTTTTCGATGGCGTGTGGGATATAGACAGCCTTGCACGGCTACCGGATAACACTTTCATGCAGTTGGAGGTTAAGCACAAGTTCCCGCGCATTGATGGCCCTGACGAGAATCTCTCTTTTGGGATTAATAACGGCCAGCTAAGGGTTATGCTGGCGTTGGCCCAGAGAGGCATCAAGACGCTGCACATGATTATGGTGAAGCCGATCTGGAACAAAAACCTGGGCACGGGCTACCTACTCAACCGAATCGGGGATCGCAAGAACGTCGTACTATTGGCAAAGTTATTGGATGAAACGACCTTGCGCGAGATAATGAAAAGACGCTCATCGGCAACGGGGGCGGAACAATCTTTCACCGGAAAAGATGAGCAAAAAGCGCGCTACGTTACCCCTTCCGAGTTCCAGTTTCTGGGAACGCTTGACGATCCCGTCGAAGAAATTGCCAAAAACATTCATCTTTCTGCCACTGGCCATTTGGATCGCCCGGCCAGTGATCAGATGTTAAAGAACAGCCGTATTCAGCAGTAAGATCTCGCCAAAACCGAATGATGGGCCTACAATCGTGGCAGATCGTCACACATTTGACCCAGAGAACCTCATGACTCTCCTTTTCGATATTGATAACGCTGCTGACTCAGACGCGGCTTCTCAACCAGCAGGTACTTCTCTATCGCCCTATGAGAGGCTTGATGACAGAGCTCTTTTGAACAAGCTGTTGGAAATTTACGATCAAAGAGCCATCGCAGAAGCACTTGCCGAGGCTGACAAGGGGAGCTGGTGCCGAGAAACCATCAATCGCTGGGCCAAAGGAAAGGCTGAACCCAAGGTTACCCGTGCCGCCTACCAGCGCATGGTGTCCATGCTGCCAACGCCTAAACCCAATGATATCAAGCCGTCTTTTCGATTCATTGACCTGTTCGCCGGTATTGGGGGAATAAGAAAAGGGTTTGAAGCCATTGGTGGCGAATGTGTATTTACGTCTGAGTGGAACAAGTACGCCGTACGCACCTATAAAGCGAATCATTTCTGCGATCCGCTTACGCATCGATTCAACGAAGATATCCGCGAAGTCACGCTGAGCTCAAATCTCGAGATTGACGAAGATACCGCCTATAAACACATTGATCAGCAGATTCCTGATCATGACGTGTTACTCGCAGGCTTTCCGTGCCAGCCGTTTTCTCTGGCAGGCGTTTCAAAAAAGAACTCTCTTGGCCTCAAACACGGGTTTGAGTGCGATGCCCAGGGAACACTGTTTTTTGACGTTGCGCGAATTCTGGCCGCCAAGCGGCCGGCGGCTTTTCTGCTTGAAAACGTCAAAAACCTCAAGAGCCACGACAAGGGTAAAACCTTCCGTGTGATCTGTGAGACGCTGGATGAGCTGGGTTATGAAGTGGCGGATGTTAACGCTCCCAAAGGCCAGGACCCCAAGGTTATCGATGCCAAACACTTCCTTCCTCAGCATCGCGAGCGGATTGTGCTTGTGGGCTTTCGTCGAGACCTTGATGTTCATAATGGCTTCACTCTAAAAGACATCGTCAACATGTATCCGAAGCAGCGCCCCTCTTTTGGCGAACTCCTGGATAAGGACGTCGATGACAAGTACATCCTGACGCCTAAACTGTGGGAGTACCTTTACAAGTACGCGCAGAAGCACCGCGAAAAGGGTAACGGATTCGGCTTTGGTTTGACCCGCTCCCACGACGTGGCCCGCACCTTGTCAGCCCGTTATCACAAGGATGGCTCGGAGATTTTGGTAGATAGAGGTTTTGATGACGCACTGGATTTCTACAGTGAACACAACCTCACGCACCGGCCAAGAAGGCTGACGCCCCAAGAGTGCGCCCGATTAATGGGCTTTGATAAGCTGGGTGAGAGCAACTTCGTCATCCCGGTATCCGACACCCAAGCCTACCGGCAGTTTGGTAACTCGGTGGTTGTTCCGGTGTTTGAAGCCGTGGCAAAGCTAATGAAATCGCGCATTCTTGCTGCCCGAAAAATTGAGTCTATCAAGGCGAAAGAAGACCAAAAGCAGATAGAGATTCCCCTCGCGCAGTAACGGGTTTGCCAGGGTTTTGAACGCCAAGATATCAGGGGCCATAGACGTATGGAAAAGCTGTCCACTCACTTTACAGGCGTTGGCGTAAAGCTGCTGAGTGAGGTTGAGGTTAACCCCAAAAAGTCCAACCAGCATGAACTTCAAGGGGTTCAGAAGCTCCGGCAAATTCTCGGAAATGAGCGGCTCTATATTGAGAGCACATGTCTCTATATGGGTGATGATGACGCCGACAGGCTCTCTCAGAATGGGACGTTAACCTGGTACGATGCACGCGAGAATGACCCGGCGCGTAGTGCAGAGTTTCGTTTGTACTATAAAAGCAGCAATGAGCCCCTGAAGTCTGCGGCGGCGGGAGACACCCTGATTTATGCTCACCGGCCTGATGGTTCTCTGCTGCTGGTTATCGTTCCCCAGGAAAGTGAGCTTCGAACAGCGCTTCTCTGGCTGTTTGGTGTGTATGAGGAGCCTGGTACGACGCTTGAAATCGTCGACCCAACCCGCATCGAGGTTCCGGTTTCACTGTTCAACTATATTGCTGACGAAGTTGGGATAGCCGTCCCAAGAGCAGGTGCTGATGAGGATAGTTGGCTAGATCTACTGCTTGAAAGATTCGACCTAAAATTTCCCACCACTCGAAAACTGTCAGATCTGGCGCTTGAAACGCTGCAACATGATATTGATCCAGTCTCCGCGCCTGACGATACGTTGATGGCATTGATCGAGCGCGAAGAAATACTCTTTAAGCAGCTGGAGCGCCACATTGTCAGTGCACACCTGGTAGAGCATGCCAACGGCTGGTCTAACGATGTAGATGCTTTTATCAGCTTCTCTCTCAGTGTTCAGAACCGAAGAAAATCCAGAGCCGGGCACGCCTTGGAGAACCACTTGGAGTGGATATTTGGCAAGCACGGGTTACCGTTTGAGCGCGGCGCCAGAACCGAGAAACGCTCAAAGCCGGACTTCCTGTTTCCAAGCAGTGAAGCGTATCAACACGATGACTTTCCTTCTTCAAAACTTCATATGCTGGGCGTCAAAACCACCTGCAAGGACCGCTGGCGGCAGGTTCTGAATGAAGCGCAGCGTATTCCTTTAAAGCACTTGCTGACCCTTCAACCCGGCGTATCAGAGCATCAGCTTACGGAAATGAGGGATGCTGGCGTTCAACTGGTAATTCCATCGCCGCTGCAGCCGTTTTACGCTCAAGGCAGCGTCGAGACGCTATCCAGCTTCATCGAATTTATTCGCGGGCACCACCATGGCGGACATAGTTGATCGTTCCACCCGGTCAAAAATGATGGCTTCAATCAAGGGCAAGAATACTGTCCCGGAGCGGTTCGTTCAGGCGGAGCTTGAGAAACGACATATTTCTTTTGACGCCCACGCGAACCACTTGCCCGGTAAACCAGACCTTGTGATTCCTGTTTATCAGGTCGCTCTTTTTGTAAATGGCTGCTTTTGGCACCGCCATGAAGGCTGCTTCTATGCGACAACGCCCGCCAGCCAAAAGGAGTTCTGGCAGAACAAGCTCGCCGAGACCGTACGCAGAGACGCACGCAAACAGGCCGAACTAGAGGCTCAAGGATGGCGCGTCATCGTTGTATGGGAGTGTGGCGTGAAACACTGCCCGCAGGAATTTGAGGTAGTGATAGATGCTATCGAGGGCGAAATCGCCCTTTCAGAGTGGCCCGAAAAGCCGCCACGTGTCAGGGACTAACGCACTAGCGACGCTATTATCACGAAGGGCCAAGTTCCCACTCGCGGCATTCTCTCTAAATACGTTAGCTTTTTAAAAACCAAAGAAGCCAAGGGCTTCAACCAATGGCGTGGAAAACTATTTTCCTGGTGGCTTAACAATTATTGCAACCGTAGATGGTAAACACGCTTATTACTAATGACTAAAACTTAGAGCTTGGTCATATTGTTACGTCGACATCACTCAATATTCTGAATCTGAATATTGATAATTTTATAAAAAATCAATAAAAACATAAGACTATAAAAATAATAGGAAATTATTATGGATATACTCCCCAGTCTACTCCCCGCATTGCATGGGCATAAAATCGTGAATAGAGGCATTTCAACCAAAGGTATGTGCGAACGATGGGGCAGGTAGCCACCTCAAGAAAGGATCTGCATTGCTTATCAGGAGGGTGCTTGCCTTCAGTGATTTTTATTATCACATATGCAAAGAATTATGAGCACAACCACCTAGCTTTAAGGAATACGAATTATATTCTGCTACACCTATAAATAAATTATCCTTTATTATTCAACAATTTACTTATCGCAGGCCACTTACTCGTAATCAGCAAGCAAGCTTATCATCGCTTCAACCGTCTAGTCATATTGATCGCGTTGAACGATGCATATGCACTAATTTTTCATTCAGAACGCAAAAGTGTCGATACGCGCTAAGCTATGTTAGGTTACAAACAAAGCCTAAAAGAGCAGAGTTTGGGACATGCGCCTTTCTAGAATTTTTATAAGAAATTTCAGGAACTTCCAGACTCTTGACGTTGCTCTCGGTGGCAACGCGGTGATACTAGGCGAGAATCGTACTGGAAAGAGCAACCTTCTGTACGCTTTGCGGCTCATTTTTGACCACAATCTACCGGATAGCGCACGTCAGCTCTCCCCGTCAGACTTCTGGGACGGCCTCGAAACGCTCAGTGCGGATGACAATATCGTGGTCAGCGTCGAAATCAAAGACTTTGAGCATGATCCGGATATTCTGGCCGTCCTTACAGACTTTCGACTCGATGACGATCCCGAGACCGTGAGGCTTTCCTATGAACTTCGGGCGAGAGCCGATCTCGACGTTGACGCCCCTATATCTGCAGCAGATTTCGAATTCTTCTGCTATGGGGGGGAGAGTGATACAAAAACTTATGGTCACAAATTACGGCGCCGAATCGCAATGGAAGTACTTCCGGCGCTGCGCGACGCCGAGAGTGATCTCGCCGTATGGCGGCGCTCACCTCTACGCCCACTGGTGGAAGAGGCATTCAGGACCGTCGACCAAGATGATCTCGTGGCCATCGGCGCGGCTATTGAGGAAGTTACCGGAAAGATAACGCAATTCGAAGAAGTCCAATTACTACAACAACGCATCGCAGACGCGTTTTTAGAGTTAAGCGGGCCGCGCCAGAATATCCGACCCGGTATCGGATTCAGCCCAGCGGACCCGACTCGCCTGCATCGTTCCATCCGCCTATTAATTGATGATGGCGCGCGAGGAATCGATGATGCCAGTCTCGGCTCTGCCAACCTGGTTTTCCTCAGTCTAAAAACACTAGAAATCAGGCAACTGATCAGTGAAAACAGTCGCGACCATACATTCCTCGCAATAGAAGAACCAGAAGCGCACCTGCACCCACATCTACAGCGCTCGGTTTACCGGCAAATGTTCGAGTCGGTCGATGGCGAAGAGACGCCAGGGCCTCTCTCAGTCATTTTGACGACCCACTCTCCACACATCGCAAGCGTTTCACCATTACGGTCAATCGTGTTGCTAAAGGACGCCGGCGAGAAAGGTACAGTCGGCTATTCAGCTCAAGAGATCAATCTCAGTGACCACGAAGCGGACGATATTGCACGGTATCTAGATGTGACGCGCGCAGAAATGCTGTTCGCGCGAGGCGTTATTCTAGTTGAAGGTGATGCAGAGAAGTTCCTTGTACCCGCCCTTGCGGAGCGAATCGGACAACCTCTAGACAGGTTAGGTATAACTGTCTGCTCAGTTTCAGGAACTAATTTTAAACCATATGTAAAATTTCTGAGCGGTCTCGGCATACCGTTTTCCGTAATCACGGACCGAGATCCGCAAGAAGGGAAAAAACCGCTTGCTTACAATCGCAGCCGAGGACTTATTGCGATTATTGCGGAACATTGCACCGGAGAAAGCCCGGACGATGTGCTCGCGGAACTGGCCGGGCACAGCGATTATGAAGATTTTCGTAAGCGGTGTGAGGACTTCGGCATTTTTTCCAATATGCAGACCCTTGAGGCTGACCTTTTTCAGGAAGGGTTCGCGGACGCGATCATAGGGGTGCTGCGTGAGTACAGGTTCAGCGCGGAGCGCCAAGACCAAGTTAATCGTTGGGAAGAAAATCCCAACAACTTGGATGAGCGCCTTCTTCTAAAGATGATAGATAGCATTGGCAAGGGGAGGTTTGCCCAAAGACTGCTCTCTCACTGCGAGGAGATTGACCCTCCAGGATATATCGACCGTGCCATCAGATACGTGGCCGACCGTGTCTGAGCGTTCAGCGTATATCAAGGCTGCCGAAAGCCTACGGGGCAATTCGGGACAGTGGGCTGCCTATGAATCGGATGGTCATTGTGTCGTGCTGGCAGGCCCAGGCAGCGGCAAAACGAAGACACTGACAATCAAGCTAGCGCGTATGCTCGCCGAAGATATTGAAGAGCCTCGGGGCCTAGCCTGCATTACCTATAACAACGAATGCGCGCGTGAACTTGAGCAAAGGCTCAACGACCTGGGTATTGCACCTGGCAAACGGATTTTTATTGGCACTGTCCACTCATTCTCGCTAACGCAAATCATATTGCCATACTCAAAGGTGGCTAGGCTCGGCCTGCCAGAAGATTTTGCAGTCGCAAATCTGCAGGAACAACGCGACGCACTGGAGCGCGCCTATGACAGGGTTATTGGAAGGGATGAGGATCCACACAGAATGTGGAAGGGACTCATGGAACGTTATCGTCGATCTCATCTAAACCGTGCGGCAGCAGCCTTTCATGACGACGATGCCACATGTGCTCAACTCGTTCTTGCCTACGAAGAAGAGCTGAGGGCGCAAGGATTGATCGATTTCGATGATATGCCATTACTCGCCTTGCGTGCGCTTAGGGAAAACAAGTGGCTCCGCTGCGCCATTCGCGCTAAATATCCCGTTTTGGCTGTAGATGAATATCAGGATCTCGGCAGTGCATTGCACAGTATGGTTTTAGGACTTTGCTTCAGCACCGGAATACGACTTTTCGCTGTCGGAGATGTGGATCAATCGATATACGGCTTTATTGGCGCAAAACCGGAACTGCTAAGGAGGCTTGCTCAGCGCGCGGATGTAGAAACGGTTCCGCTGCGCCTGAATTACCGTTGCGGATCAAGCATCGTCACCGCTTCGCAGTTCGCGCTAGGTGAGGAAAGGGGATACGAGGCTCCGGCGGGCGCTGCAGAAGGGACGATCTATTTTCAGCCCCTTCATGGCAGCTATGAACAGCGTGCGTACTACATTTTCGAGACGCTCATTCCCAATGCCATAGCTAGGCTACCGGGCTTAGAATCGGGAGACATTGCTATCCTCTACCCAGCCGCATGGCTCGGTGACTATATTGCAGATGCTGCCCAGGCATACGGCTATGGCACAGTCAGGGCGGACAGTAAATCACACTACCCCCGCTCAAGCCGACTGATGCGCTGGCTAGAGCAATGTGCCACGTGGTGCTGCAGCGGGTGGCAAACAGGAACACCTCGCTTCTCAAGGCTCGTGGCTGACGGCGAGCGTCTGTTCGCTGAAACGCTCGCCTCCGAAACAGAGCAAAACGAATTCCAGCGACAGCTAATTACTTTCCTATGGGAACGGCGTGACAGCACGCTTGATCTTCATACTTGGCTAACGACCTTCCGCCAAGAGTTGCTGAACGATCACCTTGCCCGAAGCCGCACTATGAGCGACGAGCGCAACACACTAAATACATTTGTAGAGAAAAGTGCCCCCGGGAACACCTGTGACGGCTTCACGCTCGGCCTTTTCTGCGGTCATGGCGAGGGCAACAATCGCATCACCTTGACAACCCTTCACAGCTCCAAGGGCCGCGAGTTCCGTTTTGTCGTTCTCTTCGGTATGGATGACGGCAAGCTACCGCGCAATAATGCAGGAGAGGGAGAGATAAGAGAGGCACGTCGCCTGTTCTATGTAGGCTTCACGCGTGCGGAAGAGGAAATTCATATAATTTACAGTGCTAATAATCCATCACCGTTTGTAACAGAATTGGCAGGACGAATTGATGCAGGCGATGTCTGAACTAGGCTATGTTTATATGGATAATAAGTGCTCAAGCCTCCTGGAAAGGCTAAAAAAATTACTACAAGCACCTACCCTCGTGAACCAATGGAAATGCAACGCTCTCACCTCTATTTCTGAAATGGCAGGACATCCGCTCGGGTAGCTCGACCAGACCTTACGGTATTGTGCTTGAGCTTGAGAGGCACCACGTTATCACCAGCATTGGACTGTTGGCTTAGATAACCAGGTCGTAGGCTACAAAGCATCTCAATGGTTTCTGGCGGCAACCCAATCTGATACACCAATTCAGCGCGCTCGAAGATGCCGTTATCTACCAACAAATGAGCGCCGCGCATCATGAGCTTGGGCTGCTCGAAAGCGAAGGTATCGTCGCCTGGCTCACCCTTCGTCCATTTACGTGCAGAGCGTCCTTTCCAAAGCCTTAATTCAAGCTGATCCGAAAGCAATGATAGGTCTCGACAGCGTACGATCATTGACGCTACTGAGACCTTCCAGCGAGATTTAAGCGAGAGCAGGTTATCAAGCGTTGGCCATACGACCTCCTGCGCAAAGCTCTCAGGAGGCATCAAAAAAGCACTGGCAAAACGGTGTGCCTGCCCTTCTAAAAGGTCGTAGAGCTCATTTTTCACATATTGTGAAGCCGGAATTTTCGAGTGTAGTACTAGATGCCCCAGTTCATGCGCTGCGTCGAAGCGGTTACGAATAGCATTCGCTTTGTCTTCAGCGATCAGCACATAGGGTCGGCCATCCAAGACGGAAACATGGGAGACACCGTCCATTTTGACATGCCCCAGGGTCGCACGAGTACAAATGATTCCAGCATTTTCCATTACCTGGATAACATTCGGAATAGGGGCAGTGCCGAGATTCCAAGCTTCACGGCATTCGCGCGCGATATCTTCTATTTCTTCATCACTGATCAGGCGACAGTCATCGGCATCAAGCATAGGTACATTGACCTCAGGCCACTCCATTGCATCCTGAAAGAAGTCTGAAATCTCTTGAAGCCATGCTAAATACAACTGCGACCGCTCACGGGCCTGCTTGTGAGCAGATGCTTGAGAGCGGAAAAAATGGGGGCGCTGTTCTCTCTGGAAAGCTAGCGGTATTGGCTTGAGAAACCACATACGTGAAACATTAAAAACGTGGCAAAGGCGATCAAAGGACTCAGCCTCAGGTAGCTGGGTACCTTTTTCCCATGCCGAAATCGTGCTGGAAGAGCGTTCAATTTGCTCTCCCAGCTCCGCGAGGGTCAAATTTTGGGCCATACGCAGCTGGCTCAGCCGTTGGCCTTGAAATCCATCAACCCCTGTTCTCATGTCACTCGCTTCCACCTTCGTGTTGGTCTCGTTCCTCATCGCGACGCATGCTAGCACGCAGTTTCGGATAAGCAACATCACCGAGACCATCTATTTCGTCGTAATACTGTAAAAGCTCATCAGCACTAATTCGCAAGTGAAACCCTGCGCTTGGATCACTGAATGGAACGGCTACAACGATGCCTAAGGGAGAACTGTGGTCACCTTCTGTCCATTTTGCTGTATAAGGCAGTAATAAAGCGTGCAAAGAGTCATCATTCGGGCCGAGAGGAGGCGTGGCAGATTGAAACAAGTCAGGATGCTGCGCTTCCAGCTTTTCGTTAATAGCGCTGAACTCACGCCGATATTTAGCCGAAGTAGGCTGCGCTTTATCCTTTGTCACGACACTGGTAGTAATTAAAAGAGAACCAGCCTGAATGAGCGCATAGTGCCCGCCTGCTGGGCGAGTAGAATAATTGCTCACTTCGAAGCTTTCATCGCCCTGCAAACCAAGAATAGCCTCTTGCACCGTGTAATGATGTAACTGCGGCCCTGGACCAGCCAGCGGTACATACTTGAAAGTCTCTTTAAGGTGGCTGTCGCTATTCTTAAAAGCTACTTCAATGCCTTCAAGCAATTGATTTAGATGATGACGAGGTAGTTGCTGGCAAATAAAGCGGCATAGTTCTTCTCTGTTCGTTTCTTTTTGGCTCACGATTGCCTCCAAGGCGCCGATTCGGTAAAGCAGATTATAGGCCCGTTTTTTCCTGTTATCCACGTAAAACTCATTCTCTAGCCTGCTGAACAGGACACGCTAGTCGCTTTAGATGTTGTCCCCCACAAAGGGTATTATGTGGCCAAGAGCCCAGCCCAAGTCACACGCTGCTAAGGAATACACAAGTACATACATGCCCATACTGCGATGTTAACCCGAGACGAAGACGTGCGCGCCGTTGAAAAGGTGCCCTATCGCTTGATGGAGGAAGAGCCCAAGCTTGGCTACGGTGACCAGAATTCAGGAAACATGCTCATCTAGGGCGATAACCTCGACGCTCTTAAGGCACTGCTGCCCTACTATGCTGGGCAGGTTAAGTGCATCTATATCGATCCGCCATACAACACCGGCTCCGCTTTCGAGCACTACGACGACAGCTTCCTTGTCTCTCTCGCAGTAGTTTTCTAGTAAGGAAGCCACTATATGTAGTGTCTCTATGTTTAAACCTACATATTAGGTTGACAGGCGCCAACCCAATCACCATATTGTCAACTTAAACCACCTTAAAATAAGGTAGAAAATCATGCTGCATGATCGTATACATCGTGCGCGTGTCCTTAAGAATATGACCTTGCAGCAATTAGCCGATCTGCTGGGGGGCATAACCAAGCAAGCTCTGTCGAAATATGAACAGGGCAAGGACGCGCCCAATTCGACTCGCTTGATCCAACTAGCGGACGCACTTGGGGTTAACCCTGAGTATTTTTTCCGTTCAGACTCAGTAAAGCTGGGAAAAGTAGACTTCCGTAAGCACTCTGCCTTCGGAAAACGCCAGCAAGAAGCCGTCAAGGAGCAAGTGCGTGAGCACCTTGAGCGCTATTTAGCGGCAGAGAGCCTGTTCCAAACCGGCCAATCACCTGATGAATTTTCCAAATGGCATCAGCGTTTTTCCGTATCCAATATCGATGAGGTTGAACAGGCAGCTAATAAACTGCGCGAAGAATGGCAGCTTGGGCTAAACCCCATTGCCAATCTGACTGAAACCCTGGAAGAAAATGGCATTAAAGTCGTCAGTCTTCAGGCTCACGAGAAATTTGATGGGCTTTGCGCCCTCGTCAACGATGGCGCGGATGCCGTTATTGTCAGTAATACTGAGCGTCCTGGTGAACGTCAGCGTTTTAATCTCGCCCATGAGCTAGGACATTTGGTTATGTCATTACCTGAGGAGCTTCATGGCACTCGGGATGAAGAAAACTGGTGCCACCGCTTTGCTGGGGCGTTTCTCTTTCCTGCAAATCAAGTGCGCGTCACCTTTGGTGAGCACCGCAAACGGGTGCTGTTCCAAGAGTTTCTTTTGGCCAAGGAGGAGTGGGGTATTTCTATTCAAGCCACTTTGCGCCGATTATATGACCTGGATATCGTTAGTTCGAGCTTTTATCAGAGCACTTTTCGCCTATGGTCGATGAAGGGTTTTCGAAAAAGTGAACCAGGTCGACAAGAGCCTGAAAAATCCTATCGCCTGAAGCAATTGGTTTACAGGGCGCTGGCTGAAGGACTGGTTACTCCTTCAAGAGCAGCGGAGTTACTCAGTGTAAGCCTCGGCGAGATTGAGGAAATAATGGCAAACGGACAGGCAGGTGACAGTGAACATGTCAGCGAAAATTCTTGTCTCTGATACCAATATCTGGATAGATCTTCACCGCAGTGGCCTGCTTGAAACCGTGTTTGCCCTACCTCACCAGTTCGTCACCACCGATTTTGTGTGGCGGGAGTTGAAAAAGCCCCCTGGCCAAGAGTTAACGGGATTAGGCCTTGTAGTTGAGGCATTCAATGGTGAGGAAGTTGCAACGCTTTTTACGCTACGCCAAACATTGGGTAATTCCTCACTAGCGGATGTGTCGTGCTACTTCCTAGCCAAGGAAAGAGGCTGGACGCTGCTGACCAATGACGGCGCGCTCAGAAAATCAGGGCAACAAAGCAAACTAGAGGTTCGTGGTGTACTTTGGATATTAGATGAGCTGGAAGCTCATGCCTTTCTTTCGCCAAGCCAACTGGCCGACTCTTTGGGATCAATGCTAAAAGCGGGTGCCAGGCTACCGGAAAACGAGTGCCATCAACGACTAGGCCGATGGCGGTAAATACGGCGCTCAAGATGACGTCTCAGAGCAGGCAAAAGGCTTCTTGTCGGTTATGAATATTAGCCAAAACAAACAGCTCAACAGATGGGATCGCCCCCCAGGAGCGGCGCCACATTTAGAGTTAATCAGTTACAAATATCCCATCTTCGCAAATGACTTACACCCATCACTTCCCACCACTACATGATCAATCACCTTAATATCCATCAGCCCCGGAGCTTCCTTTAGACGCTCATTGATTTGCCTATCTGAGCCACTTGGTTCTGGGTCACCACTGGGGTGGTGGTGTATCAAGTATCACGGCAGACGCGTTGTAGGCCAGCGCGGCTAGCACTTCTCGCGGATAGACGCTCGCGGCGTCAATGCGGGTTTAATACCCACCTAGCGGTGGCTTAAGCTGGATCATGGTAGACAAGCGTCGACATCACTCAATATTCTGAATCTGCTCACGCATCTGCTCAATCAGCACTTTAAGCTCTACCGCACAGCGGGTGCTTTCGGCCACGATGGATTTGGATGACAGTGTATTGGCTTCGCGGTTTAGCTCCTGCATCAAAAAATCCAGACGACGGCCTTTAGGACCGGCTTGAGTGAGCTGGCGGCTGACTTCTTCAACATGGGCCGTGAGACGGTCGAGCTCTTCGTCTACATCGGCTTTTTGGGCAACCAGTACCAGCTCGGCTTCCAGCCGCTGGGGGTCAAGTTCGGTTTTGGCCATTTCCAGACGCTCCAGCAGTTGGGCACGTTGGCGCTCTAATAGCTGGGGTAGCAGGCTTTTGACCGTAGCGACCTGTTCGCTTACCGCGGTAAGGCGTGTGCTGATCATTTCGGCAAGTTTGCCGCCTTCACGGGCTCGGGCATCGATGAGTTCCTCCAGCGCTTGCTCAAACAACGTTTTGGCAGCGGCTTTGATGGCGAGCTGATCCAGGTGTTGGGTTTCCATCACGCCAGGCTGGTTTAAAAGCTCAAGTGTGGTGGGCGGTACGGCGCTGGGCACGTGCTGCTGGATCGTCGTAAGCGCATCAGAAATCGCGGCCAGGCGTGCGGTATTTACCGTAGGGGCCTGTACGGCTTCTGAGCTTTCAAAGCGTATGCTGCACTCTACTTTGCCTCGTGCCAGGCGGGTTCGCAGGGCTTCACGGAGTATCGGTTCGAGATCGCGCAGGCTTTCGTGTAGGCGAAAATGCGGTTCCAGGTAACGCTGGTTCACCGAGCGAATTTCGACGTGCAGCGTGCCCCAGGAAGCAGCCTCATCAACACGGGCAAAGGCGGTCATGCTGTGTACGCGACGTAAAGTGGCCATGGTGATTATCCTTTGAGAACGCGTTTTCCTCAGTCTACCCGATAAGGGCAGGCTTGAACGTTAAGACGTGTACAATGGAAGGCTTTTCCTAGTTATGCGCTTTTTGTGAAGTGCTTTTTGTGAGGTGCTATGCGTCCTGAAGTTGTTCGCCCCAGTGGTCGCGAGGCCAACCAGCTGCGTGAGATCCGCCTGACCCGTGACTATACCCGTCATGCGGAAGGCTCCGTACTGGTTGAGTTTGGCGATACCAAAGTGCTGTGTAATGCCAGCGTAGAAATGGGCGTACCGCGCTGGCTGCGCGGCAAAAACCAGGGCTGGATCACCGCAGAATACGGCATGCTGCCCCGTGCGACCCACTCACGCAGTGGGCGTGAGGCGACACGTGGCAAACAGGGTGGCCGCACGCTGGAAATTCAGCGCTTGATTGGTCGGAGCCTGCGGGCAGCGGTCGACCTGAAAAAGATGGGCGAATTCACGGTCACCGTGGACTGCGATGTCATTCAGGCAGACGGCGGCACGCGTACTGCATCAATTACGGGTGGCTGTGTCGCGCTGGTGGATGCCATTCGTTATCTGCAGCGTGAGAAGAAGATTAAAAGCGATCCTTTCAAGCAGTTGGTCAGCGCGATTTCAGTGGGTATCTATAAAGGCATGCCGGTGCTGGACCTTGACTACCCCGAGGACAGCAAGGCCGATACCGATTTGAACGTGGTGATGACCGAAAGCGGCGAGCTGATTGAAGTACAGGGCACGGCTGAGGCAGGCGCGTTTAACCGCATGGAGCTAAACGCCATGCTGGACCTGGCCGAAAAGGCGGGCTCTGAGCTACTTGAGCATCAGCGTGAGGCGCTGGGTATTCGCGGTTAGGCCGTTTAATCGCCAACGCAATGAGCCGACCATGGTCGGCTCATTGGTTAACGACGACGCGGGAAAGATGCTTAAAGGGCGAGATCGTACTCGACAATTAGCGGGGCGTACTCGGAGAAAGTTGCCTCTTTATCGATCCATGCGTCGACCACGTGACGACGGAAGTTGGGGCCGACTAACTGATAGTCGATCCGCCACCCTTCTTGACGGCTACGTGGCACCTCTTGGTCAAGCTTCGGCCACCAGGTGTATTCGCCAGCATCGCGATTGATTTCGCGGAAGGTGTCGATAAACCCTGTTGGGCCAAGCACCTGATCCATCCAGGCGCGCTCTTCGGGGCGAAAACCAGAGGTGAGCTGGTTATCCGACCAATTGGCCAAATCGACCGTTTTATGGGCCACATTCCAGGTACCACAGATGATGTATTCGCGGCGTTTGCGCGACATCTTCGTCAGGTACTCCTGGTACTGCTCCATAAACGCCTGCTTGGCTTTCTGGTCGCTGCCATCGGGCATCAAAAAGGTGGCAATGCTGAAGCGGTCATAATCCGCCTGCAGAAAACGCCCTTCGTGATCGCACTGCGGAAAACCCAAGCCATACATGATCGCCTTGGGGATTTTGCGGCAGTAAAGCCCAACACCGGCGAACCCATCCTCTTCCGCATCCAGGAAATAGCCTTCATAGCCTTCCGGATAAAGAATATGGTCACCTAATTCAAAACTTTTTGCCTTGATGTTCTGCACGCAAACCACATCGGCGTCCTGCTGAGCCAGCCAGTCCAGGAAGCCACGGTCGACGGCATCACGTATACCATTAACATTGATGCTGGCAATTTTCATAAATCGTCCCTTTTGCGTCGCTGCTGTATGATACCCGACGTTTAGACGTTTGGGTAAATAGACCCTCTTATTCTTGCTATTTACCTGCGTTTTATTGTCGCCTTTGTGCTGACATAAATCACCCGCCTAATGAGGAACGCCGTGGTTACCACTCTACAACCCTACCAACGCGAATTCATCGCCTTTGCCATCGAGCAGGGCGTTCTCAAGTTTGGTGAATTTACGCTTAAATCTGGGCGAGTAAGTCCTTACTTTTTTAACGCTGGACTGTTCCAGACCGGCCGCGCACTAGCCAAGTTAGGCCGTTTTTATGCCCAGGCTATTGTCGACAGCAACTTGAAAGCCGATGTGCTGTTTGGCCCAGCGTACAAGGGCATTCCGCTGGCGGCAGTGACCGCTGCGGCACTGGCGGATCATCATGACCAAGACATGCCCTACGCGTTTAATCGTAAGGAGGCCAAAACCCACGGCGAAGGCGGCAACATTGTGGGTGCACCACTGTCGGGCGATATCCTGATCATTGATGATGTGATTACCGCCGGTACGGCCATCCGCGAAGTCATGAGCCTGATTGAGCAAAGCGGTTCCCGTGCAGGCGGCGTGATAATTGCCTTGGACCGCCAGGAGCGCGGCCAAGGCGAGCAGAGCGCCATTCAGGAAGTCCAGGCCGAGTATGGCATGCCGGTGGTGAGCATCGTCACGCTTGAGCAAGTACTTACTTACCTTGAAGAGCATGCTGGTGACGAAATGCTCGCCTATGCAGAAGCCGTGCGCGCTTATCGTGACCGCTACGGTATTGCCGCCTAGCTAAGTAGCAAGTGCGCCAGCAAAACCTTGCTGGCGCCACGCTTCATAGCTCACAATAGCCACCGCGTTGGAAAGGTTTAGGCTGCGATTATTGGGCTGCATGGGAATGCGTAGCTTTTGGGCGTCTGGCAGCGCCTGATGCACCTCGGCAGAGAGACCAGCCGTTTCAGAGCCAAACAGCAGTATATCGCCAGCCGCAAAATCTGCCTCACTGTGGGGCCGTGTACCCTTGGTGGTAATTGCCCAAATTCGCCGCTCAGGCAGAGCTTTTTGGAACGCAGCAAAATCAGCATGACGCGTCACATTAGCCAGATCGCGGTAATCAAGCCCAGCACGGCGCAGCTTTTTTTCTTCAAGATCAAAGCCCAGCGGCTCGATTAAATGTAAACGACAGCCATTGTTGGCTACCAGGCGCATAATATTACCCGTATTGGGTGCCATACGCGGCTCAAACAGCGCTACTTCAAACATCACCACCTGCCTATCCATGTTGTGCGCGTAGAAACGCCTGATTGTAGATGAAAAACCGCCAAGGATAACGTGCCTAATGACGCCCTCGCCCCCGCAATCCATTCTTAGCCGCATTAAAGGTCTTAACCCGCGCCAGCAGGAAGCCGTGCGCTACATTGATGGCCCCTGCCTGGTATTAGCGGGCGCGGGTTCCGGCAAAACCAGCGTTATCACCACCAAGATTGCGTATCTGGTTCAGGAATGTGGAATGAGTGCGCGCCGGATTGCGGCGGTCACGTTCACCAACAAAGCCGCCCGAGAGATGAAAGAGCGCGTAGGGCAAATGTTGAAAGGCAAGGAGGGTCATGGCCTTACCGTCTCCACCTTTCACACTCTGGGGCTTAATATTATTCGTGGCGAGCTGAAGACGCTGGGTTACAAGCCGGGGTTTTCCCTGTTCGACCCGGAAGATGCCAAGGCGCTGCTACGTGACCTGATGAACAAGGACGCCCAGGTCGATGCCGAGCAGATCAATGCCGTGCAGAGCAAAATATCCACCTGGAAAAACGACCTGGTGTTGCCCAGCGACGCGCTTTCATTTGCCGCCGATGACGATGAACACTTTGCTGCTCGGGTATATGAAGCCTATAACCGTCATCTAAAAGCCTACAACGCGGTGGATTTTGATGACCTGATCCTGCTGCCCGTCGTGCTCTTGAAAAACGATGCCGAGGCACTGGCGCGTTGGCGGCGCAAGATTCACTACATGTTGGTGGACGAATATCAGGATACTAACGTGTCCCAGTATTTGCTGGTGAAGCTTTTGATGGCCGAGCGCTCGACCTTTACCGTGGTGGGCGACGATGATCAGTCAATCTACGCTTGGCGCGGTGCACGTCCCGAGAACCTGATCACGCTGGGCGAGGACTTTCCTCGCCTAAAGGTGATCAAGCTGGAGCAGAACTACCGCTCAACCGGGACGATTCTGCGCGCGGCCAACACGCTGATTGCCAATAATCCGCACGTCTACGATAAAACCTTGTGGTCGGATATGGGCGACGGCGCACCGATTCGGGTGATTGTGAATCGCCATGAAGAAGCGGAGTCTGAGCGCGTAGCCAGCGAAATGCTGACTCGGCGTATCAAGGAAAAGGCTGAATGGCGCGACTTTGCCGTCCTTTATCGCGGCAACTTTCAGGCACGGCTTTTAGAACTCAAGCTTCAGCATTACCAAATTCCCTACAAGCTGTCCGGCGGCACGTCGTTTTTCTCGCGTAATGAGATCAAGGACGCCATGGCCTACCTCCGCCTACTCATCAACCCTGCCGACGATAATGCCTTTTTGCGGATAGTAAACGTACCGCGCCGTGAGATTGGCCCAGGTACGCTTGAGAAACTGGCTAACTATGCCACCGAGCGGACGATTTCCCTGTTTGCAGCGTGTCATGAAATGGGCCTGGAGCAGACGCTGCCCACCCGCGCTGTCGAGCGGTTAAGCCGGTTCACCCACTTTATTGACGGTGTGCGCAAGCGCATGGATCAGGGCGATGCAATTGCCGCCATCCGCGACATGCTGCGGGATATGGATTACGAGGCGTGGCTTTATCAGAACGCCAGTGCGCCGACTATTGCTGAACGGCGCATGGCCAACGTGTGGATCTTGATCGACCAGTTGGAAAAGTCGCTTAACCGTGACCCGGAAGAGGATACCGCCTCAGAGGCGACCGAAACCGACAGTGTGGAGGCGGCGATTTCCCGGCTGGTGCTGCGCGATATCCTGGAACAGCAGGCCGAAGAGGATGACTCAGACCGCGTACAGCTGCTCACCATGCACGCATCAAAAGGGCTTGAGTTCCCGCATGTTTACCTACTGGGCCTTGAAGAGGATCTGCTGCCCCACCGCAATGCCATTGAAATGGGCACCGTGGAAGAGGAGCGCCGCTTGGCCTACGTAGGCATTACCCGGGCGCGGCGCACGCTCACGCTCACGCTTGCCCGCCAGCGCAAAGCCTACGGTGAGCTGATGGATTGCCAGCCCAGCCGTTTTCTGGATGAACTGCCCGGGGAAGACCTGGAGTGGGAAGGTCGGGCGGATAAAGAGGACCCGGACAAGAAGCAGGCGCGCGGCAAGGATGCAATTGCCGGGTTGCGCTCTCTGTTGGGGTAACGATCAGGCCAAGCTGTCCACAGGCGGATTGCCGGAACCGCCTGTGGATAGGTTATTCGACCTCTTCGATCATGTAGTCGACCGCTGCCTTGATCTCATCATCGCTGAAATTAAACCGACCGCCCTTGGGTGGCATCGCGCCAATCCCCTTAATGGCGTTGGCGTAAAGCGTGTCAGTGCCTTGAGCGAGCCGTGCGGTCCAGGCGGCGTTATCGCCCGTTGCCGGAGCGCCCGCAATGCCTGCCGCATGGCAGGCGCCACAGCCAGCCTTGGCATACAGCGCTTCACCATCGTATTGGGCGGCGATATCTTCCGATTCAGGCTCCTCTGGCAAGGAAGCATCAGGTTCAGGCTGGGCCACCGCACGTTGGCATGTTTGTCCTTGCAGGCAGAGCTTGCCAACTGGCGCAAGGCGCTCGGCAAGCGCTGCATCCTCGGCCTCTGCATCAGCAAGCGCGGCGCTCGATAGCACCCCTAACGCGACGATCCCGCCCAGCATACATTTGAAATTCACCCTGCCCCCTTGGCGTTTATCGCCATAATAGCGGCGTTTAATCCTGTATCGATAACCGTGTTCCAGGAAAATATTCCGGGAAGATAATATCTTTTTTTTCACAGATAGCCAGAGGGCGATAGGTGAGAGCCACCTATCGGGTGATGCAATAACAAAAGGGTCTAAACGGTGATTTAAAGGCCTACGTTTAGAAGATCAGCTTAAAGACGCCCGTAAGGGTAAGAAGGCCTACGGCAAAAATAAAGATAATAATCCACAGCAAAATTTTCATAACGTTTCCTCCATGAATAAAAGAAGCATCCCTCAATACCGCGCTCACAGTATAGAAGAAAAATTAAACAGCATACTTAATATTACCTTTTGAACAGAGAAATTCTCGTGCTTCATCATGGGCTTGAAGCGGTAAGCTAGGCATTTTTCCAGGCAAGCAGACGCTGCTCGGCATAACCGATGAACCCCGCCTGCTGATAAAGGCGCCAAGCGGGCGTATTGCGAGCATCGACGGTCAATATCATCTCGTTTGCCCCTTGGTTAATCGCCAGGTTAAAAGCCGCGGTTAACACGTTTCGACCGATGCCCTTGCTGCGCCATTGCGCCGTGACGCCCATTAATAAAAGCTCCCAACAGTGAGCCGACCGCGGTGCTAACAGCAACACGCCCACCCGCTCATCGCCCAGGTTAACGCTATACCAATGGTTCGGTGCCGTAGGTGCCTGGTCATAAAAACCGGCTAGCAGGGCTTCGCTGGAAAGTGATTCTCGCAGTGATGGGCAGTCCAGCGAGCCTTGACTAATGGAATCGATCAGGGCAGTTTGCGCGGCGGTGCTTAGCTCACTAAAAGGCGCTAGCCGAATTGGCGAATCCGTTGAAGGTACCGCCTCCGTGGCCGCCAGCGTAATGGACAAATAGTGTAGTTTGGCCAAGCGCACCATATTATGCGCAAGCAGCGTTGCCTCCCACGCATAGTGGCTGGGCGGCAATACCACGTGGCAAAGCGTTATTCCCTGCGTGGTTACCCAATCATGAGCAGCGCTTAACAAGGCCTGGCTTACTGGGTCATCCTGGCAAGGAAGCCATAGCTGTGCGGTGGCGTGAGCTAGCGGCTGCACCCACAGCGCACCGCTAATACGGCCGCGCTGCTGATAGATCCATAGTCCTTCCCAGGCTGCCTGCGTGGCCGATCGCAAGGCGGTATGCAGCGTCGATTGCAAGGACGGCTCATGTACCGCCGCTAGATGCAGCAGGGCTTCCCGACGCTGCGTTGAAGGGCAGATACTCACAAAAGCACTATCGACTATCGGTTTCATTAGTAATCATGGCGCCATTGCATTGCTTTCGTTGATGTTAATCCTGACTGACTCCCCCTAACGATGCTACCTTTTGTTACTTCTAACTGGGCCGTTGTTACAGGAGTAATTGACACCATGCGCATACTGCTGGTTGAGGACGACGCCAGCTTGTCTTCGGGCATTCGCCTGGCGCTCAAGCCGGAACACTATACGGTTGACCACCTGGATAATGGCAATAGCGCGCTTATGGCTCTTAAAGAGGCTGAGCCGTTTGATGCTGTCATTCTCGATTTGGGCTTGCCGGGTCTGGATGGCCTACACATTATCAAGGCGGTACGCCGCCAAGGCAGCCAAATTCCGATATTGGTACTCACCGCCCGTGACGGTATCAATGACCGCATAGCGGGGCTGGATGCTGGGGCCGATGATTACCTGGTCAAGCCCTTTGAAGTGGAAGAGCTCAAGGCCCGTTTGCGGGCACTGCTAAGGCGCAGCCAGGGGCAATTGGATAATCACCTAGAGTGTCGCGGCATCCGCCTGGAACCGCTTACCCTAAGCGTCAGCTATCAGGATAACGTCATTACCCTTTCACGACGCGAATTTACCCTGTTACAGGAATTTATGGGCCACCCGGGCCGGGTCTTTACCCGCGATACACTTACCAGCCTGATTTATGGCTGGGATGAGGATGTAGAAAGCAACGCCATTGAAGTCCATATTCACCATTTACGGCGCAAGCTGTTTCCTGAGGTGATTCGCACCGTACGCGGCATTGGTTATGTGATGGATAAGGCGCCGCCGGGAGGCGAGCAGTGAACTCTATCCGTCGGCGAACGTTAGGGCTCACACTGCTGCTGTTTCTGCTCAGTATTATGGTCATTAGCATGGTTAGCTACCGTTATGCCACGCACGAAATTCAGCAGTTGCACGATGCAAGCCTTGCCCGACACGCGCATCTTTTAGGTGAACTCATGCAAGCGCCTATTCCGCCCGCGTATCAGCAGGCACTTCTGCAAAGCGTAGAAAATACGCTGCAAACCAAGCAGCGCAATCCTGAAGCGCTTGTCTTTCAACTTTGGGAAGGCGATGAACTACTGCTCCGCTCGACCGATGCACCATTAGCGCCGCTTGCCGCATCGCAAAGTGGCTACACCCGGCAACAATACCAGGGGCAAACGTGGCAAACCTATACGCTTTCGCTTGCAGAGGGGCGCAGGGTCATCGTGGGTGAGCGTGACGACATCCGCTTACGTTTGATCAGGCAGGTAGCGCTGCGTACGCTGCTGCCCGAATTTATTGGGTTAATCGTATTAACGTCTTTATTGTGGTGGAGCATCGGCTGGGGGCTTTCACCTCTGTCGAGAATGGCAGAACAAATCCGCAACCGAGACCCACATAACCTTCAACCCCTTAAGCTTTCGCCTCTGCCGTATGAGCTGGCGACTATTTCCGGTGCACTCAATCGCCTGTTGATGCGCATCCAGCGTTTACGCGAGCGCGAAAAACGTTTTATCGCCGATGCCGCCCATGAGCTGCGTACGCCGCTTGCCGTACTCGACCTTCATGCCCAAAACGCCCTGACCGCAGAAAGCCCACAGGACCGTGAGGAGTCGCTTCATTATTTGCGCCAAGGCGTTGCCCGCTCGACGCATTTGGTCAGCCAACTGTTAACGCTGGCAAGGCTTGACCCGGATGAAACAAGCCTGCCATTACGCCCTGTTGATGCGCTGTTTGAGGTGCGTGACGCGCTGGCCAAACTACTTCCCCTCGCCCAGCAACAACAGCAAATGCTGCAGCTAGAGGCTGATGAACAAGACCAGTGGGCGTTAAACGAAGTCCCTGGCACCTTGGGAACACTCGTGCAAAACCTGGTGGGCAACGCCATTCAGCACTCTCCCCCTCAAGGAACTATCCACGTGCAGCTTAAGGCGGAATTGAACGCCATTATTTTAGTGGTGGATGACCAAGGCCCGGGGATTCCTTTATCAGCCCGCAAGGCTGTTACAGAGCGCTTTCACCGCGCAGGCCCCGGCGCTGGGTCAGGATTGGGGTTATCCATTGTGGAGCGGATAGTGGCGCAGCATGCGGGCAGCCTGGTATTTGATGATGCGCCAGGGGGCGGTTTGCGCGTACAGGTCACGCTTAATCGCCACAGCGGCCAAAGTTAGTTTTCAAGCCTTAAGGTTCCGATAAGAATTAACTGTGACTCTGAGGGTACCAGGCTGATTGGCAGTAAGCAGTTGGCCAAATAAAATGGAGGTTCCCTGATGAATCAAGTGGCTTTTGCACCCAAAACGTTAATTAAATTCAGCGCCGCTCCACGCCTTAAGTCGCCAAGTGCCAAGCGGTTAACGACTGAAAGTTCAGCGCTGGATGTACTTACCGACTTTCAAACGCTGAAACCTCATTCAGTCGCCGCCGACACGCCTGTTGACGAGGCGCATCTCAAAATGCGTTATAGCGGTGTGCGGCTTCTGTTTGTAACCGACAAAAATGAGCACTGCATCGGTATTCTTACCGCTAAAGAGCTGATCGGCACACGCCGTATTAATCTGGCCATGCAGCAGCGCAATCTTGACCGCGACGAAATAACCGCGGATATGATCATGACCTCCTGGGACAAACTCAGTGCGATGACGCTGGAACAGCTCTCGGCGCTGACGATTGAAGACCTTGTCCTGGTCATGGAAGACGTGACTGAACAGCACCTGTTAATCACTCAGTACGACGATCATAACGCACTGACCATTCGTGGTTTAATATCAGCCACCGATATCCAAAACACCGTGGGTAAGCAAGTCAGTACGGTGGTTCCCGTAGCGCGTAGTTTTGCCGATATTTGCCAAGTGATTACCGGTCACGACCTGTAAAATTAAGAGCACTCGTTCGTTGTTGTGAAACGTATTTATCATCTAAAACGCCCCTTACCAAAAACGGTAAGGGGCGTTTTTTAGTGTTCTATCAATACCGTGTTAATCCCTAAAGATTAACACCCAACCGCTAGAACATGGAGGCGTTGATAAATAAGTGTGTCGCTACACTAGCGGCATAACCCAGAAAAATAGCCGGCACCCAGCGTAAGTGAACCATAAAGGTATAAATACCCCGTGCTTGGCCCATCAAGGCAACGCCAGCCGCTGACCCCATGGCGAGCAGGCTTCCCCCAACACCGGCGGTAAGCGTAATCAGTAGCCAGTTGCCTTCAGACATATCAGGCGCCATGGAAAGCACGGCAAACATTACCGGAATGTTATCCACCACGGCTGAAATCAGCCCCAACACAACGTTAGCCCAGATGGGATTCCAACTGCCGTAGAGCGTTTCAGACAGCAGGCTTAAATACCCCATAAAGCCAAGCCCGCCCACACACAGTACGACGCCGTAGAAGAATAGCAGCGTATCCCACTCAGAACGCGCGATACGGCTAAAGATATCAAACGGCACCACACTGCCTAACTGCTCCAGTTTCTTCCAGTCGCCCCGGCGTGAATAACGTACCCGCTTACGCTCTAACGAGCGCGGCAGGCTGCGCCGCAGGTAGTATCCAAAAAACTGCAATAGTCCTAAACCAAACATCATGCCCATTGCAGGCGGCAGGTGTAGAATCGAGTGGCAGAGTACGGAGATGGCAACGGTCAGCAAAAACAGCGCAATGATCCGGCGTGCGCCCCGCTTGAGCCAGACGCTTTCAGTAAGTGCTGCCGGTTGGCGGTTAACAATAAAGAAGTTCATGATGACCGCAGGCACCATAAAGTTAACGATAGCGGGTAATAACAGTACAAAGAAACCGCTAAACGGCACTTGTCCTGCCTGCCAAACCATCAACGTCGTGATATCCCCAAACGGACTAAATGCGCCGCCAGCATTGGAGGCCACCACCACGTTAACGCAGCACAGGCTAATAAACTTGTTATCACCTTCAGCCACTTTCAGGATTACCGCGCACATCAGCATAGCCGTGGTCATGTTGTTGGCTATCGCAGAAATACCAAATGCGAGAAAACCGGTAATCCAAAAAAGGCTGCGGTAGCTAAACCCTTTGCGCACCAACCAGGCACGCAATGCGTCAAATATACGTCGCTCTTCCATGGCGTTGATATAGGTCATCGCCACCAGCAAAAACAGCAGTAGTTCGGTGTATTCGAGCAACGTTTCCCGAAAAGCGATTTCTGCCTCTTCAGGCATACCGGCCTGCACATACACCCATGCCACGATGGCCCAAATAAGCCCCGCCGCTACCAGAACTGGCTTGGATTTACGCATGTGGAGAAGCTCTTCAGACATTACCAGAGCGTAGGCAAGTACAAAGATGCCGACACACGTAATACCGGCAAGAGAGAGCGTTAAATTCAGTGGACCTGCATCGGCATAAGAGAGAGAAGGAAAGACAACAGCACAGAGAGCAATCAACAACCAAGCGACCCGGCGAGCTGAGAGCCGAGGTGCAAGGACGTTTTGTGGTTTCATGACAGCGTGATCCTGACAGGTGTGGGGAGAGAGCGTGCCACCATGATAAGCACGCTAATAAACTGCTGCAACGCAGCGCTGACTCGCAAGGTGCGCCTAATTGTCGCACCTTATAACGCTGTTTTATAGGGCTTGGCCGCAGAAACTGAGTGCAACACCAGAGCTTTCCGCTAAGGTGTTTCTATATGTCATACATCGAACTCAGCATCTATAACAACGCCGGTGTTACTTAAGACAAGATGCTAGTGTGTGTAACGCCACCGTATTTTTATTTCTTGTTGTATCAATCGCTTGCATCGTTAATAAACACGCTCTCACTAACGCGATAGCCCGCTGGATAAGTACCCCCGTGTACTTAAAGAGCAGATACTCTCCTGTTAAAAAGACTATCAAGCAAAAAAGGAGCTCGCTGATGGATGCATATCTAGACAATATCCATGACATCTTGAAAAAACTTAAGGATTACCTTGAGGAGAATGAAGATGAGGTGCTCGCAACGCTGCAGAGCGCAGCACATGGTGACTTAGACATGCCCGAAACCATCACTCCAAAGGAAAAGGAGCTCTTTCGGGCGCTTTGCGGCTGGATGGTAGCAAAGAGGCCAACACAGATCCTGGCGATGCTTCAGCCACTATTGGCTGATCCTAACCTTTTAAGTAGAGGCATTACGCTTAATGATATTGAAAGCGTAATGCCTAAAGAACTGCCACCTAAAGATATTATCGACACAATTAAAACAAATAGGCGAGACTTAATCCGACAAGCACTTCTCCTGATAAGCTATATTTTCTACGATGAGTTCCACTACCCACAGCCTGAAACCGGCGTTTATGATATTTCAGAAAACTCCTTCCAAAAGCTCAAATGGCTTTACCGCTACTGGTTCAATCAACTTGAAGCTGCCGAAACCGGGTCGGGGTTAGAAGACTTTTTTGCGTCTCAGTTTCTAAACCTACGTTCTACAGAGGGGCCCTATGCAAGCGCCTCCGTATCATGCGCAGGAGATTTACTTGCTGTGGACGCACTGACCCCAAACAATACACAGCGTCTTTTTGATGATATCAATAGCTTCTACAGTACTGCCGACATCGTAAGCGCCAACCTGGAGGCCACCATTGATAAGAATAATACCGTGGGGCGTATCCAGTCTCCTGGCCAACCCGCGCGCATGAATACATCTGAGGCAATGTTCCAGAAGTTTCGCAACGAAGCCAAAATCAACTATTTCAGCACGGCAACCAACCATGCCATGGACGGGGGCGTAGAAGGCATCAAGGAAACCCTGAAAGTGCTTGAAGATTCAGAGGCCTACTATTCCGGCACAGCCACTAGCCAAGCTGACCAGGATGATGTCGTCGTGGTTAATAAAAATGGCATCAAGATCGCCTTGCTGGCATATACCTTCGACCTCAATGGTTACGAAAAAGATATTCCCGCCGATATGCCCTATCTGGTTAATGTCGTTCGATTCAATGATGCAGATCCAGCACCTGATTACTCACTTATTGAGAAGCAGGTCGTGGCAGCGAAAGCGAAGGGCGCGGACTGGATTATCGCCTACTGCCACTGGGGGTGGGAGTTTGAGATGTACCCCCATGAGAATATCAGGAAAGCCGCTCATAAGGTGATTGACTGCGGCGTTGACACGATTCTTGGCAATCACGCCCATGTCAGCCAGCCAGCGGAACTTATCCCGCGCGAAGGCAAGCAAGATGCACTGGTGGTTTACGCGTTCGGTGACTTCGTCAGCTATCACCCGGAAAGCCGCAATTCAAAGCTTGCCTATATTGTTAAATTCGACATTGTGCAGGTCTACGATGCTATAGAATTGGCAAACCTTAAAGCCTTACCCATCTATATTGCCAATGCAAAACGTGATGATGACAGCTACGACTGCCGTATCGTCAAATTCCATGACGTTCTGAAAACCCCGGATGAGTACGGCCTAACCGAGCTGGAGAAAAGCCAGCTGCCGCATTTGGAAGAAAAAGTGTGGCACGCGGTACTCTCGCCACTTTCGAGGCTCGGTACGCGTTAGAAGCGAACGAAAACGTAGAATAATAGGCGGGTAACACTGAACGTCATGCTAACCAGCGAACCATTCTCGCTCCTAAAGGCTGGACACTTCATCCAACCTTTAGGGTATTGCCGTAAGAGCCTTCAACGAACCATTTGATACCAGGCGGTAGTGGTTTACTCGACCGTCACGCTTTTCGCCAGATTACGCGGCTGATCAACATCGGTGCCTTTAAGTACTGCAACGTGGTAGCTCAAAAGCTGGAGAGGAAGTGTATATAAAAGCGGTGCCAAGGCTTCGTGAATATGCGGCAGCTCAATGACCCGGATATTGTCATGCGGCTTGATACCCACGTTCTCATCGGCAAATACAAATAGCTGGCCGCCCCTGGCACGGACTTCCTGCAGGTTGGATTTTAGTTTTTCCAACAGGTCGTCATTGGGTGCGACGGATATCACCGGCATCTCGCTATCTACCAGCGCCAGCGGGCCGTGCTTAAGCTCACCAGCCGGATAGGCTTCTGCGTGAATATAGGAGATTTCCTTAAGCTTAAGCGCGCCTTCCAGCGCAATCGGGTAGTGCGCACCACGGCCCAAGAAAAGCGCATGGTGCTTTTCAGCAAACGCCTGGGAGAGCTGCTCAATCTGACCATCCAGCATCAATACCTGTTGGCAGATATCAGCAAGCGAATGCAGCGCCTTCACAATACCCACATGCTCTTCCTGCCCCTTCGCTTTGCTAATCGCCAGCGTCAGAAGCAATAGTGCCACCAACTGAGTGGTAAACGCTTTGGTGGAGGCAACGCCAATTTCCGGGCCTGCACGGGTCATCAGTGTCATATCTGATTCACGCACCAGGGAGCTTCCCGGTACGTTGCAAATAGCCAGCGAGCCGACATAGTTCAGGGTCTTGGCAAAACGCAGTGCCGCCAGCGTGTCAGCGGTTTCACCCGACTGGGAGAGCGTTACGAACAGCGTATCGGCAGGTACGACCGGATGGCGGTAACGATACTCGGAGGCCACCTCAACCTGTACCGGCACGCCTGCATAACGTTCAAGCCAGTAGCGGGCCACCATCGCCGCGTGATAACTGGTGCCACAGGCAATGATATGGACCTGGCGGGTTTTCTGAAAAAGCGCTTGAGCATCAGGGCCAAAGCTCTCGACCAACACACTGTCCGCGCTCAAACGCCCTTCCAGGGCCGCCTCAATCACGGTGGGCTGCTCGAAGATTTCTTTAAGCATGTAATGGCGGTAATTGCCTTTGCTGGCAACACCATCGCCATGCTCAAAAACATGTACCGACCGTGTGACTGAGCTGCCATCTTTATCGACAATCCGGATAGCACCCTTTTCGCTCAGCTCGACCACATCGCCTTCTTCCAGATAAATAAAGCGATCCGTTACTTGTAGCAAGGCAAGTGGGTCTGAGGCTAAAAACGCTTCACCCATACCCACCCCCACCACCAGCGGGCTTCCCTGGCGTGCACCTACGACTACGCCCGGCTCCTTAATACTCATAACGCCCAGCGCATACGCACCGCCCAGGCCGTTCACAATTTGCTGGGTTGCCTCAAACAAGCTGAGACCACCCTGCAACTTGTCTGCCAACAAATGAGCAATGACTTCGGTGTCGGTTTCCGAGCTAAACGTATAGCCACTTGCCTGCAGCGTCTCTTTTATATATTCGTAGTTTTCAATAATGCCGTTATGCACCACGCTGACGCAGTCACCGCTATGGTGCGGGTGGGCATTGGCTTTTGAAGGTTTTCCGTGAGTTGCCCAGCGCGTGTGAGCAATCCCCGAAGCTCCCGGCAGCGGCGCACTATTCAGCTCACTCTCAAGGGCTGCGACCTTACCAACTGCGCGATGACGAGTGAGCTGGTTATGATCGTTCAACACCGTCATGCCCGCTGAATCGTAACCGCGATACTCCAGGCGCTTAAGCCCTTCCAACAGTATGTCTTGCACGTTACGTTGCGCTACAGCAGCGACGATGCCACACATAAACCGTTCTCCCAGGATAAATTAAAGGTATCGATGTACCACTCGTTTACTTGCCAGCTTTAACAGGACGCACCCAATCGGCCTTTTCCAGCTGCTTGCCTCGCGTCACCGCTAAGGCATGCTCACGGACATCTTTTGCAATGGTGGATCCAGCGCCTATGGTCGCGCCTGCCCCTACGGTAACCGGAGCCACCAGTGCGCTGTTAGAGCCAATAAAGGCATGGTCGCCTATCTCGGTGTGATGTTTGTTAGCGCCGTCATAGTTACACGTAATCGTACCGGCACCTATATTAACGTCGCGCCCCAAGCGTGCATCGCCAACATAGCTTAAGTGGTTAATTTTGCTACCCTCGCCTACCTCGGCGTTTTTGGTTTCTACAAAATTCCCCACCTTGGCGTTAACCGCCAAGCGCGTCCCCGGGCGCAGGCGCGCATAAGGGCCCACCAGGTTATGGCCAGCCGTCTTTGTTTGATCAATAACAGTGTGACTATCAATGATGCTTTCAGCACCGATAGTGCTGTTTTTGATCACACAGTAAGGCCCTACACTAACGCCATCACCCAGCGCCACGTCACCTTCAAAAATGCAGCCCACGTCAATAAACACATCGTGACCACAGGTGAGGCTTCCGCGCACGTCGATCCTTGTAGGATCAGCCAGTGCCACGCCCTGTTCCATTAGCAGGTCCGCTTGGCGCGCTTGGTAAACGCGCTCTAACCGCGCCATTTGGGCACGGTTATTAACCCCTTCTACTTCAACGGCGTGAGCTGGCTGCTCGGTGCAGACTTTAATCCCCTCTTTAGCCGCCATTTCGATCACATCAGTCAGGTAGTATTCACCCTGAGCATTGTCAGCAGAAAGTTTAGGCAACCAACGCGCCAGTTGGGCACTGGTCATCGCCATGATGCCGGTGTTGCATTCGGTGATGGCACGCTCGGCGTCGTTGGCATCTTTTTGCTCTACAATCGCCACTGCATCGCCCGCCGCATTACGCACAATACGGCCATACCCCGCTGGATCCTCCAGCGTAACCGTCAGCAACCCCATCTGTTGTTCGTTCACATGGGCCAAAAGCGCTGTCAGCGTTTCGCTTTGAATGAGCGGTACGTCGCCATACAGTATCAAAACATTGCCATCACCAAGTTCCTTCAATGCTTGAGCGGCGGCGTGCCCCGTGCCTTTCTGCTCTTCTTGCACGGCAAACGTGACGTTTTCATCCGCCAATGCGTGACGCAGCTGCTCAGCGCCGTGACCAATGACGACCTGCGTGCGTGCAGGGCTTAGGCTCGCCGCTGTTTCCAGCACGTGCGACACCATGGGTTTGCCCGCCAAGGAGTGAAGCACCTTCGGCATTTGTGAGCGCATCCGCGTGCCTTTACCCGCTGCGAGAATCACTACATCAAGCGCTTTTTGCATTCTCATTACCCTTCTTCTGCGTGACGCACGTTAGGAGACGCCCACTGACCAATACCGCTTTCATTGATGAGTTCTTCGCCAAATTCATCAACAAAAGCAGGGCTTGCAATACTTTGCCACTGGTCGCCATCACGGATCAGCATTAATACACTCAGATTCTGCGCAACGGCCACTTCCATACCCGTATCGCTGTCTTCTACCAATAACGCGGTGGCCCAGGCATCGGCCCAGGCATTGGATGGATGGAAAACCGATACCGATGCAAGGTTATGCGAGACAGGCCGCCCAGTACGTGGATCAATGGTATGTGAAAAGCGCTGCCCATCAGCCTCAAAGTAATTGCGGTAATCCCCAGAGGTCGCTACCGACATATCGTGAAGAGGCACAATATGCTGTGCTTGTGGCGCGCCGCTTTGCGGCGTTTCAATACCTACGCGCCAAGGCGTCTCTTGATCATCACGATAGCCGTGCGCCAGCATATCTCCACCCAGGTTGATTAAATAACCCTGTATCCCTTGCTGGTTTAGGTATGCTGCCACGCGGTCGGTTGCATGCCCCTTGGCGACACCGGAAAGATCCACATAAACGTCACGCTCACGGCGCGCCTGCATGGCCTGAGTATCGATCGCTACAGCATCAAAGCCTACTTCGGCCAAGCGCTCGGCCAACTGCTGTTCCGAAGGGACTTCTTTCGGGCGAGCCTCAGGACCAAAACTCCATAAATTGACCAGACCACCAACGGTCGTATCAAACGCGCCGTTACTTTGTTCAGACACCGAGCGGCTTATCGCCAGTACTTCAATTAGTTCGTTGGAAAGTGGCTGCCACTCATTGAGCGGTGCCTGGTTAAACAGGCTTAGTTCAGAGTCATCTTTATACGTCGACATGGACACATCGACACGTTCAAGCTCTTCCAAAAAACCGGCTTCCAGATCGCTGGCCTGCTCCTGGGTTAACGGGTCACTAATGGTTACCTGATAAAACGTGCCAAAGATACCGCCCTCTAAACTGACTGGCGACTCCAAAGGGCGATCTTTTTCCGAACAGCCAACCAGTAGTAACAGCGACATAACGCATACCGCTTTTACTGTTAACCGTGTTGATTCAGGCATAAATAGGGTCATGAGCTTACTCTAAACGTGAAAAAACCAGAGGAGCCACGCACCAAACAGTACGCGATAAACAACAAAAGGCTGCATCCCCATTTTTTTAATAATAACGAGGAAATAGTGAATACACAGGTACGCGATAGCACCGGACAATAGCGTTCCGGCCGCCATGGATAGCCAATCGACTGACTGGGGCTGATGTAAAAGTTCAACAGCTTCTAACCCACCGGCTAATACGATCACCGGGATGGAAAGTAAAAAGGAAAACCTCGCAGCCCCTTCACGACTCATACCTACCAGAAGGGCGGCTGTGATGGTAATCCCTGAGCGTGATGTGCCAGGAATGAGTGCCAGTGCTTGGGCGCCACCAATGATCAGCACATCTTTTAGCTGCATTTGGTATTCACTGCGAGTACCGCGTTTTTTCCAGTCGGCGTACCCCAGTAACAGGCCAAAGCCAATCAGGCTGAGCGCGATGATAACCGTGGAGCGCATATACACCGAGATAACATCACGAAGCAGAAAACCGATGATACACACAGGTAGCGTGGCAAGCGTGACCCAGATCGCGAGCTTGGCATCTTTATTGATCCCTCGGCCACGCAGCGCTGCCAGGCTGCTCGCTATCATTTGCCAAATTTCATGCCGGAAATAGATCACCACCGCGCTTAAGCTGCCCAAGTGGAGTGCGACATCAAAAGCAAGCCCTTGGTCCTCCCAAGAGGTTAATACGGGTACTAAAATCAAGTGCGCCGAGCTTGAGACAGGTAAGAATTCCGTTATCCCTTGCACAGCGGCAAGTACCACTATTTGTAGCCACTCCATGGGTCATCCTATACATCAAAAGGGTGGTTGAATGACAATGGCGCATAAGGATACACCTCCATTAGGGGATTGTCCGCCATGCCTACCATCGTTTTGCATTGCGTATTAGCCTACTTAGAAGTAAAGGGCTTAAGAGATCATATTGCAGTGCGCTACAATAATGCTTTATTGAAAGCGCTCCCTTGTCAGGTATTCCATGACTCAGACCGTTGAAACGCCAGTGGTTCCCAACCACGAGCTAGATAATCAGGAAGCCAAGCGCGTCACCTATATAGGTGCCTGGTTGGATAGTGTGCTTAGTATTGTCAAAGTGGCGGTAGGTTTTTGGGTGGGTTCTGCCGCACTGATTGCGGATGGCATCCACTCGCTCTCTGACTTAATCACCGATGGCTTTGTACTGGCCGCCATTCATTACGGGCGTCAGGAACCCGACAATGACCATCACTATGGTCACGGGCGCATCGAAACACTCACTACACTGCTGTTGGGTAGCGTACTGATCTTTGTGGCAGGCGGTATTGCCTGGTCAAGCCTGGACCGCTTGTTTAGTGGCACAGAAGTCACCGCGCCTGGCATCGTGGCGATTGTGATTACGTTTATTGCGCTGATCAGTAAAGAGTGGATTTTTCGCTACACCATGCGCGTCGCCAAGCGGGTAAAATCCAAGCTGTTGGAGGCTAATGCCTGGCACTCTCGTAGCGATGCCCTTTCTACTGCGGTGGTACTGGTCGCACTGATTGGCGCTCAGTTTGGATTGGGTTGGCTGGATGCCGTCGCTGCCATTGTGGTTGGCCTGCTCGTAGGCAAGGTTGGCTGGGATTTACTGTGGGAATCTGCGCGGGAATTAGTCGATACCGCACTGCCTGAAGACACCCAACGCCAAATGCACGACGTAGCTTGTAGCGTACCAGGCGTGGATAGCGTGCATGACCTTCGCACTCGCCAATCAGCAGGTTGGGTAATGGTGGATTTGCATGTCGTGGTCGGGCCTAAAATCACCGTTTCAGAAGCCCATGAGATAGGTAATGAGGTCAGCCGCCGTTTACGTCATGAGTTTCCGCTACTCACCGATGTTATTTTCCATGTTGACCCTGAAGATGACGCTGGAGAAGGAGACCCCAGCCGAATGCCCGGCCTGCCACTACGTCCGGAGGTTGAGGCCGCGCTTGATCAACGCTGGTACGCGCATCCAGTGTGGCGCACGTTAAACGAGCTTCAACTGCACTATCTGGATGACAAGGTATCCGTATCGCTGATTATCGGCGATGCGGTACATCAGCCCCCGCAATGTTTGGCTAGCCAGCTCAAAGCGCTCGCCAGTGATATCGAGTGGCTCGGTCATGTGGAAGTCATGTTTATCACCCGAGCGGCCAGTAGCGCGATACGCTAGCCGTTCGATAAACGCCAAATACTCAACCACCTGACGGGCCTTATGGTTTCAGTACGTAATGAATACGCTTAACCTTACCTTGTTTGAAAGGCTCAACGCCGCCGCTGGCACCCCTGAGTGGCTGGTCATGTTTGCTCATGGGTGCGCCGTTGAATTGATGTGGCTACTACCTGCGTTACTGATAATCGGCTGGCTGCGTGGCGGTGAACAGCTCAAGCAGCCACTGCTGGAGGCGCTGATAGCGACACTGCTGGCCTTAGCGATAAGTGGCATCATCGGGGTGCTATGGCCTATGCCCCGGCCCTTTGCCGTACCGGTAGGCACCACGTTGATGGCCCATGCGCCAACCCCGGCCTTCCCCAGCAATCATCTAACGATCATTCTGACCATGGCCTTTAGCTTGATGCTGCACCGCTACACCCGACGTATCGGCAGCCTTCTTCTGCTCATGGCCATTCCCGTTGGCTGGGCAAGGATTTTTTTGGGCGTCCACTTCCCCCAGGATATGGCAGGCGCTGCCCTTTTGTCAGCCGTTATGGCCGTGCTGGTGGGTATCAACCGCGCCTGGCTAGTGCTACCGGTTTATGAGCACGTCGCCAAGCGCCTTTATCACTGGCTGTTCGCACCGCTTATCCGCCGTGGCTGGGTGCAGCGCTAGCCGGCTGTTCTCTATAAGCTAGTAAGAATTGCCGTTGCAATAGAGAAGTAAATCAATACCCCGGTGGCATCAATCAAGGTGGTGACCAGCGGCGCAGAGGCAGCTGCCGGGTCGACCTTGAAGCGCTCCAGTACAAACGGCAGGCACATGCCCAGCAGGCTGCCAAACAGTACGATAGTGACCATACTGAGGGAGACGATAATAGCGACTTCGTTGCCTGCACGCAGTATCCCGATGGGAGCGACGGCGATGGCCATGGTCAGCCCCAGGGAGCCAGCTACCAACAGCTCTCGGCCGAGCATTTTACTCCAGTCCTTAACGCCTACATCACCGGTTGCCATACCGCGAACCATCAGCGTTGCCGCCTGAGCGCCTGCGTTACCGCCACTACCAATCAACAAGGGCAGGAAGAATACCAGCGCCACCTGGGCGGCAATAATATCTTCAAAGTGAGCAATACCCGCACCGGAAAACAGGTTGGCAAAGACCAGTACTACCAGCCACGTCACCCGTTTACGGTACAGGCTCCACAGCGATACACGGCTAACGCCATCTTCCAACTGGCCAATCGACATCCCCTTGTGGATATCTTCGGTGGCTTCCGACTCTGCCACGTCCATCGCATCATCGTGAGTAACGATACCCACCATACGGTTTTCGGCATCAATCACCGGCAGCGCCAAGAGGTCATAACGAGCCACGATGCGAGCTACTTCTTCCTGCGCTTCATCCACGGCGGTGCTGATCACATCCTTGATCATGATGTCGTCAACCAACGCGCCGGGCCTGGCAATCATCAGCTGACGCAGGGACATCGTGCCAATCAGCCTGCCATCGTTGTCCAGGATATAGAGCTGATAGACCGTCTCTGCATCCGGAGCAGTCTGGCGTACGCGCATCATTGCCTGAGACACCGTCATGCCACTGGCTATTGCCACATAGTCAGAGGTCATAATGGCGCCTGCAGTGCCTTCCTCGTAGCCTGCTAGCCGCTTGAGATCTTCCCGCTCCTGATGTGCCATGCGCCGTAACAGCGCTTCTCGGCGATCTTCATCCAGAAGATTGAACAGGTCCACCCGTTCGTCAGAGCCCATCTCTTCCAACAGCTTAAGTACCTGGGTGTCCTTTAGCTCACCCACGACTTCCAGCTGGCTTTCACCTGGCAGGTAGCCAAGCACATTAGCGGCGCGTTCTGTAGAAAGTATATCGAGCACTGAAAGCGCTGCGGACAGCTCTTCGTCCTCCTCGATAAGCTCTTCAAGCACCTCACCAATATCTGCCGAACGAATTTCGGCCAAGCGTTCGGATAATAGCTCTCTTTTCGGTTCCTCTTTGACCAGCTCGTCAAGCAGCTCGGTTTTTAATTCCTGCAAGATTTCATCGTTCAATGACATCGCGTTCTCCTTCTCTGCAGACGAGTCAGTGCTGACAAGCATTATGCTACTAAATGCTTATGACAAGTGTACCAGACAAAAAAAACGCCCCTTAAACCCTAACGGGTTCAAGGGGCGTTTTATTCACGCTTACCGCGTAGTGTTAGCCTTTACCTGCCTTTTTGCGCAGCTGCTGGATCGTACGCAGCTGTGCAACGGCTTCGGCAAGTTCAGCGGAGGCACGGGTATAATCCAGCTCCGATGACTTCTCATTAAAGGCTTTCAGCGCTTCCTGACGCGCTTCTTCGGCAGCGGCCTCATTGAGGTCGCTGGCCCGCGTTGCGGCGTCTGCCAGAATCGTAACGACATCCGGCTGGACTTCCATAAAGCCACCCGAGACAAAGAAGTTCTCTTCCTTGCCATTGTCGTGAATGACACGAATCGGGCCCGGCTGAAGCTCCGTCAGTAACGGGGCGTGACCCGGCAAAATACCCAGGTCACCCATCATCCCGGAAGCAACTACCTGCTCAACACTGCCTGAGAAGATAGATGCCTCTGCGCTGACGATATTGCAAGTGAAGCTATTCGCCATAGCGAATCCCCCTAATGGACGGGATTACTTCTTCATCTGGTTGGCTTTTTCGACCGCTTCGTCGATGGAGCCGACCATGTAGAAGGCCTGTTCCGGCATATCGTCATACTCGCCATTGAGGATGCCCTGGAAGCCACGGATAGTATCTTTCAGAGAAACATACTTACCGGGTGAGCCAGTGAATACCTCGGCAACGAAGAATGGCTGCGACAAGAAACGCTGAATTTTACGCGCCCGAGAAACGGCCAGCTTGTCTTCATCAGACAGCTCGTCCATACCCAGAATGGCGATAATATCCTTCAGTTCCTTGTAACGCTGCAGTACGTTCTGTACGCCACGAGCAACCGCATAATGCTCATCACCCACCACCAGCGGATCCAACTGACGAGACGTTGAGTCCAGCGGGTCGATGGCCGGGTAGATACCTAGCTCAGCAATGGAACGGGCCAGTACAACGGTCGCGTCCAGGTGCGAGAAGGTGGTTGCCGGAGACGGATCGGTCAAGTCATCCGCCGGTACGTATACCGCTTGTACGGAGGTGATTGAGCCTGATTTCGTCGAGGTGATACGTTCCTGCAGAACACCCATCTCTTCAGCTAGCGTCGGCTGATAACCTACCGCAGACGGCATACGGCCAAGCAGTGCAGATACTTCTGTACCGGCCAGGGTGTAACGGTAAATGTTATCGACGAACAGTAGAACGTCGCGGCCTTCATCACGGAATTTTTCAGCGATGGTCAGACCGGTCAGCGCAACGCGAAGACGGTTACCGGGCGGCTCGTTCATCTGACCGTAAACCAGCGATACCTTATCGATAACGTTGGATTCGGTCATTTCATGATAGAAGTCGTTACCCTCACGCGTACGCTCACCTACACCGGCAAATACGGAATAGCCGCTGTGCTCGGTGGCGATGTTGCGGATAAGCTCCATCATGTTAACGGTTTTACCAACACCCGCACCGCCGAACAAGCCAACCTTGCCACCCTTGGCAAACGGGCAGACCAAGTCGATAACCTTGATACCGGTTTCCAAAAGCTCGTTAGAAGCTGCCTGGTCGGCATAGCTGGGTGCTTTACGGTGGATCGGCATACGCTCTTGCTCACCGATCTCACCCGCTTCATCAATCGGCTCGCCGAGTACGTTCATGATACGACCCAGCGTTTCCTTACCTACCGGTACGGAAATCGCGGCACCTGTGTTGGCTACGTCCAAGCCACGCTTTAAGCCCTCAGTGGAGCCCATGGCAATGGTGCGTACCACGCCGTCGCCCAACTGCTGCTGGACTTCGAGGACAGTCTCTTTCTCAGAGACCTTCAGCGCGTCGTAGACCTTGGGCACAGAGTCCCGCGGAAACTCTACGTCAATCACCGCGCCGATGATTTGTACGATACGTCCGCTCATCTTGGTTCCTCTCAAAAACCTGCAAATGAAACCTGTCTGCCGGGAGCCGCTTTATTGGGCAGCTCCCTAGGCGTTATACGGCTGAAGCGCCGCCGACGATCTCAGAAATTTCCTGGGTGATGGCGGCCTGACGGGCCTTGTTGTAAACCATCTCCAGATCGTCGATCAGGTTGCCCGCGTTATCAGTGGCACTCTTCATAGCGATCATCCGGGCGGCCTGTTCGCACGCACCGTTTTCGACTACCGCCTGATACACCTGCGATTCGATGAATCGAACCAACAGGCTGTCTAGCAACGCCTTGGCATCCGGTTCATACAGGTAGTCCCAGCTTTCGGGACGGGCGTTTTCTTCGTCATGTTTAGCGTCTGCGCCCATATCAGGCGACAGAGGAAGAAGCTGACGCACAACCGGCCGTTGCGTCATGGTGTTAACGAATTCGTTGTACACCACGTACAGGCGATCAAGACGTCCTTCATCGTACGCTTCGAGCATGACCTTGATACTACCGATCAGACCCTCGACCGTGGGTGCTTCACCTAATCCGCTCTTGGCTGCAATCAAGTTGCCGCCATAGTTACGGAAGAAAGCACTGCCTTTCGCGCCAAGGGCACAGAAGTCCAGCTCAGCGCCTTCCTGGCTCCAGACACGGGCATCTTTCACCACGGCCTTGAACAGGTTGACGTTTAAGCCGCCGCACAAACCGCGGTCGGTAGACACCACAATGTAGCCTACGCGATTCACCTCGTTACGCTCGATCATGTAATCGTGGCGATATTCGGGGTTAGCGTCAGCAATGTGGCCTACGACGTTGCGAATCTGCTTGGCATACGGCTGGCCAGCCTTCATCAGATCTTGTGCTTTACGCATTTTCGATGCAGCCACCATTTCCATGGCACTGGTGATCTTCTGCGTATTTTTGATGCTCCCGATCTGGGTGCGTATCTCTTTTGCAGCTGCCATAGCGATCTACCTTTCGTTCGTGACTCTCAGAAAGTAGGCAAGCCCGCCCACAGGCGGGCCGGACATTACCAGCTCTGAGTCGCCTTGAACTTCTCGAGACCCGACTTCAAGCCGTCTTGAATCTCGCCGTTGTAGTCGCCGGTCTGGTTGATTTTGTCGAGCAGATCGCCGTGTTCAGACTTCATGTAATCGTGCAGGGCACGTTCGAAGTCCAACACTTTATCGACGCTCACATCATCCATGTGACCTTCGTTAGCGGCGTAGAGAGACAGCGCCATTTCTGCAACCGACATCGGCGAATACTGTTTCTGCTTCATCAGTTCGGTGACGCGCTGACCGTGTTCAAGCTGCTTACGGGTCGCTTCGTCAAGGTCAGAAGCGAACTGCGAGAACGCAGCCAGTTCACGGTACTGAGCCAAGGCCAGACGAACACCACCACCTAACTTTTTGATGATCTTGGTCTGGGCAGCACCGCCCACGCGCGATACGGACAAACCTGCGTTAATCGACGGACGAATACCGGAGTTAAACAGGCTGGTTTCCAGGAAGATCTGACCGTCGGTGATCGAGATCACGTTGGTCGGAACGAACGCAGAAACGTCGCCACCTTGGGTTTCGATGATCGGCAGCGCGGTCAAGGAACCGGTTTTGCCCTTCACTTCACCGTTGGTGAACTTCTCAACGTAGTCGACGTTGACACGTGCCGCACGCTCAAGCAGACGCGAGTGGAGATAGAACACGTCACCGGGATAGGCTTCACGGCCTGGCGGACGACGCAGCAGCAGGGATACTTGACGGTATGCCACTGCCTGCTTGGAAAGATCGTCATACACGATCATCGCGTCTTCGCCACGGTCACGGAAGTACTCACCCATGGTGCAACCGGAATACGCGGAGAGAAACTGCATCGGAGCCGGATCGGCAGCGCCCGCAGCAACGACGATGGTGTGTTCCATCGCGCCATGCTCTTCGAGCTTGCGCACAACGTTGGCAATGGTCGACTGTTTCTGACCAATGGCAACGTAGACACAGGTAACGCCTTTGCCTTTCTGGTTGATGATCGCATCAATGGCAATGGCAGTTTTACCGATCTGACGGTCACCGATAATCAGCTCACGCTGACCACGACCGATCGGCACCATGGCATCGATGGATTTCAAGCCGGTTTGAATCGGCTCATCAACCGACTGACGGGTAATAACGCCAGGCGCTACTTTTTCTACCGCGTCGGTCATTTTAGCGTTGATATCGCCTTTGCCGTCGATGGGGTTACCCAACGCATCAACAACACGGCCAATCAGCTCAGGGCCAACCGGTACTTCAAGAATACGACCGGTGCATTTCGCGGTCATGCCTTCTTCAAGCAGCAGGTAGTCGCCCAGGACAACAGCACCTACGGAGTCACGCTCCAGGTTAAGTACCATGCCAAAAACGCTGTTAGGAAATTCAATCATTTCACCAAACATGGCGTCTTCGAGGCCGTGAATTTTCACGATACCGTCGGAAACACCTACGATGGTGCCCTGATTACGAGCTTCAGATGCGACGTCAAGCTTCTCAATTCGCTGCTTGATGATGTCGCTGATCTCGGAAGGATTCAATTGCTGCATGCCATGTCCCTCAGACTCAAGCGGTTAGCGCTTCGGAAAGGCGGTTCAGTCGACCACGTACCGACCCGTCAATGACGGTATCGCCAGCACGCAGGATGACACCGCCGATGAGCGACTTATCTACCTGAGTAGTAATGGAGATTTCGCGATTCAGACGTTTCTTGAGCGCGTTGGATAGCTTGGTCTTTTGTGCGGCTGTCAGTTTATACGCTGACGTTACCATTACCTCTACACGCTGCTCGTGTTCAGCGCGCAGGCGCTCAAACTGTTCAGCGATAAAAGGCAGAACCATTAAACGGTCCTGGTCAGCCACAGCCTCCAAAAAGCGAGACAGTGCATCACCCTGCGGTTCTGGAAGCATCTCAACCAGAAGGGCAACTTTCTTTGCATTCTCGATTTTGGGGCTACCCAGCAGACGTCGAGCGTCGCTATCGGCCACAACAGTGCCCAAAAAACCCAGCGCCTGTGACCAGCTATCAAGCACATCATTATCACGCGCGTGTTCAAACGCCGCCTTTGCGTAAGGACGAGCGACGGTAAGTAATTCCGCCATAATTCACCTCCTTACAGTTCGGCAGCCAGCTTATCAAGCAGCTCGCGATGCGCATTTTCATCGACAGAAGCTTCCAATACACGCTCAGCGCCGATGATGGCCAGATGAGACACCTGGGCACGTAACTCTTCTTTCGCTCGATTTACTTCAAGCTCGATTTCAGAGCGTGCGCCCGCCATGAGACGTTCACCTTCTGCGCGGGCCTGCTCGCGGGCTTCTTCGATCATCTGAGCAGAGCGCTTATTGGCTTGCTCAAGGATCTGTGAAGCTTGTTCCTTGCTTTCACGCAGCGTCTGTTCTGCCCGCTCTTGAGCTAGCTCAAGATCACGAGTAGCACGGCTGGCTGCATCCAAGCCATCAGCAATTTTTTTCTGACGCTCGTTAAGCGCGTTGCTGATCGGAGGCCACACGTACTTTATGCAAAACCAGACAAAGATCGCGAAGGCGATCGTCTGCCCGATAAGCGTCATGTTGATATTCACAGGGATGTACCTCTGACAAGTTCGTGGCGACCGGAGTGAAACAAAACCGAGCGGTTAACCGCCCGGTAAAGCAATCATTAACCGGCAACAACGAAGATCAGGTACATCGCAATACCAACACCGATCATCGGTACAGCGTCCAACAGACCTGCCATGATGAAGGTTTTGGTTTGCAGCTGGTCGCCCAGCTCCGGCTGACGTGCAGTAGACTCAAGCAGTTTGCCGCCCAGAATAGCGAAGCCAATACCAGTAGCCAGTGCGCCTAGACCGATGATGATGGCAGCCGAAAGATAAACCATTTCCATGATGTTGCTCCTGAGTTTAAGTTTTGGTTAAGGGTTGTGGGTTAATGAAAGCGTTAGCGTTGCTTGGTTAGTGGTGTTCGTGCGCCGCGCTCAAATAAACGATGGTGAGCGTGGTAAAGATAAAGGCCTGTAGCGTGACGACCAGGATATGGAAAATTGCCCATGGCACATCCAGTACCCAAATGGCCCAAAACGGCAGCATAGCAATCAAAATGAAGATAACTTCACCGGCAAACATGTTACCGAACAGTCGCATGGCCAAGCTGAACGGCTTGACCAGTAGCGATACAATTTCCAACACCAGGTTGAAAGGAATCAACGCCCAGTGATTAAACGGGGTCAGGGAAAGCTCTTTGACAAAACCGCCAACGCCTTTCACTTTGAAGTTGTAGTACAGAATCAGGCCAAATACGCCCAACGCCATGCCTAGCGTGGCATTTACGTCGGTAGTAGGTACAATTTTCATGTAATCCACACCGAGCTTGCTAAACAGTACCGGGAAGTAATCGACTGGAATTATCTTGAGACTATTCATCAGCAGTATCCAGACGAATAGCGTAATTGCCAGCGGGACAATATGCGGATTACGCCCATGGAACGTTGAGCGCGTCAGGTTGTCGATAAACTCGACCACCATTTCAACCGCGTTTTGCAGACCGCCTGGCACGCCAGTGGTCGCGGCTTTTCCCGCCTTACGGAATACCCAGAGAAACAGTACCCCCATAGCGATTGACCAGCCCATGGTATCCAAATGGATCGCCCAGAAGCCCATTTCGCCCGCTTCTTGAGCTGAATGCGCCAGCGACCAACCATTCACCGGGTGATGCCCAAAGGTCAGGTTCTGCAAGTGGTGCTGGATATAATAAGTCGTCGAGACTTCGTTTCCTGCGGCCATAGAGATATCACCTCAATAAAGTGTGCGATGTCTGCGCATAAACAACGGCGTTAGCCCATGCATCAGAACAATCGCCACATAAGCACTAAAAAAGAAAGCGGGGTTTGAGGGGGGCACTACTACGAACACTGCGCTAAACAGTGCCACCGTCAAACCAAACTTGCCTCCTTCGGCACGAAACAAATGAACAGCGCTGCGCGATGTTCGCTTACTGTGCAATATGCCCATTCGCTGTATAAAAAAAGCATGGGGTAGCAAGGCCACCAGCGCACCTGTTACCACGGAGAAAACGCCCGGCATGCGCGCTATAGGGTAGACCATCAACATGCCGACTACCGTCACGATTAGCTGTGCGGTAAAAAGCCGGATGACATACGCCTTCCTGCGCTGGGTTTCAACACGTTCTACCATTGCCCAGCACCCTGCCAGCGAATGGTTGCTTAGGCTGTTGATAAGCAACCTGCACAAATCTTGCGCGATTATAGGGAAGCGCTATCACACCTTCAACCGAAGTTGCTCGTATTTAACGTGTTTAAGGGACAACTTGCGACCAAAGGGTAAAAATTAGCTGCTTTTTAATGTTTTCTTAATAAGCCTGCTATTTAATTAATAAGCAGCCTATTTAATATGCGCCAGTATTCCGTCGAGTTCATCAAGGCTTGTATAGCGGATGGTCACTTTGCCTTTACCCCGATTACCATGGTCAATTGAAACGGGTGCGCCAAGCAGTTCCCCTAGCTGTGTTTCTAGACGCGAGACATCCGCCGTTTTATTTGGCCGACTTGGCGTTTTTTCAACGCTTTGGCTGGCCTGTACCTTTTTAACCAACGCTTCGGTGGACCGCACGGTGAGATCGTTATTCACCACTTCATGAGCCACTTGGCGCTGCTGAACGCTGTTAAGTGATAGCAACGCACGTGCATGGCCCATATCCAGGTCACCTCGCTCTAGCAGCGTTTGGACTTCTGGATCCAGCGCCAGCAAGCGCAGTAAGTTGGCGACCTGAGTGCGGGATTTACCGACCGCGTCAGCAATCTGCTGCTGGGTTAATTCAAACTCATCACCCAGCCGTTTAAGCGCCATCGCTTCTTCGATGGCATTGAGGTTTTCACGCTGAATATTTTCAATCAGCGCCAGTGCCAAGGCAACTTCGTCACTTACCTCACGAATAACCGCGGGGATAACGTCGAGCTCGGCCAGCTGCGCTGCACGCCAGCGCCGCTCACCAGCAATAATTTCATAGCGATCTTCGCCAATAGGACGCACCACAATAGGCTGCATAACGCCCTGGGCACGTATAGAATCGGCAAGCTCTTCAAGCGCTTCTGGCTGGATATCACGCCGCGGCTGATACTTGCCACGGGTTAATTGGCCAAGCGGAAGGCGCTCCAAACGCTCAGGAGCCACATCCGAGGCCACCACCACGGATGACACCTCATCATGGGCTTCCGACGTAGAGCTACCGGTAAGTTCCAGGCTGTCACGGCGACGAGCGCCCGCACCAATTAGGGCATCCAGGCCACGTCCTAGCGCGCGTTTACGCGTCATTCGCTTTCCCTCGTACGGATCAATACGTTATAGCGATAGTCGACGAATCATCTCTTTTGCCAGTACGCGGTACGCCTGGCTGCCTCGTGAGAAGCGGGCATATTGCGTCACGGGTATTCCGTGGCTTGGCGCTTCAGCCACTTTGACGTTGCGCGGGATCGTCGTCTTGATCAGCGCATCGCCAAAGAAGTCTCGCAGTTGCTTGTCCACTTCCCGCGTTAGGCTGGTGCGCTTGTCGTACATGGTGCGCAGGATACCGGCAATCGCCAAATCAGGATTAACGCTTTGCTTGATCTGTTCAACGGTATCCAGCAGCGCTGACAGTCCTTCCAGCGCGTAAAACTCGCACTGCAGCGGAATAAGCACGCTATCCGCTGCGGTCAGCGCATTAACGGTCAGCATGTTGAGCGAAGGAGGGCAGTCAATCAGCACCACATCGTACTTCCCAGCAACCGAGCCAAGCGCCGTAGTCAGGCAGCTTTCGCGCTTATCAAGATCCAGCAACTCGACTTCCGCAGCGGTCAAGTCACCGTTACCCGGCAGAACATCATATTTGACCGGCAGATCGCGCACGATGGTATCGGTGGCTGTTGCATCGCCGAGCAGTACATCCAGAACGCTTTTATCGAGTTCGTGTTTATCAATACCACTGCCCATGCTGGCGTGCCCTTGAGGATCAAGGTCCACCAACAGCACTCGACGATCAAGAGCAGCAAGGCTGGCCGCCAGGTTAACGGCTGAGGTGGTCTTGCCCACGCCGCCTTTTTGATTGGTCAGGGCAATGATCTGGCTCACTTACTCAACTCCTTCCTGGGGTTCAGAATCAACGTTCAGAATCAACAGCTGTCGCTCGGCCGTATCGAAGGGCACTTTTAGCAGGTGACGTGTTTGCAGTCGAATGCCGCTGGGCAGTTCACGCAACTCATCATCAGCACCTGGGCCTTTCATGGCCAACCACTGTCCGTTCGCTGTGGGTAGTTCACGGGTCAGGGTGACAAAGTCCACCAGGCTTGCGAACGCGCGTGAAATTACCTGATCAAACGGCTGGTCACTAAACGTCTCCACCCGCGCCTGGCTTGCAACCACGTTTTTTAGCCCAAGCTCCATTATAGCCTGACGCTGAAAACGGACTTTTTTGCCATTGCTATCCAACAGCGTAACGGACAGCGCCGGATCAAGGATGGCCAGCACGATACCAGGAAGGCCTGGCCCCGCTCCCACATCCAGCAATCTGGGGCCATGCACATAAGGCGCGACAGCCGCACTATCCAGTACGTGACGTGCCACCATATCATCAATATCGCGAACAGCCGTGAGGTTATAAGCCTTGTTCCACTTGTGCAATAGGGCGACAAACCCAAGCAGCTGTTCACGCTGGCTTGCCGTTACCTTTAAGCCGAGCTGCGCTAACCCATTATCGAGTCGAGCAGCGACGCTCGCAGGCAAGCTGCTTACCAACACTGTTAATCCGCTCATCCGTTAGCGACCTCGGGTGAGGCGATCAGGCGACGCTTTTTAAGATGCACCAGCAAAATAGACACTGCGGCCGGTGTTACGCCTGAAATACGCGCCGCCTGGGCCAGCGTTTCAGGCCGCACGTCGGTCAGCTTCTGACGAATCTCATTGGAGAGCCCTTCCACCCGCTGGTAATCCAGGTCGGCGGGAAGTGGCATTGCTTCATGGCGCTTAAGCTTATCAATTTCATACTGTTGACGTTCGATATAGCCTTCGTACTTCGCCTGTATCTGTACCTGTTCGGCAACGGCTTCGTCATTGATAACGCCGCTTTCCAGACCCGGCAGTTCAGCAAGGTCCGCATAATTTAGCTCTGGGCGCTTGAGAAGATCGCTCAAACGATACTCGCGGGAGAGCGGTTTGCCGGTTTTTTCAGCAATTTTTGCAGCAGCCGGGCTGCTTGGCTGAATCCAAACACTGGCTAAACGCGCGGTCTCCAGCGCAATCGCTTCGCGCTTTTTACTAAATGCCGTCCAGCGCTGGTCATTCACCAAGCCTAACTCACGGCCTTTTTCAGTCAACCTCAGGTCGGCGTTATCTTCACGCAGCAATAATCGGTATTCCGCCCTGGAAGTAAACATACGGTAAGGCTCTTTGGTGCCCATCGTGATCAGGTCGTCCACCAGCACGCCAAGATAGGCCTCGTCACGACGTGGATACCAGGCATCCTGCTGCATGGCACGCCGCGCGGCGTTGAGCCCGGCCAGCAGGCCTTGAGCGCCGGCTTCCTCATAACCTGTCGTGCCGTTGATCTGCCCGGCAAAAAACAGGTTGTGGATAAATTTGGTTTCCAGTGAGTGTTTTAAATCCCGGGGATCAAAGAAATCGTACTCAATGGCATAACCTGGCCGCGTGATATGCGCGTTCTCCAGCCCTTTAATCGAGCGTACTACCTGCAATTGCACATCAAATGGCAGCGAGGTCGAGATGCCGTTGGGATACAGCTCGTGGGTATCCAAACCTTCAGGTTCAATAAAGACCTGGTGGCTCGATTTATCGGCAAAGCGATGAACCTTGTCTTCAATCGATGGGCAGTAGCGCGGACCCACGCCTTCAATCACGCCGGAGTACATCGGTGAACGATCAAGATTCGCCAAAATCAGCTCATGCGTGCGCTCATTGGTGTGCGCAATATGACAGCTGACCTGCTGAGGGTGCATATCCCGCGAACCAAGGTAGGACATGACCGGCGTTGGCGTATCGCCAGGCTGTTCTTCAAGCTGGGAGAAATTCACGCTTTTGGCATCAATGCGCGGTGGCGTGCCGGTTTTGAGCCGGTCAACCCGAAACGGCAGGGCACGCAGACGCTCAGCCAGGGCATTTGAGGGTGGATCACCTGCTCGACCGCCGCGACTTTGATCCAAGCCGATGTGAATCACACCACCTAAAAACGTACCCGTCGACAGCACAACGGACTCGGCATAAAAACGAATACCGGTCTCCGTCACGACGCCACGAACCGTATCGTTATCCACAACCAGATCACCAGCCGCCTGCTGGAAAATCGTTAAATTTGGCTGGTTTTCCAACATGCCGCGGATCGCTGCTTTGTAGCGAACGCGGTCTGCTTGAGCACGTGTGGCACGTACAGCCGGTCCTTTTCGAGCGTTTAATACCCGGAACTGAATGCCGCCTAAATCCGTGGCAAGCCCCATCGCCCCGCCTAGCGCATCGATCTCTTTCACCAGATGGCTTTTGCCAATGCCGCCAATGGCAGGGTTACACGACATCTGACCCAAGGTCTCGATGTTGTGCGTGAGCAGCAGGGTCTGACAGCCCATACGAGCAGAGGCCAGTGCGGCTTCAGTTCCCGCATGGCCACCGCCGATGACAATCACGTCAAAGCGGTCGGGGTAATTCAAGAGACACCTCGTCTTGCGCCAATTGGCACGAATGATGTGGCCGTTTCGTCAGTTTCAGACGTGTCGGCGTAGTTAAACAAGCCCGCCAGTATAAACCCCCTGTGGGTAACCGTCAGGTTTTTCCACATCTCACACGCCCAGTCACTATTTATTAATAACAATATATAAATAAATAAGAGAAGTTCTGTTAATGCTGTAATTATTAGTGTGGACAGTTTCTGTGCATAACCCAATTATATTTATAAAATTCAACTTGTTAAAATGTTGGTATTTGCGTGGTTAAGCAGCGTATTACCTGAGTAGAAACGGTGCAGGCCCTGTGGATGGAAGTGCTACTTACCCACAGCACCACAAAACCACGTCTTATCCACCTGCTCATACCGACGTTGTTACCGCACCTGTGAACACACCAAAAAAGCAGTGTCTGGCAACCTTAAAGGCGCTCACTATGGGTGCTGTGGCATGTTGTAGAGTTATAGAATAAAAAAATTATCCACAGGGGAAAAAAATGGCCTGTCGCAAGGACAGGCCATAAAAAACGCTTTTAAGCGGGTAATTTTGCAGGTATTAGTGCTTAAGATTAGTGTTTAAGCACCCGGGCAAGAAACGATTGAGTGCGCTCATTTTGAGGCGAATCGAACAGCTGTTGTGGCGCTCCTTGCTCGGCAATGACACCTTTATGGATAAAGATAACGCGATCGGCTACTTCACGGGCAAACCCCATTTCATGCGTGACGATCACCATGGTCATGCCCTCTTTAGCCAGCTCACGCATGGCGTCCAGCACTTCACCAATCATTTCGGGATCAAGCGCCGAGGTAGGCTCGTCAAACAGCATAAGCCGAGGCTCCATGGCCAAGGCACGGGCAAGGGCAACACGCTGCTGCTGACCTCCTGAGAGCTGACTGGGGTACTTATCGGCCTGGTCGGCAATACCGACCCTATCCAGCAGGCGTTTTGCGGTTGCCACTGCGTCGTCGCGGTTCCAGCCACGTACCTTCATGGGCGCCAGCGTGATGTTATCGATCACGCTAAGGTGGGGAAATAGATTGAACTGCTGAAACACCATACCGACTTCTGTACGAATGGTTTGTAGTGCTTTACTGCTCTTGCCGTTAGGCGTTAGCGTATTGCCATCTACTTCCAGCATGCCCGACTGAAACTCCTCCAGCCCATTGATGCAGCGAATCAGCGTGGATTTACCGGACCCGCTTGCGCCAATAATGACGACGACTTCACCGGGGATAATTTCAAGGTCGATATCATTGAGTACGTGCAGGCTGCCAAAATGTTTATTCAGCTTTTGCATACGCACAATGGAGGGCGTTGTGGGTGACACGGTATCGGTCATTGTACGTTTCCTTATCAGCCTGCGATGCCTCTGCGCTCCAGCAGGCGCAGAAGAATAGAGAGGGTCCAGGTAATCGCCAGATACATCACCGCAACCATAAAGTAGACCTCTAGGGCGTTGAAGGTTGTCGCGATATAGATTTGCCCCTGGCGTACCAGTTCGCTGACCCCAATGACTGAAAATAGTGAGGTATCTTTAATGCTGATAATGGCCTGATTGCCAAGCGGAGGAATCATACGACGCAACGCCTGGGGCCAAATCACATAGCGAAATGCCTGAGCGCGCGAAAGCCCTAACGAGAGGGATGCTTCACGCTGGCCACGCTCAATGGATTGCACGCCGCCACGCACAATTTCAGAAATATACGCACCCGAGTTAACCGCAATAGCGGCAATGCCTGCGACCAGCGCATTGATAGGACTGCCCAGTAGCTGGGGCAGGCCGTAGAAGATAAACAGCACCTGCACGAGGATAGGCGTACCGCGGAATACTTCTATGTAGCAAAGGGCAACCCAGCGTAGCCAGCGGATCGGACTAATACGCAGCAGGCCAAAGAAAATACCGATGAAAAAGCCGATCGCCAGACCGCCAAATGAGATTAGCAGCGTCCAGGGGATGCCAGGCAGCAGGTAAGGGATCGACGCAAACGCGGCTGCCCAATCAAATTGAAAATCGAAATCCACGCCTTATCTCCAAAAAAACACGCGACGTATAACGTCAAAGGGCCGGGAGGGTGGCCGCCCGGCCCTGTGATAAATACCTGTTAGCTCTATAGCGCCGCTGGGTTACTCGCTGGTGGCTTCACCGAACCATTTTTTGTAGATTTCGTCGTAAGTGCCGTCTTCACGCATGGAGGCCAAGGCTTCATTGGTGGGTTCTACCCATTCGCTGCCCTTATGGAACACAATGCCATATTGCTGGCCTTCATAAAGCGGCCCCACCACTTTGGTACGTCCTTCGCCGCGGGTTTGGGAGAAGTAAGCAACGTTAGGGGCGTCATACAGTACGGCGTCTACGTTGCGGCCCAGCAGGGCCATGTACATGTCGGCGGTGCCTGGATAAGGCGTGATGTCAGCGCCTTCACCCAGCTCTTGCTGGAGGAAGTCGTAGCTTGTCGAGCCGATTTTGGTACCGATGGTCAGGCCCTGAAGGTCTTCCAAAGAGGAGACATCTTCGTTGTTGGCACGAACAATAATCTGTAGACCGGAATCGTAGTAGGGATCAGAAAAGTCGACGACCTGTGCACGCTCTTCGGTGATGGTCGTGCCTGCGATGGCAATTTCCTGACTGCCGGTTTGCACGGCGGGAATAATGCCCGAAAATTCCATGGTGGTGAGGTTGACCTCAAAACCGGCACGCTCGGCAACGGCATTGATAATGTCCATATCGAAACCGATCATCTCGCCAGTTTCTGGATCCATCATTTCAAAAGGAACAAAGCTTGGGTCGGTTGCGACATTAACAGAAGGCGTTTGGGCCATGGCGACAGAGGCGCCGCTTAAACCCAGAGCGATGGAGGAAGCGATAGCAGTTGTCGTTAGTATGGTTTTCATTGGTTTCCCCATGTTTTATAGCGCTGAAGCGGTGAAAAGAAGAGACGACGTTCTCTTCACACCGCGTTAGAGCAATTGTTGACCTTTTAACCTTGGCGAGAAACCACCAAGGCGTCAAGTCATGGGTACCAACGCTTTGCTTGCGTTATAACGCGGCTACACCATAAAAGAGGCGCCGCAGCCGCAGGTGGTAGTAGCATTGGGGTTTTGAATGCGAAAGCGTGCGCCAGCGAGGCCTTCTTCGTAATCCACCGTCGAGCCAACCAGATACTGGTAGGAGAGAGGGTCGACTACTAGGGTCGCCGTGCCAAATTCAATGGCCGTATCGTCTTCGGCGACCGTATCGGCAAAATCGAAGCCGTACTGAAAACCTGAACAGCCACCGCCGGTGACGTAGACGCGCAGTTTTAGCGCAGGGTTATTTTCTTCATCCATTAGGGCACGGATACGTTTACGTGCGCTATCGGACATCATTAATGGGGTTGGAACAAAGGCTTCTGCACCGCTCATGGGTACCTCCCGCGAGCTTTAAGAACGAATAATCAGCATTGGAAGATGATTATGGATAATTCCCAGCAAAAGGGTCAACTATTGCCGGGATTTTGTACGTGGCTTATGGCATCAAGGCAGGGGCGGTGAGGCCCATGTTCTCCTCGAATCCAAACATTAGGTTGAGGTTTTGGATGGCTTGGCCCGAGGCGCCTTTCACCAGGTTATCAATGACCGATAACACCACGACCGTGTTGCTGTTCTCCGGGCGATGTACGGCCAGGCGACAGGTGTTGATGCCTTTAACGCTGCGCGTTTCAGGATGGCTACCCGCAGGCATCACATCAACAAAGGGTTCGCTTGCATAACGTTTTTCAAACAGCGCCTGAAGGTCGTCCACCGAGGTGGTGAGCTGGCTATAGAGCGTGGCGTGAATGCCCCGTATCATCGGTGTTAAATGAGGAACGAAGGTCAGCCCCACCGGGTGCGCCTGCATATCGCCAAGGCCCTGGCGGATTTCGGGCAAATGACGATGCCCTGAGGCGCCGTAAGCTTTGAAGGACTCACTGGCTTCTGCCAGTAGTGAAGGCACCTTGGCCCCTCGGCCTGCCCCCGTCACGCCCGATTTACAGTCGGCAATCAGCTGTTGAGGATCAATCAGCCCGGCTTCCAGTAGCGGCAGGTAGCCTAGCTGTACAGCGGTTGGGTAGCAGCCAGGCACGGCCACTAGGCGCGCCGTTTTGATTTTTTCGCGGTGCATCTCGGGCAGGCCATAGACCGCTTTTTCAAGCAGCGAAGGCGCACCGTGAGGTTGGCCGTACCACTCGCTCCATACCTTGGCATCACGCAGGCGGAAGTCAGCCGACAGGTCGATAATGCGTGTGCCTTTGTCCAAAAGCTCACCTGCCAAGGCGTGGGCAACACCGTGGGGAGTGGCGAAAAATACCGCATCCATATCGCCCAACTGCTTTGCATCGGGCTCACTGAACGTCAATGTGTCGTAGTGGCCGCGCAGATTGGGATACATATCGCATACCTTTACGCCGGCTTCCGAGCGCGAGGTAATGGCTTCAACGCTGACATGGGGATGCTGGGCGAGTAACCGCAGTAGCTCAACGCCGGTATAACCGGTACCGCCGACAATGCCGACCTTAATCACAAACGACTCCTTACACGTTGCACATTCGAGACAGGGTAATAATTAACAGCCTAAACAGATTGGCGCAGGCTGTCGAAGCGTATCGGGCTATGATACACAAGAGAACTACACTACATGCGTAAAGGAAGGTCGTCGTGGCGCGTTTTTCCCGATCAGATTTTACCCTCGAGGGTTTTCGACGCCAGTTGGCCCATGTTGATGCGTTGCCTCAGCTGTGCGTATTGGGGTTAGTGTCGGGGATCATTACGGGGGCGGCGATGGTCGCCTTCCGGCTACTGCTCGAAGCGGGGGCAGTGTTTTATATGCCGGATGGAAACCCGGAAGGATTTGAAGGTCTGCCTCCGTGGCTGCGCTCACTGCTGCCTATTATTGCCGTTAGCGTGCTGGGTCTGCTGCTTTATCGGCAAAAAGCCACTGCCCAAAAGATGGGGGTAGGGCACGTTATTGAGCGCCTCTCTTATCACCAAGGCCGCTTTCCAATGCGAAACTGGCTGAATCAATGGTGGGTGGGGGTGGTGTCGGTTCTTGGTGGGCTCTCTGCCGGACGGGAAGGCCCGGCTATTCATTTAGGCGCTGCCGCGTCAAGCGGGCTGGGAGTTAAGCTTCGGTTGCCCAATAACAGCCTGCGCGTTTTGGTTGCCTGTGGAACGGCGGCGGGGATTTCAGCATCGTTCAATACACCGGTTGCCGGGGTCATCTTCGCCATGGAAGTCGTCATGATGGAGTATACCCTGATGAGCTTTATGCCGGTGATTTTAGCCTCTACGATGGCGGCGCTCATTGCGCAGATGGTGTATGGCAATGAGCCGGCTTTTCGTATCCCCGAGGTCGTGCTGGGTTCGCTCATGAATTTACCGTGGGTCATTGTACTCGGCCTTGTGGTCGGGCTATTGGCGGGGCTGTTTATTCATATTTCACGTAACAAACGCATGCAGGCATGGCCGTTATGGCTTCGTTTGGCTTGTGTGGGTGTGGCGACCGGGGTTGTGGCCTGGTGGTTTCCGCAGGTTCAGGGAATTGGCTACGACAGTGTAGCGGCGGCGCTTAATAATCAGTTGGACATTAACGTGTTGCTGGCGCTGATGATTGCCAAGCTTTTGATTACCGCCCTGACCGTATCGGGTGGCGTACCCATCGGGATTATTGGCCCCACGCTGGTGATTGGCGCAGCGACAGGCGCGCTGGGCGGTATATTGGGTGGCTGGCTATGGCCTGATAAAGCCTCAGACCCTGGCATTTACGCCATGTTAGGTATGGCGGCCATGATGGGGGCGGTGTTGCAAGCGCCGCTTGCGGCGTTAATGGCGCTGTTGGAGCTTACTCATACACCTCATGTCATGTTGCCGGGTATGTTGGTGGTGGTGGTTGCCTGCCTGACGTCCCGCCAGCTTACCGGTTGTGAAGGATTTTTTATTAGCTCCGTACGCTATGGGCTGCACCCGCTTCAACAGCCCTTAATGCAGGCGCTTTCCCGCGTGTCGGTGCCTGCGGTGATGGAGCGAAGCCTGGTACGTACTGAGCGCAAGGTGACGTTTGAGCAGGCACGCAAACTACTGGAAACCAACCCTGTCTGGCTGATTATTGAGCGTTCAAATGAAGAAAAATCGGTACTTGCGTTAAAAGCGTCGGCGCTGGCGCGGTGGCTTTTGGAGCACGATGAAGCGCTTGATGGCGATGCTCCTCCCGATAATGAATCCGTCGATTTACTTGAAATTCCGGGCCAGCGCCTGGAACTTGCGCCGATTGGCCTACAGGCCACCCTGTCAGAGGCGTTTATAAAGCTTCAAGACGATGCCTTGGGCGCGCTTTATGTAGTGCACGGTTATCGGCCAAAGCGGCAGCGAATTTCAGGTATCATCACCCGTGGTGCCATTGAGCGTTATTATTACTATTCTGATCCCAATACCGACGCTGACCCAAATACCCGTACTGACCCGAAAGCGAATGATTCGCCCGTATAAGGAGAGACAATGTATCTATGGTTGAAGGCCCTGCATTTAATGACCATGGTGACTTGGTTTGCCGCCCTGTTTTATTTGCCGCGGCTGTATGTGTATCACGCCATGGCACGGGATAAAGGCGACGATCAAGCTATCGCCTATTTCAAAACCATGGAGCGTAAGCTTTATCGCGGCATCATGACGCCTTCCATGATACTGGTGCTTATCTTTGGCGGGGCGATGCTGTACCTGGTGCCCGGCTGGTTAAGCCAAGGCTGGATGCACGTTAAACTCACCTTTGTGGTATTGCTGATCGCCTATCATCACGTCTGCCTGATTTACTTAAAGCAGTTTGCCCAGGATCGCTGTACGAAAAGCCACACGTTCTTTCGCTGGTTCAATGAAGCGCCGGTGATTGCGCTAGTGGCGATTATTCTACTTGCCGTTGTGAAACCTTTTTGATGCACCAACCTCTTTCACCGGTTGTTTTAGTACTGGCGGGCCATGACCCGACGGGCGGAGCGGGTTTAGTGGCAGATAGCGAAGCCATTGCCGCCTGTGGCGGTTGGGCAGTGACGATTCCCACCGCGTTAACGGTGCAAAACTGCCATAACGTGAGCCATGTCGTTCCGGCCGACCCCGCGTTGATGCGCCAAATGGCAGAGGCGCTTAGCGGGATGCAGGTTGCTGCGATCAAGCTGGGCCTGTTGGCAGATGAAGCAACGCTAAGAGCAGCCGAGCAGATTATTCGCCGTTTCCCAGGCATCCCGGTTGTGGCCGACCCAGTACTTAAAGCCGGTGGCGGTACTGAGTTATCCACACCCCAATTGCAACGCCTCTATGCGGCTCGCCTGCTACCGCTTGTGGATATCTTAACGCCCAACCGTTATGAGCTTAAGCAGCTCACCCCAGAGATTGACGGCCCCCTGGATGATACGGCGCGCGCCGTCGCACTTTTATCCCAGGGTTGCCAGGCTATTTTAGTAACCGCGACCGATGAGCCTGTTCCAGGTAACGAGCAGCAGGTTGTTAATACACTGCACTCGCCGGATACCACGCGCCAATGGCAGTGGCCACGCCTGCCGGAACCGTTTCACGGCTCAGGCTGCACCTTGGCATCTGCCATTGCGGCACGCCTGGCCGCCGGTGAGCGTTTGCCGACGGCCTGTGAACAGGCTCAGCACTTTACCTGGGAGAGTCTGTCTCATGGATATCAGCCGCCTAGCGGGCAGTGTTTACCTAATCGCTTGCCACGGCCGGTTCGCTTTTGATTTTATTCGCGCTACGCCATTGATATTGAGGACGCCATGACCACATCTGCTGAACTGTTTGAGCTTGCTAGCCGCCATATTCCAGGTGGCGTAAATTCGCCGGTACGTGCGTTTAAAGGCCTGCACCGTCCGCCGGTATTTATGGAGCGCGCCCAGGGCGCTTATCTGTTTGATGTGGAAGGCAACCGCTACGTGGACTATGTAGGTTCCTGGGGCCCAATGATTACCGGTCATGCGGACCAGGATGTGTTGGCAGCGGTACGTGCTCGTTTGGACAACGGTCTCTCGTTTGGTACCCCGACCGCGGTGGAAACCACCATGGCAGACCTGATCTGCGAAATGATCCCCACCATGGAAATGGTGCGCATGACCAGCTCCGGTACGGAAGCCACCATGTCGGCGATCCGCTTGGCACGCGGCACCACCGGGCGCGACAAGATCGTTAAGTTTGAAGGTAACTATCACGGCCATTCAGATTCGTTGCTGGTAAAAGCGGGCTCTGGCGCGCTCACCCATGGCGAACCCAGCTCGCCAGGTGTTCCCGCGTCACTTGCCGAGCACACCATTACGCTCTCCTATAACGATATTGAAGGCGTTGAGGCGTGCTTTGCTGAAATCGGTGACCAGATTGCCTGCATTATTGTTGAACCTGTTGCAGGTAACATGAACTGTATTCCTCCCCAGCCGGGCTTTTTGGAAACACTGCGCCGGGTGTGTAACGAGCATGAAAGCATCCTGATTTTCGATGAAGTCATGACCGGATTCCGCGTTGCGCTGGGCGGGGCTCAGGCGCATTACGGCATTACGCCTGATTTAACGTGCCTGGGTAAGATTGTTGGTGGTGGTATGCCAGTCGGTGCGTTTGGCGGCAAGCGCGAGATTATGCAAAATATCTCCCCCATGGGGCCGGTTTATCAGGCAGGTACGCTGTCGGGTAACCCCTTGGCGATGGCGGCAGGTATTGCGTTATTAACCAAGCTCCAGGTCCCCGGCTTTCATGACGCGCTTTCTCAGCGGGTTGAAACACTCTGCAGCGGCCTGAAAGAGCGCGCTAATGCGGCAGGTGTCTCCATGATGACACAGTCAGCGGGTGGCATGTTTGGGCTGTTTTTCACCTCTCAACGCCGTGTGGATAACTTTGCCCAGGCAACCGCGTGTGACCCGGAGGCGTTCCGCCGTTTCTTTGGCGCGATGCTGGATCACGGCGTTTACCTGGCCCCTTCAGCGTTTGAGGCAGGCTTTATGTCGAGTGCTCATACGCCCGAGGATATCCAATTTACGTTGGATGCTGCAGAAAAAGCCTTCTCAATAATGTAGTCAGGCAGCCTGCCTGCCATATTTATGCCGGGAGAAAATATGATGGTCACGGTAAATACCCTTGTTCTGGCAAGCGGCAATGCGGGAAAGCTGAAAGAATTCAATCAACTGCTGGCACCGTTAGGGCTGGATGTACGTCCACAAGCAGATTTTGGGGTACATGATGTTGAAGAAACGGGGCTAACCTTTGTTGAAAATGCCCTGTTAAAAGCGCGTGAGGCGAGCCGGGTTAGCGGCTTACCGGCGCTTGCTGATGACTCCGGCCTTGAGGTCGATGCGCTTTCAGGGGCGCCAGGGATTTACTCCGCACGCTACGCTGGTGAGCCGAAAAGCGATCAGCGTAACAATGAAAAACTGCTGGCCGCGCTTAGTGACTGTGCAGAAGGTCAGCGCACCGGTCGCTACTGGTGCGTGCTGGTCTATTTGCGCCATCCTGCTGATCCGGTACCGGTTATTGTTCAGCACAGCTGGGAAGGGGAGTTACTTGCTCATCCACGTGGAGAGGGTGGCTTTGGCTATGACCCGCTGTTCTGGCTACCCGACCAGGGAATGAGCGTGGCGGAATTACCCAGTGAATTAAAAAATCGGCTAAGCCACCGTGGGCGGGCGCTTCAAGGGTTGGTTGATATACTTAAGGTGGCACATGGCTAAGCCATTACCTCCGTTATCGCTCTATATTCATACGCCCTGGTGCGTACGCAAGTGCCCTTATTGTGACTTTAACTCTCATGAACCTGACGGTGAGTTACCCGAAGCGACTTACTTAAAGGCACTACTTCATGATCTGGATGGCGATCTGGCGTTAGCCGCTGGGCGTCAGATTCAGACCATCTTTATTGGCGGTGGTACGCCAAGCCTGATGTCGCCCACGTTCTTTGAACGGCTGTTTAATGGAATACGCCGACGCTTACCCTTCGCGCCCAATATAGAAATCACCATGGAGGCGAATCCTGGTACCACCGAGCAGGCACGCTTTACGGGCTACCGTGAGGCGGGTATCAATCGTCTCTCGTTGGGTATTCAAAGCTTTCAGCCCGCTCAGTTGAAGGCTTTGGGGCGTATTCACGGCGGTGAAGAGGCTATTACTGCGGTAGGCCAGGCGCGTGCGGCGGGGTTTGATAATATTAATATCGACCTGATGCATGGCTTGCCTGGCCAGACGCCCTCCCTGGCGCTTGATGATATTGACCAGGCGCTTGCGCTGTCACCGGACCATCTCTCCTGGTATCAACTAACCCTTGAGCCCAATACCGCGTTTCATTCACAGCCACCTGTTCTGCCGGAAGAGGAGGCGCTTTGGGATATTCAGGAGCTTGGCCATCAGCGATTGGAGCAGGCGGGCTTTGAACGCTACGAAATTTCAGCCTATGCAAAACCTGGCAAGCAGAGCCAGCACAACCTCAACTATTGGCAGTTTGGCGACTATCTGGGCATTGGCGCCGGTGCACACGGTAAGCTGACGACGATTGACCCGCAAGGGCAGTGGCATATTGAACGGCGCTGGAAAACGCGCCAGCCGGATGCTTACTTACGGCGTGATAATGACCCACGCGGTTTCGTGGCGGGCAAGCAGCCTATCGCGGCGGACGAGTTGCCGCTTGAGTTTTCCATGAATGCGCTTCGCTTAACCGAAGGGGTTGCCATGCATGCCTGGTCGGCGCATACCGGCCAGCCGCAGGAAGCACTTTTAGCGCGTTTACACACGGCCGCCAAAAAAGGACTTTTGATGGAAATGCCCGAAAAGCTGCGTGCATCGCCTCAAGGTCTATTATTCTTGAATGAGTTGCTGGCCTTTATCAGCGACGAATAATTCAAGCGCAAAAATATACAAGGAGTGAGTGATGCGTATTTCTCGACTACTGACCCCGTTGGCTGCTGCGATCTTAGTGGCGGGCTGTGCCACCTCTGACCCTTATGGTGGCCAGACGCAACGTTCATCGACCGGCATGGGAACAGGGATTGGCGCGGCGGTAGGCGCTGCTGCGGGTGCACTTTCGGGTAGCGGAAGTACCAGCCGTCGTGATCGTGCCTTGATTGGTGCTGCCGTGGGTGCTGCTGCGGGTGCCGGTATTGGCGCTTACATGGACCGTCAAGAACAGCAGCTTCGTCAGAACCTGGAGGGCTCGCGCATTGAAATCGACCGTCGCGGCGACGACATCGTACTGAATATGCCCAGCAGCGTGACGTTCGGGTTTGACTCCTCAGATCTAACCGGCGATGCGCGCAGTGCGCTTAATGAAGTGGCTAACGTGCTCAAGCAGTATACCGATACGCGGGTTAATATTGCCGGCTTCACCGACAGCACCGGGGATGCCAGCTACAACCAGCGTCTCTCTGAGCGCCGAGCTCAGTCAGTGGGCAACTACTTAAGTCAAAACGGGGTATCCTCCTCGCGTCTTAACACCATGGGATACGGCGCTAACCAGCCGGTTGCCAGCAACGATACCGAGCAGGGCCGGGCGCAAAACCGCCGGGTTGAAATCACCCTGACGCCAATCGGTAACGGCCAGGGCTAAGTAAGACATAACTCCCCCGCGCATTACCGTTTAAAGCCCGCTATGATCCCATAGCGGGCTTTTTTCGTTCACTTATCTGCGAGTTACCATGCTGTCTTATCAACACGCCTATCACGCCGGTAATTTTGCCGATGTACACAAACACTTGACGCTTTACGCCGTCGTTGATTATTTATTACGTAAAAAAACACCCATTACATATATAGATACGCATGCGGGAAGAGGGCTTTACCCACTCGCCACCAAAGAGACGCAGCGGCTTCAGGAGTATCGTGAGGGTATTTGGCCGCTATGGCACGAACGCGAGGTACTCACCGACCCGTTACTCTGTGATTGGTTAAATGCTGTCACCAGCGTTCAGCCCAGTACCAGTGCGTTAACGCACTATCCCGGCTCCCCATGGTGGCTAAGCCAATCATTGCGCGAGCACGATAAGCTGCGCCTTTTTGAGCTTCATCCGGGTGAGCATGAGCACTTGAACACGCAGTCTCTTCCTCCTCAGGCAAAACGTATCTATGGCGATGGTTTAGCGGGTTTAACGGCCATGCTGCCGGTGTCTACCCCGCGGCTTTGCGTATTGATTGACCCTAGTTTTGAGCGTAAAGCGGAGTACCAGGAAGTGGTTGATACGGCGATATACACGCTTGAAAAGGCGCGCCACGCCATACTACTGATGTGGTACCCTCTGCTACCCGCTGGGCACCACCACGTGCTACTGGATGGGCTCAAGGCAAGCGGTATACGCAAAATATGGCGCAGCGAGCTTTTGCTGCGCGCGCCAGGTAAGCAAACGCACGGTATGTACGGTAGCGGTATGTTGGTCGTTAACCCGCCCTGGGGGCTTGATGAGCGTCTAAAGACCGCAATGGTAGAGGTAACCCGTTGCCTTGGAAGTGAAAGCCACTTTGATGCGCTGTGGTGGGTTGAGGAGTAGCTGCCGCTAGATCACCTCTAGAGACGTTTTGACACGCTCCAGCACCACCATTGTTCTGAACCATTTAACGTTGGGGTTATGGTGAAACAGCGTGTCGCTTAGTTCCTGAAACCGACGCATGCTGGGCACCAGTAGTATCAACATGAAGTCTGCCTCGCCGGTCACGTAGTAACACTGCTGAATTTCAGGCCCGGAAAATTGGGCCTTGAGGAGCTCTAGATCTGCGGTGTGGGTTTTATCTGCTTGTACTTCCACCAAAAGAGTAATGACCTGGCCCAGCTTGTCTGGGTCAAGCACGGCTACGTTTGCCTGGATAAACCCATTGCTTTTCAACTTCTGTATGCGCCGCTGTACAGAAGCCGTTGACAGATGAACGGTTTCAGCCAGCTCGCGAAGCGGCGTCTGGCAATCCTTCTGCAGAAGCTCAAGCAGGTTTTGGTCAAAGTTATCCAGTATCATTTGCGCTGCCAGGTGAGAAAATTTATCGCTGACGGTAGGTAATACAAGCGCCTTTATCAAGCATACCGCAATAAAATAACGCTACATTTTCTGACTAGAAGTCATTTATGCGCACGGATCACCACACCACACTGGGCGTCACGTTGAATGTGATTGCCTCGGCGCTGTTTGCTTTGCTGTTTGCCTATACGTCCTTGCTCTCGGTAATGGGAGGAGAGGAGATTTACGGCTGGCGTGTCTTGCTGACTTTTCCCTGCCTGAGTGTTTTTGTTCTGTGGCGAGGCTACGGAGCGCAACTAGTGACTATCGGGCGTCGACTACTGGCCGAACCTTGCTTCTGGGCTTCACGTTTAGTATCAGCATTTTTGTTGGGCTTTCAGCTGTGGCTGTTTATGTGGGCACCAGGCAACGGCCATGGGTTAGCGGTCTCACTGGGCTATTTTATAATGCCGATGACCATGGTGATTATTGGCCAAATCGCTTTCCGAGATCGCCTGTCGCGCCTTCAGAAAATGGCTTGCCTGTTTGCAGTAGTGGGTATCATCAATCAACTGGCCATAGCGCAAACGCTGGCCTGGCCGACCCTAGCGGTGTGCTTGGGCTATCCGGCCTATTTCTGGCTGCGGCGTAAAACGGATACCAACCATATTGGTGGACTCTGGTTTGATATGCTGCTCAGCTTGCCGGTCAGCCTTTACTTTATTCTTGATGGCGGCCACATGATGGAAGCGCTCAATGCCGAGACGATCGGACTCGTTATGGGGTTAGGAGTGCTTAGCTCCCTTGCTTTGGGGTTTCAGGCACTCTCCGCCCCGCTGCTCAATTTAAGCCTGTTTGGCTTGCTGGTTTACGTTGAACCCGTACTGCTACTGGGCGTCTCGTTAATGCTCGGTGAGTCAATCAGCGCTGAAGAGTGGCCAACGTATATCGCCATCTGGTTGGCCGTTTTGGTACTTGTGCTGGAAGGTGTGCGGGGGTTACAACGCCGCCCCCGCCGATCCAAAAAGTGAGCGTATTACTTGCCGATACAGAAACTGCCAAAAATCTCGCCCAGCAAGTCATCGGCGCTAAACTCGCCGGTAATTTCACTCAGTGCTTGCTGCGCGTCGCGTAGGTCTTCGGCCAGCAATTCTCCTGCGCCGTAGCCATCCAACTGGGCACGGCCGGTATCAAGCGCTGCCATTGCCCGGTCGAGGGCATCCAGGTGGCGCCGACGTGCGGAGAAGCGTCCTTCGGTGGTCGCTGCAAAACCCATCACGGTTTTCAAATGGGTTTTTAGGTTATCCACACCCGCACCGGTTTTGGCGGAAAGGCGAAGCGTGGGCGTGTCTGTGGATAAATCAATTCCAGCCTGCTCAGCGCTGGTATCGATTTTGTTGCGGACCAGCGTTAAGCGGCTTTGATCGGGAAGGCGGGCGACAAACTCGGGCCAAATCATCATTGGGTCGGTCGCCTCGGTGGTAGAGGCGTCCACCAATAGCAGTACCCGGTCGGCTTTCTCGATCTCGGCCCAGGCGCGGGCGACACCGATTTTTTCAACGGCGTCCGGGGTATCGCGTAAACCCGCCGTATCAATAATGTGCAGCGGCATGCCATCAATATGGATGTGCTCACGCAGCACGTCCCGCGTGGTGCCTGCAATATCAGTCACAATGGCGGTCTCTTGTTCGGTCAACGCGTTAAGCAGGCTGGACTTACCCGCATTGGGGCGACCGGCAATGACCACGTTCATGCCTTCGCGTAACAGTGCTCCTTGACCGGCGGCTTTGCGCACATCGCTGAGTGCTTGCTGAACACTTTCCAAACGCTGGGCGACATGACCATCCGCCAGGAAGTCGATCTCCTCTTCAGGGAAGTCGATGGCGGCTTCTACATAGACACGCAGCTCGATAAGCCGCTCAACCAGATGGGAGACGCGGGTAGAAAACTCGCCCTGCAGTGAACGTACGGCATTTTCCGCGGCTGATCGCGAGGTGGCATCAATCAAGTCAGCAATCGCTTCGGCCTGGGCAAGGTCGAGCTTGTCATTAAGAAAGGCGCGTTCGGAAAACTCACCTGGACGCGCTAACCGCGCGCCCAGGGCCACACAGCGCTCCAGCAGCATGTCCATGATAATGGGGCCACCGTGACCCTGTAGCTCCAGTACGTCTTCGCCGGTAAAGGAGTGAGGGCCGCTGAACAGCAGGGCGATGCCTTCGTCAATAATGCTATCAGCGCCCTTAAAGGGGCCGTGATAGGCATGGCGAGGAGCCGGGCAGTGGCCGAGTACGGACGCTGCGATATCGCGGCAGGCAGGCCCTGAGACGCGAATAATCCCTACGCCACCACGCCCAGGCGGTGTCGCCAGAGCAGTAATCGTATCTTGGGTATAAAGTCGTTCAGCCATGGCGCGCCTCGTTAATGGATGCGTACATTGTGAATTTGTCGTCTCTAAAACGCCAGACCCCCGCTCAAGGGCGGGGGTCTGGGAGTATGGCTAACAAGGATTACTTGGTTCGCATTCCTTTACCCACACTGGGGTCTTTTTCGATACTGCGCGTAATAAAGTACTGTTGCGCGACCGAAATGATGTTGTTGGTTACCCAGTAGATCACCAGACCCGCCGGGAACCACAGGAAGAAGAAGGTGAAGATAATGGGCAGCATCTTCATGATCTTCGCCTGCATGGGGTCCGGAGGTGTCGGGTTCAGCAGCTGCTGAACATACATGGATACACCCATCAGGATCGGTAGGATGAAGTAAGGGTCCTTCACCGATAGATCGTGAATCCAGAAGATAAACGGCGCATGGCGCAGCTCTACCGACTCCAGCAACATCCAGTAAAGTGCGATAAACACCGGCATCTGTATGACGATGGGTAAGCAGCCACCTAAAGGATTGATCTTCTCCTTTTGGTAGAACTTCATCATCTCTTGAGACATTTTCTGGCGATCATCGCCATAGGTCTCTTTAAGACGCTGCATTTCCGGGCCCAGTTTCCGCATGCGTGCCATTGACTTATAAGCCTTGGCAGACAGGGGGAAGAGCACCAGCTTAACCACAACCGTCAGCAGAACAATTGACCAGCCCCAGTTGCCCACGATGTCGTGGATCTTATCCAGCAACCAGAACAGTGGGTTGGCAATAAACCATAACCAGCCATAGTCAACGGTCAGGCGCAGGTTGGGTGCCACTTGCTCAAGGTGATCCTGAACCTTGGGGCCCATGTAGAGCGTGGCGCCCAGTGTCGCTTCACCTTCCGCCGCAATGTTGCTGGTAGGGCCAGCAAACGCCACCACGTTACGGTCACTTGAGTCAGTGGTGACGTAGTAAAGGTTTTGCTGGTCTTGGGGCGGTGCCCAGGCAGAAACGAAGTAGTGCTGGATAAGCGCAATCCAGCCGCCCTGGGCTTCACGATTTTCAAAGTTACGGTTTTGAATGTCTTCAAAATCGATCTTTTCATAACGTTCGTCTGGCGTTGAGTACGCTGCCCCAATATAGGACTTCATACCCATGGCAACGCCGCTTGACGGGTCAGGGCTGTTATCACGCGCTAATTGGCCAATAAAACGAGCACTTACCGGCGCATCGGTATTATTGGCAATATAGTAATCAACATTGACCGCGTAATTCCCACGTTCGAACGTAAGACGCTTGATAATATCAACGCCGTTAACGTCTGCCCGTAAGTCAACGACTAGCTGGTCATCATCATCTGCCAGACGATAGGCATTGCTTTCCGGGGTAAATTCAATACGACTTGCTTGCCCGTCTAGCTGTAGGCCGGAACGTGCAACATAGCTACGCGTTGAATTATCCGAGAGCAACACATAGTTGCGTTCAGTATCCAGCGTCATTTTATGCTGAGGTAACGCAGCATAAATAATGTCGCCGCCGTGCGGGTCAATGCGCACGTCAAGAACATCGGTAGCCACCGCAATAAAGTCACGGCTAGATGTTTCGCTTTCAGTATTGCTTGCCAGCCCGTCGTCTACCGCACTGTTGGGTGCCGACGTTGACGGAACCGTCAGGTCGTTACTGCTTTCAGCATTGGCTGAGGGGGCGTCACTACTGCTTTGCGTAATTTCAGGCGTCGAGTCGTAATCTGTCGGCCCATAATCCTGATTCCACTGGATCACCAGTAGATAGGCAAGTACTGCCATTGGAATCAGTAAGAGAAGTCGTTTTACGTCCATGAGGGTTCTGCCCGCTGGGTGATGAACATGCTAATGGCGCAGTGTCATTTACTCGACCCATGACACACGAAAGCCTGCCAAGCGGCAGGCCGAGGTCGAACGGCGAGGTGTGTCGTCAAGTGTCACGTGTTACGCCATCAAGCGGTGGTGCAATTGATACCGTTTGCGCGTCACGCTGAAGGCGTTTCCACATACCATGCAACTGCCGACTAAGCGTTTCATTGTCGATATCCTGCACACCGCGCTTGGCTAATATCACAATATCCATGGAGGGAAGGTGATCCTGGCGAAGCCTGACGGACTCTCGGACTAGACGCTTAAAGCGGTTGCGATCTACAGCGCGCTTTGCATTTTTCTTGCTGACGATTAGTCCAATGCGAGGATGCCCTCGGGTAGTCATGCGCGCTAACGCCATCATACCTTTGCCATGAACTTTAAGGTCAGCTTGTTCAAACACGTGACTAAAATCCCCAGCGTTTAAAAGACGCAAACGCCGGGGAAAGCCTTGAGGCGGCACACGCAATCCGAGATCAGGCGCTCAGACGCTTGCGGCCTTTCGCACGGCGGCGAGAGATAACGGCACGGCCGTTTTTGGTTGCCATGCGAGCACGGAAGCCATGCATGCGCTTGCGTTTGAGAACGCTGGGTTGAAAAGTGCGTTTCATAACTCGTAATTCCCACGTGGTTTAGGACGGATGTGAATCCAAAAGACCCGGCCCAGTGAGGAAACTAGCCGGGGAGTTTCAATTCAAGACCGGAAATTGTAGAGGCTTCCCGCGCCGGGTGCAATTTTTCCTTGCATAAAAACCAACAAAAAGGCAGTGGGCATGGGGCCTGCCGGCTTTTTTACGCGAAAATCAAAACAGCTATTATTACTAATAAGGTTTTTAAATCTTGTTGTTATTAATAGTGGGGATACTATTTGTGGATAAGTGAATAATAAATAGGTTAATCAATATGATAAAATCATAAAAACAATGTGCATAAGTGTCGTATAAGCGGTCTATAAACTGTTGTTTTGATGTGCGTAGAGATGTGGAAAAACGCTAAAAACGGATCTGTCCCCACTCCATCAGCGGGTTGTCCCACGTGCTTACGATAAGTTGTCCACAGGCATAATTGTTAGCCAAACCCGTGTGGATAACCAAGCTTTAGAGCGCTACAATGGTCGGCCGTTTTCAACTGATGGTGAGATGAGTGTCACTCGCGCTTTGGCAACAGTGCCTGGACTACCTGCAGGACGAATTGAATTCTCAGCAATTCAATACCTGGATACGTCCCTTGCAGGCAGAAGAAGGAGAGTCCAATGAGTTGCGCTTACTGGCGCCTAATCGCTTTGTGCGCGATTGGGTGAGTGACAAGTATGCCAAGCGAATCAGTGAGCTGATCCGCGAGCTTGCGCCGTCTAAACCACCCAAAGTAAGCCTGACCGTAGGTAGCCGTCGTCCAGTAGCGGCAGTCCCCCAGCCGCGTGATTTGGGTAATCCTGTTTCCGCTTCAACCTCGGCGCCTTCAGTGCATACGCCCCCGCGCGGTGATATTGCCGATGAGCGTGAAATTGATCAGCTGCGTGAGCGTGAAGAAACGCCGCGCCGGCGGACTAACGAGCGTCAGGTCCAGGTCGAAGGTAGTCTTAAGCACGGCAGTGGGCTGAACCCCAATTTTACGTTTGATACCTTCGTGGAAGGTAAATCCAACCAACTGGCGCGTGCGGCGTCTCGGCAGGTTTCAGAAAATCCGGGTGGTGCCTATAACCCACTATTTCTATACGGTGGGGTAGGTCTGGGTAAAACGCACTTGATGCACGCCGTAGGCAATGCGCTGGCTGGCCGCCGGGAAAATGCCCGGGTGGTGTATCTGCATTCTGAGCGTTTTGTTGCCGATATGGTCAAGGCACTTCAGCTTAATGCGATCAACGACTTCAAACGCTTTTATCGCAGTGTTGATGCGTTACTCATTGATGATATTCAATTTTTTGCTGGCAAGGAGCGCTCCCAAGAGGAGTTTTTCCATACCTTTAATGCGCTTTTGGAAGGCGGCCAGCAAATGATTCTCACCTCTGATCGTTATCCAAAGGAGATCAGTGGTGTTGAGGAGCGCCTGAAATCGCGCTTTGGATGGGGCTTGACGGTGGCTATTGAGCCGCCCGAACTTGAAACCCGCGTAGCCATCTTGATGAAAAAAGCCGACCAGGCCAAAGTTGATTTACCTCATGATGCGGCCTTCTTTATTGCTCAAAAAATTCGCTCGAACGTACGTGAATTGGAAGGGGCACTGAAAAAAGTGATTGCTGACTCACACTTTATGGGTAAGCCGATTACCCAGGACTTTATTCGTGAGTCGCTAAAAGATTTACTCGCGCTACAAGATAAGCAGGTGGGTGTAGATAATATCCAGCGCACAGTTGCCGAGTATTACAAAATCAAGGTGGCAGATTTATTATCCAAGCGACGCTCGCGCTCAGTCGCTCGCCCCCGGCAGGTGGCCATGGCGCTAGCCAAGGAATTGACCAATCATAGTTTGCCGGAAATTGGCGATGCGTTTGGTGGCCGTGATCATACAACGGTACTTCACGCTTGCCGCAAGGTGAAAGCCTTGCAAGAGGAGAGCGCGGATATTCGCGAAGATTACAAAAATCTGTTGCGCCTTTTAACCAGCTAAATCATCCATGGGATTGGCCTGCCGTCTGCAGGTTTTCAGGATATAAACCGGAGTGTTGATGAAATTTTCCATTTCCCGAGAGGCATTGCTGCGTCCGCTGACTCTGGTGGCAGGCGTGGTAGAACGGCGCCAAACGCTACCTGTACTGTCTAATGTGCTGATTCAGGTCGAAGGTGACCAGGTCGCACTAACCGGTACGGACCTTGAGGTTGAACTCATCGGGCGTACTGTCGCAAGCCAGGTTGACCAGCCAGGGGCGGCAACCGTGCCTGCTCGTAAGCTGATGGATATTTGTAAATCGCTGCCTGATCAGTCCGATATCCAACTGACCGTTGAAGATGGCCGAGCGGTGCTGCGCAGCGGTCGTTCACGCTTTACGCTCTCGACATTACCGGTGGCTGAATTCCCCAATATTGAAGATGCCGATAGCAGTCAGGAGTTAAGCGTTCCACGGGGCACGTTAAAGCATCTTATTGAAACCACATCATTTGCCATGGCGCAGCAGGATGTTCGCTACTATCTCAATGGCATGCTGTTGGAAATTCAAAGTAACTTGCTACGCACGGTGGCGACAGACGGCCACCGCTTGGCGATGTGTTCACGTCCTGTTGATGTCGCGGTTAGCCAGCCGCAGAAGCTGATTGTACCTCGTAAGGGTATTCTTGAGCTTTCGCGCCTGTTGGATGATAGCGATGAGCCGGTAAGCCTGACGTTGGGTTCAACCCATGTGCGTGCTCATACCGGTGACTTCACCTTTACGTCCAAGCTGATTGACGGGAAGTTCCCTGACTATGAGCGCGTCGTACCACGCAATGGCGATAAGGTGCTCATTGCTGAACGCGCCGAGTTGCGTCAGGTGCTGTCACGTACGGCGATTCTCTCCAATGAGAAGTATCGAGGTGTGCGCTTATACCTGGAAGAGGGCAACCTTAAGGTCATGGCGAATAACCCTGAACAGGAAGAAGCCGAAGAGAACGTGGCCGTCGAATATAACGGCTCTGCGATGGAAGTCGGCTTCAACGTGGGCTATTTGGTTGACGTGCTTAGCGTACTAAATGAAGACAGAGTGCAAATAACGCTGGCCGACCCTAATAGCAGTGCGCTGCTTGAAGAGCCGGGTGGTGGCGATGCGCTGTATGTTGTTATGCCCATGCGGTTGTAATATAGCGTTTCATAAATGCCAAACGGGGCGGCGCTTCTGGTAGCAGGGGCGCCGCTTTCTCTTGAGGGTTGGTTACGCCTTTTACCCGAGTGTTTACATGAGCTTGAGTCAGCTTAACTTCCAAGGGTTACGGAATTTAGCGCCGCTGGATATGCATCCTTCTCGGGGGATCAATATCATCACTGGGCTGAACGGAAGTGGCAAAACCAGCCTGCTGGAAGGCATTCATGTTTTGGGGATGGGGCGCTCGTTTCGTACCCGTCAGCTAAAGCATGCCATCCAATCTGATGTGGCACATATGACGCTCTACGGGCGCCTGGAAGGGGAACCAGAGATTTCCATAGGGGTGCGCCGGTTACGGGCTCAGCGTGAACTAGAGCTGCGTTTGCGTGGGGATAAGGGGGTACGCTTGGCCGAGCTGGTCGAGGCGATGCCTTTGCAACTAATCAATCCTGACGCTTTTAGGCTTCTTGAAGGGTCCCCAGCCGGACGGCGCGAGTTTCTTGACTGGGGAGTGTTTCACGTGAAACATCACTTTCTGGAAGCATGGAAGCGTACACGCCGAGCAGTGAAACATCGGAACGCATTACTCAGGCGTGGTAGAATAGACCCACAGGAAATGGCGGCCTGGGAGCAAGAATTGGCGCTATGGGGCGAGGTAGTCGATAGGTTGCGGTTTGAATGGTTTAGTGAGTTTCTCCCTGTCTTTGAAGAAACTCTGAATGTACTTCTTCCGTTACCTGGCTTAAAACTTAACTACGCTCGAGGATGGGACAAACAGAAAACGCTGGCTGATGTGCTTCAGGATAACCGAGTCACCGATCAGCAAATGGGGTTTACCCAACAAGGCCCTCAGCGTGCCGATTTGCGTATCAGGCTTAATAAACAGCCTGCTGTTGAAGTACTTTCCAGAGGCCAGCAAAAGCTAGTGGTAAGCGCACTCAAGCTTGCCCAGGGGCGGTTTCTGGAAAGAACGGCACAGCGTCACTGCATTTATTTAATTGATGATTTGCCAGCAGAGCTGGATGTGCAACACCAACAGCGTTTCTGTCAGTTGCTTGAAGAGATGCAGTGTCAGGCATTTATTACCAGCGTCGACCCCGCCGCATTACAACCTATGTGGCAATCTAAAACCCTGGTTAGCATGTTTCACGTGAAACATGACCCGCAAGGGCTTGGCCAGTTGGTACAAGATGGGTAGACGATACGGGACAAGACAGACTTCACGACGGAGTGGTCAATGAGCGAACAGGCTTACGATTCATCAAGCATCAAGGTGCTCAAAGGACTGGATGCAGTACGCAAACGTCCTGGTATGTACATCGGTGATACCGACGACGGCACCGGGTTGCACCACATGGTCTTCGAGTTGGTGGATAACTCCATCGATGAGGCTTTGGCGGGCCATTGTAGTGAAATTCGCGTGGTTATTCATGCCGATGAGTCGGTAACCGTTAGCGATAATGGTCGCGGTATTCCTACCGAGCTGCACGAAGAGGAGGGCGTCTCTGCCGCAGAAGTCATCATGACCGTGTTGCACGCGGGCGGTAAGTTTGACGATAACTCTTATAAAGTATCTGGCGGTCTTCATGGTGTGGGTGTTTCCGTGGTTAATGCGCTTTCTGAAGAGCTACGCTTAACCATCTGGCGCCAGGGCGAAGTGTTTGAGCAGATTTATCACCATGGCGTGCCTCAGGCACCGCTTAGCGTGGTGGGTAAAACGGAAAAAACCGGATCACGTGTTCATTTCCGCCCTTCCCAGAACACCTTTGCTAATATTGAATTCCATTACGATATTTTGGCCAAACGCCTGCGTGAGCTGTCGTTTTTGAATTCTGGCGTTGCCATTCGGCTAATGGATGATCGCAGCGGTAAGGAAGAGCTGTTTCATTACGAAGGCGGCTTGAAAGCCTTTGTTGATCACCTCAACTCCAATAAAACGGTTCTGAACCCTGTTTTCCACTTTACTGCCTCGCGGGAGGACGGTGTTGAAGTCGAAGTGGCAATGCAGTGGAGCGACGTCTTTACGGAAAGCATCTTCTGTTATACCAATAATATTCCTCAGCGTGATGGCGGCACTCACTTGGCCGGCTTCCGGGCAGCACTGACGCGCACGATGAATAACTACATCGAAGCGGAAGGCCTGCTCAAAAAAGCCAAGGTAAGCACGGCGGGTGATGATGCTCGTGAAGGCTTAACGGCGATTGTTTCTGTCAAAGTGCCTGACCCGAAATTCTCTTCACAAACCAAGGACAAGCTGGTGTCCAGTGAAGTGAAAACAGCCGTTGAGCAGGAAATGGGCCGCCTGTTTTCTGACTACCTGATTGAAAAGCCTAACGAAGCCAAAGCAATCGTTAATAAAATGCTGGATGCGGCGCGTGCGCGTGAAGCGGCACGTAAGGCCCGGGACATGACGCGGCGTAAAGGCGCGCTGGATATTGCAGGCCTGCCGGGCAAACTTGCTGATTGCCAGGAGAAAGACCCCAGCCAGTCAGAACTCTACCTGGTGGAGGGCGACTCGGCCGGTGGCAGTGCCAAGCAGGGGCGTGACCGCCGCACTCAGGCCATTTTGCCGCTTAAAGGTAAAATCCTGAACGTCGAAAAAGCGCGTTTTGACAAAATGCTTTCGTCAGCTGAAGTGGGTACGCTCATCACCGCGCTAGGCTGTGGTATCGGCCGCGAAGAGTTTAACCCCGATAAACTCCGTTATCACTCCATCATCATCATGACCGATGCGGATGTCGACGGTTCACATATTCGTACCTTGCTACTGACCTTCTTCTTCCGCCAAATGCCGGAGCTGATTGAGCGCGGCCATATTTTTATTGCCCAGCCGCCGCTCTATAAAATCAAGCGAGGCAAGCAAGAGCTCTACCTTAAAGATGAGCAGGCCATGGTCGATTACTTGACCACGACAGCGCTGGATGGCGCAGGTCTATACGTGAATGCGGACGCGCCGGGTATCTCCGGTTCGCAGCTGGAAGCCCTGGTAAACCAGTATCGTAACGTGATGAAGCGTATCGATCGCCTGGCGCGCGTTTACCCGATTGAAGTATTGAAGCAGATCATCCATGTCACAGGATTGCAGGGCGAGGCGAGTCTTAAAGATCGTGTCACCATGGAAAACTGGATTGCTGAACTGCAAAAAGTCATGGATGACATGGTGGCCTATGAAGGCGGGCCGCGTTACACCTTCTATCTGAAAGAAGATGAGGAGCGTGGCTTGTTACTGCCTACCGTGTCGCTTATTGCGCATGGCGTGACTACCGAGTACGACTGGGGCTTGGACTTCTTTGAAAGTGCGGATTATCGGGCTATTTCAGCGCTGGGTGATACCCTTAATGGGCTGCTTGAAGAGGGCGCCTTTATTTCCCGTGGCGAGCGTCAGAAGCCTGTGGGTCACTTCTCTGAGGTGCTGCAGTGGCTAATGCAGGAAGGCCAGCGAGGCCTTTCGGTACAGCGCTATAAAGGGCTGGGCGAAATGAACCCAGATCAGCTTTGGGAAACCACCATGGACCCGGATAGCCGCCGTATGCTGCGTGTTACGGTTGAAGACGCCGTCGCCGCCGATATGATGTTTAACACCTTGATGGGTGATGATGTAGAGCCACGGCGTAACTTTATCGAAAGCAATGCCTTGGTCGCTAATCTGGACGTATAAGGCACCGAGCGAAAGCTTGCATAACATGTTTCACGTGAAACATTGTTTGAAATGAAAAATGCCGCTGGCTTATAAAGCCAGCGGCATTTTTTTGAGCTATAAAATTTAGCCGGATGAACGGGATAACAGCCAATCGACAAACTCGGCTAAATCTGTATAAACGTGGGCATTTTCCAGGCCCACGCCCTTGGTCAGTGTTTTCTCGCCTTTGCCAGTTTTTACTAATACCGACTGACAGCCACATGCTTCGCCCGCTTGCAGGTCGCGCAGGCTATCACCTACCATCCAACTGCCGGATAAGCTCGATAAACTTAGCGCACGCTGAATATCATGCAGCAAGCCCGGTAAGGGTTTGCGGCACTCGCAATCATCGGCGGGTCCATGCGGGCAATAAGCGATATGCGCAATGGTTCCTCCTGCGGCATTGACCAACGCATTTAGACGGTCATGCATTTGACCGAGAACGCCTGCATCGTAATAACCGCGACCAATGCCCGACTGATTCGTGGCTATCGCAACGGTGTAACCGGCTTGGGATAATTTAGCGATAGCATGGATGGAAGAAGGGTAGGGCAGCCACTCTTCGAGTGACTTTATATAGGCGTCAGAATCCTGATTAATGACGCCGTCACGATCAAGAATAACCAGCTGCTCGGGGGAGATAGGCATTGCGCGTTCCATTAAAGACGCTGATTAAGCATCGCCAACGCCTGCAACGTGACGCTAATTTTGCGGCCATCACTACCCAGATATTTAAATGGGATTTTTTGCAAGCGGAGTAGTTTGGGCAGCGTTTTTTTAAACTGCTCTCGAACTTCCTGCCGGGCGCTGTGCAATCCATCAATCAGCGCAGGGGTTAAACGTTCGATTTGCATCGGTGATTTAGAGAGTTTGCCATAGAGTGAAAAGATAAAGCAGTACCAATCGCGCACCATGCAGTTGATTGGGGTATGTACTTTACCTGGATCCGTTTCAAAATCGATAAAGACAGTTTGGTCGTGGGTGATAAGGATATTGCGTGCGAACGCTTCACTCAGGTAGCAATTGCGCTCATGAACCGCGTTGAGTGCCTGAATGCTTTGACTAAGCGCTTTATCCACTTCCTCAACACTGCTCGCCTTTTTGAGCTTTTCCAGCAGTGTCACCGCGGGTTGTTCAGGCGACCCTGCATCCGCTAAAAGAAGGGCTTGAGGATTTTCGGCCAGGATGACGGGAACGGAGATACCTGCTTCACTTAAGGCTCTAATCCGTTGGGCCTCGGTGAAAATACTTTGCTCGCCGCCCAGGTTGGGGACCGGCTTTAACGCTTCAATATTAAACCATGCAGCCAATAACTTGAGCGGCGCATAGGCAAGCTGCGAGTTCCGTTTGGCGGCACGGTTTAACCACACCTTTTGGCCATTCAGCGTATGGGAAGCCATGCTAGCCTGTTGCTGGGGAAATGAGTCCAGTAGAAAGAGATCGTACACAGGGCAACTCCAGAGTGCTTATGCACCCAAGCAATAACACGCATTACGTCTATAAAGGGGAATTAACGCATCAGGAAAACTTTATTTTAGTAAAAATCGATTATTTTTTCACGGTGTTTCACGTGAAACAAACCAGCAGCGCGTGAAGAGACCTTCAAAGAGGAGCATCACGATTATACGTCACAGCCAGAAATGAGCGCGCTAAAAGGCAGGTAGGGGAAGGAGTGATAAGCGTGCTGCCGGTGGCATAAAAGCCACCGGCAGACGGTCGAGAGAGCGTTATTGGGGGAGCAGCGAAATATCAGCAACTTCCAGGAACAGTGCCTGAAGGCTCGCCAAAAGAGCAAGACGGTTATTGCGTACTGCTTCATCATCCGCCATGACCATCACCTGATCAAAAAATGCATCAACGGGTTCACGAAGCGTCGCCAGTACATCCAGCGCTTGCTGATAATCACCGGTACCAAACAGCGGGGCTACCTGCTCCTGGCGGCTGGTAACGGCCTTGAATAGTACCTGCTCGGCTTCCTCTTGCAGAAGGCTAGGGTCAACCTGAAGGTTGCCGTTGTGATCCTGCTTGCTCAGAATATTGGTCACGCGCTTGTTAGCGGCGGCTAACGCAGCTGCCTCTTCACGTTGAGCAAAGGCTTTCACCGCGCGCAGCCGGCGAGCGAAATCGAGCGGGTTGGTGACCGGGCGTGCACGCACCGCCAGGTACATCTCGGCGCTAATGCCTTCTTCCTGACCCCAGGCGCGGAAGCGATCCAGCATATAGGTCAGCACGTCCTCTACCAGCCCCTCAGCCTTGGGCAGCCCCTGATGCTGCTGAGCGGCGGCATCTAAAAGCTCGCGCAGATCAAGATTCAGCTCGCCCTTGATCAGGATATTCAACACGCCAATTGAGGCGCGGCGCAGGGCGAAGGGATCTTTTGCGCCGGTTGGACGCTGACCAATACCAAAGATACCTACCAGGGTGTCCAGGCGATCCGCCAAGGCCAGCGTTTGCCCGGTCAGGCTTTGCGGAATAGCATCGCTGGCAAAGCGTGGCAGGTACTGCTCTTCAATCGCTTGAGCAACATCCGCAGGCTCGCCGTCCTGCTCGGCGTAGTAGCGACCCATAATGCCCTGTAACTCAGGGAACTCGAGCACCATTTCGGTGACAAGGTCACACTTGGCAAGTGCCACAGCACGCTGTGCATTGGCAACGTCACCGTTGATCTTCTCAGCAATGAAAGTGGCAATAGCGGTGGTACGACGTGCTTTGTCGGCTAGTGTTCCCAACTGCTGCTGAAACACTACGCTTTCAAGTTGCGGAATGCGCGAAGCCAGGCTCTGCTTACGGTCGGTATCGTAGAAGAAGGCGGCATCCGCCAGGCGCGGACGAATGACTTTTTCGTTACCCGAAATTACCTGTTGTGGATCAGCGCTATCGATATTGGAGATAGTGATAAACAGCGGTTTGAGCTTGCCCTGGTCATCCAGCAGGTGGAAGTACTTTTGATTGGCCTTCATGGAGGAGATCAAACACTCCGCCGGGACCTCCAAAAAGCGCTCATCGAAACTGCCGGTAAGTGCGACCGGCCACTCCACCAAACCACTGACCTCAACGAGCAGGGTTTCGTCGATAACGGCATTGGCGTCCTGTACTTCCGCTTCGGCTAGTACTTGCTCGCGAATGCGTTCGCGACGCAGCTTGCGGTCCGCCAATACGTAAGCGTTTTCGAGCGTGGCCAGATAATCATCGGCGTGCTCAAGCTGAATCGCATTGGGGGCGTGGAAGCGGTGGCCATAGGTGGTGCGGCTAGCCTGTAATCCCAGCACTTCTGCGGCAATGACATCGCTGCCGTAAAGTGCGACCAACCAGTGTACCGGGCGGGAGAACTCAATACGTGATGCCCCCCAGCGCATATTTTTAGGTACAGGCAGGCCCTGAATGGCTTTACGCAGAATCTCGGGCAGAAGTGCTTGAAGGCTCTCACCCTGCTGCTGTTCGCGGTAGCCAAGCCAGGTGCCTTTGTCTGTTTCCAAGTGAATTAGCTCATCGACGCTAACACCACAGGAACGAGCGAAGCCTTCGGCTGCTTTGCTTGCAACACCGTCTTTAAAGGCGGCGGCCAGCGCCGGCCCACGACGCTCTACTTCGCGGTCAGGCTGTTTATCGGCAAGCTCGCTGACCTTGACGGCTAAACGGCGAGGCGTGGCGTAAGCGGTCACGTGCTGGAAAGGAATCTCGGCCTCTTGCAGGCCTTTTTCAATCCCCGCAGCAAACGCGTCAGAGAGTGCATCCAGCGCCGCGGGTGGCAGCTCTTCGGCGCCCAGTTCTAATAAAAGCGTATCAACAGCCATTATGCATCTCCCTGATCGGCAAGTAGTTCGCGGCGAAGCGCTTCTGGAGCCATGGGGAAACCTGCTGCTTTACGCGACTCAAAGTAGGTATGGGCAACATCCCGCGCCATGGTGCGTACGCGCAGAATAAAGCGCTGACGCTCGGTTACCGAAATAGCGTGACGGGCATCCAGAAGGTTAAAGGTGTGTGATGCCTTGAGTACCTGCTCATAAGCAGGTAAGGGCAGGTTGGCGGTCAGCAGCTTGGTACACTCACGCTCCTGGTGATCGAAGGAGGCAAACAGTTGATCGACGTCGGCATGCTCGAAGTTATAGGTCGATTGCTCACGCTCGTTCTGTAGATACACATCGCCATAGGTGACTTGGCTACCGTCCGGGGCAATCGCCCATACCAGGTCGTAAACGCTGTCAACGTTTTGCAGATACATGGCAATCCGCTCAAGACCATAGGTCAGCTCACCGGTAACGGGGTAGCACTCAATACCGCCCGCTTGCTGGAAATAGGTGAACTGGGTAACTTCCATCCCATTGAGCCATACTTCCCAACCCAGGCCCCAAGCGCCCAGCGTTGGCGATTCCCAGTTATCCTCAACAAAGCGCACATCGTGGATCAGTGGGTCCAGGCCTAAACGCTTTAGTGAGCCAAGATAAAGGTCCTGCAGATTACTTGGCGATGGCTTCATGACGACCTGAAACTGGTAGTAGTGCTGCAGGCGATTGGGGTTTTCGCCATAGCGGCCATCGGTTGGGCGGCGAGAAGGCTGAACGTAGGCCGCGTTCCAGCTTTCCGGGCCGATTGAGCGCAGGAAAGTAGCGGGATGAAAGGTGCCCGCGCCAACTTCCATATCAAGAGGTTGGAGAATGACGCAGCCCTGTTCTGCCCAGTACTGTTGCAGAGCAAGGATCAAGCCTTGGAAGGTCGACACATCAGGTGTCGATTGGTTTGTCGAGACACTCATCGCAGAAAGCACCGTTGGCCATGAATTCATAAGCCGTCAAGTATACAATCCTAGGCAGATGGGTTATAGGCACATAAGCCAACAGAACCGCTTTTGGTTAAGGAGAGCAAAATGATCGTTGTAACAGGCGGTGCCGGTTTTATTGGCGCAAACATCGTGAAAGCACTGAATGCGCGCGGCCGTAATGATGTCATGGTGGTGGATGACCTGCGCGACGGCACTAAATTTGTCAATTTAGCCGACTGTACGCTGGCCGATTACCTGGATAAAGATGACTTTCTTGCCAAGATAGAGGCCGCGTTGCGCGGTGAGATCACCGACTTGCCAAACATCGAGGCGATTTTTCATGAAGGGGCGTGTTCCGATACCACTGAGTGGGACGGCCAGTACATGATGAAAAATAACTTCGAGTACTCGAAGGTACTGCTGAATTATTGTGAGAAATTCGGTATCCCTTTCCTCTACGCATCATCCGCAGCGACCTATGGCGGCAGTGACGTCTTTAAAGAGGCGCCCGAGTACGAAAAACCGCTTAATGTCTACGGTTACTCCAAGCTGCTGTTTGATCAACATGTGCGCTCACGCTGGGAGTCGCTGACTACCCAGGTCGTTGGTTTCCGTTACTTCAACGTCTACGGCCCTCGTGAACAGCATAAAGGCAAGATGGCAAGTGTCGCCTACCATAACCATCTTCAAATCCGTAACGGCGAAACCCTGAAACTGTTTGGCGCCTATGGTGGTTATGAGGCTGGCATGCAGAGCCGGGATTTTGTGTACGTGGGCGATGTCGTCGACGTCAATCTATGGTTTTTGGATAACCCTCAAGCGTCTGGCATTTTTAACCTGGGAACTGGCCGAGCAGAGCCCTTTAAAGCGATTGGCGAAGCAGTCATCGACTTCTATGGCAAAGGCGAGATCAATTACATCGATTTTCCTGAGGAGTTGAAAGGCCGTTATCAAAGCTACACGCGTGCTGACATCAGTCATTTGCGTGAAGCCGGCTGCGATGTTGAGTTCAAAACCGTGGCCCAAGGGGTTGGCGCTTACCTGGAGTGGCTAAATGGCTAATTCCGCCAAGCGTCTGCTGGTGGTTGGCCCGTCATGGGTGGGCGATATGGTCATGGCGCAAAGCCTCTTTATGACGCTTAAAGCGCGTCAGCCTGATGCGACCATTGGGGTGGTTGCGCCCGCGTGGTCACAACCCATTCTAGAGCGTATGCCGGAGGTCGACGAAGTGCTGCCTCTGGCCGTTGGCCACGGCGAGTTTGGTTTGGCTAATCGCCGTGAACTCTCCAGCCAGCTAAAAGGGTGCTTTGACCGTGCCATTGTGCTGCCACGCTCCTGGAAAGCCGCCCTTATTCCCTTCATGGCTCGCATTCCTGAGCGGGTAGGCTTTTTGGGTGAGCATCGCTATGGGCTTTTAAAAGAGCGTCGCAAGCTTGATAAGCAGGTTCTGGATCAGACTGTAAAGCGCTTCGTGTCGCTGGGCTTGCCGCTTGATGAAGCGCTAAGCGGGGATTTTCCGGTCCCCAAGCCGCGTTTAATGATCGACCGGGATAACCTGGTTAATTTGCGCTTGGCTCATGCGCTGTCATCGCGGCCCGCCATTGGCATGATGCCCGGTGCAGAATATGGGCCTGCCAAGCAGTGGCCGCTGGCCTATTTTCACGACCTGGCCGCGCAGCTTATCAACGATGGTTTTGAAATTCGGGTACTGGGCGGGCCAAAAGATCATTCGGCAGGCGAGAGCATCGTGAAAGGCTTGCCCCATGCGCATAATTTATGCGGCAAAACGCAGTTAGCCGATGCGGTAGACCTGTTAGCCGACTGTCGGCAAGTGGTAACCAACGACTCTGGTCTCATGCATGTGGCCGCTGCCGTAGGCGTGCGCATTCATGCGCTTTACGGCTCTTCGTCACCGGACTATACGCCGCCCTTGACCAACAACGCTGTCATTCATTATTTGGGGCTCTACTGCTCGCCCTGCTTTAAGCGTGTTTGCCCGTTGGGACATACCAACTGCCTTAATCAGTTAGCGGTAGAGCAGGTCTATCAGGCGATGCGAGCCGACCAGCAGCGTGCCAGCGGCTTGATCATCAATGGGTGATGTTTACTTCGTCGGCCTGATCCGCTGGCGTTTCTGTCACTTGAGCTGCCGGGGTATCTTCTGTTTCGCGGCGTCGAGGCGTTAGCCCTTCCCATAAGCGATGCTGCAGGGCGGTTTCCTCACGCAAGCGCTCGTTGAGTGTTTCGATACCATGCACCTCAACCAGTGTGGATTTTTCACTGAGCAGTGAGACACCCAGTCCTGCTCGGTGATCGTTCAAGGTAAAGCCGAGTGCTTCTAATATCGTTGGAAACACATCTAGCATCGTGGCATCGCGGCGAATACGCTGGGGTGCAATATAGTCGCCGAGCATAATCAGCGTATTATCGCGGTCCAGAGCTGTCAGTTGGTCCCATACGGAGACTCGCATGGTGAGGTGATCGCTGAGTACAACTACCAACGTATTATCCAAAAGCCCTTCGCGCTGTAACTGCTCAATAAATACCCGTGCTTCATGAGCCGAGCACTCCACAGAATACAGAATATCCTGGCCATCAAATGTGCCCTGGCGGTCCTGGCAGGTTTGGGACGGAAACCCGCTCGGCGCATGGCCTGCCAGGTTAAGATTCACCACTGCCCAGGGGCCGCTATCCTCTTCATTTAACCGGCGTATTTCATCAGCGGTAAAATCATAAAGCGTGTCGTCATGGAGTCCCCAGCTATTTAAATACTCTGGATCTTCCATGTCGGGTAAAAACTCTTCTTTACCCTTTACGCTATTAAACTGATGACCGCGATAGAAAAGGCCTTTACCCGCGAACTGTGTACTAGCGCCCCCCAGGTAGCTTAATTGATATCCTTGAGCCGATAAAATATCACCCAGGCAGTCAACGCCAGGCACCACCTTTTGCAATGGCTCAAACTGTGTATCGTGTAAAAGCCCGGCAGGCATTAGCGGAACACCACACTGACTGGCGATCATTCCCGCCATGGTCCAGCCGGTGTTTTCCATTTGTCGGATGCCTTCGAAAACCAGACCCTGTTCGCCCAGCGTGTTCAAGTCGGCATAAGCGTCATCAAAAACCTCGTTGCTATAGGTCCGCTCAAGGCTCTCCAGGTACATGATTAGCAGATTAGGCGTGTGTGACTGCTCGCCGGTCATGGGCGGCATATAACGTCGATTTAACCACTCTCTATCATCAGCCACGACGGCAACGCTGCGTTGCCCCAAGCCATAAAGTAACGGGTTGGTCGCCAGCAAAATAATCGCAAAATAGCGCTCGGCTAGTCGCCAGCGCTGGTCATGGCGCGAAAGCCACGTAATGGAGCATAAAATGCCCAGCATAGTCAGCGTATAAAGTACCGCGACCACCATTTTGCTGGCGCCGCCGTGCTCCGCGATACCGGCCTGTAAATGAAAAAACACAGCGCCTAAATCGACATTGCCGAAGCTGTCAGCTAAATAAACGTACACGCCCATCAAGCTTAGCGGCACTAATGACCAAGGCCATACTTTGCGGTAGCGAGCATTTGCTGGGCGACCCCAGCTCAGCTTCAACCCCGTACCGATCCAACCAGCGGCGATGAGAAAGAGCGCCCACCAGGGCAGGCGAGTTAACACGGTTGCGGCATAGCCCAGGCTAAGGCCAATGGTCGCTAGTGGCAGCCAGGGAGTAAGTTTCAGTATCCTTGAAGAGGGCATGCCATATCCTAATGCTATTGCAATTTTGGTAAAATAACGTTGTTGGTGCTAGTGCAATGTTACGCTAAAGCGCCGCCGAAAAACCATCTGCCGTCTTATGCCCTTGGTCGGCAGGGGGAAAGTTTGGCTTGCTGTATAGCAGCACATTGAGGCAGCCTACTGTGGCTATCTGAGTGAGCTGTTGGTCTTTATCGATCCAGGGCGGGTTGGCAGCGATGTTTAATAGTATGGCGGCTTACGGTAGAATTTAAATGGTTGACTATATACATCTATCTGCAACCGCTATCAGAAGCATTCGTCATTTATTGTAATGAAGTGTTCTTTTAATTGAACTCAACCACAGTGGTTCCTTATGAAACAAATAGAAGTGTCATTTATTACGATAAATTATAATTCTTCACAATATACAGCTGAGTTAATTAATAGCATTTTGTCGAATACTGATAGCGTATCTTACGAAATTATTGTTGTTGATAATGCCTCTGAAGATAAAGATTTTTTACGTCTGAAAGAGTTTCTGAAAGATAAAAATGACGTGACATTAATTAGAAATTCCATCAACAGTGGGTTCTCAAGTGGCAACATGCTAGGGGTAAATCATGCGAGTGGGCAGTATTACTTTTTTGTTAACAATGATTGCAAACTTTTAAATAATACGGCAGGCGTATTAAAGGAGTATCTGGATTCAAACGCAGAGGTGGCGTTGGCAACTGCTCAAATAGTAGATGCCAACAACAATTATTCATCTTCGCACAAACAGTTTCCCCATCTTTTAAAGCAGCTGTTTGGTAACAGCGTGCAAAGAAAATTTTCAAGGATTAAATTTCCAAGCAATCGTGTGACGTTAGATAAACCCACGCAGGTTGAAGTGGTTAGTGGCTCTTGCATGTTTTTTAATGCAGATGCTTTTTGCGATATTGGTGGTTTTGATACTGCCTTTTTTCTTTACTGTGAAGAAGAGGATATTGCTAAAAGAATTTGGGAATCTGATAGGAAAGTTTTTTTTATTCCTGAAGCACAGATATTTCATGAAGCGGGTGGTAGCACAGAGCAAGGGTTTCTGATGCAACAAGAATTTTATATCTCCTATTACCACTTGCTAAATAAACACTACAATCGCACCGGTCGGATTCTACTTAAAATAGCATTATTCTTTAAGCTGTTTTTTAGAATGTTTAAGAAGAAAATGGGCGTCAGAATGTTCCTGTCTATGCTAAGTGGATTTCCGCAAAAAAACAGCTTGAGATACTCTCAAAAAATAAAGAAGCACCACGAAGAGGTCGTTTAGAAAACAGCAAGATGCTAATTAAAAAGATGCTAATTTTCACATGCGATTTGTGAAAGCTATGATGCTGCTACCTTGAAAAATTCTTAAGCTGAGAAATCCTCTTGCCAATTTCTGCTGTGTTGATTGTTAAAAATGAAGCGCACCATCTGCGTGAATGTCTTGATACGCTCACCTGGGCCGACGAAATCGTCGTGCTGGATGCGGGGAGCCAGGATGAAACTTGCGCGATTGCGCGCGAGTATACGGATAACGTAAGCGTTAATACGGATTGGCAGGGCTTTGGCGTACAGCGCCAGCGCGCCGAGGCGCTGGCCAGCCACGAGTGGATATTGATGGTGGATGCCGATGAGCGCGTTACGCCAGCGCTGCAAAAAAGCATTCAGGAGGCTGTGCAGGGGGGGCCAGCCGTTTTTAGTCTCGGGCGGCTTTCCTGGTGTTTCGGGCGGTTTATTCGTCATTCTGGCTGGTACCCGGACTGGGTCGCGCGTCTCTATCCCAAAGGGCAGGCATCCTATAATGCAGCGCTGGTACATGAAAAACTGGTGGTGCCCGATGGTCTAGCGGTCAAACGCCTATCAGGTGATTTGCTGCACTACACCTACCGTGATTTGCGCCATTATCTGGAAAAATCTGCCCACTATGCGCAGGCGTGGTCGGAGCAACGGGCCGCTCAGGGTAAAACGGCCACGCTGGCGAGCGGTTTCACACATGGGCTTGCCTGCTTTGTGAAGATGTATCTGCTAAAAGCGGGCTTTAAGGATGGCAAGCAGGGGTTCTTGCTAGCGCTTTTGTCAGCGCACTCTACGTTTAACAAATACGCTGACTTATGGATCCGCACCCGAACATCACCCCCGCATAAACGCTGAAATTTGCTGAGCGGCAGCGTCAATATCAATCGCCGACATATCCTGCTGGCCTGCAGTGGCCGGAGGGCTAAAGGCCAGCCGCTTTTCAGCGCTGTTGCATGTTTGCCAGCGCAGTGGGGTGGCCGAGCGTTTAGCCGGGTAGAATCCTGCGGTGGCGATGTCCAGGCATCCAGCAATATGCAGCGGACCAGTTGAGCCTGCAATCAGCATATCGGCCTCGGCAAGCCGGTGGGCAAACTCAGCAACGTTGCTGCTCTCGGGTAGATGCCTGGCCGTGACGCCAGCGCTGGCAAGCCGGTCGATTAACGCTTGGGCAGGTGCCTCTTCTCCGGGGCCGGCGCTGATCAACCAATTAATAGGCGGCACTTCTTTCACCTGCTGGTCTATTTGAGCAATAAGCCCCGCGTACTGATCAATTGAAAGATTAACCGCCGAGCCACCGCTGCCTGGATGCACAACGATAGATACTTCGGCTGTCATATCCTCTGTCGGCGTTTGGCCCTGCATTTGTGTTCTGGGCAGTGGCCAAAAGGGCGGTTCGGGCCGTGCTGTCAGCTTAAGCGAAAGTTTGGCTAACAGCTCGCACGCCAAGTCCACGTTGTACTGATATTCAGGCTTTGCCGATTGAGAGCGGCGCTGGCGAATGCGCACGTTGTAAAACAGTTGAGCCCACTTGGTCGCAGGAGCAACACGAAGCGGTATACCTGCCCGCCAGCCTAGCCAGCCAATGCGTGGCGTTGAAAACAGGGTCAGTAGCGCATCAAACTGGGCGGATTTTACGCGCTTAAGCAGCGCTTTCTGGGCGTGTTTGTCAGCATGGCTACCAGGGTCGGTAATGACCTCATCCACCCAAGGGCACGCGTTGGCTAGCGGTGCAGTGTAAGCCGGTACCAGCACCGTAATATGCGGCGTAGGTGATGCGCTTTTTAGGCAGGCCAGCGCTGGCCAGGCCAGCATGAAATCACCAATTTTATCATTACGTACGACCAGCACTTTCTGCGCCATTTTGGGTGCCCCGTTAATTGCAGCCTGTATACTACAAGAGAATGAAGGGCTTGTTTAACAGTGCGTGGCGAAGTGAGGGATGCGATGGTAAATAAGGTGGTGCAACTTTGTCTGTCGAAGGGTAACGGCGGAATGGAGTTTTATGTTGACCGTATAACCGAGGATTTAAAAGCGGCCCAGATTGACGTCATCGGCATCTGCCTTGAGGGCACGCGGATTAATACTTATATGCAGCGTCATCAGATACCTTACCTGGCATTCAAAAGCAGTACCCAAGCGCTAAAGCACGTGTTACGCATCCGCCGATGGTTGATCGAAGAGAACGTTCGCGTTATCCACTGCCATAAATCGAGTGACCTGCGTTTAACTGCACTTTTAAAACTGGTTATGCCGAGTGTTCGAGTGTTCTACACCGACCACATGGGCGGGCAGCGTCCCAAAAAAAGTCTCTACCACCGCTTCGCTTATGCCAATGTAGAACGCGTCCTGTCGATTAGCCAGGCGACCCACCTTCGTAACATTCGCAATCTTCCGCTGCCCAGCGAAAGGGTTGTCTGCTTACCTCACGGTGTCGATATCAATAAGTATCGCCCTTGCAATGATGAGCGTTTTATTCACACCAAACGTGCAGAATTAGGAGTGCCTGAAGGGGCCGTTATTATCGGATTGCCTGGGCGCGTGACGCCTGGTAAAGGCCAGGATGTCTGGGTTAAAGCACTGCTGGAACTTGATCCCGCGTTGCCCTTTTACGCCGTGTCGATAGGCGGTACTGACTATGCGTCCGGGGGGGAAGAAAGTTTCTATAGCGAGCTGCAAGCGATGATTGCGGGCACGCCGCTTGAGAAAAGAATCAGCTTTCTCGGCCACCGCAGTGACCTACCCGAGATCTTGCCCGCGCTGGATTTGGTATGTATCCCCTCGGAAAATGAAGCATTTGGTTTGACCATTATTGAGTCGATGGCGTGCGCATTGCCGATTATTGGCTCCAACACGGGGTCGCTACCCGAACTGGTCGATGAAGCCTCTGGCGTGCTCGTGGGCCCGCACGATATTAACGCGTGGGCCAAAGCGATGGAGGCCATGGTACGTGATGAAACAACGCGTCATGCCATGGGTAAGGCAGCCCGCGCGCGTGTTGAACAGCATTTCAGTAACCAGCGGCATGTAAAGCGCTTGATTGAGTATTACAAAATCTCGGCAGATGCAGGGTAGACCCGCTTGAATGCGTCAGCCAGCCGCTCGGGTGTCAGCCCCTGCTCAACATGATCCGTTGAATGGATAATTTCATGGAGTGTTGCCTGGGGTTGCCATGCGCTGTCGATAACCGTATACACGCCCACCGTGGGGCGATTATAGGCGCTGGCGATATGCACAATAGAGGTGTCGGGTGAGAAAACGACGGCGGCATATTTGACGAGAGCGGCTGACACCAACAGTGAGCACGGGCCAGGAAATGTGTGAACAAATGGAAACTGTTTGGCTAACTGCACGGCTTTTTGTTCACCACTGGGGGCATAGGGAATAACCAGCGGTAACCCTGTGGTTTTGTGAACAGTATCCATAAGCGCCTTGGCTTTAGCCATGGAAATACAGCGATAGTCAGCGCCGCCATCAAGATTAAACAGTACATAGGGGCCAAGCTCGCTCGCCCACTGATGGACTTCCTGATCGATATTGGCAGGGATCGGCAGCTCAAAGCGCCCTTCGACACTACCTAACCCGACGTCCTCAATCAGCTTGGACCAGCGAGTGGGTAGCGATGTGTCATACGTGATTGGCTGGCCAAAGTCAGCGAATGCCTGCATGTTGTAAGCGCTATAAGTGAGGTTCATACGGGCTTTCAGTTTGCCCACAAAATAGATGCCGGGAGAGGTGGCGTGCCCCGTTGCATCTACGCAAAGATCAATACTTCCATGGCGCTTTCGAAGGCTCCTCGCGAGCGTTTTGACCGCTTTATAGTCCCTGTCTCTGGGTACAGTTTGAACTTCAACTCCCTCACTTTTCAGTGTTTCGAAGACCGGGGCGTTTCTGTGCGATGCTACGACACAAAGCCAATCAACATGGCGCGCCTGTAAGGCCCTGATGATGGGGTAAATAGCCATTCCGTCGCCAACCGATTTTGGGCAGAGAATGACTGCCTTGCGGACTGTATCGGGTTGCCAGCTGTCGGGAGTGTAGTCGTACCAGCGTTCAAGCAGCCTGCGCCCAAGCGCCTTGTTCCATCGCGCCATCAACCATTTTCCTTATTCACTATGATTGCTCGTGTCATCTTATGTCTGCGAAATTCTTTAATACTGTTAGCAGTCTTAATCCGTTATTACGTCTTCAGCATAGCCTTGCCGGATAGGGGTTATGGCGTGAGGTGCGTTAAACTTCGCCACTGAGCGGGAGAGGCGCGCCAGATTAGCAGTTTGCCATTTGCCTGGTGGGCGTAGGCGGCAGCGGTCCAGATCAATCAACCACGGTTCTCCTGCCGGATCGACCAGTATATTGCGTGCGTTAAGGTCGACATGATCAAGCCCTGCATCATGAAAGCGTTTGATCATCGCGCCTACCCTTGCAAGCAGCGCATTATCGGCGCTGTTTTCAGTAAGCAGCGCGGCTAACGCCTGAGCGCCGGGGACCCTTACCGTTAATAGCGCCGCTTCATAAGTGACGCCATAGCGGGTGACGCAGCAGGCAACCGGGGCTGGAACGGGCAGGCCCTGTTCAAACAGCGTGGCGGTTAAGCGCAGTTCTCGAAAGGCGCGGGTATGCTCGGCACCTGTCCATAGATAGCGCTTTTCACTCAACCTGGCGACCATGCCGCCGCGTCGATAGGGGCGCAGCACCCACTGCTGGGTCGGCGTTGCCTGTAGGAAAAGGCTGCTGCCCCGGCCGGGCGCTTCACCTACCACAAGGTCCTTGCCGCGCCAGTAATTCGCGCTGAACAGCTCAGGCCCAATCGGGTGTGATAGTTGGTGTGATCCCGGTGCGTCACTTAAACTGTCTGCATCATGTAACATCAGACTATTTTTTTGCCGGAGTGCCGTTAAGCGCATGAAGCCCTCGTTGCCTGCTGAACCCAACCACATTGCCATTTTGCGCCTCTCCGCCTTGGGAGATGTGTGCAATCTCGTGCCGACGGTACGTGCATTGCAGCGCCAGTGGCCACGAGCGCGTATTACCTGGATTATCGGTAAGGGGGAGCATAGTCTACTGGCGGGGCTTTCCGGGGTCGAGTTTGTCGTGTACGACAAGTCGACCGGCCTTGCTGGAATGCGCCGCTTGTGGCGCGAGCTTGCCGATACACGCTTTGATGTACTGCTGCATATGCAGCAGGCGATTCGCGCCAGCGTGCTCTCTCTGGGCCTAAAAGCCAATGTACGCGTAGGGTATGACAAGGCTCGCGCCAAGGATGCCCAGCACTGGTTTACCCAGCATCAGCTGGCGCCGCATCCCAAGGCGCATGTGCTGGAATCCTTTATGGATTTTGCTCGCCTTCTGGGTGTGAAGGACGACCACCTGGAGTGGAACATGCCGGTACCCGCGATGGCCTATGAAGAGGCGCGCGTCATCAGTGGTGAATCGCCTTATCTTGTCATCAACCCGTGCAGTAATGCCCGCTTGCGCAATTTTCGCAATTGGTCGGTGGAAGGTTACGCCAGCGTTATCGAACACGCCTGGCGACACCATGGTCTAAAAAGCGTGCTGACCGGGGGAAGCAGTACGCTTGAGCGCGAAATAGGCGAGCAGATTGAAGCCTTGTGCCAGCCGGGCAGCGTGATTAATGCGATAGGCGGCACGTCATTGAAAGGCGTGTTGGCCCTGATTGGCCAGGCGCGTGCGGTGATCGCGCCGGATACCGGCCCCGCCCACATGGCCAATGCGATGGGAACGCCGACTCTGGGGTTGTACGCCACCACGAATCCGCAGCGGGCGGCGCCTTATTGCTGGCGTGATTTCGCCGTCAATGCGTATCCGGATGCCGTGCATGCCTACCTACATAAGTCGGTGGGCGAGGTCGCCTGGGGGCAGCGGGTGCGCCATCAGGATGCGATGCAGCTCATTAAAACCGAGACCGTTATTGCCCAGCTGGATACGCTTCTTGCGCATACAGCGTCAGACACAGTTGCAGGATCTACTCATGAAAGTTGATTTAACCGCGTTAGAGCATGCCCACATACTGGTCGTCGGCGATGTCATGCTTGACCGTTACTGGCACGGTGGCACGTCGCGTATTTCTCCTGAAGCCCCCGTACCGGTCGTGCGTGTTGAAGAGGCCGACGACCGCCCCGGTGGCGCGGCCAACGTGGCGCTGAATGTGGCCTCTTTAGGTGGCCATGCAGCCTTGGCGGGCGTTGTCGGGGATGACGACAACGCGGTGTTATTGGAAAACCGGCTGCATACAGCCAATGTAAATACTCACTTTCAACGCAGCCCCGACGTGCCCACGATTACCAAGCTGCGTGTGATGAGTCGTAACCAGCAACTGCTGCGGCTGGATTTTGAGCAACGCCTGGATAACATCGACACCGGCGATTTATTGGCCCAGGTGGAACGGGCGTTGCCGGACTGCGATGTTGTGATCCTTTCTGACTACGGTAAAGGCACGCTCAACCAGGTGGAGCGGCTGATTGCCCAAGCGCGTGCGCATGACAAGCGCGTTCTGATTGATCCCAAAGGGCAAGACTTCAGTAAGTATCGCGGCGCGAGCTTGATCACACCTAACCTTGCAGAGTTTGAAGCCGTGGTAGGCCACTGCGCAAGCGATGCTGAGCTTGCCAAGCGCGGTGAAGCACTGCGCGCCGAGCTTGAGCTGGAAGCCCTGCTGGTCACCCGCAGCGAAAAAGGCATGACCCTGATCTGCGAAGGCCAGCCGCCTATTCATTTACCTACGCGCGCCCAGGAAGTGTTTGATGTCACCGGGGCCGGTGACACGGTCATTGGCTTAATGGGACTCGCGTTAGCCGCGGGTCATGCCTTGCCCGAAGCCATGATGCTGGCGAATCTGGGCGCGGGTCTGGTGGTTGCCAAGCCAGGCACCGCGACACTCTCAATAGCCGAGCTTTATACCGCGCTACACGGCGATAGGCTCGCCGAGTTTGGGGTTATCGAGCCGGCGCCTCTCGTTGAGGCTGTGCGTGCGGCACAGCTACGCGGTGAACGGGTCGTCATGACCAATGGCTGCTTTGATATTCTGCATGCAGGGCATGTGGCCTATCTGGAGCAGGCAAAACGCCTCGGTGATCGCCTGATTGTGGCGGTAAATGACGATGCCTCCATTGGCCGTCTTAAAGGGCCCAAGCGGCCGATTAATCCGCTTAATCGACGTATGCAGGTGCTGGCTGGCCTGGGCGCGGTCGATTGGGTTGTGCCGTTTAGTAACGATACGCCGCAAGCGCTGATTGAAACCGTTCTGCCCGATATCCTGGTAAAAGGCGGTGACTACCACCCAGACGAGATTGCCGGTGGAGACGCCGTTCGAGCCAATGGAGGAGACGTTAAAGTGCTCGGGTTTGAGGACGGCGTATCCACCTCGGCGATGATTAGCTCCATTTTGGACCGCGAGGGATAATGGGGCGAATTAACTGGCCGCGCCTTGGCTATTCTGCGGCGCTCTATGCGCTTTCACCACTGATTGGCTGGCGCATCTGGCGTGAGCAAGTACCTACTTACTCACGTTGGCAGCGGCTGGGCAGGCGCCTTGGTAAGCTGCCTACGCCGCCGCGTATTTGGTTGCACTGTGCCTCGGTAGGTGAGGTCCGTGCGGCCCGCCCGCTGATAGAGGGCCTGCTCGTTCGCTACCCTCGCCATAGCCTGCTGTTAACCACCATGACCGCTACGGGCGCACAGCAGGCGCAGGCATTGATTGAACAGCAGCTTGATCACCGCCCCCGACTCGCGCACTGCTTTCTACCCTTGGATTTTCCCGGTGCGGCCAAACGGTTTGTGCACCGCGTAGCGCCTGAGCTTGCCATCATGTTTGAAACCGAGCTTTGGCCTAATCTGCTTCACGCATGTCAGCAACATGGCACGCCGGTTGCGGTGGTCAATGGGCGGCTCTCGCCTCGAGCGTTCAAGCGCTATCAGAAAGTTGCCCCGCTAATGGCCCGCACACTGGCCAATGTCGATTGGCTGGCAGCCAAGTCTGCTGATGATGCCAGGCGGTTTGAAGCGCTAGGCGCTGCGCCCGATAAAACGGCGGTGGTGGGGTCGTTAAAGTTTGAAGTAGGTCTTCCATCAAGGGGGTCGGTTGAGAGTGAGCGCTTACTTTTAGAGTGGGAAGGGCGACCTGTCTGGGTCGCCGGTTCTACCCGCGATGGCGAAGAGGCGCTACTGCTGGAAGCACACCGGCAATTGCTACATCAATTTCCTGACGCCCTGCTGGTGCTTGTACCGCGCCACCCTCAACGCTTTGATGAGGTCGCAGCACTGTGTGAAGCAAAGAAATGGGAGACAAGCCGGCGCAGCCAGGGCGAGCCTGTTACCCCGGCTACCCAAGTGTATCTAGGCGATACGCTGGGTGAGCTGGCTGTTCTTTATGGTGCAGGCCAGGTGGCATTTGTTGGCGGCAGCCTGGTGCCGCTAGGCGGGCACAACGTGCTCGAGCCAGCAGCGCTGGGTAAACCCGTGCTCAGCGGTCCTTTTATCGAAAACTTTGCTGATGTGGTCGAGCCGCTGGAAACGGCTGGCGCACTTACTCTGGTGGCGGATGTCGATACGCTGGTCGATGCCTTGCAGTGCCGCTTCGTCGACCCCAAGCGCTGTCTTCAAGAAGGCCAGGCTGGCCAATCTGCTATCAAAGCGCAGCAGGGTGCGCTTGCACGCACCCTGGAGGGCCTCGAGGCGCTCTCACGCGCTGAACGATAAGCCCTTAACGCACGATACGCTCAACACCACCTGCTTTACCCAGCAGCAATACATCGGCCCCGCGCGCGGCAAACAAGCCATTGGTCACAACGCCGACAATGGCGTTAATGCGCGCTTCCATGGCAACCGGGTCTTCAATCATAAAATCAAAACAGTCGATAATATGATTGCCGTTATCCGTGACGACGCCCTGACGGTAGACCGGGTCGACACCCAGTTTCACCAGCTCACGGGCCACGTAAGAGCGTGCCATGGGAATGACTTCCACTGGCAAAGGGAAATCGCCCAGCGTTGCCACGTACTTTGAACCATCGGCGATGCAGATAAAACGCTCGGCACAGGCCGCCACGATTTTCTCGCGAGTAAGTGCGGCACCGCCTCCTTTAATCATGTGTAAGTGAGCATTTACTTCGTCGGCGCCGTCGATGTAGAAGGGGACGGTGCCTACGCTGTTGAGTTCAAACACTTCAATGCCCAGGCCTTCCAAACGCTTGGCACTGGCTTCTGAGCTTGCCACCGCGCCTTTAAAACGGTCGCGAAACGGCCCTAATCGATCAATGAACAAATTAGCCGTTGAGCCAGTGCCAATGCCCAGTACGGTGTCCTTTTCCAATCCTGATTCAATCTCTTTAATTGCCGCATCTGTGACGGCGGCTTTGAGTTCATCTTGAGTCATGTGTTTTTCCAGGTCAGAGGAGGAGGGTTATTGCGTTAGTATACCGACCAAAGCGCTGGCTGCCGATGGAAACACAGTAGACGTCAGTAGGCGTAATCTGCTACCAATACAGGCTTTGTTAGTGTTTTAACCCCTCGCCGTAACGCGTACTCTCACTCACGATTTTCCATTGGATACCTGCATGCTTGAAGCTACCGTCAAAAAGATTCTCCAGGCCAACGTTTACGAAGCCGCTTGTGAGACCCCGATCTCCCCCGCTCCCTTTTTGTCGCGTCGCTTTAACAACCAGATTCTGATTAAGCGTGAGGACCTACAGCCGGTGTTCTCGTTCAAGATTCGTGGCGCCTATAACAAAATGGCTCAGCTCACCGAGGCGCAAAAGGAAAAAGGCGTCATTGCGGCGTCTGCGGGTAATCATGCACAAGGTCTTGCCATGGCGGCAAAACTGATGGGCGTGAAAGCGGTGATTGTGATGCCGCGTATTACGCCGGAAATCAAGGTCCAGGCGGTACGTGCTCGAGGGGCAAAAGTCGTGCTGAAAGGCGATGCGTTTGCCGCTGCTGCCGAGCATGCTCACGAGTTGATCAAAGAGCACGGCTACACCTATATTCCGCCATTTGATGACATTGATGTGATTGCAGGCCAGGGCACGATAGGTGTCGAGATTCTGCGTCAGCACAGCGGGCGTCTGGACGCTATTTTTGTGCCTGTCGGCGGCGGCGGATTGATTGCAGGCGTGGCGGCGTACGTGAAGTACTTGCGTCCTGATATCAAGATTATTGGTGTAGAGGCGGAAGACAGCGCCTGTCTAAAAGCCGCTTTGGCGGCGGGCGAGCGCGTCGTGCTCGACCAGGTCGGTGTATTTGCCGAAGGTGTCGCGGTTGCTCAAATTGGCGAGGCACCGTTCTCGCTGGTGAAGGACCTGGTTGATGATGTCATTACGGTGAATACCGATGAGATGTGTGCCGCCGTCAAGGACATCTTTGACGATACCCGTGCCGTTGCTGAAACTTCCGGAGCGCTGTCGCTTGCCGGCTTGAAAAAATATGTACAGCAAACCGGCGCTGAGGGAGAAACGCTGTTATGTATTAACTCCGGCGCTAATACCAACTTTGATCGACTACAGCATATTGCCGAGCGTACCGAGCTTGGCGAACAGCGCGAAGCTATTTTAGCGGTGACCATTGATGAAAAACCCGGCAGCTTTAAAAAGTTTTGCCGGGCGCTGGGTAAGCGCATGGTGACCGAATTCAGCTACCGCTATGCGGACGAAAGCGACGCGCATATTTTTGTAGGGATTCAAGTAAAGCCGGGCGGTGAAGATCGTCAGGCCGTGATCGCCAAGCTGCGCGATGGTGGTTATCAGGTGGAAGATTTAACCGATAACGAACTGGCCAAGCTGCATATTCGCCATCTAAGCGGTGGCCGGCCCAGCGAGCGCTTTGAAGAAGAAGTGTACCGCTTCGAGTTCCCTGAACGCCCGGGGGCACTGATGAATTTCCTGACTCAACTGCCCCATGATTGGAATATTTCACTGTTCCATTATCGTAATCACGGTGCGGCTTATGGTCGCGTCCTGGTGGGTATGCAGGTTCCCGGCAGTGACCAAACTCATGTGGCAGATTATCTGGATGCGATTGGCTATCGTTACTGGCGTGAAAGCGACAACCCGGCTTACCAGCTGTTCATGGCCTAGGGTGTTTTGCTAGGTGGGTAAGTGCTCGCTAACTGCAAAATTCAGGGCCAATAAGGGCTCATGAGTTATCAAAATGTCTAAATAAGCAAAAAAACAGCCTGTTTTGTCGTTGTCATTGATGCCCTTATGGCCCTATAGTCGTCAACGATATTTATGTGGTGCGTCGCCCTTTCTAAAACGCAGGTGGGTGATGCATTAATGCATTGGCGAAAGGCGTTGGAGAATCGGCATGCGGCGGAAAAAGCCTGATATGGTAATGGCATTAACAGTAGTGTTCTTGTTAGGCGTACTCGCCACTGGCTATGCACAGGCGTTATCGGGAAGTTAAACGTAACGCTTAAGGCATCGCAGCCATTTGCCAAAAGGTAGTGTGAGCTGACTTTACGAGAGTCAGCTCTTTTTTTTGCCAGCACGCACGATACTCTCGTCGCTAACCACGGCGGTTAGCGGCACATCCCAGGGTTCAACTGGCAGCGATTCGACACGCTGACAGGCGTGGGCAACGCCAATTAAGGCAGGCGCCGGGCCTTGCCTGCGCATAAACGCAAGACTGCGGTCGTAGAAGCCGCCCCCCATTCCCATGCGGTTCGCCTCGGCATCAAACCCTACCAGCGGCACAATGAGCGTATCCAGCGCCCAAGCGGGCAACCGATTGTGGCGGTGAGCGCCAAACCGGGTATCCGGTTCAAGAATCCCAAAGCGGTTTTTTACCATGGGCGTCGTCGCGTGGTAGTTAACGAACCACAGTGAGTTATCGCTTAGCGGGCGCAGAACCGGGAGATAAACGTCGACATTACGCTGGCGGAGCCAGGGTAGTAAAAGCGTAGGGTCGATTTCACCGTTAACCGGTAAATAGAGGCTGATGCGCTTGGCGCGCTGAATTTCAGGCAACCGTTTGAGCTGTTGGCAAAGGCGTAGAGCGGCTTGGCGCTGCTCATGTTTTGAAAGGGCGAGGCGTTGTCGGCGTAACGCAAGGCGCAGGGTGCGCTTGGCCTCAGGATGATGCAGGCTTTCCATAAATAAGAGTTCCCCAGAGTGCCGCTGTCATTCTGGCCCTGAACCTACTGGTTCAGAGTGGGTGGCCGCAGCCAAACCGTCAGGCTTTCCGACGCACGGACATGCACACGGGTCTGGCTAGCAATTGGCCCCCTGGGTACTGCGCATAGGCTCGAGGGACTATAACGACTGGCGTACACCCCAGAGAACCCCGCTATTCTAACAGAGCCCGCGGCCATGCCAAAGTATTGAGTGAAAGGTTGGCTAAGGCTGGCGGGTTTTTTCCAACGCCCGCTCAAGACGGTCATTTAGCTTGTTCAAGTTGGCTTCGCTTTCCCGGTGCTCATCCAGCGCTTCAAGCAGTTCATGAGTGATATTAAGCGCCGCGATCAACGTGACACGCTCACTGCCCAGGGTGCCGCTTTGCGCTTGGATACCGTTCATGGCGCGGTCCAGATAGCGAGCGGCACGATCAAGCTTGGCTTCTTCCCCGGTATCGCAGGCAATGACATAGCTGCGCCCGAGAAGGGTAATTTCTTTCGTTGGCCGCTTGGCGTTACTCATTTAAAGCTCCAGCGCGGGCCAGCGAGGGGCCCAATGCGTTAACATCATGGCATAGGAAAACAGTCGTCGCTCACTATAAGAGAGGCGCTTGTACGGGGTCAACGCGCAAGTGTCCAGGGCGCATTAACGTATGAATCATTATTACACAGCGAGTTATTACTATGTCATTGATTGATGAGCGCCAGGACTTTTCTGACGTAGCCGATGTTTTTTTGCTGCATGGAAGTATGCAGTCACCGGCCTTTTTAGACGGACGTTTAAGCGCCCTTTTAGCGCTGCGCGATGTAAGTGCCGAGGCATGGCTTGAAGAGGTCTGCATAAGCCTGGGCGTTGAGCAACCGCGTGACCAGCCCAGTGCAGAACGCCTGCTGGGTTGGCGGCGCCAAACGCTGGAGGCGCTCAGCGCCAGCGACTTGAACTATGCGCCGCTACTCCCCGATGAGCTGTTCTCGCTGGGCGAGCAAGCCCAGGGGCTAAAAGAGTGGACGCTGGGCTTTATGGAAGTCGTCGAGGAAGTGGTGGATGGCGAGCTTCGTGAGCGCTGGTCACAAACGCTGAGTGAGGCGATTGACGATTTGGCAGGCATTGGCCACATCGAAACAGATATTGACGACAGCCCTGAAAATGAGAATGACCTGTTTGCTCTGACGGAGCACGTGCGGATGGCAGCCATGCTGCTGTATACCGAGCAGCACCCGGGCAAGCCCCAGGTTGAGCAAGCCGACGCGCCCGTTCACTAATTCTTCGGAGGTTGTATGTTGCCTGAGTTACTTCCCCGGCCGCCTGCGATTGGCAACGAAGAGTATCGCGCTCGCCGTGACGCCTTGATCGCGCAGTTGCCCGCAAACGCCGCTGTCGTGCTGCCTGGTGCTTCGCTGGTTACCCGTTCACACGACAGTGAGTACACGTTTCGTCAAAACAGTGATTTTTACTATCTGACCGGAATCACTGAGCCTGATGCGCTGCTGGTGCTGCTTCCCGGTCATGACGCCGGACAGAGCATTGTGTTTTGCCAGGACCGCGACCCAACGGTGGAGGCCTGGACAGGCCGCCGTTTGGGCGCCCGGGGCGTTGAAGCGGAGCATGGCATCGACCAGGCGTTTGAAAATGCTGACCGCGAGGCACAGCTGCCAGCGCTACTGGAGGGCCGCGAACTGCTTTACGTGCCCCTGGATAATCCCGACGCGCTGGGTATTGCCGAAGAGGCTTTCTCCTTCGCCCAAGTGGGGCTGCGCCGTGGGCGGGCCCCGCTCAAAGGCTGGCTGGATGTCAGCGCGCTGATTCATGCGATGCGGCTAATAAAAAGTGAGGCCGAGATTGCCCTGCTGCGCCATGCCGCGGCGATTTCAGCGCAGGCCCATGTGCGTGCCATGCAGGCATCGCGCCCCGGGCTTTACGAGTATCAGCTGCAGGCCGAGCTTGAACATGAGTTTGTTTGGCAGGGCGGCAGCGGGCCTGCTTACAGTACGATAGTGGGCGGCGGTGCGAACGCATGCGTATTACACTATATCGAGAATCGTGCAGCGCTAACCAACGATAGCCTGGTGTTAATTGATGCCGGGGCCGAGTTTGAACTCTACGCTGGCGATATTACCCGTACCTTTCCGGTAAATGGCCGGTTTAGCGAGGCTCAGCGGGCCCTTTATCAAGTCGTACTGAGCGCCCAGGAGCGCGCAGTCGCCGCGATAAAACCCGGGGCGACGCTCGTTGATGTTCACCAGAACGTCGTTGAGGATTTAACGGCTGGGTTGATTGCGTTGGGGTTACTTGAAGGCGATGTTCAAGCCCGAATTGATGATGAAAGCTACCGGCGTTTTTACCTGCACTCTACGTCCCACTGGCTGGGGCTGGATGTCCACGATGTTGGTAGCTACCGGCTGGATGAAAAGACGCCACGACCTTTAGTCGCGGGCATGGTGTTAACCATTGAGCCAGGACTCTACATTCCCGACGCAGAGGATGTTCCGCCTGCGTATCGTGGAATCGGTATCAGGATTGAGGATAACGTCGTAGTGACCGACGAAGGGTATGAAAACCTGACGGCGGGAGTACCTAAAGGCATGGCTGACATTGAAGCGCTAATGGTTAAATAATAAGCGCACATTGATTGCCTGAATGTCTATTATGTAATTTACGTTACGCCATTACGATATGGCGGTGCGCCAGGTGACAGGAGATGCTAATGCCGTCGTTGACGGATACGCCAGTAAAGACGACCACACACGATATCGTGATTGTGGGGGGCGGATTAGTGGGCGCCAGCCTGGGCTGTGCACTGGCCCCGCTTATCAAGCGTTATGGTTGGAAAGTCGCCATTATCGAAGCGACGCCGATGAATGAAGCGCCGCTTGAAGAGAGTTGGCAGCCGAGCTTTGATGCGCGTGCAAGCGCCATTGCTGAAGGCTCAGCGCAGCGTTTTCAACAGTTGGGCATTTGGGATGCGATGCAGGGCGAAGCAACGCCTATTCGGTATATTCATATCAGTGAGCGTGGCCGCTTGGGAGCGACGCGGCTCAGTGCTCAGGAATTAGGCGTCGATGCGCTAGGCCATGTTATCCCCAATGCCTGGATGGGCCGTGTCCTTCACCACCATCTTAAAACGCTGCCGGTCGATTGGTACTGCCCGGCCAAGGTAGAAAAGCTTGTCCCAGAAGGTGGCGGGCACTATCTGCGCCTTTCTGACGGCAGCGAGCTGCGCGCCGCCTTAACCGTGCTGGCCGATGGAGGGCGTTCGGGGCTTAAAGAGCAGTTGGGTATCAACAGTCGCCATAATTCCTACGAGCAGACAGCGCTCATTACCCATGTGGGCATCAGCCAACCACACGAGGGTATTGCCTATGAGCGCTTCACTCAGGAGGGGCCGGTTGCCTTGTTGCCTTTGCCAGGCCAGGCAATGGAGCTGATATGGACACACCCCAGCGGTCAGGAACATGCGCGAATGGCGCTCCCGGACCGTGAGTTTCTTGCCCAGTTACAGAGCGCCTTTGGTGACCGGGTGGGACGTTTCACTCGCGTAGGAAAACGCTACAGCTACCCGCTTTCGTTGGTAACAGCAGAAGAGCCGGTTCGTCCGGGGCTGGCGGTCCTGGGAAATGCAGCTCATGCGCTGCACCCTGTTGCCGGTCAAGGCTTTAACCTGGCGTTACGCGGTATTATGGACCTCGTTGAAGCGCTTGAGCAGGGCGAACAGACCGGGCTGCCACTGGGTGATATGACGACGCTGCAGGCCTTTGAGCAGAAGCGTGCGCGTGATCGCCGCAATGTCATTCGCTTTAGCGACGGGTTGGTGCGCCTGTTCGGACACTCGTTACCGCTTCTGCCTCACGCTCGGGCAGCCGGGCTTATCGGCCTTAACCTTGTAGGGCCGTTGCGACGCAGCCTGGCGCGCCGCGCGATGGGGCTGGAGCGTTAGGCATGCCTCGCTGTTTAAGATTAAAGATGCCAAACGCTTAGCCAGCTATTTGGCTCAACAGGAACAAAGCTCTAAGAGCTGGGCTCGGATAGGAGCGTTATGGATACGCACGCGACAGACACTGCACCGACAGAAAATTTTGACGTTATTGTCGTGGGCGCAGGCATGGTGGGAACAGCGCTAACAGCCTTGCTGGCACAAGCCGGTATGCGTGTGGCACTGGTGGAAGCGCGACATGAACCCCAGTGCTGGAAAGCCGTTAACAAGACGCTTCCCACGCCCCGGGTCAGTGCATTAACGCCAGTATCTCAGCGCCTGTTAACCCATCTGGACGTTTGGCCCGCCATGGCCGAATGTCGCGTAACGCCGTATCGCTATATGCAGGTATGGGATGCGGAAGGCAGTGGTGAAATCAAATTTTCGGCCGATGAAGCCGGGGTGCCCGTACTGGGGCATATAGTAGAGAATGCGATTACTCAGGCGGCGCTCAACGATGCGGTACTGGATCATCCCAGAGTAGAGTGTTTTTTTGGTTGCCGGGTTCAGGCGCTACAAACCTCAGCGACAGGCCGTTGGTTAGTGCTGGACGATGCGCGCAAGCTGCATGCACCGCTGCTGGTAGCGGCAGATGGTGCGCGTTCAACCCTGCGGGAGCTGGCCGACATAGAGATCACCAGCGACGATATGGGCCAAGAGGCTGTGGTCACTACCGTCAAGTGTGCTCATGTACACGGCAGCACCGCGCGGCAAGCGTTTACCCAGAGCGGCCCGCTGGCCTTCTTGCCGATCACGCTAGAGGACGATGCACGCTACTGCTCGATTGTTTGGTCGACCACGCCCGAGCACGCGTTGGCGCTCAGCCATTTTACGCCTGACGAGTTAGGGAAAGCGCTGGGCGAGGCATTCGGTTATCGCCTGGGCGAGGTGGAGGTGTGTGATCGTGCGTATCGTTTCCCGCTGGTACAGCGTCATGCAAGGCAGTATGTATTGCCGCACTTCGCGCTGATCGGCGACGCGGCGCACAGCATTCATCCATTGGCAGGGCAGGGCGTTAACCTCGGTTTGATGGATGCCGCGGTATTGGCTGAAGAAGTGGTTAGCGCCTGGAAGCGCGGCGCCCCGTGGGGTGAGTTAACCACATTGAAACGCTATGAGCGCAGGCGGCGCTTGGATAACAGTGCCATGTTAGGGCTGATGAAAGGGTTCAGGGAGCTGTTTGGTACCCAAATGCCGCTCTTTACACTGGCCCGCAATCTCGGCATGAGCGGTATGAACCAGCTAAGCCCTGTTAAACGCAGCGTTATGCGGCAGGCCACCGGAGAGCGGGGGCGCTTGCCGCATAGCTGCCGCTAACGGCGGCGGTCGACCACATTAAGCGCTTTGAGAAGATTGAGCGCTTCGCTCATTTGGTAGTCATCACGTAGCCGCTCGGTCGCGGACGAACGTGTCTGAGTGGCGGGCTGCTGTGCATCCAGGTGGCCGCCCAGGTCCGCCTCGCGAAGCTCCGGGCGGCTTTCGGCGACTTCCAGACGGCCCCGCACTACTTCTACATCGGGCGCGATGCCCTGCGCCTGAATGGAGCGTCCGTTTGGCGTGTAGTAAAGCGCGGTGGTGAGTTTCAAACCTTCACCATTACCCAGCGGCATGACCTGCTGAACGGAACCCTTCCCGAAACTGTCTGTGCCCATAATGACGCCGCGGCGTTGGTCTTGAAGCGCACCCGCCACAATTTCTGCGGCCGAAGCGCTGCCGCTGTTAATCAATACGACCAGTGGAATATCACTGGCGGGCGTGGCGGGTGAGGCTGAAAATGACATGGCGGTATCGGAAAGCCGGCCTTCGGTATACACAATCAGGCCGTTATCCAGAAACAGGTCTGCCACACCGGCCGCCGCTTGGAGTACACCGCCGGGATTATTGCGCAGGTCAAGAATCAGCCCTTCCAGCGGCTGTTCGCGCGTCATGCGCTCTATTGCCTGGCGTGCCTGTTCTGGCGTACGCGACTGAAACTGACTAATTCGCAGGTAGCCATAGCCGGGCTCAAGAAGCTCATGTTTAACGCTTTCGCTGCGGATGGCCTCACGGGTAAGGTTGAACTCACGCGGGGCGTCCTCACCCGTGCGTAGAATCATCATACGCAACTGGCTGCCTGGTTCGCCGCGCATTAGCGTAACGGCTTCTTGAAGTGACATGCTTTCAGTCGGCGTGCCATCAATGGCAACGATGACATCCCGAGGAAGCAGGCCAGCCCGTGAGGCGGGCGTATCATCAATCGGGGTGATCACCAGTAGTTGGCCGTTTTCCATGCCGACTTCTATACCAATGCCGCCAAACTCTCCTTGAGTGGTTTCTCTCAGGCTTTGATACTCTTCCGCATCAAGGTAGGCGGAGTGAGGGTCGAGTTCGCTGAGCATACCGCGCATGGCGTTACGCAGCAGCGTGCGGTCATCGACCTCTTCAACGTAGCCACGCTTGATGCGCTCAAACACCTCGGCAAAGGTCTGGATCTCTTCAAGAGGTAATTCATCGCCGGTTGCCTGGCTGGCGGGCTGAGCAAACAGCGGTAGCGGTGCCGACAATAGCGCAACAGGAAGCAGAGTCACCAGAAGGCGCTTGGCAGAGGCCGGTACTTCGTTAACAAATAGCGTCATGCAGACTCCGCAAGGCGTTAGGCAGCGTTTAAAACTGCCCCAAGTTGACATTACAGTTCTGTCTGAAAAGTGTCTGCGTTCGGCAACGTTTCAGACAGAACCTGATACGGTTCAGCTTATCCCGTCAGCGGCGCGCAATCCAACGCTGTGGGTTAATTGGTTTGCCACTCTGACGTACTTCAAAGTAGAGCGCATTATTCGATTGTCCACCACTGTCGCCTACGCGGCCAATTTCGTCGCCACGGCTGACCTGCTGGCCAGGGCGTACGCTAAACTGCTGCAAGTGAGCGTAGAGCGTCATGATCTGGTCGCCATGGTCAATAATCAGCAGGTTGCCGAAGCCACGCATCCAGTCGGCAAACACCACCCGGCCGGTGTGCACAGCGTTTACCTGCGTACCAGCGCTTGCCTGGATGACGATACCGTTATAGTGAACGCCATCACGACGATTAAATGTTGTGGTGATGGCACCTTGCACGGGCCACGGCAAATCCCCTTGAGTACGGGTAATCTGAGTGCTGGGCGTGGGGGCATCCAGGCGTGCTAGTTCCTCCTGAATTTCACGCAGCTTACGCTCGGCCTGCTCCCGGTTATCGTTAAGATCCGCTAGGCGATCAGCTTCGCTACCATAGCGATCATCCAGCGTGGCCACGACGTTGCGCCGGTTGGTGGTGCGCTCAGCAAGCCGCACCCGCTGCGCATCCAGTTCGGTGGCGACACTTGCCAGGCGTGTTTGGCGCTCGTTAAGGGCCTGCTCCGTATCGGCAAGCGCGGTATCCAGCCGGGCAATCTCGGCAAGACGTTCGTTGCGTGCTTGAGTAAAGCGGTTCAGGTAAGCCTGCATACGATCAAGCTCTGCCGGGTCGCCCTGGTTCAGCAGTAGCTTGAGCTGTGGCGTCGGCCCTAGCCGGTAAAGCGCCGCGAGTTGCTGGCTGAGGGCGGCGTACTGGCTGGCTTGCTCGTCCTCCAGGCGGTCGCGATGCTGGCGCAGCTGGTTCATTTCATCATCCAACTGGCGCCGCTCGGCCTGTAAGGCATCCAGGCGCTGGTGAGTGTCGGCCAGCTCCGTTTCAACCTCGCGTAGTTCATGTTCGGCGCTGTCCCGTGCTTCTCCTGTTGTACTCAGCCGCTGCGTAAGCGACTCAATTTCCTGGCCAAGCGCATCTAACTGCTGGCGTGTTGCCTGCTCATCCGACTGGGCCAAACCCGCCGGTGAGTACACAATGACCAGTAGCGCACCAAGTACTAACGCGGTTCGCACAGGACGCCGCAACGGTATGATCAAGTGAAATCAATCAGCGGGTTCCCGGTCATGGCCTCGGGAACGGGTTGATTCATCATGGCCAAGAGTGTGGGTGCCAGGTCGCACAGGCGGCCATCGCTTAATGTGCCGGCTCGCTCACCCACGTAAACCAGCGGTACCACAAAGGTGGTGTGGGCCGTTTGGGGGGCGCCTGTGACCGGATGCACCATCTGCTCGGCATTACCGTGGTCGGCGGTTACCAGGCAAGCACCGTCAGCGCGCTCAATCGCTTCAATAACGCGGCCAACGCAGATATCGACCGTTTCAATGGCTTTTACCGCCGCGTTAAAGTCGCCGGTATGGCCCACCATATCGCCGTTGGCATAGTTACATACGATGAAGTCAAAGCGGCCGCTGTCGATAGCCTCAACGAGGTTGTCGGTGATCTCGTAAGCGCTCATCTCGGGTTTTTCGTCGTAGGTCTTCACGTCCCGAGGGGAGGGCACCAGAATGCGCTCTTCGCCCTCATACTCGGCTTCGTTGCCACCCGAGAAGAAAAAGGTAACGTGGGGGTACTTCTCTGTTTCGGCAATACGCAGCTGCGTCAAACCGCGCTTGGCGACGACCTCGCCCAGGGTGTCATTGAGATCAAATGGCGGAAACGCGGCCGGTGCAGGAATGTCCGCTGCGTACTGGGTCAACATGACCAAGCCCTTGCCCGCCAGCGATGGGCAGGCCCTGCGCGAAAAGCCGCTGAAGTCAGGCTCTACAAATGCGCGGGTAAGTTCGCGCGCGCGGTCAGAGCGGAAGTTAAGAAACAGGGCGGCGTCACCGTCTTGCAAGGTAACGCACTTGTCGTTGAGCAATACGCAGCTTGGCAGTACAAATTCGTCGGTTTCGCCGCGCTCATAGGCGTCGCGCAGCGCGGTTTCGGCGCTGGTGGCATAGATGTCAGCCTGGCCCTCGGTCAGCAGATGGTAGGCTTTTTCTACCCGCTCCCAGCGGTTATCACGGTCCATGGCGTAAAAGCGGCCAATAATGGAGGCAACAAAACCATTTTCAGCGCCTACCAGCTCAGCCAGGCGGGCATTAGCACGTTCGATAGAAGCCAGCGCGCTTTGAGGCGGCATGTCTCGGCCATCCAGGAACGCATGAATAAAGATACGTTGCGCGCCGCGGCGAGCCGCTAGTTCGGCCATCGCGATGAAATGATCTTCATGGCTATGTACGCCACCAGGCGAGAGCAAGCCCAGCAGATGAACGGCGCGGCCATTGGCCACGGCATCATCAATCGGCTGTGTCAGGTTTTCGTTAACATCCAGATCGCCCTCTTTAATGGCTTTGGTGATCCGTGTGAAGTCCTGATAAACGATGCGTCCGGCACCCAGATTCATATGGCCCACTTCTGAGTTGCCCATTTGCCCATCGGGCAGGCCTACGTGGTGGCCGTCAGTATGCACAAACGCGTGTGGTCGATTCGCCCAAAGCGCATCCATCACAGGCGTGTTGGCCGATGCTACCGCGTTATTGGCGCTATCGGGATTGTGTCCATAACCGTCAAGAATGATTAGCGCGACGGGACGCGGAGTAGACGTAGCCATAAGAACCTCGTTCGGTTGAGTAATCCAAGCGGCGTAAAACAGTCAGCAATGAAAGCGCTGTTTGAAAGTAAAGAGGTTTAAAAAGGTGAGTCAACTCACGTTATTTTCAAACAACACCTTGTGATCAGGGTCGCGACTGATGCACGCTTGGGGCATCATAACGTAGGCGACCGCCGGGCGTCATGAGCAAGGCCTGCGCGGGGTGCCCTGTGACGTGTATACTTATCGCGTTTTGACGGCGGCGTTGCCGCTTTTTTCTGCATAGACCAAGAGATTGTGTTCGCGATGATCGATCAGCTGTTCGAATTCGTACAGAACCACCCCCTGCTCGTTGGGGCGTTTTTGCTGGTGCTAGTAGCGTGGCTTATTTATGAAACGCGTAGTGCTTCAACCAATGCGGTGACCTCAACTCAGGCCACCCAGCTCATCAACCGAGAAGATGCGGTTGTGCTGGACATTCGTGAAAGCAAAGACTTCAAAGCCGGGCATATTGCTGGCGCACGTAACATTCCCCATAACAAGCTTGATAACCGTATGAACGAGCTGGATAAAGTGAAAAACCAGCCGATCATTGTCGTATGCAAGCATGGGCAAAGTGCAGGCGCGGTTCAAACCAAGCTTGCCAAGGCAGGTTTCGAGCGTGTGACTAAATTGAAAGGTGGCATGGCGCAGTGGCAGGCCGATAGCCTCCCCGTCGTTAAGAAGTAAGCGCTGTCACCTTTATACTATTCATTCAATGAACAATGAGGAGTTTCCCCATGGCGGAAGATAACAACACCCCGCAGGCTGATGCAGCAGCGTCAGGCGATAAGCCCCAGCTGAAGTTCTCTTTGCAGCGTATTTATGTAAAAGATATCTCCTTTGAAGCGCCTAACTCACCGTCTGTTTTCAAGCAGGCGTTTAAGCCGAAGGTGAATCTGGATCTTAATACCACCAGCACTAAAATCGCTGATGATCAGTATGAAGTGGTTGTAAAAGTCACCGCTCAGGTAAACGATTCCGAAACCGGCACCACCTCGTTTCTTGCAGAGGTTGAACAAGCGGGTTTATTCCGTATTTCGGGCATCGAAGGCGCTCAGCTGGAGCAGACACTGGGTGCGTTCTGCCCCAACCTGCTGTTCCCTTACGCGCGTGAGTGTGTCGATAACCTGGTCAACCGTGGTGGCTTCCCGCCGCTGATGTTGGCACCGGTGAACTTCGAAGCCATGTACGCCCAGCGCAAGCAGCGCGAAGCGCAACAGGAAAGCCAAGCCGAAGTAAGTACACACTAAGTATGCACGCTGCTGACTGGTATGCCTTGCATGGCAAAATGCCTCGCCTCCACGTACCGGCTGTTTTTGCAGTAGGTCAGGAGATAGTGCTGCCGGAAGGCCCGGCGCGCCATGTCACCCGCGTGCTACGCATGGGTGAAGGCGCGCCTTTGGTGCTGTTCGATGGCCAGGGCAATGAAGCGGGCGTCCGCTTGGCCGACGTAGGGCGTAAGCATACGACGGCGGTTATCGACGCCGTTTGGGCCGGTGAGGGGGAATCGCCCTTTGCCGTTCACCTTGGCCAGGCGATCTCCAAAGGCGACCGGATGGATTATGCGATCCAGAAGGCGGTTGAATTAGGCGTCGCTGCTATCACGCCACTGTATACAGAGCGTGGTGATGTACGTTTAAAAGGTGACCGTGAAGCCAAAAAGCTGGCCCATTGGCAGGCTGTTGCGGCAAGCGCCTGCGAACAAAGTGGCCGGGCGGTAGTGCCGACCGTGCACTCGCCGCTAAGCCTTGTTGAGTGGCTAAGTGCCCGCCAGGAGCCGCTTCGCCTGATGCTGCACTTGGCAACAGGCAATGCATTTGATCAGCCGGAACGCCCTGAGGCCGCCGCACTTTTAATTGGCCCTGAAGGTGGCTTAACGGAGACGGATATTGCAGCCGCTCAGGCAGCTGACTTTACGCCATTAACGCTAGGGCCACGCGTTCTGCGTACGGAAACAGCCCCGGTGGTTGCCTTGACCCTTCTACAGCACTACTTTGGTGATTTGTAAGCGCTTACTAATATCTTCATTGATCCCCTTCCTCAATGGCCTGCTTTTTAGCGTTAGCATTCGCTATAGGCTTCACAAGTGTGAATGAGTAGCCATTAGCCCGCCATGCGTTAAGCAGCGGCCATCACTACGTAGCGGGCCAGCTGCTTTGCTCGGTGATCCTCAGGCGCCATACTATAGACTCACTTTTTAAGGACGGCACCCATGGTCCGTGAATCAACGACTCCTCCTCGCGCTACAAGCGACGCCTCTGCCCGGTTAGGTGAAGTGGCGTATTTAACTGTTGTGACCGTTAATAACACGGGCGCGTTTTTGCGTTGGGGGCAGCCCAAAGACGTTCTCTTGCCGTACAGCGAGCAAATCTTCCGGCCTGACCCTGGCAAGCGGGTGCTGGTCATGCTGTATGAAGATGATCAGGGGCGTCCTGTGGCCTCCATGCGCCTTGATCGCTTTTTAACCGATGATGCCTGGGCGCTTGAAAAGGGTAATGAGGTGAGCGTCGTGGTCGCTGACCGCACCGACCTCGGTATGAAAGTAGCGGTTGATCACCGCTATTGGGGACTAATCTATCAGGATGATATTTCTCAGCCGCTGCGCCGCGGGCAGACGCTAAAAGGCTACGTCAAGCAGCGCCGTGAGGATGGCCGGCTGGATATTTCTCTGCTGCCGCCAGGCTCGGCGCGATTAGACGTCGTCGGCGATAAAATACTGAAAGCACTGCGTGAAAGCGGCGGCTATCTACCGCTGGGCGATAAAAGTGACGCCCATGCGATTAAGGCGCGCTTAGGGGTAAGTAAAAGTGCGTTTAAACAAGCCATTGGGCGGCTTTATAAGCAGCAACTGATTACGCTGGCACCTGATGCGATACGGCTGGTGCCGGGCGCGCTTGCCCCGTAACGGCGCCAATGGTTGGAGCCTGACGGGCAGTACGGCATACTGCCTACCTATTGTTTAAGTATGGATTGTGCCCCGATGAGTCAATCAAATCTGCATCTCGGCGTCGTGATGGACCCCATCAGCGACATCGCTTACAAGAAAGATACCACCATAGCCATGCTGTGGGCGGCCCAGGAACGCGGCTATACTCTGCATTATATGGAGCAGGAAGATCTTTTCTTACAGGCGGGGCAAGCCTACGCACGAATGCGACCACTAACCGTGCATCGCGATCCTAACCATTGGTATGACTTGGGTGAAGCGGCTGCCCGGCCACTGGCTGAGCTTGATGTGGTATTAATGAGAAAAGACCCGCCGGTGGATGCTGACTTCACCAATGCGGTCCACCTCTTGGGCTTTGCTGAGCGTGAAGGCGTGCTCATTGTTAATCCAACCTCAGCGCTTTTACAGTGTAATGAGAAGTTGTTTGCCCAGCAGTTTCCTCAGTGCTGTACGCCCACCATGGTGGCCAGCCGTGATGATGTGCTGCGGGCCTTTCATGCCGAGCATGGTGATGTGATTTTCAAACCGCTGGACGGGATGGGGGGCACCGGTATTTTTCATATCGGCCCTGATGGCCGCAATATTGGCGCGGTCATTGAGCAGCTAACGCTGCGTGGTCAGCGCCAGATTATGGTTCAGCGCTACCTGCCTGAAATTAAAGACGGCGACACGCGTATCCTGCTGGTGGACGGTGAGCCGGTGCCCTTTGGGCTGGCGCGCATCCCATCGGCAGGTGAAACGCGCGGTAACCTGGCAGCCGGTGGCCGTGGTGTCGCACGTGATCTCACTGAGCGTGATTACTGGTTGATTGAGCAAGTACAGCCAATGATTCGTGAAAAAGGCCTGATGTTTGTAGGGCTGGACGTGATTGGCGACTACATCACTGAAATTAACGTTACCAGCCCCACCTGTGTGCGTGAAATTGATGACCAGCGCGGCACGAATATCGCGGGCCTGTTGTTGGATGCCATCGAACGCCGCTTGAGCGCTGCTTGATACGCCTGATCCACACTTGATGATAGAAGGTCTGCTGGCTATGTCAGCAGATCGTAGGAGACGCATGCAAAGTTTGAAACACCATTTTTTAATGGCGATGCCCCATCTGGATGATCCTGACTTTGTGGGCAGCCTGATCTACCTCTGTGATCATGACCATAATGGCTGCATGGGGGTTATCACCAACCGCCCGTTGGATATTACGCTGGATGCACTGTTTGATCAGTTGGAGCTGGGGGGGGGAGACAGCCCCCACCGCAATGCTCCGGTCTATTACGGTGGCCCTACACACAAGGATCGCGGCTTTATCCTCCATCTTGGTGACAGCCAAGAGTGGGACTCCAGCGTTCAGGTAGAGGAAGGCGTGGCACTGACAACCTCTATGGACATTCTGCAGGCGCTAGCCAATGGTGAAGGCCCTGAGCACTTTCTGATTTGCCTGGGCTGTTCAGGCTGGGAAGTCGGTCAGCTTGAAGATGAACTAAAGGACAATAGCTGGCTGACGGTTGAGGGGCAGACGGAAGTGCTGTTCAACACGCCACCTACTGAGCGCTTAACGGCTGCTGCAGGATTGTTAGGGGTGGATCTAAACCTGATGACTCGTGATGCAGGGCACGCGTAATGGCAGAGGTTGGCCAACGCTTAATTCTTGCCTTTGATTATGGTACGCGGCGCATTGGGGTAGCCGTGGGCAATGAGCTTTTAAAAAGCGCCCGCGAGCTTTCCCCACTTACTGCACGTGATGGTATCCCCGACTGGAATAAAGTAGAGCAGCTGCTGAAAGAGTGGCAGCCGGACCTGTTGGTCGTTGGCTTGCCGCTCAATATGGATGACAGCGAATCGGACATGAGTAAGCGTGCCCGCAAGTTTGGCAACCGTTTACACGGGCGCTACGGCAAACCCTGCGTGATGGTAGACGAACGTGGCTCTACCCGCGAAGCCAAGCTGATTGCCCGTGAAGCTGGGCACCGAGGCAACTACCGCGAAGAGAGCGTTGATGGCATTGCGGCGGTGTTGATTTTGGAAGGCTGGTTTGCCCATCAGGAAGGTCTTCCCGATGGGCGGTCTGCTCTCTAGCGTATATAAGTGGCTTTAGCGATCCAGCGTTCCGGTCTGGCTGGGAACAAACCAGCGCACCGAGCGAAGGTCTTTCTCAATCAGAGAATCGACGTGCAGCAGCGTGGCAAAGATGGCCATCCGCATGGCGATGCCGTTATCTGTCTGGCGAAAGATCGCCAAGCGCGGGTCGCCGTTAAGATCCACGTTCAAATCATTCGCGCCGGGGCGGCTATCGCGGGGCAGCGGGTGCATAACAATGGTGGATTCACTGCAGCGTTGATCCAGAAACACCTTGTTGACTATAAAGTCATCCGAGATGCCCTGGAAATTCTCGTTCATTTCTTCGGTAAAGCGCTCTTTCTGAATTCGCGTGGTGTACACAACATCCAGATCACTGAAGTCAGTGGCTAAATGATCGCGTACTTCTACCTGATGCCCGCGTGATGTGACCAGGTCAATCAGTGCAGTAGGCATTTCAAGTCCGGGCGGCGATACTAGTGTGATACGTAACGGATCGTATAAAGAAAGCAGCTTGATCAGAGAGTGCACCGTACGCCCATACTTGAGGTCGCCGGTCAGTAGAATATGTGCTCCGCCAAACGATTTGCCTAACCGCTGAAACTCCTTATCGATCGTATAAATATCCAATAGCGCTTGGCTTGGGTGTTCGCCAGGGCCATCGCCGCCGTTAATCACCGGCACATGGGTCGCTGCCGCAAACTCGGCAACAGAGCCTTGGTCCGGGTGGCGCATGACAATCGCATCGCAGTAGCCACTCATTACCCGACTGGTATCGTAAAGCGACTCGCCTTTGGCCATGGATGAGAAAGTAAAGCCTGTGGTATCACATACGCTGCCGCCCAACCGACAAAACGCCGTATGAAAACTTACCCGGGTACGCGTACTGGCTTCGAAAAACAGGTTGCCCAAGACAGCGCCCTCAAGAACGCGCGTAACCTGACGGCGCTGGGCAATTGGCTCCATTTGGGCCGCAACGCGTAGAAGGTGGTTAACGCTGTCGCGGTTTAAAGAGTCAACGGATAGCAGATGGGGGCTCATCATGGACCTCATATTAGAAGTAGAAGGCGAAGTGGGTAGATGAAGTGGCTGCGTGTAGTGTAACCGCCAATACGTGGTTCGCCGAAGTGCTTTCACGGCCTGATTAAAGGGGGAACTGAAGTTTTTCAGACATATTTCACAAAGCCCCTTGCCAAACGTCCGGCGAATCCGTAAAGTACGCATCCGCTGCCGGGGACGCCCAGCGTTACCAGCGGTGAGTGAAGGTGAAAACCTTCGGTTTGTCAGGAGGTTAGCGAAGTTTTAATCGCTTGCTTCGCCCGCTAAAAACAGCGGTTGACAAACAACAGGAAATGCGTAGAATACGCCTTCCTCGCTGAGGCAGGCGGCTC